>CAVKOU010000013.1:0-52089 GCA_963658085.1 bacterium
TATTGTCCCTACAAATGCTGTTTTATTTGCAATACTAGATTTTGGAAAAAATAATTGCAAATTGATCTTCGCTGTGTTATGATAGTCGTTGTCAGCGGAGATGGCGGAATGGCAGACGCGCTAGATTCAGGTTCTAGTGGGAGTTTATCCTGTGTGGGTTCAAGTCCCATTCTCCGCACGATATAAAACCTCGAAATCTTGAGAAAGGTTTCGAGGTTTTTTGTTGTACAAAAATGGCAGTGTGCTATAATTATGAAACATAATAAGTGAAGGAGGAATACTAAGAATGAAAAAATTCATTGAAGAATTTAAAGCTTTTGCGCTCCGAGGCAATGTGATGGACATGGCAGTCGGTGTAATTATTGGAGGTGCTTTTTCGGGAATTGTAACCTCTTTGACAGATAACTTTATCAATCCGATTCTTAATCTCTTGACAGGTGGTGCGACCTATACACTGTCTGATGTTGCAGGATTCGCATCTTCATTTCTTTCAGCAGTCATAAACTTTATTATCATGGCATTTATTCTTTTCTGTCTTATGAAAGGAATCAATAAGTTGACAAGCCTTACGAAGAAACCAGAAGAACCGGCAGAGCCAGAGACCAAAGTTTGTCCGTACTGTCAGAGCGAGATTAGTATCAAGGCGACAAGATGCCCACACTGCACATCTGTTTTAGAGGAAGTAAAGGCAGAATAATATCAAGAAATAGATAAGAAAGCGAGAGCAAATATGGCGAGTATTTTTGATATTTTAGGACCTGTGATGGTTGGGCCATCCAGCTCCCATACAGCAGGAGCTGTCAGAATTGGTCTGATCGGGCGGAAGCTTTTTGGCAGGCAGCCGGATATTTGTAAGATTTATTTATCTGGGTCTTTTGCGGCTACCGGTGCAGGGCATGGTACAGATAAAGCCCTTGTGGCAGGTCTTTTAGGAATGCAGCCGGATGATATGCGGATTCCGGATAGTTTTCAGATGGCAAAGGAAACCGGATTAAAGTTTGATATTGAGAAGAAAGAAATCAGAGGAGCTCACCCAAATACAGTGCAGATGGTATTAGAGGCTGAGGGAGCAGAAACCCTGAACATTCAGGCATGTTCTATTGGCGGCGGTCGTATTTTAGTGAATCAAATTGATAATATCGATGTAAATTTCAATGCAGAGAGTAATACCCTTATTGTTCACAACGAGGATAAACCGGGACATGTGGCACAGGTGACGGCTATTTTGCATCAGATCAATGTAAATATAGCAACCTTACAGCTTTTTAGAGATAAGAGAGGCGGCTATGCTGTTATGGTCATTGAGACCGATGAAGTGATTCCGGATATGGCGATTCAGTGGCTTCGCAGGCTGGAAGGAATTATTAAGGTAACCTTCTTTAATGTAAATGAAGGAATTGATGCTGAGTAGGAGGGCGGATATGTCGTTTGGTTCAATGGATGGAATTTGCGTAAGATGTAAGGAGCTAAAGCTTCCATTTTGGAAGGCTATACAGCTTGAAGATTGTACGGAACGAGCAGTTTCTGAGGTAGATTCCTTAGAACAGATGAAGTATATGTGGAAATCTATGGAAGACAGTGTAGATGCCTATGAGACGGGACTTTCTTCCAACAGCGGCCTTGTGGGAACGGAAGGCGGTCTTATGGAGGCTTACAACCAAGGAGGTGACACTCTTTGCGGTGATTTTATGGGGAAAGTCATAGCTACAGCTCTGAAAATGGGATGTAACAATGCCTGTATGAAGCGTATCGTGGCAGCTCCTACCGCAGGAGCCTGTGGGGTTATGCCGGCGGTATTAGTGACCTATCAGAGAGAACATGAGATCCCTCAGGAAAAGATGGTGGAAGCTATGTATGTGGCGGCAGGTATCGGTCAGGTAATTGCCCACAGAGCATATATTGCCGGAGCTTCCGGTGGATGTCAGGCGGAGATTGGTTCCGCGGCAGCGATGGCAGCGGGAGCTATTTGTCATCTGAAAGGTGGAAACAATGAGCAGATTTCCCATGCCTGTGCCATGTCTTTAAAGAATCTTATGGGGTTGGTATGCGATCCGGTGGGAGGCTTGGTGGAAGTGCCTTGTGTAAAGCGAAATGTCATTGGGGCTTTTGATGCTTTGTCGGCAGCAGACATGGCTCTTGCGGGAATTAAGAGTCAGATTCCGGTGGATCAGGTGATTGATGCCATGCGGGAAGTTGGAGATAAGATGGATCCAAGTCTCAAGGAGACAGGAATCGGTGGCGTGGCAGGAAGCCCAAAAGCGCATGAAATCGTGAAGGAACTAGGAATGTAATTTGAATATCTACGAGATTCTAAAAAAACTAGGAATGTAACTTTAATATCTACGAGATTCTAAAAGAACTAGGAGAGTAACAATGGAATTTTTGGAGATTTGAGATTATAGAAAGGGGAGAGACAAAGGATGTACCAGGAAGAGATAGCTAAATTACAGGCGATTATAGACGATAGCGAGAATATTGTATTTTTTGGAGGGGCAGGGGTGTCCACGGAAAGTGGAATCCCGGATTTTCGTAGCGCAGATGGTATTTATCATCAAAAGTATAAGTACTCTCCGGAACAGGTCGTAAGCCATAGCTTCTTCGTGAGACATACCGACGCTTTCTACGATTTTTATAAAGAGAAAATGATCTTCCTGGATGCGAAACCAAATGCAGCCCATATAAAATTAGCAGAACTGGAGGCGGCAGGAAAACTTTCGGCGGTAGTAACACAGAATATTGACGGACTTCATCAGGCGGCGGGAAGTAAGAACGTTTATGAACTTCACGGAAGTATTATGCGTAACTACTGTCAGAACTGTCATAAATTCTATGATGTGAATTATGTGAAATCTGCAGAAGGGACACCTCGTTGTTCCTGCGGAGGCATTGTAAAACCTGATGTGGTACTCTACGAGGAAGGACTGGATTCTGAAGTAATTCAGAATACTATTTCAGCCATAAGTAGGGCAGACACCCTAATTATAGGAGGGACTTCCCTGGTAGTTTATCCTGCTGCCGGCTTTATCGATTATTTCAGAGGAAAGCATTTGGTGGTAATCAATAAAAGTGCCACTGCAAGGGAAGTGGGAGCAGAGCTTACCATTGCGGCTCCGATCGGAGAAATCCTTGGAGCAATCAAGGTTTCCTAAATAAAAGAAAACCTCGGTTTTGTACTAAATTTGTATTAAAAATGAAACCTTAAGAGTTTGTGAAAATTCCTTGAACATCTTGACAAAATAAGGGCGCATGACTATGATATTTGGTAGTTTGTACGCCCTTTTTTATTGTTGGTTTACCCCATGAGCAAAAGGAAAGCAAGTGACAGTAGACGATAAAATTTGGTGTTATATTTGAAAGGCAATGAAGAAGAGGAGTAGGTAGTTCTGACCTGACAGAGAGAGGAATTAGAGGTTGAGAGTTCCTTAAGGAGACAGGGTGCTGAAGGTAGCTTTGGAGCTGGGTGGCTAAGAGGTCTTTGGACAAAAGAATCTGAAGGCAGGTAGGCGATCACGGAATCATTCACGTTATAGAATAAGAGGAGAGTATAGATTTATTCTATATAAATGAAGGTGGTACCGCGATGCTCGTCGCCCTTTATGCGTAAGGGGTGACGTTTTTTTGTGCAATAAGTAATCGAGTAAGATGACATTGATTGCTAAGCTAAGAGAAGTAGATTTATGAGGAGAAAATTATGAGTCAAAATTTGGAGACAACTTACAATCCGAAAGCCATTGAGGCAAAACTTTATGACAAGTGGTGTGAGAATAAATATTTTCATGCGGAAGTAGATCGAAGCAGAAAGCCATTTACTACCGTAATGCCACCACCGAATATTACAGGTAAACTTCACATGGGACATGCCCTGGACAATACTTTACAGGATATTATCATCCGCTATAAGAGAATGCAGGGTTATAACGCACTGTGGATTCCGGGAACCGATCATGCGGCTATTTCTACAGAAGTTAAGGTTACCAACCAGTTGAAAGAAGAAGGAATCGACAAGAAGGAACTGGGAAGAGAGAAGTTCTTAGAGAGAACCTGGCAGTGGAAGGAAGAGTATGCCGGAACGATCGAGTCTCAGCTTAAGAAATTAGGTGTATCCTGCGATTGGGACAGAGAACGTTTTACCATGGATGAGGGATGCTCTGAGGCAGTTTCTCAGGTATTTATCAACCTTCATGAAAAAGGATTTATTTATAAAGGGTCCAGAATCATTAACTGGTGTCCGGTTTGTAAGACTTCTTTGTCCGATGCGGAAGTTGAACACGAGGAACAGGATGGATTCTTCTGGCACATTAAGTATCCGGTGGTAGGATCTGATGATTTCCTTGAGATTGCAACTACAAGACCGGAAACTCTCTTGGGAGATACGGCTATTGCGGTACATCCGGAGGATGAAAGATACAAAGATATCGTAGGAAAGAATGTAATTCTTCCATTGGTGGGAAGAGAGATCCCGGTTGTGGCAGATTACTATGTAGATAAAGAATTCGGAACCGGTGCCGTAAAGATTACACCCGCCCACGATCCTAACGATTTTGAAGTTGGAAAGCGTCACAACCTTCCTGAGATCAATATTATGAATGACGATGCTACCATTAATTCTAATGGCGGTAAGTACGAGGGTATGGACCGCTACGAGGCTCGTAAGCTGATCGTGAAGGAGCTTGAGGAGCAGGGATACTTAGTGAAAATCGTTCCACATTCCCATAATGTAGGAACTCATGACAGATGTAAGACTACCGTAGAGCCGTTGATCAAACAGCAGTGGTTTGTAAAAATGGAGGAGCTTGCAAAACCTGCTATTAATGCTATTAAGACAGGGGAGCTTCGCTTTGTTCCGGAGAGATTTGATAAGATTTATCTTCACTGGTTAGAGAATATCCGCGACTGGTGTATTTCCAGACAGATTTGGTGGGGACATAGAATTCCTGCTTACTACTGTGATGATTGCGGAGAGGTAGTAGTAGCAAAAGAACTTCCAAAGAAGTGTCCGAAGTGTGGTTGTACTCACTTTACACAGGATGAAGATACCTTGGATACCTGGTTTTCATCAGCATTGTGGCCGTTTTCAACCTTAGGATGGCCAGAGCAGACAGAAGATCTTGATTACTTCTATCCGACCGATGTGTTGGTTACAGGTTATGATATTATCTTCTTCTGGGTTATACGAATGGTATTTTCAGGATATGCCCATACAGGAAAATCACCATTCCATACCGTATTTATCCACGGTTTGGTTCGTGACTCCCAGGGACGCAAGATGAGTAAATCCTTAGGAAATGGTATCGATCCATTGGATATTATTGATCAGTATGGTGCCGATGCACTTCGTATGACCTTGATTACAGGAAATGCTCCCGGAAATGACATGCGTTTTTACAATGAGAAGGTAGAGGCAAGCCGTAACTTTGCAAACAAGGTATGGAATGCATCCAGATTCATCCTCATGAACATGGAAGGCAAGGAAATTACTGCTCCTACAGATCTAAAGGATCGTCCGGCAGATCGCTGGATTCTTTCTAAGTGCAACCGCTTAGTAAAAGATGTTACAGAAAATATGGACAAGTTTGAGCTTGGTATTGCTCTTTCTAAAATCTATGACTTTATGTGGGATGAGTTCTGTGATTGGTATATCGAGCTTGCAAAATATCGTATCTATCACGGAGAAGAGGATGCAGTTAGTGCAAATGACGCTCTTTGGACTTTAAGAGAGGTTCTAAAGACTTCCTTAAAGCTTCTCCATCCATATATGCCATTTGTTACAGAGGAGATTTACAGCAAGCTGATTCCGGAGGAAGAGTCACTTATGATGTCTCAGTGGCCGGTATATCAGGAGGCTTATAACTTCCCGGCAGAAGAGAATATTGTAGATCACTATAAGGAGATCGTTCGTGGTGTCAGAAATGTCCGTGCGGAAATGAATGTTCCGAATTCCCGCAAGGCTACCATTTACGTGGTAACAGAAGATGCAGATCTTCAGGCTGGATTGGGACTTTTAAAAGAGTCCGCTATGATGATGGCTGCTGCCAATGATTTCGTGGTTCAGACAGACAAGTCTAACATTGCAGAGGATGCAGTTTCCGTTGTAGTGTCAGATGCTACCGTATATGTTCCTCTTGAAGAGTTGGTAGACTTTGCCCAGGAGGCAGAGCGTCTGAGCAAAGAGGCGCAGAAACTAGAAAAGGAGATTGCTCGTGCAGAAGGTATGCTGAATAATGAGAAATTTGTAAGCAAGGCGCCGGAAGCAAAGGTGCAGGCAGAGCGCGATAAACTTGAGAAATATAAACAGATGTTAGAACAGGTAAATGAGCGACTTGCCGGACTGAAAAACCGAGCATAGTAAAATGAAAAATTTTCCTATAAAATTTAAATCTAAGTTTAAATTAAAAAGACCCGATATAAAAGGGAAGGTTAAGAAACTAAAGAATTTAAAAAAAGAGGACGTGATTCAATATTTTAAGAATCGCGGGGAGCGTAGAAAACGCATTCTTGAAAAACGAAGAAACAGCGCTTTTGCTAAGAAGATGAGACCGGTTTATGCATTCATGAACCGGTTCTCAATTCTTTTTCATGCCTTGTTAGCCTGCCTTATTAATTTAAGCATCGAAGCCTTATCAAGACATTCCTTGATCGCGGCTTGGAAGTATATGGTAGGCTCGCCTATGGTATTTTTATACAATGCCTTTATGATATTTATCACATTTTCTGTTGTATATCTGTTCCGAAGGCGTGTGTTTGTAAGACTCCTTATTACCGTGCTTTGGATGGTACTTGGAGTGGCCAATGGCTATATGCTTTTAAAGCGAGTGACTCCATTTAATGCTCAGGATCTTAAGGTGGCGTCGGATGCGGTATCCCTGATCAATAACTACTTCAACAACTTTGAGTTGATTATGCTGGCGGTGGGAATCGGAGCTGTGATTGTCTTGACCATATCCATATGGCGAAGAGGCGGACAGTACGAAGGAAAGATGCACAGACTCTTAGCAGTGGCGGGAATCGTAGTTTGTGGAGTGGCTTATACCTTTGCTACCAATGCGGCTATTGATAAACGAGTGGTTTCCACCTATTTTGGAAACATTGCATTTGCTTATGAAGACTATGGACTCCCTTATTGCTTTATGGCCAGTGTCTTTAATACCGGAATCGATCAGCCTAATGGTTATAGCGAAGAAGCCATGAAAGAGATCAGCAATAACGGAGAGATTACCAAAAGTGAAACAGGAAGATCGGAAGATGACCTGCCTAATATTATTGTTGTACAGTTGGAATCTTATTTTGATGTGGACGAGGCGGAATTCTTTACTACAAATAAGGATGCCTGCCCGAACCTCCATGAGATGTATAAAAATTATTCCAGTGGATATTTCAAGGTGCCTTCCGTAGGAGCGGGAACCGCCAATACAGAATTTGAGGTACTGACGGGTATGAGTATGCGATTCTTTGGTCCGGGAGAATATCCTTACAAGACAGTACTTAAGAATCAAACCTGTGAGAGTGCGGCAACGGCTCTGGCTTCCCTTGGTTACGGAACTCATGGTTTGCATAACAATGGTGGTAACTTCTACAGTAGAGCAAGGGTTTATAATAATATTGGATTTGATTCATTTACCAGTAAAGAGTTTATGAATATTCTGCAGACCACCGAAAATGGTTGGTCGAAGGATGAAATCCTGGTGGATCATATCATGGAAGCTATGGATACTACAGAAGGGCAGGATTTTGTATTTACTGTCAGTGTTCAGGGCCATGGAGATTATCCGGAAGAACAGGTAATTGCCAATCCAAAGATTCAAGTTGAGGGTATCGAGGATGAAGCTCTGAAAAATAAATGGGAATACTATGTAAATCAAGTTTATGAGATGGATCAGTTCGCAGGAGATCTTATTAAGGCAGTGGAGAAGAGAAATGAACCTACCGTGGTAGTTTTTTACGGAGATCACTTGCCTACCATGGGGCTTACGGCAGAAGATTTAAAGAGCCGTTATCTTTATAATACCAACTATGTAATCTGGGATAATATAGGACTTGAGAAACAAGATAAGAATATTCCTTCTTATCGAATTATGTCAGAGGTATTTGAGCGATTGGATATTCATTCCGGAACCGTATTTAACTATCATCAGGAACGGGGAAGCACAAAGAATTATCTGTCGGATCTTGAGCTTCTTCAGTATGATATTCTCTATGGCAATCAGTATGTCTATGAAGACAGCAAAAAACCTATCACCAGTGGACATATGGTCATGGGTGTCAGAGATGTAAGCCTTACGAAGATCGTTTCCAAGTTAAATAGCGGCTACAGTCTCTATGGAGAAAATTTCACCAAGCAAAGCAAGGTCTTTGTGAATGGAGAAAAGGTGGATAGCAGGTTCTTAAATAATACAAGAATCGATATTTCCAATGTTGAACTTAAGGACGACGATGTGATTTGCGTGAAGCAAATGGGATCTAGTAACACTACATTTAGACGTTCGGATTATTATGTATACAAGAACGGTGAACTGATCTGCCAGGAGGGAACGGCTACCGATAAGACGAAGTCCTGGGTAGAGCAGGAAAATGATTAGGAGCATATAGAATGATGTCAGGATACAAGGAGGCAGTCTCCTATATTGAAGAACTGCCGAAGTTTACGAAGAAACATCCGCTGCATCATACAAGAGAATTTTTACGAAGACTGGGGGATCCTGCCCTGGATAAAAAGACAATCCATGTGGCAGGAACCAATGGAAAAGGGTCTGTCTGTGCTTATCTTCAGGCAATTTTGATGCAGGAAGGAAGACGGACAGGCTTCTTTACGTCTCCCCATCTGATTCGATTAAATGAGCGGATTAAGGTGAATAACCAAGAAATCTCTGATGATCTTTTTGCAGAGATTTTTGAAAAAGTGAAAAGCAAGGCTATTGAAATGGAAGAGGAAGGACTGGGGCATCCATCTTACTTTGAATTCCTCTTTGGTATGGCTATGATGGCCTATGAAGTATGGAATGTTGAATATATAATTTTGGAGACAGGACTTGGCGGACGATTAGACTGTACCAACTGTTTGGAACATCCGACCCTTACGATCATCACTTCTGTAAGTATGGATCATACAGCAATTTTAGGAGATACGATTGAAGAGATTGCAGGAGAAAAGGCCGGGATTATCAAACCTCACGTGCCTGTAATTTTTGATGGAAATAGTCAGATTGTCACTGAAGTTATAAAGAAAGAGGCAGAAGAAAAGCAGGCTCCGTATTTTTCGGTGACAGATAAGTCCTTTACCCTTCAGGAAGTTACAGGGAAATATATTGCATTTTCAAGAAGCAATGCGTATGATAAAAGTGTTACCTATCAGGTGCCTTTTTGTGGATATTATCAGGTGATGAATGCAGAACTTGCTATAGAGGCAGCAGAATATTTACTGGATTTTGCAGAAAAGACTGGTGAGAACCAGGAAAAAGAAAGGGTTTTTTGTGGTTATGAAGCTACCTGGGCGAGAGCTATCGCCTCTATGAAATGGCCGGGTAGAATGGAATATATAACAGAACATATGGTAGTGGATGGAGCTCACAATCCCGGAGCTATTGAAGCCTTTGTAAAAAGTATTTCTCTTTTGGAGGAAGAAGAGCCACCGGTGATTATGTTTTCTGCGGTGAAAGATAAAGATTATAAGCAGATGATCCGCCTTCTGTGTAGTGGAATTAATGCAAAAGCATTTGTGGTAACGGAGATCGAAGATGAAAGAAAAGTTTCTGCGGAGGTTTTAGCAGAAATTTTTAAAATCTATACAACTGCACCGGTGAGATGCTGCAAAAATCTTTCCGATGCTACTAAAGCGGCGGAAGAAGAGCGTCAGGGGAAGGGACTCATTTACTGTCTGGGTTCCTTGTATCTGGTGGGGATGATCAAGAAGTATTTGGAGAGATAAATAGATAGAAATATATTTAGAAGCTAGATTTAGAAAGAAAAAATAGAAAGATATATTTCGAGAGATAGGAGGAAGAAACATGCTGAATTTTGATGAAGAAGTAAAAAAATTCCAACCTAGTCTGGAGATTGAAGATATTGAAGAGGCCATTTATCAGGAGGATCTTTCAGATATGACAGATATCCTAAGAGAAGTTATTGAGCAGACAAAGTAACATAAAGAAGAGGATATCATATGGATTACGCAACAAAAGTGATGTACCAGTCCAATGCCTGGTACAACGACGGTTTAAAGAAAGCAACCATCCGGGATCTTACAGGAGCCATTGTTTCTTTAAAGAAGAGTTTACAATACAATAGAGATAATATAGCGGCGAGAAATCTTTTGGGACTCGTTTACTATGGTCGCGGTGAAGTGGCAGAGGCTCTCAGAGAGTGGATCTTAAGTAAGAATTTTCAGTCTCGTGATAATATTGCCAATTATTACATAAAAAAGGTGAAGGAAAATCCTACGGAACTTGCCAAGATGAATCAGGCAATCAAGAGATTTAATCAGTCTCTGGATTATTGCATGCAAGGAAATGAAGATATGGCGATCCTACAGCTAAAGAAAGCTATCATAGAACATCCTAATTTTGTAAAGGCTTATCAGCTTTTGACTTTGCTTTTTATTCATACAGGACAGTTTTCTCAGGCAAGACAGACCATACGGGCGGCTCATAAATTAGATACTACAGATACTACGACTCTGCATTATATGCATGAGCTTCGCAACCTTAGAAAAGCCCAAAGTGCAAAAAGTAAGTCTCAGGAAAGCAAGGCCAAACATACGGTGACCTATACTGTGGGAAATGATACGATCATCCAACCTACTACAAACCGTTTGATGATGAATACCAGGCTTCATACGGTGGCAAATATCGGAATCGGTATTTTGGTAGGAGTGGCTCTTATGTGGTTTTTGATCATGCCGGCTCTCAATACCTCCACTCAGAATAAGAATGATAAAAGAGTTGTGAAGTTTAGCGAGCAGATCGCAACTCAAAAGTCTCAGATTAACGCGTTAAAAAAGGAACTGGAAACTTATAGAAACAGTGAGGAAGAATCCACAGAGACTCAGGTGTCGGCAGATATAGTAAAGGAAAGCTATGAAACGGTCATTAATATGTATAATAACCTAAATAGCGGAGATATGAGTTATTCTGCCATGGCGGATGAACTTTTAAATGTAAATGAAGAGGCCCTTGGAACCTTAGGAAGACAGCAGTTTGATACCTTGACGGCATCTATTTATCCTGACGTGTGCGACGACCTCTATACAGAGGCAACTACATGCTACACAGCAGGAAATTATGAGACGGCTATCACAGATCTTGAAAAATTGAACAAAATGGATAGTGAGTATAATACCGGAGCGGCAGTTCTTTTGCTGGCTCAATGTTATGAGAAAAATGGTAAATCCGATGAGGCTAAGACTTTGTATCAGCAGATTGTAGAGAACTTTCCAAGTACGGAGGCAGCTAGCAGCGCTCAGAGTGCTCTGGATGGAAAGTCGGAAACCACTACAGACAGTTCCGCAGATGATCAGTCGCAAGTTACCACGGAGAATCCTTCGGATTACCAGGTGGGAAATACTGCAGAGGGTGTCGCCAATGAATGAAATTGAGGCATACTATAATAAATTTAATGAAGAAAAAAGACTGAATTCAAGACATGGACAGGTGGAATACCGGGTTTCTATGAAGTACATCCATAAGTATCTGGAAGGAATGGGAGAGCCTGAGACGGTGAAAGTCCTGGATATAGGAGCCGGAACCGGAAGGTACTCCGTTGCTCTTGCGGAGGAAGACTATGATGTGACGGCTGTGGAACTTGTGAAATATAATTTGGGGATTTTAAAGCAGAAAAACAGCAAGGTAAATGCTATGCAGGGAAATGCCTTGAATTTAAAAAAACTTAAGGACAATACCTTTGATCTGACTCTTTTGTTTGGACCTATGTATCACCTTTTTACTTATGAGGAAAAACTTCAGGCACTTGAGGAAGCGAAGCGGGTTACAAAGCCCGGAGGAATTCTTTTGGTGGCCTATTGCATGAATGAATACGGGGTGATCACCTATGCTTTCAAAGAACGACATATCAAAGAGTGCGTGGAAAATAATCGATTAACAGAGGAGTTTCAGACCAGATCTCAAAAAGAAGATCTGTATGATTACATGCGCTTGGAAGATATTAAGAAATTGTCGGAGGATGCAGGCCTTGTGCGGCTTAAAATCTTATCTCCCGATGGTCCGGCCAATTACATGCGGCCATTTTTAAACCAGTTGGATGAAGAGGAATTTGAATATTTTGTGCAATATCAGATGGCTACCTGCGAGCGGGAAGATCTCCTGGGAGCGGGAGCGCATACGGTGGATATTTTGAGAAAGCCGTAAATTATAAGAGTTAGATGTTGATGTCGTTTTGTTGACACATTTCACTATATAAAAATGCAGAAGTTTCCTAAGAAAGGAGCTTCTGCATTTTTGTTTTTTCCGCCAGTTCCCAGTCTTCCTGACGAGATTTGAATGATTCATTAATCCAGTCCACAGCGGCGTCAAGACCTTCCTGATCAAAGGAAAAATTTTTGTAAATCTTATCCTCATCAGGAGTCTTTTCAAAACACCAGGGTTCCGGATAAATCCATACACTTAAACCATCCTCCGAGGTGTTCAAATAATAGCGCATGCCGTGGTGGGAACCGGAAAAGGGTTCCTTTTTTAAGGCTTTCACAGTAAGTCCCATAGTTGCGATCATAATGTGCCTCCTTACTCTTCGATAACATGGATCTCCAGGTAATCAAAATCTATGGAATCCACAAAGTTGTCTGAAGTAAATCTTGTCTTGGCAAGACGTTTGAATTCGTCGATATTTACATCCAGCCAAATAGGCTTACTTAAGTCAAAATCATAGCAAATCTGATCCAGTGCATTGAAAATTTTGTGGGTTCTGGTATCGTCGCTGTCGTCCTCTACAACCGTGTCTCGAAGCATTTTGTTATTTTTAAATTCTTTTCCCCATAAACGAAACATAGGATCTCCTTTTTAAACGCAAATAGCTTTCGTGATTGTTCAAAGCCATTTTCATATTTCTTGGCTTTTGCGATTATCATTGTAACACATTTATCATCCTTTTTTATCTTCTTTTTAGAATCTATTGGTATACATTGCCCCTGAATGTTGTGTATAATAATGGGAAGAGGAATGAACAAAAGTAGCGAGGAAGCAAGATGAAAGATACAGGAAGAATTCATTTATATTATGGGGATGGCAAGGGAAAAACCACGGCAGCTGTCGGACAAATCATCCGGGCAGCAGGCAGTGGCATGAAGGTGCTTGTGTTTCAATTCCTGAAAAGTAATAGCTCTAGCGAACGAAAAATATTAGAAAACATTCCTAACATTACATGCCTGAATGGAAGAGAGCCGGTGAAATTTGTCAGCAAAATGAATGGGGATGAAAGGGCCGAGACGAAACGTTATAATAACAAGGCCTTGGATGAGATCATTCGATTTTGTACCCCCTTTGATGTGGTATTTTTGGATGAAGCGCTCTGTGCCATTCAGTTAGATGTCCTTAGTGAAGAGAAGCTGATAGGATTTCTGGAACACAGACCAAGGGGGATGGAAGTGATCCTCACAGGACATACCATTACAGATAATCTGCTTGAGATGGCAGATTATGTTACACAGATGACCAAGATCAAGCACCCTTACGATCTGGGGAAGATGGCGAGAGAAGGCATCGAGTACTAAAGGAGTATTAGTTATATGGTTAATGCAATACGCAATTACGAAGACGTGGATAGTTGGAAGACTATTATGTTTTTATATAATGCGGCGTTGAAAGAAGTAGGAACGAAACTGGAAATTTTAAATGATGAATTTCAACATGTGCATCAATACAATCCGATTGAGCACATTAAGACCAGGATCAAGAGTCCTGAGAGTATTGTAAAGAAATTAAAGCGTTACGGTTATGAGACCTCGATTGAGAATATGGTAAAGTATGTCAATGATATCGCGGGGGTGAGGCTAATCTGTTCCTTTACCTCAGATATTTATCGGTTGGCAGAGATGATAGGAAATCAGAGCGATCTGAAGGTTTTGTCTATTAAGGATTACATTAAAAATCCTAAGGAGAGTGGATATAAAAGCTATCATATGCTGGTATCAGTGCCCATCTTTCTCTCCGATAGCTGTGTAAATACAAAGGTAGAGATTCAGATTCGGACCATTGCCATGGATTTTTGGGCCAGTTTGGAGCATAAGATTTATTATAAATTCGAGGGAAATGCACCGGAGTATATTAGTAGAGATCTTAGGGAATGTGCGGAGATGGTATCTACCTTAGATGAGAAGATGCTGTCGCTTAATAATGCAATTCAGGAATGTTTGGCTAATAAACAGAAAGAATAATTTCATTTACCTGGAAGAAAATTAGTGATAGAATATATCTATAAGTGTACGAGCACAAATACTAATGAGGTGAAAAGAAAGGCGAAAGATCATGATTACAGTAAACGCAATGGGAGATAATTGTCCGATCCCGGTTATTAAGACAAAAAAGGCAATGCAGGCTCTTACAGGTCCTGAGACCATTGAAGTATTGGTAGACAATGAAATCTCTGTACAGAATGTTACCAAGATGGCCATCAGTGCCGGAGGACAGGTCCATTCTGAGAAACTTGGAGAAGCGGAGTTTAAAGTGGTAATTACTATGCAGGGAGCACCACAGGCAGAGGAAGATGCCTTATGTATTCCGGATGCAAAAGGAGACCTGGTGGTAGTTGTTTCTTCGGATCGCATGGGAACCGGTAACGATGAACTGGGAAGTGTATTGATCAAAGGATTTATTTTTGCTATTACCCAGTTAGATACTTTGCCAAAGACAATGCTCTTTTACAATGGCGGGGTTAAGATGACAACAGAAGGTTCTCCGGCCCTGGAGGATCTGAAGTCTCTGGAAGCGCAGGGGGTTGAGATTATGTCCTGCGGTACCTGTTTGGATTATTATGGACTCAAAGACAAGCTTGTAGTTGGAAGCGTAACAAATATGTATAACATCGTTGAGACACAGGCGAAAGCTGCCAAGATCATCAAGCCATAAAGCTTTAGAAAATAAAAGAGATAAGTGCCAGGCCCATACTGATAAAAGCAGTGGCCTGGCATATTTGCGTTTCTTTGCTGGTAGTTTTGGGTATTGTTTTTTTGGGTATTAGTTTTTGATATTAGTTTTGGTATCATTTTCTAAAATTAGTATACTTGTTTGTGTATGTTTAAGAGAAAGGGGGGAGAAGATGCGTTCGGATATTAAACTGACCAGTTATAGTAAGACATCTGGATGAGCTGCAAAGATAGGTCCGGAGACCCTTGCCCAGGTTCTGGGTAAGTTACCAAAATTCCACGATGAGAATTTGATCGTGGGAATTGAAACTTCTGATGATGCGGCAATCTACAAGATTACAGACGATATTGCTATGATCCAAACGGTAGATTTCTTCACCCCTATTGTGGATGATCCTTATATGTTTGGGCAGATTGCAGCTGCAAATTCCTTAAGCGATGTCTGGGCTATGGGAGGAGAGCCTACGTTAGCATTAAATATCGTTGGATTCCCGAATTGTCTGGATCCGGCTATTTTGGGCGAGATCCTAGCGGGAGGAGCGGACAAGGTAAAAGAGGCAGGAGCAGTTTTGGTTGGAGGACATTCGGTGCAGGATGATGAGCCGAAATATGGATTATGTGTCTCCGGTTTTGTGCATCCGGATAAGATTTTTAAAAATTATGGATGCAGACCGGGAGATGCCCTGATTCTTACCAAGCAGATAGGAAGCGGAATTATAAATACGGCCATCAAAGGTGACATGGCATCAGAGACTTCCATTAAAGAAGCCCAGATGGTGATGTCTTCTTTGAATAAAAAAGCAAAGCAAGTGGCAGAGAAGTTCCATGTTACTGCCTGCACGGATATTACGGGATTTGGCCTCCTAGGACACAGTGTGGAGATGGCAGAAGCCAGTGGGGTGACCTTTGAGATTGTGGCGGATTCTGTGAAATATATGGCGGATGCCATGGAGTTTGCAAAGATGGGACTCGTACCGGCAGGAACTTACAAAAACAGAGGATATTCCATAGATAAAGTGGAATCCGATGGGATTTCACCCGTATACTTAGATCTTCTCTACGATCCCCAAACTTCCGGCGGATTGCTTCTTAGTGTGGCGCCGGAAGACTTGAATGGAATGCTTCAGGAGTTTCAAAACATAGGAATGGAGACACAGGTTTCCGTTATTGGTACGGTAACCGAGAAATGTGATAAACTGATTCGTTTATATTAGAGATAAGGAAAAATATCATGGATAAAAAGAAATGGTATCGGAGTATACCGAAGGTAGATATTCTTTTGGAACAAGAAAATGTGAAGAAACTGGTGGAGCGTTATGGCAGAGAATCTGTAATGGAGGCTATTCGTGGAGAATTGGATGATTTGAGAGAATATATTTCGTCCTGCCAGGATGAAAAATCCATAGAGCAACGGATTCATCTGTTGGGAAATTATATCGAACAAAATGCGGAGCAGATGTACATCCCTAATATGAAGAGGGTATTTAATGGGACGGGAACTATTCTACACACCAATCTAGGCAGAGCTCCTATTAGTAAGAATCATATGGATAAGATCTATGAGATTGCCACGGGATACTCCAATTTGGAATATGACTTAGAGGAAGGGCACAGAGGAGAGCGCTATTCTCATTTTGAGGAACTTCTTTGCAAGATCACAGGAGCAGAAGCTGCTATGGCCGTGAATAATAATGCTGCGGCAGTGATGCTGATTTTAAGCTCTCTGGCAAAAGGGGGAGAAGTGGTGGTATCCAGGGGAGAACTGGTGGAAATCGGTGGAAAATTTAGAATCCCGGATGTGATGGAGCAAAGCGGTGCCTCTCTTGTAGAGGTGGGTACTACAAATAAAACCCACTATGAGGATTATGCGGATGCCATCACAGAGGAGACCAAGGCTCTTTTGAAAGTCCATACCAGTAATTATCGGATTGTTGGTTTTACAGAGAAAGTGGAGATTGATGAGCTTGCGGATCTGGCAAAAGAGCATGAGATTCCGGTAATTGAAGATTTGGGAAGCGGTGTTCTTGTTGATCTTAGCAAATATGGGCTGACCTATGAGCCTACGGTGCAGGAGTCTATTGCAAAAGGAGCAGACGTCGTATGCTTCAGCGGTGATAAATTGCTGGGAGGCCCTCAGGCGGGGATCATCATCGGTAAGAAGAAATATATCGATCGAATGAAGAAAAATCAGCTGACTCGTGCACTTCGAATCGATAAATTTACGGCAGCAGCCCTGGAGCTTGTGCTGATGGAATATCAGTCAGAGGAGCAGGCAGTTAAGAATATCCCGGCGCTGGAGATGATAACGCGACCGTTGGATCAGGTGAAAAAAGACGGTGAGGAGTTCCTTCGCTTGTTAGAGGGATGGGCGTTTCCGGCCAAAGTGCAGCTGGTGCCTAGTAAATCCCAGATTGGAGGAGGTTCTCTTCCTTTGGAGCGTATTCCGAGTGTAGGAATAGAGATTATTCCGGAAAAAATTTCCGTCCGCGAATTTGAGATGCGACTTCGAGCTCTCCCGATTCCGGTTATTGGAAGAACAGTAAATGACAGTATTTTCTTTGATATGAGAACTTTGGGAAAGGACTATAAAGTCCTGGCAGAGGAACTAAAAGACTTTGAAGTGTTGGAAGAAAAATCTCTGATAAAGAAACGTTAGGAGTAGGGTATGAAACATGTGATTATAGGAACAGCGGGTCATATCGATCATGGAAAAACCACTTTGATCAAAGCTCTTACAGGAAGAGATACGGACCGGCTGGAAGAGGAGAAGCGTCGGGGCATTACCATTGATCTTGGATTTACCTATTTTGACCTTCCGGGTGGAACAAGAGCAGGTATCGTTGATGTGCCTGGTCATGAGAAATTTATCAATAATATGGTGGCCGGGGTTGTGGGAATGGATTTGGTCCTTTTGGTAATTGCAGCAGATGAAGGAATCATGCCACAGACGAGAGAACATCTGGATATCCTAAGCCTCTTGGGAATTAAGAAAAGCATTATTGTTTTAAACAAATGCGATCTTGTGGATGAAGACTGGACCAAGCTGGTAGAAGAGGATATCAGAGAAGAGCTTGAAGGAACTTTTATGGAGCAGGCTCCTCTTGTAAAGGTATCTGCGGCAACGAAAGAAGGAATCCATGAGCTTGTGGAAGTGATTGAAATTATGACCAAAGAGGAAGTGGAGGAGAAGAATATAAATACTATTCCAAGACTTCCCATTGATCGGGTATTTACGTTGCCGGGTTTCGGAACCATTGTGACGGGAACTTTGGTATCGGGAATTATTTCTAAAGATGACGTGCTTGAGATGTATCCTGTGGAAAAGGAGTGCAAGATCAGAAGTATCCAGGTCCATGGAGAAAGCCAAAATGAATGTTTTGCCGGTCAGCGTGTGGCGATTAATCTTTCCAATGTAAAGAAGAGTGAAGTGAAACGTGGTCATGTCCTTGCTCCGGTAAACAGTATGAAAAATACGGATCTTTTGGATGTTAAACTGAAGGTTTTGGATTCTTCCCTGCGGGTACTTGAGAATCATAGCAGACTCCATTTGTTCACAGGAACCAGTGAGATCTTATGCCGGGCAGTGCTTTTAGATAAAGAAGAACTGGGTCCTGGAGAAAGTGGATTCGTGCAGCTTCGGTTAGAAGAAAAAATCGCAGTCCGAAGAGGAGATCGTTTCGTGGTTCGATTCTATTCTCCGATGGAGACCATAGGAGGGGGCGTGATTTTGGAGCCAAATCCAAAGATTAAACGTAGATTTAGAGAAGATGCGATCGAAGAGTTGAGACGAAAAGAATCTGGAAGTATTACAGATGTTGTGGAGATGCATATTAAAGAGCACGGAGATACATTGATTGCCCTGTCAGAGCTTGCGAAGCTTACAGCGCTGTCACCGGAAGAAATTCGGGAAACAGTAGAAGCACTAAAGGAAGAGGGCAGAATTTTGGAGTTTCCGCTGCGAAAGGATACCTATTACTGGCATGCGGATGAGAGTCGTAAACGATTAAGAGACATTCTAAAATCTCTAGAAGAATACGAAGCCCTTCATCCTTATCGTTTTGGGATGAAGAAGGCAGAGGTTCAGATGACTTTCTTTAAGAAAACAAAACCAGCAGTTTTTGATAAAATCATAGATTATTATATTTCCTGTGGAGTCATGAAGCGGATCAATGAGTTCCTGTGCACACCGGATTATGAAGTCAGAAAAGATGCTCTGTATGAAAAGGTTTCTGAAAGCTATTTAAAAACCTGGGAGATGGCAGGATTTGATTTTGTCCGTTATTCCGAGATGGAACATCCTGGGGTGCCGGATGATGTGGCAGACGATATTTTGAATTGCCTTTTGGAAGAAAAACAGGCGGTGAAGGTTTTTGATGAGATGTATACCTTGACTTCCTATATGGAAGAGGCAAAAGAAAAGATAAAGAAGCATCTGGAAAAAGATCCATTGATCACCATCGCCCAGGTGCGGGATATGTTTGGCACAAGTAGAAAAAGCGCAAAGCCTATTCTTGAATATATGGATAGTATAAAAGTAACGAAGAAGAATGGATCGGAAAGTGAAAGGGTGGCATATTAATGAATTTAAAGCAATTAGAAGCCTTTGTGAGAGTGGCGGAGGAGAGTAGTTTTTCAAAGGCTGCAAAGGAGTTGTATCTTACACAGCCCACCGTCAGTGCCCATATCACATCCCTGGAAAAGGAATTTGATGTAAGATTATTTGTTAGAAATACGAAGGAAGTCAATTTGTCGGAGGATGGGAAATTATTATATAAGTATGCGAAGCAGATTGTAGACCTGGAGCAGGAAATCACCAACGTATTTACTGACAGAAGAGAACGGTTGGCAGCAGAAAAGAAATGTATTACCATTGCAGCCTCTACAATTCCGGCCCAGTATCTTTTGCCGGAGATTTTGGCACAGTTTGCAAAGAAATGTCCGGGAGAGCAATTTAAGCTGGTGGAATCTGACAGTGCCGGAGTTGTGGATATGATTGTAGACCACAAAGCAGATGTAGGATTTACCGGAACTGTACTGGAAAAGAAAAATTGTCAGTATATCCCGTTCTACAAAGATGAACTGACAATTATCATGCCAAAAACAGAGAAGTATCAGAAAATCGTGGAAGAAGCCTCAGAGGATCTGTCTTGGGTCCTGGATGAAAAATTTATCCTACGAGAAGAGGGATCCGGTACGAGAAAAGAGATGGAGAAACAATTGAAACATGCCGGTATTAATCCGAAAAAACTGGAAGTTATTGCCAGCGTGGCAAATCAGGAGACCATCAAGAAATCCGTTTCTCAGGGACTTGGAATTTCCGTGCTTTCAAAACTGGCGTCGGAAGAAGAAGTGAGAGAGGGAAAACTTTTGGCATTTCCGATACCGGGAGCAGGAGAAGGTCGTAACATTAATGTGGTATATAATAAGAATTATCAATTATCAGGTGTGGAGAAGAAATTTATCAAGATCGTAGAAAAGTCTATATTTGGAGGTAAAGAAAAATCATGATCTATATGGATAATGCTGCAACCACCTTAAAGAAACCGGGGGAAGTGATAGATGCTGTGGTAGAAGCTATGACTTCTATGGGAAATGCAGGAAGAGGGGCCAATGAGGCATCCCTTACTTCGGCGAGGACTATTTATTCAGCGAGAGAAAAACTTTGTCATTTCTTTGGTGGAGATAACCCTTCGAGATTAGTATTTACCAATAACTCTACGGAAAGCCTGAATATTGCTCTGAAAGGTTTGCTGAACCCTGGGGATCATGTGATCACAACAGTTCTGGAACATAATTCTGTCCTTCGCCCTTTGTACCAGCTTCGGGAGAATGGGGTAGAGCTTACAATTATAGGTTGTGATGACAAAGGGAGAATAGATCTGAGGGATATCGAAGCAGCAATCAGAGAGAATACTCGTCTCATAGTTTGTACCAATGGGTCGAATCTTACCGGTAACTATATTGCCATGGAGCCTATCGGAAATCTGGCTCACCGCCATGGATTGTTGTTTGTGGTAGATGCGTCCCAGACGGCAGGGGTATTCCCTATCGATGTAAAGAAGATGCAGATTGATGTTCTTTGTTTTACCGGTCACAAGGGAATGTTAGCACCCCAGGGAACCGGCGGTCTGTATGTGGGAGAAGGAGTAGAAATCAGTCCCTTTAAGGTAGGTGGAACCGGTGTGCAGACCTTTAGTAAAAGTCAGCCGGAGGAAATGCCGGTGCGCTTAGAGGCAGGAACCTTAAACGGACATGGGATTGCAGGACTTCTTGCCGGTGTTGAGTATCTGGAAAAGACAGGAATCGATAGAATCCGGGAACGGGAACAGATGTTGATGTGGAAATTCTATAATGGCATCAAAGAAGTTCCGGGGCTTACTTTTTATGGAGATTTTGAACAAAAAGAAAGATGTCCGATCGTAACCTTCAATATAGGGGATTATGATTCCGGAGAGGTAAGCGATGCTCTTTTGGTGGACTATGGGATATCCACGAGGCCGGGCGGTCATTGTGCTCCACTTATGCATCAGGCCTTTGGAACGGTGAAGCAAGGGGCAGTTCGTTTTAGTTTTTCTCATTATAATACAGAAGAAGAAATTGATGAGGCTATTCGTGCTGTCATAGAACTTGCCAGAGAGGAAGAGTAGAAGATGCGAAAAAAGACTTTGAAACTTGTGGTGGCATTTCATACCACCTCTGAAGCCATAGCAATGGAAAAAGAATGCAAAGCTCAAGGAGTTCCGGGGAGACTCATTCCCTTGCCTACAGAGATCTCCGCTGGCTGTGGATTGGCATGGTGCGCAGAACTTTCGGATAGAGAACAGATTCTTCCGGTATTAGGGAGTGCGGGAGTGACAGAGGAAGATGTTTATGAGTGTATGCTGTAGATAATTACATAGTATGCTATGGAAAATGCTGTAAAGAGGGCATGGAAGCCTTGGGGAAAAATAAAAAGGGTAGGTACTCGCGAACAAATCGCGAGCACCTACCCTCTTAAAATTTCCTAATAATTATAATCCATCAATGAAAGTGTTTAGTACATGGGGAAGCAGACGGTCGCTGTACTTCGTTAGAGAGTAAGAACCCTCAAGGAGTGCCCAATCGTATAACATTGCCCGCTCGTACATCGCATAAATTTTCATAAGTTCTTTGGCTGTACTGGTGTTTTTAAATTCACCGGACGCTAATCCCTCAGATATGATCTCATTTAATAATTGGAAATAAAAACGTCCACTGTCGGACAAGGACTTGTGGTCCTTGGTAATTAGTTGTGCCGAGTACAGCGATGCTAGAAGATTGATATCTACACTGGTCTCAATCATATAAAAAAGCTCGTGGTTGAGATATAAAAGCTTGTCGTAGGCAGACATCTCCTGACTCATTTCGGCAGTCAGTTCTTCATATTTTTCATCGAAAAGATCAGATAAAGAATTAAGCAAAGCTTCTTTTCCTTTAAAATAATGGTAAAAGGTACCTTTTGATGTTTTCGATTGAGCTATAATATCTTCTACAGTTGTACCGTCATAACCTTTTTTATAGAAAAGATTCCATGCAGCCTTCACGATGCGTTGCTTTGTGGTCAAGGGTTTGCGTGGCATATAAATTCATCCTTTCTATGCAGTGTTTTGGAATCTATCCTACTTCAAAACCATATTTCAGTGGATCCGTAGGATCAATCAGATAAGTTGCAGTTCCGGTTAAGTATGCACTTCCTGTAATCTGTGGAATGACCGCGTCAAAGTCAGCGACTTTGGTGGTTTCCTTGATTACACCCTTAAACAGAGTACCAATGAAACTTTCATAAATGAATTCTTCGCCTACTTCGATCTCTCCCCAGTGATGAAGGGTGGCAAGCTTAGCGCTTGTACCTGTTCCGCAAGGAGAACGGTCTGCCATGGCATCTCCGAAAATAACAACATTACGCATAGTAGCCTTGTCAGGATTTGGAGTTGGTCCGTAGAATTCAACCAGATCAACGGTGTCAATGTCAAGGAGTGGGTGTTTTACTGGATGCTCTTTGTTAACTGCTTCCAGGATCTTCATACCTAACTCTTCATATTTTACCACATTTTTTGGACAAATTTCACCAATATTTAATTTTGTGGAATCAACTAATGCGAAGAAGCTTCCGCCGAAAGAAATAGTAAGAGGAATTTCCACACCGTCAACAGTAACGCTAATGTTTTCTTTATAAACAAAAGCAGGAACATTTGTCAAAGTTACATGCTCTACTTTTCCGTCCTTTACAAGAGCTGTTGTGCGGATCAGTCCGGCAGGTGCTTCTAAGACTACTTCGTTTTCACCCTCGTGGGATTCTTTGAGACCTGCTTCAAGAGCAACGGTAACAGCGCCTATGGTACAGTGACCGCACATATTTAAGTATCCGCCGGTATCCATGAACAAAACGCCGAAGTCCGCTTCCGGATTAACAGGCTCGCACAAAAATGCTCCGAACATATCGTGATGTCCTCTCGGCTCAAACATAAGAGAGGTACGGAGATGATCGTAATTGGTCTCCATCCATTTCTTTTTCTCGATCATAGTGTTCCCTTCGGGCTCCGGGAATCCGTCGATAATCACACGACAAAATTCACCGACGGTGTGAGCATCCACTGCGTGCAGTTGATACTCAAAACGACTGGTGTCAACATTTGCTTTTAGTTCCATAGTTTTTCCCTCCTGGAATATAGTAGTATAATTTGATATAGATAAAATCTATATATTATCTAAAGAAATAAACTGAAAGTTTATAAAAAATTTTTGAATATAAATAATAAATTAACAAATAGACCGGATTCTAGTATTCCGTTCAGTTTCTTAATTCAATTATCGCTAAAAAGCGTTGAAAAGTCAACGATTTTTAACAATGTAAAGGGGGAGGAAAGGGTTGTGCTATCAGAAAAAGTATGCTATTGTAGTGTTGATGGCAGAAGTCATGTGTTATATCTATAACAAATTTTGGGAGTAGTTGGGTAACTGGTGTGCCTCCTGGTCTTCAAAACCAGTGTAGGGCGTTAGGAGCGTCCTGGGTGGGTTCGATTCCCACATGCTCTCGCCAAAAAAGATTGTGATGAATGATTAACATTTATAGATAGTTTTTATAAAAGAGGCAATAAGAGATCCATGGACAAAAGGGAAGTTTCAAAGAGGAGACAGTTTTGTAAATGGGTCTCTGAATAATTATAAAGAAAAATGAGAAGGAGACGTGTATCATGGGAAATGTACAGATTCTATTACGCCAGCATGTTGGCGCACCCTGTAAGCCTGTTGTTAATGTGGGTGATGAAGTAAAAAAAGGTACACTCATCGCTGAACCTACAGGTCTGGGAGCTAACATTTTCTCCAGCGTGTACGGAAAAGTGACAGAGATCGCGGAGGATCGCATCATAATTGAATCGGCAGATGAACAGCCGGATGAATTTGTTCCGATTACTGAGTCAGTAGAAGGGATTACAGAAGATTCTTCTAAGCTTGATTTGGTGAAGGCTGCCGGAATCGTAGGTATGGGAGGTGCTGGCTTCCCTACTGGAGTTAAACTTAACATTAATTTAGAAGAGACTCCTATGGGTGAGCTTTCACCAGAGATCAATCCGGAGCTTCCTGCAGACTTTAAACTGGATTGTGGATATATTTTGGTAAATGCTGCAGAGTGTGAGCCGGGACTGGAACACAATACGAGACAGATCGAAGAGCAGAGTGATAAATTGATCCGTGGTATTAAATATGCTATGGAGATTACTCATGCCGGAAAGTCTATCATTGCAATTAAGAAGAAACACCACAAAGCCATTAAAGTATTGCAGAAGGCTTTGGAGAATGAGCCGGATATCGCGATGCATCTGATGGCTGATATCTACCCTATGGGGGAAGAGCGCGCTGTAGTAAGAGAGTGCCTTGGAGTATTGCTTACAACCACTCAGCTTCCGTCTGCGGCAAGATCTGTTGTTATTAATGTAGAGACAACTTGCAAGATTGCTGAGGCTATTGATGAGAAGAAACCTTGTATCAGTAAGAATATGACTGTTCGAGGACAGCTTAAAGGCGGAAATGAAGCGCATGTCTTCTTTGACGTGCCGGTAGGTGTAAGTGTTGAAGAGATGATCGAGAAGGCTGGCGGAATCGAAGGCAAGTATGGTGAGATCATTATGGGAGGAGCTTTCACAGGAAAGTCTACTACATTAGATGCACCTACAACTAAGACTACAGGATCCATCCTTGTAACCATCGAATTTCCGGATCTTCATGGAGCTACCATGGGTATTCTTGTATGTGCCTGCGGTGGAAGCGAAGAACGTATGCGTGAGATCGCAGAAAAGATGAACTCCAAAGTGGTATCTGTCTGTAGATGTAAGCAGGCAATTGAAAATAAACCGGGAGCACCTCTTAAGTGCTTAAGACCTGGTAACTGTCCGGGACAGGTTAAGAACAATATGCAGTTTAAGAAAGATAAATGTGAGTATATTTTGATTGGTAACTGTTCTGATTGTTCCAATACTGTTATGGCATCCGGGCCGAAGATGGGACTTAAAGTATTCCACCAGACAGACCATGTAATGAGAACCATTGGACATCCTCTTTACAGATCCTTGAAGGTGTCAAAAGAGGTAAGTCAGGAGATTGATTTCTAAAAATAGAAAATATTTCGAAATATAAAAGGAGGAGATTATTATGTCAATTACAGCAGAAACAGCGAAAGCTCATGCAAAAGATCCGGCGGTATTATGTTGTAGAGCAGAAGGCGGTATTACTATTGAACCGGCAAATTTGGAGGATCCGGCAATCTTTGATGAATTGGTAGATTCAGGATTATTGAATTTAGATGGATGTCTTACCATTGAGCAGGTACTTGGCGCAAAGCTAACAAAGACCTGTGATTCCCTTTGCCCGTTAACAGCAGAGGTGGTAGACGGTATCAAAGAAGTAACAGAGGAGAAGGAAGAGGAAGCTGAGCCGGAGCAGGCAGACAGTGAACCGATAACCTCTACCAACATGACGGTTCGTACTGTTGGTGGAATCCTTAAGATCGATATCAAGGAAGGAAAAGATATTCACTTGGAGATCCCTGTATAGATCATTTTTGTGGATAGCATTCCCGGCTGAGATGATCAGTCGGGGGTGATAACCAAAAGGCGCGATATCGCGTATATATAATACTAAGACAAGGAGGGAAAAGTATGTCAATTACAGCTGAAACAGCAAAAGAACATGCGAAGGATCCGGCAGTATTGTGTTGCAGAGCCGAAGAAGGCATCATCATCGAACCTTCCAATTTGGAAGATCCGGCAATTTTTGATGACTTGGTAGACTCTGGACTTTTGGATCTGACAGGAGCATTGACAATCGAACAGGTACTTGGAGCAAAGCTTACAAAGACTTGCGATTCTCTTTGCCCATTAACAGCAGATGTAGTTGAAGGAGCAAAAGCACCTAGCGTTCCGGAGACGAAGGCAGAAGAAGTTCAGGCAGTGGAAGAAGAAACGGTTGCTACACCGGCAGCGTCAGCAGAGGTAGAGGCAAGAGGTGGAGTTCTTAAAATCCATATTGGAGAAGGAAAAGATATTAATCTTGAGATTCCGGTTGGTGGATTATCAGGCCAGACCGTAGTTGCGCCGGCGGTTGCACAGTCGGTAGTAGCAGGAGAGCCTGCAAAGCAGGAGCCGAAACTCATTCGTACACTGACAAGAAAGTATTTCAAGATCACAGAGGTTAAGAGAGGACCGGAGACTAAGATCGAGGGAACTACTCTTTATATCAGAGAAGGAATTGAGAAAGAATGTATCGATTCACAGAAACTGGTATATGATCTGAAGATTGACATTATTACACCGGAGCAGTATCATACTTATTCTGAGACTATCATGGATGTACAGCCTATTGCTACAAAAGATGGAGAAGATGAAGTCGGTAGCGGTACAACAAGAGTTTTAGATGGTGTTGTAATGATGGTAACCGGTACAGATGCCAATGGAGTGCAGATCGGAGAGTTTGGTTCTTCCGAAGGATACCTGGATGAGAACATTATGTGGGGACGTCCGGGAGCACCTGAAAAGGGTGAAATCTTCATTAAGACTCAGGTAACTGTAAAAGAAGGAACCAATATGGAGAGACCTGGACCGTTAGCTGCACATTCTGCAACAGACGTTATCACTCAGGAGATCCGTGAGGCTTTGAAGGAAGTTGATATGTCAGAATCTGTTAGAGAAGAGACATATGAGCAGTACAGAAGACCTGGTAAGAAGAAAGTTGTAATCGTAAAAGAGATTATGGGACAGGGTGCTATGCACGATAACCTGATTCTTCCGGTAGAGCCGGTAGGAGTGCTTGGTGCGCGTCCGAACGTTGATCTTGGAAATGTACCGATCTGTGTATCTCCATTGGAAGTACTTGATGGATGTATTCATGCATTGACATGTATCGGACCGGCTTCTAAAGAGATGTCAAGACATTACTGGAGAGAGCCGTTGGTTCTGGAGGCTTTGCATGATGAAGAGATCGACCTTTGCGGTGTTATCTTTGTAGGAAGCCCACAGATTAATGCAGAGAAGTTCTATGTATCAAAACGTGTCGGACAGATGTGCGAGATGTTAGATATTGATGGAGCATTTGTTACAACAGAAGGATTTGGTAATAACCATATCGACTTTGCAAGTCATCATGAGCAGATTGGTATGAGAGGAATTCCTGTTGTAGGACTTTCTTTCTGTGCTATGCAGGGTGCCTTGGTAGTAGGTAACAAGTACATGACTCACATGGTTGATAATAACAAATCTGAGTCGGGTATTGAAAACGAAGTTCTTGCATGTAACACTCTTTGTCCGGAAGATGCTGTTCGTGCGGTACAGATGTTAAAGAATGCTATGGCTGGAGAAGAAGTAAAGGGAGCAGAGAAGAAGTGGAATCCGAATGTAAAAGTTTCCAATGTAGAGGCGATTGAAGCTGCGACAGGAAAGAAACTTGATTTGGTTGCCAACGAGCAGTCCTTGCCGATGAGCCAGAAGCGTAAAGAAAAATACGACTAGAATCAAGGTGAAAGAATTATGGACATGAAATATGGCGATAAAATTATTAAGATGGAAGGTGTTATCGTAGAGGTGATGGATGGTGCAGTTGCCATTGATTTAAAAGGCAGACTGGGTTATTTGAAGATTCCGATGCGAATGCTGATCACCGACTATCCGATAAAAGTTGGCCAGGAAGTTGCGTGGAATATGAGTTTTATCGAACAACTTGGACCAGACGCCAATGAGAAATATGTAAGTAATCTTGAAACCTATAACAGACGCCAAGAAGAAGCGCGTCAGAAGAACCAGAAATGATGAAGGAGGAAGACTTATGAGTTTGACAGTAGCTAAAGGCATGCAGTCAGAAATCTTTGTTCCGATCACTCCCCCGTCAGTATGGACTCCCGTAACAAAAGAGTTAAAAGATATGTCAATCGCCCTTGCAACAGCAGCCGGCGTTCACAAAAAGACTCAGGAAAGATTTAATCTTGCAGGAGACTTTACTTGGAGAAAGATCGAGAATACCGTTCCGTCCAGTGAGTTAATGGTATCTCACGGTGGATACGATAACAGTGATGTAAATAAAGACATTAACTGTATGTTCCCAATTGACAGAATTCACGAATTGGCAGCAGAAGGATTTATTAGAGCTTGCGCACCTGTGCATGCAGGATTTATGGGTGGTGGTGGAAACCAGGAGAAGTTCAAACATGAAACCGGTCCGGCCATTGCTGAAATGTTTAAAAGTGAGGATGTTGACGCAGTTATCCTCACTGCTGGATGAGGTACCTGTCACCGCTCTGCAGTATTGGTGCAGAGAGCGATTGAAGCAGCTGGAATTCCTACAATTATTATTGCAGCGCTTCCGCCGGTTGTTCGTCAGACCGGTACCCCTCGTGGAGTAGCTCCATTGGTACCTATGGGTGCTAACGCTGGTGCTCCTAACAATGTTGAACAGCAGACACAGATTGTAAAGGCTACACTGGAGCAACTGGTACAGATCCAGACACCAGGAAAGGTAGTTCCATTGCCATTCGAGTATGTTGCGAAAGTTTAATGCTATTGATAGAAGATAGTATAAGTGTCAGCCGGGAGGTCTTTAAAGGCCTTCCGGCCTTTGTTATAATGAAAGAAAATGTGACACTAGTGGTAGAGATCTGAGTTTTTAGCTTTGGTGCGAGATTGCTTGCTGGAGCTTGGGCTTGGGAGAAGAAAATGAGGTGAGAAGTTGGCACAGGAGATCGATTTAAGGAAACTGGTGATTAAAACCTTCCATATAAATAATGTGGAGTGGGGCGAAGAAAATCTTGTAACTGCTGATGGACACATGGTTGTCGGAAAAGAAAAATATAAAGCTCTAGCAGGATTAGAAGATAGTATCGAATCTATTGAAGTAAAGATTATCAAACCGAATGAACGAGATATTTGGACCAATACCATTATGGATATCATTCCTATCTCCACAAAGGTTCTCGGAGTGTTGGGGGAAGGAATTACCCACACTTTGACCGGAGTTTATGTATTGCTCACCGGAGTGGATGCAAAAGGAAAACAGTGCCATGAATTTGGCTCCTCCGAAGGAATTTTAAAGGATCAGATGATTTCTGGAAGAGCAGGAACCCCGGGGGAGGATGATTATATCATATCCTTTGATGTAGTGCTAAAAGAAGGTATGGGGCAAAAACGTGAAGGACCTACAGCGGCCCATCGGCTATGTGATGAATTTGTGCAGGAATTTAGAAACCAGTTGAAAAAATTCCATGGAAATCAATGTACGGAACGGCATGAATATCATGACGTGGCAAGACCTGGGAAAAAGAAAGTACTGATTATCAAGCAGGTGGCAGGGCAAGGAGCTATGTATGATACCCATTTGTTTTCCGACGAGCCATCCGGAGTGGAAGGTGGAAAATCTATTATTGACATGGGAAATATGCCTATCTTGGTAACGCCGAATGAATATAGAGACGGTATTATTCGGTCGATGCAGTAAAGGAGGGGGAAGCGTATGGGAATTGGACCGTCAACAAAAGAAACTTCTTTGCATCATTTCAGAGATCCGCTTTTGGATGTGGTATCTTCCGATGAAGATTTTGATCTTTTGGGGGTTATGTTAGTGGGAACGCCGGATGATCAGAAAGATAAGATGTTGGTGGGGACAAGGGCCGCGGTTTGGGCAGAGGCTATGCGGGCGGACGGAGTAATTATTTCTTCTGATGGCTGGGGGAATAGCAACGTGGATTATGCCAATACCTGCGAGCAACTTGGAAAACGAAATATCTGTGTGACTGGGCTGTGCTTTAGTGGTACAGTTGGTCAGTTCGTGGTGACCAACGAATATATGGATGGAATCAGGGATATCAATAAGAACCCAGAAGGTATAGAGAGCAATATTGTGGGGGAAAATGCGGTGGATGAGATGGATTGCAGAAAAGCAGCGGCTCTTTTGAAGCTGAAAATGCGCGCAAAAGACAAAAGGGGATAAACTTATAAAATGAGACAAGATCTATGGCGATTGCTGCCATGGATCTTGTGTGTTGATTATATGGATTATATTTATTCTATTTGTTGATCTGTTAGAATTTGGTTGGTGGCCTTGTTGAAATTTAAATTCATAATAACGATAGAAGCAAGAACCAGAGCAATTCCGATGAGGTTTCCGAGACCTATCGCCTCGTGAAAAACTAAGATGCCTACGATGGTGGCGGAAACTGTCTCTATGGATGCGGCGATCGGAATCTTGCTGGTTTCTTTGACTCTCTGAACACCTGTGAAGTAAATGGCATAGGCTAATGCGGTTGGAATGATAGCGTAAGCTATGCCTAAAAGCAGTAATTTTGGTTCCAAGGGAGTTCCTACCGAACTCCAAGGTCTCAGAGAGACTCCTAAAAAGATACTGGCAAATAAGAAGTTGTAGGTGGTCACTACTAAGGAAGATGCTTGTCCTGTAGTATATTTGCCCAGGATTGCACCAAGGGAATAGAAAAATCCTGCTGCAACACCCCAGCAGACACCAATGACACTGAAGGTGATAGCGTTAAACTGTCCACCGGTAACGGTAAAAGCGCAACCGATAATATTTATTAGGAGTGCCAGCGCCTTTGTGTGCGTAATCTTTTCTTTAAATAGGAAGAAAGACATAACGGATGTAAATAAAGGAGCAGTATATAAAAGAACAGCTCCTAGAGAAGCTCCGATATAGCCGATAGCGGTATTGTAGGATATATTAAAAAAACCCTGGGTGAAGATTCCTAAAAGAATGCATGCGATCAAGGTTTGTTTGTTGATGCGAAAAGCCTGGGGTCCTTCTTTTATTAATGTAATAATTGCAAGAATCAGAAAACCAAAGAAGACTCGTAAGAAGCTGGTATAGCCTGTGGAAGATCCGGCGGCGTCCATGTTTTTGACAAAAATGCTAACAGTACCCCAAAGGCATCCGGCAATAAATATATAAAAGTAGTTTTTGAAATCTGATTTCATAGGCAGTTCCTCCGAGAATAAAATTTGCACATGTTTTCTTTGTGAATATTTTTATAAAGAAAAAACACGATATACATAATTATACATCGTGTCCTTTCTTTTTGGTATGTCATTGAGAGGTTTTTAGTTGTATTGCAGTTTGAAATTATATACAAAGCTGGGGAATGCTCCTCTTCGTTCGAGGTAGAGTATATAAAATGGAGTTTGCTGTTGTAGGATTGTTTTTGGGGGAAACAATCGACAACGGTTTAACTGCATTCACAACTGATTGTAACTTAATAAAGAAAGAAAAAAGGCGGTCTCCTCGTAAAAAGGAAACCACCATTGGTTCGTTGCTTTATTAAGTTGCCACTAATATAGCACCAAAAAAAAACAGTGTCAACAAAAAAATAAAGAAAAATCGCAGAAAAATGTGTATTGAAAAAAGTACAAGAAATCCTGAAAAAGTGTTGCAAAACAAAAACAAATCTTATATACTGAAACAGCTGTGACATTGATAGCGTAGAAGCGTGAGGTTGCTACCAGGTTTTGGTAGGTTTTCCGTGGAGCGAATGTCAAGTTAGGAAACTGGCGACAAGTCACTGTACGAAACTACTATAACGGCCACTGAGATGTGGCAACAACGTGTGAGTCGATGCGGACACACACGGGAGAGTGTACAGTCACCACTTGTCGTACTGAAATGAAAAAGTACGAAAAGGAGGCGGCTATTTTTTATGGCAAGTCAAGTAATGAGAATCACACTGAAAGCGTATGATCACCAGTTGGTGGATGCATCCGCAAAGAAAATTGTTGAAACTGTAAAGAAAACTGGATCACAGGTGAGCGGACCTGTACCTCTTCCAACTAAGAAGGAAGTTGTTACAATCTTAAGAGCTGTTCATAAGTATAAAGATTCCAGAGAGCAGTTCGAGCAGAGAACTCATAAGAGACTCATCGATATCATCACACCAACCCAGAAGACTGTAGATGCACTCACAAGATTAGAGATGCCGGCAGGTGTATATATCGACATTAAGATGAAGAATAAGTAAGCAATTAATTATTGCTGACTATTCAAGCTCTACGGAGCGTAATATTAAGTAAATGCAGTATTCCTACATTTAGGATGAACGCCTAGGCGTTCCGCTGTAAATCACAGGAGGTAAACATAATGAAGAAAGCTATCTTGGCTACAAAAGTCGGAATGACTCAGATCTTCAACGAAGATGGAACACTGACACCTGTAACTGTTCTTCAGGCTGGACCGTGTTATGTAACACAGGTTAAGACTGTAGAGAATGATGGTTACGAAGCTGTTCAGGTCGGATTCGTTGACAAAAAGGACAAGATCATCAACAAGGACAAGAGCGGACAGAAAGAGATCGCTCATCGTCACGGTGTTACAAAGGCAGAGCAGGGACATTTTGCTAAGGCTGGTGTAACAGGAAAGAGATTTGTAAGAGAGTTCAAACTTGAGAATGCAAGTGAGTATACACTTGGTCAGGAGATCAAGGTTGATGTATTTGAGGCAGGCGAGAAGATCGATGCTACAGCAATCTCAAAGGGTAAAGGATTCCAGGGTGCTATTAAGAGACATAATCAGCATAGAGGACCTATGACACACGGTTCTAAGTTCCATCGTCATCAGGGATCTAACGGTGCTGCTTCTGATCCGAGCAAGGTATTCAAAGGAAAGAAGATGCCTGGACACATGGGAAGCAAGAAGATCACAATTCAGAACCTTGAAGTTGTTCGCGTAGATGCAGAGAACAATCTTCTTTTGGTTAAGGGATCTGTACCGGGACCTAAGAAGTCTTTAGTTACTATTAAAGCAGCAGTTAAATCTAATTAGGCTTTGACGAAGGAAGGAGGACACTTAAGATGGCAAACGTATCCGTTTATAATATCGAAGGTAATGAAGTTGGAACAATCGATTTAAGCGATGCGGTATTTGGTGTTGAAGTAAATGAGCACTTAGTACACATGGCAGTTGTTAACCAGCTTGCAAATAAACGTCAGGGAACACAGAAAGCAAAGACTCGTTCCGAAGTATCTGGCGGAGGAAGAAAACCATGGAGACAGAAAGGAACTGGTCATGCAAGACAGGGTTCTACAAGAGCTCCGCAGTGGACAGGCGGCGGAGTTGTATTCGCACCGGTACCGAGAGATTATTCATTCAAGATGAATAAGAAAGAGAAGAGAGCAGCTCTTAAATCTGTTCTTACAGCAAAGGTTGAAGAGAAGAAATTCATCGTAATCGATGAAATTAACTTCAGCGAGATTAAGACAAAGAATTTTGCAAATATTCTTAAGAATTTAAATGTAGATAAGGCATTGGTTGTATTAGAAGATGGCAATATGAACGCAGAGCTTTCTGCTAAGAACATTGCTGATGTAAAGACTGCAAAGACTAACACCATCAACGTATTTGATGTTCTGAAGTACAACACAGTAATCGCAACAAAGGCAGCTGTTGCAAGTATTGAGGAGGTGTACGCATAATGGCTAACGTTCAATATTATGATGTAATCCTTAAACCAGTTGTTACAGAGAAGACTATGGAGCTTATGGGAGATAAGAAGTATACATTTCTTGTACATCCTGAAGCAACAAAATCTCAGGTAAAGGAAGCTGTTGAGAAGATGTTCGAAGGAACAAAGGTAGCAAGCGTTAATACCATGAACTGCGACGGAAAGAAGAAGAGAGTTCGTGGAACATACAAGTTTGGTACAACAGCTAAGACTAAGAAAGCTATCGTACAGTTAACAGAAGATAGCAAGGATATCGAGATCTTCCAGGGTCTCTAAGATTTATAGGAGCACCGAGGGATATATCGTCAGTTCTAAGCTCGTGAAATACCTCGCTAAGTGCATGAGGATACATCGTCAGTTCTAAGCTCGTGAAGGACCTCGCTAAGCACTGAGATGTGCTTTCGCACTAAGCTCGTGAAATACCTCGCTAAGTGCATGAGGATACATCGTCAGTTCTAAGCTCGTGAAGGACCTCGCTAAGCACTGAGATGTGCTTTCGCACTAAGCTCGTGAAATACCTCGCTAAGTGCATGAGGATACATCGTCAGTTCTAAGCTCGTGAAGGACCTCGCTAAGCACTGAGATGTGCTTTCGCACTAAGCTCGTGAAATACCTCGCTAAGTGCATGAGGATACATCGTCAGTTCTAAGCTCGTGAAGGACCTCGCTAAGCACTGAGATGTGCTTTCGCACTAAGCTCGTGAAATACCTCGCTAAGTGCATGAGGATACATCGTCAGTTCTAAGCTCGTGAAGGACCTCGCTAAGCACTGAGATGTGCTTTCGCACTAAGCTCGTGAAATACCTCGCTAAGTGCTCAATGCATACGGATTGAAACCGTGATAATAAACATTCGAAAGGAGAAATACCATGGGAATTAAGACATATAACCCATATACGCCTTCCAGAAGACAGATGACTGGTTCTGATTTCGCTGAGATCACCAAAACAACTCCAGAGAAGTCTTTGTTAGCTCCAAAGAGCAGACAGGCAGGACGTAATAACCAAGGTAAAATTACAGTTAGACACCGCGGAGGCGGAGCTAAGAAGAAATATAGAATTGTTGACTTTAAGAGAAGAAAAGACGGAATTGCTGCTACAGTAATCGGTATCGAGTACGATCCAAACAGAACAGCAAATATCGCTTTGATCTGCTATGAAGATGGACAGAAAGCTTACATCCTTGCACCACAGGGATTGACAGATGGTATGAAGGTTATGAATGGACCGGATGCCGAAGTTAGAGTTGGTAACTGTTTGCCACTTTCACAGATTCCAGTTGGTACACAGGTACACAATATTGAGCTTCACCCAGGAAAGGGCGGACAGATGGTTCGTTCCGCTGGTAACAGTGCTCAGTTAATGGCTAAAGAAGGAAAGTATGCAACACTTCGTCTTCCTTCAGGAGAAATGAGAATGGTTCCGATCGAATGCAGAGCTTCTATCGGAGTTGTTGGAAATGGTGATCATAACCTGATCAACATTGGTAAAGCAGGACGTAAACGCCACATGGGAATCAGACCTACAGTTCGTGGTTCTGTTATGAACCCGAATGACCATCCGCACGGTGGTGGTGAAGGTAAGACAGGAATCGGTCGTCCGGGTCCGTCTACACCTTGGGGTAAACCAGCACTGGGTCTTAAGACTCGTAAGAAGAACAAATCTTCTAACAAGATGATTGTAAGAAGAAGAGATGGTAAAGCGATTAAATAAGAATTTCGAGGAGGTTAGAACCTATGGCACGTTCAGTTAAAAAAGGACCATTTGCAGACGCAAGCCTGCTTAAGAAGGTAGATGCAATGAACGAAGCAGGAGACAAGTCTGTAATCAAGACATGGTCTCGCCGTTCAACAATCTTCCCAAGCATGATCGGACATACAATTGCAGTTCATGACGGAAGAAGACATGTACCTGTATATGTGACAGATGATATGGTAGGACACAAGCTTGGTGAGTTCGTAGCTACCAGAACATATAGAGGACACGGAAAAGACGAGAAGAAATCAAGAGTTAGATAAATATACTGTGAAAGGAGGGTTCATCCATGGCTAAAGGACATAGATCCCAAATCAAGAGAGAGAGAAACGCGAACAAAGATACAAGACCTTCAGCTAAGTTATCTTATGCTAGAGTTTCTGTTCAGAAAGCATGCTATGTATTGGACGCTATCAGAGGTAAAGATGTAACAACAGCACTTGGAATTTTAGCTTATAATCCAAGATATGCTTCAAGTATTATAAAGAAGTTATTAGAGTCAGCAATCGCAAATGCTGAGAACAACAACGGTATGAGCGCCGAGAACCTTTATATTGCAGAGGCTTATGCAAATAAGGGACCAACAATGAAGAGAATCAGACCTAGAGCACAGGGTAGAGCTTACAGAATCGAGAAGAGAATGAGCCACATCACATTGGTGCTTGACGAAAGATAAGGAGGACAATCATGGGACAGAAAGTTAATCCTCATGGCTTAAGAGTCGGCGTTATCAAAGACTGGGATTCCAAATGGTATGCAGAGAAGGATTTCGCAGATTGCTTAGTAGAAGATCATGAAATCAGAACATATCTCAAGAAGAGATTATACAGTGCTGGCGTTTCCAGAATGGAAATCGAGAGAGCATCTGATAGAGTTAAGATTACTATTTATACAGCAAAACCTGGTGTCGTTATCGGTAAGGGTGGAGCAGAGATCGAGAAAGTAAAAGGCGAGTTAAAGCAGTTTACTGACAAGAAGTTAATCGTTGATATCAAGGAAGTTAAGAGACCGGATAAGGATGCTCAGTTAGTAGCAGAGAATATCGCAGCTCAGCTTGAGAACCGTATTTCATTCAGACGTGCTATGAAATCTTGCATGTCTAGAACAATGAAGTCCGGAGCACTTGGAATCAAGACTTCAGTATCAGGAAGACTTGGTGGAGCTGATATGGCTCGTACAGAGTTCTACAGCGAGGGAACAATTCCTCTTCAGACATTGAGAGCAGATATCGATTACGGATTCGCTGAGGCAGACACAACTTATGGTAAAGTTGGTGTTAAAGTATGGATTTACAAAGGCGAAGTTCTTCCGGGAAAGACAACTAAGGAAGGAGATAAATAAGTCATGTTAATGCCAAAAAGAGTTAAACATCGTAAACAGTTCCGCGGTACTATGAAGGGAAAAGCACTTCGTGGAAATAAGATTACATATGGTGAGTATGGTATTGTTGCTACAGAGCCATGCTGGATTCGTTCCAATCAGATCGAGGCAGCCCGTATTGCTATGACACGTTATATCAAGCGTGGTGGTAAAGTTTGGATTAAGATTTTCCCAAATAAGCCTGTAACCCACAAGCCGTTAGAAGTTCGAATGGGTAAAGGTAAAGGTAACTTAGAGTACTGGGTAGCAGTTGTTAAGCCGGGACGCGTTATGTTCGAGCTTGCCGGAGTTCCGGAGGAAGTTGCAAGAGAAGCGTTACGTTTGGCTATGCATAAGTTACCATGTAAATGTAAGATCGTATCTCGTGCAGACTTAGAAGGCGGTGATAACAGTGAAAATTAATGCATTTGTAGAAGATTTAAAGACAAAATCAGCTGCAGAGCTGAACGAAGAATTAGTAGCTGCTAAAAAGGAACTCTTCAATTTGAGATTCCAGAACGCAACAAATCAGTTAGATAACACAAGCAGAATTAAAGAAGTAAGAAGAAATATTGCCAGAATTCAGACAGTAATCACTGAAAAGGCAGCTCAGTAGGAATCCAGGAAAGGAGTTACAGACTGTGGAAAGAAATCTTAGAAAAACACGTGTTGGTAAGGTTATCAGCAATAAAATGGACAAGACCATAGTTGTTGCAGTAGAGAATCATGTAAAACATCCACTTTACAACAAGATTGTAAAGAAGACATACAAGTTGAAAGCACATGATGAAGCAAATGAGTGCAACATTGGTGATAAAGTAAAAGTTATGGAGACAAGACCTTTATCTAAGGATAAGAGATGGAGACTTGTTGAGATTATGGAGAAAGCAAAATAGTATAAGGAGGGAAACCTGCATGATACAGCAAGAAAGTAGACTGAAAGTAGCAGACAATACAGGTGCGAAAGAGTTACTGTGTATCCGTGTTCTGGGTGGATCAACCAGAAGATATGCGGCAATCGGTGATGTGATCGTTGCGACTGTTAAAGATGCAACACCAGGCGGCGTTGTTAAAAAAGGTGACGTTGTTAAAGCTGTAGTTGTTCGTACTGTAAACAGTACTCGTCGTAAAGATGGTTCTTACATCCGTTTCGATGAAAATGCTGCTGTTATTATAAAAGACGATAAGACACCAAGAGGAACCCGTATCTTTGGACCAGTAGCAAGAGAGCTTCGTGATAAGCAGTTCATGAGAATTGTTTCTCTGGCTCCGGAAGTGCTGTAGGAGGTATTTGAGATGTCAATGTTAAAGATTAAAAAGGGTGATACTGTTAAGGTTATCGCTGGTAAAGATAAAGACAAAGAGGGCAAGGTTATTGCTGTTAACCCAAAAGAGGGTAAGGTTATCGTTGAAGGTGTAAACATGATGACTAAGCATACAAAACCAAGTATGGCAAATCAGAATGGTGGCATCATTCATCAGGAAGGACCAATCGATGTCTCTAACGTAATGTATGTACACAAAGGACAGGCTACCAGAGTGGGCATCAAGGTAGAGGGAGACAAGAAAGTACGTTTCGCTAAGAAAACTGGCGAAGTGATTGATTAATTTGAGGAAGGAGGTCCAAAGCTTTGAGTAGACTGAAAGAACAGTACCAGAACGAGATCGTTAAAGCAATGATCGAGAAGTTTGGTTATAAGAATATTATGGAAGTACCTAAGCTTGACAAAATTGTTGTCAACATGGGTGTTGGTGAAGCAAAGGATAACGCTAAGTTGTTAGACGCTGCAATCGCTGATATGGAGAAGATTACAGGACAGAAAGCCGTAGTTTGTAGAGCAAAGAAGTCTGTTGCTAACTTCAAGTTAAGAGAAGGAATGGCAATCGGATGTAAGGTTACATTAAGAGGAGAGAAGATGTATGAGTTCGCTGATCGTCTGATCAACCTCGCTTTACCTCGTGTACGTGACTTTAGAGGAGTTAATCCTAATGCCTTCGACGGAAGAGGAAACTACGCTCTTGGAATTAAGGAGCAGATCATCTTCCCGGAGATCGAGTATGATAAGATCGATAAGGTAAGAGGAATGGACATTATCTTTGTAACAACTGCTAAGACAGATGAAGAGGCACGTGAGCTGCTTACACAGTTCAATATGCCATTTGCTAAGTAGGAGGTAAATTATGGCTAAGACATCAATGAAAGTAAAACAGCAGCGTAAAGCTAAGTTCTCTACTCAAGAGTACAGCCGTTGCAGAATTTGTGGTCGTCCTCATTCATATTTGAGAAAATATGGTATCTGCCGTGTTTGCTTCCGTGAACTGGCATACAAAGGACAGATCCCAGGAGTAAAGAAAGCAAGCTGGTAGGCACTGAACACTTAGTGAGAGCACGCCTTTATAGGCGAGGCTCGAACTTCGTGAGAAGAGCTACATTTTTAAATAGAATCTCATCAAAAGAGGAGGAAACAATTCATGACAATGAGTGATCCAATTGCAGATATGCTTACAAGAATCCGTAATGCAAATACTGCTAAACATGATACAGTAGATGTGCCATCATCAAAGATGAAACTTGCAATTGCTAACATTCTGTTAGATGAAGGATATATTGAGAAGTATGATCTTGAGGAAGACGGAGTATTCAAGACTCTTCACATCACATTAAAGTATGGTGCAGACAAGAACGAAAAAGTTATTACAGGTCTTAAGAGAATCTCTAAGCCAGGTCTTCGTGTATATGCGGCAAGCAACGAAGTACCTAAGGTATTAGGTGGACTTGGAACAGCTATTCTCTCTACAAACAAGGGAGTTATCACTGACAAAGAGGCTAGAAAGCTTGGAGTTGGTGGAGAAGTTCTTTGCTATATTTGGTAGGCACTGGCACTGAACACTTGACGAAGCCAAGTGCTCACAGCAACTGAAAACAGAATGAGCATTGAGACTCATTCCGAGAATTTAAGTTTAGGAGGATATGGATATGTCACGTATCGGAAGACATCCAGTAGCAATTCCTGCAGGCGTTACTGTAGAGGTTGCAGAGAAAAACAAAGTGACTGTAAAAGGTCCTAAGGGAACTCTTGAGAGAGAACTCCCAACAGAGATGGAAATCAAAGTAGAAGACGCTGAGGTTGTTGTTACAAGACCTAATGATTTAAAGAAGATGAAATCTTTACATGGTCTTACAAGAACATTGATCAACAACATGGTAATCGGTGTTACAGAAGGATATGAGAAAGTTCTGGAAGTTAACGGTGTTGGTTACAGAGCTGCTAAATCCGGAAATAAATTAACATTAAATCTTGGATACTCTCACCCAGTAGAGATGATCGATCCTGAAGGTGTTGAAACAGTAGTTGAAGGCCAGAACAAGATCATCGTTAAGGGTATTGACAAGGAAAAAGTTGGCCAGTACGCAGCTGAGATCAGAGACAAGAGAAGACCGGAGCCATATAAGGGTAAAGGTATCAAGTATGCTGATGAAGTTATTAGACGTAAAGTTGGTAAGACTGGTAAGAAATAAGTAAGGAGAGTGTGAAGATGGTTAGCAAGAAAAGTAGAAGCGAAGTTCGCGTTAAAAAGCACAGAAGATTACGCAACCGTTTAAGTGGAACACCTGAGTGCCCACGTTTGGCTGTGTTCAGAAGTAATAATCATATGTATGCTCAAATTATTGACGATACAGTTGGAAACACTTTAGTTTCAGCATCTACCCTTCAGAAAGATGTAAAAGCTGAGCTTGAAAAGACTAACAACGTTGATGCAGCAGCATACTTAGGAAAAGTTATTGCTGAGAAGGCAATTGAGAAAGGTATTAAAGAAGTCGTATTTGATAGAGGCGGATTTATTTACCAGGGAAAAGTTCAGGCATTAGCAGACGCAGCTAGAGAAGCTGGGTTGAATTTCTAGAAGGAGGAGCACACATGAGACAGGAACGTATTGATGCTAGTCAGTTAGAATTAGAAGAAAAAGTAGTATCAATTAAGCGTGTAACCAAAGTTGTTAAAGGTGGCCGTAATATGAGATTCACAGCTTTAGTAGTTGTTGGAGATGGTCAGGGACATGTTGGTGCAGGTTTAGGAAAGGCTACTGAGATTCCAGAAGCTATTCGTAAAGGAAAAGAAGATGCTGCTAAGAATCTTATCAAAGTAGCTTTAGATGAGAACGAGAGTATTACACATGATTTCATCGGTAAATTCGGTGGAGCTTCAGTTTTACTGAAGAAGGCACCAGAAGGTACCGGAGTTATCGCCGGTGGTCCGGCTCGTGCCGTTATCGAGATGGCAGGAATCAAGAACATTCGTACAAAATCTCTTGGTTCAAACAACAAGCAGAACGTAGTGCTTGCAACAATCGAAGGATTACGTCAGATCAAGACTCCGGAGCAGGTTGTTAAGCTTCGTGGTAAGTCTATCGAAGAAATCTTAGGCTAAGGAGGTAGAGAAGAATGGCAGATTTAAAAGTAACATTAGTAAAATCACCAATTGGCGCTGTACCGAAGCATAAGAGAACTGTTGAAGCTTTAGGATTAAAGAAAGTAAACAAGACAGTTGTACTTCCGGACAATGCAGCAACCAGAGGAATGATCAAACAGGTTGAGTACATGTTGAAAGTTGAAGAAGCATAATATCATATAAGGAGGTGTCACAATGGATTTATCAAACTTAAGACCTGCTGATGGAGCAAAGCATAGCGATAATTTCAGAAGAGGTCGTGGACACGGTTCTGGAAATGGTAAGACCGCTGGTAAGGGACACAAAGGTCAGAAAGCTCGTTCCGGAGCAACTAGACCAGGTTTCGAAGGTGGACAGATGCCATTATATAGAAGAATTCCTAAGAGAGGATTTACAAACAGAAATACTAAGACTATCGTTGGTATTAATGTAAGTGCTCTTGAAGTGTTCGATAATGATACAGTAGTTTCAGTAGAGACTTTGATCCAGCAGGGAATCGTAAAGAATCCTAAGGATGGAGTTAAGATTCTTGGAAATGGAGAATTAACTAAGAAGCTTACTGTTCAGGCAGATGCATTTAGTGCAAGTGCTGTAGCCAAGATTGAGGCTTTAGGTGGAAAAGCAGAGGTGATCTAATGTTAGAAACGCTCCGTCGAGCATTTCAGACAAAAGATATCAGAAAGAAAATCTTATATACATTTTTTATGTTGATCGTAATTCGTGTAGGATCACAGCTTCCTACACCGGGAGTAAATAGTGAGTATATTCAGAATTTCTTTGCACAGAATACTGGGGAAGCGTTTAATTTATTTAACGCTTTCACCGGTGGTTCCTTTGAACAAATGTCTGTTTTTGCTCTTAGTATTACACCATACATCACATCATCGATTATTGTGCAGCTTTTGACCATTGCAATTCCTGCTTTGGAAGAGATGCAAAAAGATGGTGAAGACGGAAGAAAGAAGATCGTTGCAATTACAAGATACTTGACGGTTGGACTTGCTCTTTTTGAGTCAGGAGCTATGGCTATCGGATTTGGCCGTCAGGGACTGTTAACAGATTATAACTTTGTTAATTGTGCAATTGTTATTCTTACACTTACCGCCGGTTCAGCATTTCTTATGTGGATCGGTGAGAGAATCACTGAGAATGGTGTAGGAAATGGTATCTCTGTGGTATTGGTAATCAACATTATTTCACGTATTCCAAGTGATCTGTATTCTTTATATCAGCAGTTCATGCAGGGTAAGTCACTTGCCTCAGCAGGACTTGCAGCTCTTATTATTCTGGCGATTATCGTTGCTTTAGTAGTATTCGTAATCATTCTCCAGGATGGTGAGAGAAGAATTGCAGTACAATATTCACAGAAGGTAGTTGGAAGAAGAAGTTATGGCGGACAGTCAAGCAGCATTCCTCTTAAGGTTAATACTGCCGGAGTTATCCCGATTATCTTCGCTTCTTCATTAATGCAATTCCCTGTAATCATTGCTTCCTTTATGGGTAAGGGAAATGGTACAGGAATTGGCAGCGAGATTTTAAAAGGATTAAGCCAGAGCAACTGGTGTGATCCTGAGAATATTAAATATTCATGGGGATTGGTGGTTTACATCATCTTGACAGTATTCTTCGCATATTTCTATACATCTATTACTTTCAATCCGTTAGAGATTGCAAATAATATGAAGAAGAGCGGAGGATTTATCCCTGGTATCAGACCTGGTAGACCTACAACTGAGTATCTGACAAAGATTTTAAATTATATCATCTTTATTGGAGCTTGTGGTCTGATTTTGATTCAGATTGTTCCGATTCTCTTTAACGGATGGCTTGGAGCCAGCGTTTCCTTCGGTGGAACATCATTGATTATTATTGTCAGTGTTGTATTAGAGACTTTGAAGCAGATTGAATCACAGATGCTGGTACGTAATTATAGAGGATTTTTGAATAGTTAAGATTTTGACTCGCGGGAAGATTTTTTTCGCGAGTTAAAATGCTATAAGGAGGAATACCCAAAATGAAGATCGTTATGTTAGGGGCACCGGGTGCCGGAAAAGGAACACAGGCAGCTAAAATTTCAGCGAAATATAATGTCCCACACATTTCTACCGGAGATATTTTCCGGGCAAACATTAAAGAAGGAACCCCACTGGGAAATAAGGCAAAAGAGTATATGGATCAGGGAATGCTTGTTCCGGATGAATTAGTGCTTGACCTTATTGTGGATCGCTTAGGAAAAGAGGATGCTAAGGATGGTTATGTATTGGATGGATTTCCGAGAACTATTCCTCAGGCAGAAGCTTTAGATGCAGCGCTTTCAAAGCAGGGAGAAAAGTTAGATGCAGCCATCGATATCTCTGTACCAGACGAGAATATCGTAAATCGTATGTCTGGAAGAAGAGCGTGCGTTGGATGCGGTGCTACTTATCACTTGGTTTATGCTGCTCCTAAGACAGAGGGTGTTTGTGATGTTTGTGGAAAAGATCTGATTCTCAGAGACGATGACAAGCCGGAGACAGTTACAAAACGATTGGATGTTTATCATGAGCAGACACAGCCATTGATTGATTATTATAATACTTCAGGAATTTTAAAGACCATCGATGGAACCATTGATATCAACGAAGTATTTGATAATATTGTAGCTATTTTGGGAGAATAATAATTATGCCAATTACAGTGAAATCAGCCAGAGAAATCGAGTTAATGACAGAAGCTGGACGAATTTTAGGAATTGTACATGACGAATTGGCAAAAGCATTGCGTCCAGGTATGACTACAAAAGCCATTGATAAACTGGGAGAAGAGATTATCCGCAGTTATGGATGCATTCCTTCTTTTCTTAATTATGAAGGATACCCGGCTTCCATCTGTGTTTCCGTCAATGATGAGATTGTTCATGGAATTCCAAGTGAACATCGTTTCTTAAGAGATGGAGATATTGTAAGTTTGGATGCAGGAGTGATTTATAAAGGATATCACTCGGATGCTGCTAGAACCCATGGCGTGGGAGAAATCAGTGAGGAAGCAAAGAAACTGATTCAGGTAACAAGAGAATCATTCTTTGAAGGAATCAAAGAGGCAAGAGAAGGAAATCACTTGTTTGATATTTCGGGAGCCATTGGAAGATATGCAGAATCCAGGGGATACGGAGTGGTCAGAGACTTGTGTGGACACGGAATCGGTACTGCACTGCATGAAGCTCCGGAGATTCCAAATTACGAGATGAACCGAAAGGGCGTTAAGCTAAAGGCGGGTATGACATTGGCCATTGAGCCTATGATCAATATTGGAACCTGGAAAGTAAACTGGATGCCTGATGAGTGGACAGTAGTTACAAAGGATGGTTCTTTATCGGCTCATTACGAGAATACGGTGTTGATTACTGATAAAGATCCGATTATCTTAAGTTTAGGACAGGATTTACCGTAGCAGATATAAACTAACCTATATTAGTATTGATAATATTAGAAATGTATTTGGAGAGGTGGACTGTGGATAAATATAAGATTGGAATGCCGGCAATCTCTCTTGCAGGACACGATGCCGGTAACATCTATTTGATCGTGCAGATCCATGAGGACTATGTAGAACTTGTGGATGGGAGGATCAGAACCTTAGATCATCCAAAGAAAAAGAAAAAGAAGCACATTCAGATCATTAAGGAACAGTATGACATAGCTGCAGCAGATGATGTAGCCATCAAGAGAATCTTAAAAATTAGAAACAAGAGTGCGAAATAACAGGAGGAATCGAGAAGTATGTCAAAGGCAGACGTAATCGAAATTGAGGGAACTGTAGTTGAAAAATTGCCAAATGCCATGTTTCAGGTAGAATTAGAGAATGGACACCAGGTGCTGGCACACATCAGTGGAAAGCTTCGTATGAACTTTATCAAGATTTTGCCGGGAGATAAGGTGACATTGGAACTTTCCCCTTATGATCTTTCTAAAGGAAGAATTATTTGGAGAGACAAATAAAAAAATAAAAAATAGCTATTGACTAATACCCAGGAGCAGTGATATTATATATAAGCATGTTTCTGGGTATTAGTTTGCCCAAATATCTGTGAGTTGCAGATTATATATAGATATAAGGCGGTTTATAACAGAAACTATGTAGAAGTATGAAGGCAAAGCAATGGATGAAAGGAGGATCCCCGTGAAGGTTAGATCATCAGTAAAACCAATTTGCGAAAAATGCAAAGTCATCAAGAGAAAAGGAAGCGTTCGTATCATCTGCGAAAACCCTAAGCACAAACAGAGACAGGGATAATCAGCATGGATACTATTAATATACAAGGACACCTGTAGCCGGTGATATCCGAGTATATTGCTTATAATGCCGGCTCGTCATTACCGTCTTTATAAATAAGCGGTGGCCGGAAAGGGCATGGATACCGAACATGCCTGGATGACTTGAGATTACGCATCTCAATCGCATCCCTATTTGGGACAGTATGCAAGAATGAATGAACAAGAACAAGAAAATGGAGGAATAATCACATGGCTCGTATTGCAGGTGTAGATTTACCAAGAGACAAACGTGTTGAAATCGGACTTACCTATATTTATGGTATTGGTAGACCGAGCGCAACTCGTATTTTAGAGGAAGCAGGAGTTGATCCTGATATTCGTTGTAGAGATCTTACTGACGAAGACGTTAAGAAGATTTCAGCAGTAATTGACGAGACTCAGACTGTAGAAGGTGATCTTAGAAGAGAAATCGCTCTTAACATCAAGAGACTTCAGGAGATCGGATGCTACAGAGGAATTCGTCACAGAAAAGGACTTCCGGTTCGTGGTCAGAAGACTAAGACCAATGCTAGAACAAGAAAAGGTCCAAAGAGAACAGTAGCTAATAAGAAGAAATAATCAATAATTACAAATAAGAAAGCGTAGGTTAGTTTTATTATGGCAAAGAAAGTTACAAAGAAAGTGACAAAGAAACGTGTCAAGAAAAACGTTGAACACGGACAGGCACATATCCAGGCATCTTTTAACAACACAATCGTTACATTAACAGATGCTCAGGGAAATGCTCTTTCATGGGCAAGTGCTGGTGGTCTAGGATTTAGAGGTTCAAAGAAATCTACCCCTTATGCAGCACAGACAGCAGCTGAGACAGCAGCTAAGGCAGCATTAGTACATGGCTTAAAATCCGTTGACGTTATGGTTAAGGGACCAGGTTCAGGTAGAGAAGCAGCAATTCGTGCCCTTCAGGCATGTGGAATTAATGTAACAAGCATTAAGGATGTAACCCCTGTACCACACAATGGTTGTCGTCCACCAAAACGTAGAAGAGTCTAATTTTAGATATTCTTTTAATGGCGAAAAGAAATAGGAGGAACAATAAGCATGGCAGTAAATAGAGTACCAGTTCTTAAGAGATGTAGATCCCTCGGTATGGATCCGGTTTATTTGGGAATTGATAAGAAGTCTAACAGACAGTTAAAGAGATCAAGCAGAAAGATGAGCGAGTATGGTCTTCAGTTACGTGAGAAGCAGAAAGCTAAATTCATCTATGGTGTATTAGAGAAGCCTTTCAGAAATTATTATTTCAAGGCTCAGCGTATGAAAGGAATGACCGGTGAGAACTTAATGGTTCTTCTTGAGTCAAGACTTGACAACGTAGTATTCCGTCTTGGACTTGCTAGAACAAGACGTGAGGCAAGACAGATTGTTGATCACAAGCATGTTTTAGTTAACGGTAAGCAGGTAAACATTCCTTCTTACTTAGTTAAGGCTGGAGATGTTGTAGAGATCAAAGAAGCTAAGAAGAGCTCAGCAAGATATAAAGAGATCGTTGAGGTTACAGGCGGACGTCTTGTTCCAGAGTGGTTGGATGCTGATCTGGAAGCATTAAAGGGTACAGTTAAGGAGCTTCCAAGACGTGAAGCTATCGATGTTCCTGTAGATGAGATGTTGATCGTCGAGTTGTATTCTAAATAATAATCCGTAAACACCACAGGAGGTGAACTTAGTGTTTGATTTTAATAAGCCAAATATCGAGATAACTGAAATTTCAGAAGATAAGAAATATGGAAGATTCGTTGTAGAGCCTTTGGAAAGAGGTTATGGAACAACTTTGGGAAATTCCTTAAGAAGAATCATGCTTTCATCTTTGCCTGGAGCAGCAGTAAGTTCCGTAAAGATTGATGGAGTTCTTCATGAATTTAGTTCTATTCCTGGTGTTAAGGAAGATGTTACAGAGATTGTTATGAATTTAAAGTCTCTGTCTATCAAGAATTCATCTGAGACAGATGAGCCAAAGACCGCTTACATTGAGTTTGAGGGTGAAGGTGTAGTTACAGCTGCAGACATCCAGGTAGATCCTGATATTGAGATCATCAATAAAGATCAGGTAATTGCCACATTGAATGGTGGAGCTGACAGTAAGCTTTACATGGAACTTACCATTACAAAAGGTAGAGGATATGTAAGCTCAGATAAGAATAAGAACGAGGATATGCCAATCGCTGTTATCCCGATCGATTCTATCTACACACCGGTTGAACGTGTAAACCTTACTGTAGAGAATACTCGTGTAGGTCAGATCACAGACTATGACAAACTTACATTAGATGTTTACACGAACGGAACACTGCTTCCGGATGAGGCAGTAAGTTTAGCTGCCAAGGTTCTTAGTGAGCATCTGAAACTCTTTATCGACCTGTCAGAAGTTGCTCAGGCAGCTGAGGTTATGATCGAGAAGGAAGACGATGAGAAGGAAAAAGTTCTGGAGATGAGCATTGACGAATTAGAGTTATCTGTTCGTTCCTTTAATTGCTTAAAGAGAGCCGGCATCAACACGGTTGAAGAGCTGACTAACAGAACTCCTGATGATATGATGAAGGTACGTAATCTTGGACGTAAGTCTTTAGAGGAAGTACTTGCTAAGCTTGAAGAGTTAGGTTTAAGCTTAAGCAGAGGTGAGGAGTAGATCGAGTCTGGTCTCGAAGAACTATCACCCCCAGATGTCTGTCAGTAAAACCGAAGAGTATGGCAGAGCATTTGGCTAGTAAGACCGAAGAGTATAACCAAGTGTTAATTATGGAGGAAATTTTAAAATGGCAAAGTATAGAAAGCTTGGAAGAACTTCCAGCCAGAGAAAAGCATTGTTAAGAAACCAGGTAACAGCATTACTGAACAATGGTAAGATTGTTACTACAGAAGCTAAGGCAAAAGAGATCCGCAAGATCGCTGAGGGACTTATCGCACTTGCAGTAAAAGAGAAGGACAACTTCGAAGAAGTTACTGTACAGGCTAAGGTTGCTCGTAAAGATAAAGACGGCAAGAGAGTAAAAGAAGTTGTAGATGGTAAGAAAGTTACTGTATACGATGAAGTAGAGAAGACAATCAAGAAAGATCTTCCTAGCAGACTTCACGCTCGTCGTCAGATGTTAAAAGTTCTTTATCCTGTAAAAGAGGTTCCAACCGCTCAGGCAGGAAAGAAGAAGAATACAAAGGAAGTTGATCTTGTAGCTAAGTTATTTGATGAGATCGCTCCTAAGTACGAAGGCCGTAATGGTGGATACACAAGAATCGTTAAGATTGGACAGCGTAAAGGTGACGCTGCTATGGAAGTTCTTATTGAGCTTGTATAATCCTTCTTGGAGATTTGATTTAAGATTTAAGCGCATTTTTCTGAGGAAAGATGCGCTTTTTTAATAAGTAATTCCGATATGATAGGTGATTATGAAGATTAAAACGAAATTAATAGCATATGATTTAGATGGAACATTGCTTACATCAAAAAAAGAACTGACTTCCTACACCAAAGATGTTTTGGAGGAAGCGGCAAGCAGAGGAATTGTGATTATGCCGGCTACAGGTCGTCCGGTAACAGGAATCCCTGCACAGGTTTTGAATATTAAGGGAACTAAGTATGCCGTTACAGCTAACGGTGCCCGTGTCATGGATCTTCGAACCGACGAGGCAGTATGTGAGTGTCTCCTTCCCAGGGACACCGGTAGAAAAATATTGAAGATATTTAATGAGTATGATACCCTAAAGGAAATATATTTTCGCGGAAAGGGATATGCAAATGAAAGTGATCTGTCAAGAATTCAGGATTTTCTGTCAGATCCCCACATGGCGAAGTATATTGTAAATACCAGAATTCCTGTGAAAGATCTGTGGGAAATTTTTGAGAATGAGATTGGTGACATGGATAAGATCCATGCGCTTATAGCTCATTTAGAAGACATTCCTAAAATTAGAAAGAGGCTTGAGGATATTCCTGATATCGAGATTACCGGAGCCTTAGGATGTAATCTGGAAGTAAATGCAAAGGGGGCAACCAAGGGAAATGCGCTTTTGAAGCTAGGAGAATCCCTTGGAATTTCCAGAGAGGAGATCATGGCATTTGGAGATGCTTCCAACGATTATTCCATGCTGAAACTTGCAGGAACTGGAGTAGCTATGGCGAATGCTGAGGATGAGGCTAAGGCATTGGCTGATTATGTAACCCTGTCTAACGACGAAGATGGCGTAGCCAAATTCGTGGAAGAGTATGTACTGAATTAGGAGAAAAACAATGTTAGATGTATTAAAAGTAATCATTCTCGGTATTGTTGAAGGTATTACGGAGTGGCTTCCCGTCAGTAGTACAGGACATTTGATCCTGGTGGAGAATGTCTTAAAGCCTAGCTTAAGCGACAGCTTTATGGAGATGTTTGATGTGGTAATCCAACTGGGAGCTATTATGGCGGTAGTTGTATTGTATTTCCATAAACTGAATCCATTTTCGCCTAAAAAGACGGAAAAACAAAAGCTTCTAACCTGGCAGATGTGGATTAAAGTTGCAATAGCTTCCGTACCGGCGGCAGTGATAGGACTTTTGTTTAATGATCTTTTGGATGAGCTGTTCTATAAGCCACTTCCGGTAGCTATCATGCTTATCGTTTATGGTATCCTATTTATTTATGTAGAAGATAAAAATAAAGGGAAAAAGCCAGTGGTACATAGTATTTCAGGACTTACAATCCAGATGCTTTTATGGATCGGATTCTTCCAGATGTTGGCGCTGATTCCCGGAACTTCCAGATCAGGTGCTACCATCGTTGGAGCACTTCTGATCGGTGTATCAAGGGAAGTGGCTGCGGAATTTACCTTTTTCCTGGCAATTCCTGTTATGTTCGGAGCCAGCCTATTAAAACTTATTAAGTTTGGCTTTGCATTTACGGCGGCAGAATTCGGTTTTTTGATGCTAGGATGTATTGTATCCTTTGGCGTTTCCGTATTTGCTATCCGATTCCTTATGGGATACATTAAGAAGAATGATTTTAAGATTTTTGGATATTACAGAATTGCTTTGGGTGCTTTGATCATCTTGATTTCTATTATTAAGCTGATCATTGGATAAAAGGCAACTATTAAATTTACATAATAAAATAGTATTTAGAGGATACTATGGGAGGAGAAAAAAATGAAAATGAAAAAATTAGTAAGCGTTGTATTGGCAGCAACCTGCGTCCTGTCTTTGACTGCCTGTGGAGGAAGTTCCTCTTCTTCTGATGAGAGCACATTTTCTGAATCAAGCTCTGGTGCTAAGACGGCAAAGGTTATCGATATTGATCTTACCAATGAAGAATATGCTTTTGGTGTAGATAAGGACCAGAGTGAACTTCTTGAACAGACCAATGATTTTATTGCAAAAATCAAAGAAGATGGAACATTGGACGAGATTTTTGATAAATATTTCGGAGACGGAGAGCCAGAGGCTATAGAGTCTGCAGAGTATGATGCATCAAAGGATCAGCTTGTAGTGGCTACAAACGCAGCTTTCGAGCCATTTGAGTATACAAAAGGTGACAGCTACTATGGAATCGATATGGAAATTGCTTCCCTCTTAGCAGAAGAGTTGGGACAGGAATTGGTAATCCAGAACATGGATTTTGATGCTGTATGCTTGTCTGTAGGACAGCACAAGTGTGATATTGCCATGGCTGGTCTTACTATAAATGAAGAGAGAAAAGAACAGGTAACTTTTACAGATTCTTACTATGAAGCATCTCAGAAACTGATTGTTCCGAGCGATGATACAACTTTTGATGATTGCAAGGATGCAGATGAGGTTGCGGCTCTTCTTCAGAAACTTACAGCAAATGACTCCATCGGTGTACAGGCAGGAACTACTGCGCAGTACTATATCGAGGGAGACGATGACTGGGGATTTGATGGACTTACAGCTGAGTGCGTAACTTACAAAAGTGGTTCTTTAGCTGTTCAGGATATGTTGAATGGAAATATTAAGTATGTAATGATTGATGCGGCTCCTGCAAGTGCAATTACAGAAGCAATCAATGCAATGCAATAGGAAATGGAAAGCAAGTAGATCATGGGTAATTTCGGACAAAAAGTAGATAAATTTATAGAAATATTTATTCAACAGAATGGATATGTAAAGGTTCTTCAGGGACTGGAGAATACCTTAAAGATTGCGGTGG
>CAVKOU010000013.1:52406-53598 GCA_963658085.1 bacterium
AGTTTTACAGCAACTATGGGAATGATCATCATCCCTCAGGCGATAAAAAATATTCTTCCAACATTAGGAAATGAATTTATCTCTCTGATTAAGGAGACTTCCGTAGTGAGCTTCGTTGGTGCGGCAGATTTATATGTAGCCTTTAACTATATCGGAAGCAACAGCTATGAGTTCATGGTTCCATATTTAGTAATGGCGCTGATTTACATTGTGCTGGTACTGATTATTTCCTTACTGATCAAACTTATGGAAAGGAGCCTGAAGAAGAGTGATAGACGTAATTAATTTGAAAAAAAGCTTTGGACATACTGAGGTTTTAAAGGGCATTGATATAACCATTAATAAGGGTGATATTGTGGCAGTTATCGGACCTTCCGGTTCCGGAAAGAGTACCTTCCTTCGCTGCTTGAATTGTATGGAAGATCCCACTGGTGGAAAGATTATTTTTAACGGCGTAGATATTGCAGATATGAAGGTGGACATTAATATTCACAGACGTCATATGGGTATGGTATTTCAGCATTTTAATCTCTTTCACAATAAGACGGTATTGCAGAATATTATGCTGGCTCCGGTCTATGTCCGTTGTAAGGATCTGAAAAATGATAAAAGGGTAAGGAAAGCGCCACTCATCAGACAGATCAAGGCGGAGGAGAGAGAACATGCCATGGAACTTCTTAAGCGTATAGGTTTGGAAGATAAGGCAGACGTATATCCATCTACTTTGTCCGGTGGTCAGAAGCAGAGAATTGCTATCGTAAGAGCCCTGGCTATGAATCCGGATGTGATCTTGTTTGACGAGCCAACTTCAGCCTTGGATCCAGAGATGGTAGGAGAGGTTCTTGAATTAATGAAGGATCTTGCAAAAGAGGGAATGACCATGGTAGTGGTTACCCATGAGATGGGATTTGCCAGAGAAGTGGCAAATCGTGTAGTATTTATCGATGAGGGAGTCATCAAAGAGGAAAACAATCCGGAAGAATTCTTTGCGAATCCTAAGGATCCAAGACTTAAGGAATTTTTATCTAAAGTATTATAAAAGATGTGCGTTCGCACTAGGCTCGAGAATACCTCGCCAAGTGCTCAGAACAGAGGAAACATCTTGCTACTAAGCTCGAGAATACCTCGCTAAGTATCAAGATGTGCGTTCGCACTAGGCTCGAGAATACCTCGCCAAGTGCTCAGAACAGAG
>CAVKOU010000014.1:0-42439 GCA_963658085.1 bacterium
TCTAAATATATTAATCGGACTACATACATTGTAGAGAATGATAAATCCTACGATCAAAAGAAGCATGGTACAGGCTGTGGATATGCTCACAGAATCCACACCAAACTCGGCTCCAAATACCGCAAGGGCTCCTACCATAATCACATCTGTAAGTCCCGCCGGCAATGCTTTTAGGAACACATTTGCCAGGAAATTCCCCTGAATCCTCTCCTTGTTCGGCTGGAAGGCCAAAAGGAATCCAGGTACTCCTATGGTAAACATACTGATAAGCGAAACCTGAGATGGCTCCAATGGATAGCTCATGCCCCACAATACCGAAAATAAGGACAATAGAAACGAAAAAATATTCTTTACCAGGAACAGACTGGCAGATCTTTGAATATTATTGACTACCCTTCTGCCTTCCATTACCACCGAAGGCATCTTAGAAAAGTCAGATTCCAAAAGTACCACCTGGGCTGCCTGCACTGCCGCATCGCTTCCCGACGCCATAGCCACGCTGCAATCAGCATCCTTAAGTGCAAGAACATCGTTAACACCATCTCCCGTCATAGCTACCGTTCTTCCCTGACTCTTTAGAGCCCTTACGAACTGTCGCTTTTGATCCGGGGTCACACGGCCAAAGACTACATATTTTTTCACTGCTTCTGCAATATCTTCCTCTGTCTCAAGAGTTGCTGCATCTACATATTTGTCAGCCCCTTGAATTCCTGCTTCCTTTGCAACCTCCGATACCGTTACTGGATTATCTCCGGAAATGACTTTAATTTCCACTCCTTGCTCTGCAAAATAAGAGAAGGTTTCCGGGGCTTCCTTTCGCACCGGATTAGCCAAAAGCACATAACCTAGAGGTGTTACTTTTTCAGTCAAAGCTTTACCGCAAAGTTCTCCTTCATAGTCACCAAATACCAGCACACGATATCCTTTGGAAGCATACTTTTCAATAGACTTGGCATATTTTTCATAATCATCCCGAAGGACAAATTCCGGAGCACCAAGAACCTGAACACGGTCTTCATAAGTTACGCCGCTGTATTTTAATGCTGAGGTGAAAGGTGTAGTAGAAACAGGCTTCCAGCCATTTCCTTCTTTGAAAAATTTCTTCAAAGCTTCCATGGTGATGTTGTCATCTCCCATAGCTTTTGCATAATCACCCAACATTTTCTTTAGAGAAGGCATCTCTCCTTTTTTGTAATTTCTCGTAGCCACCAGCTTTTTCACTTGCATAGTATTCTCTGTAATGGTTCCGGTCTTATCCACACAAAGCACGTCTACTCTGGCCAGGGTTTCTATACTCTTCATATCATGAAGCAATACCTTTTGATTGGCCAAACGCATAGAGCTTACCGCCAAAGCTACACTGGCTAAAAGATAGAGTCCCTCCGGGATCATACCAAGAACTGCAGCTACCATAGAAACGACACTGTTTCTAAAACTTTCATCAAGGAAGATAAAGCTTTGTAAAAATAGAGCTAATCCAATCGGAATCAATGCAAATCCTACAAATTTTACTAATTTATCCAAGGAACGAATCATTTCCGACTGCTCCCCTTGCTGCATAGATTTAGCCTCCAGGGTTAGCTTGGAAATATAGGAATCTGCTCCCACTGCCGTAAGTCTTGCATAGCACTCTCCTGCCACAACGAAACTTCCGGACATTAAGGAATCTCCCTTTTCTTTTTCTATTTCATCCGATTCTCCTGTCAGAAGAGACTCATTGACCTTTACCGATCCATGGATTACCTCAGCATCTGCACAGATTTGATTTCCTGCCTTAAAAACCACTACATCATCTAGCACCAGGTTCTCGGAATCCACCTGTTTTTTTTCTCCGTTTCGAACTACCATAGCCTTTGGTGCATTTAACATGGTAAGATTTTCCAATGTTTTCTTTGCACGAAGTTCCTGGACAATACCAATCAAAGAATTAATTATGATAACCGGCAAGAAAGTAAGGTTCCGAAAGGATCCAACGATAATCAGCAACACAGCCAATACCAGAAAAATAAGGTTAAAGTAGGTAAATACATTCTCCCTTACAATTTCCTGAGTTGTCTTTGCCGGCGGATCCACCGTCACATTGGACCAGCCATCCGTCTCATGTTCTCTGACCTGCTTCGTTGTCAATCCCTCGTCATAGGAAGCCTTATACCGTGTAGTGGGATTTTTTAAAATCTCATAGTCATTGGATTCTTCCTCTTTTTTATTACGCAACTTATCTAGCATATACTTCTCCTAAATTACTATAAAGTTTCTAAAGCCTGTTTTTATTTACTCTGTTCGAAGTGCTGTTACCGGATCGCTTTTAGCTGCTTTCCTGGAAGGTATCAGCCCACCGATTAAAGTCAATATCACACTGAGTAAAATCAAAACTACAGCCGGCACTACCGGAAGAACAGCATTTACATCTGTATTTCCTGCCACATGGTGAATTACCATATTACCGGGAATCAAAAGTAACAAGGAGATGCCAATTCCAAGCATTCCTGCAAGGAGACCGATGATAAATGTCTCTGCATTAAACACCTGGGAAACATTTCCCTTAGAAGCTCCGATGGCTCTTAAAATTCCAATCTCTTTTTTACGTTCCAATACACTGATATAAGTAATAACACCGATCATAATGGAAGAAACAACTAGAGAAATCGCCACAAAAGCAATCAATACATAGCTGATGGTATTGATAATATCTGTCACAGAAGTCATCAGAGTTCCTACCACATCGGTATAGGAAATCACCTTATCTTCCTCTCCGGCATCCTCCATTTTCTGATTGTAATCATCCAAAATTTGCACAACCTTTTCTTTGTTTTCAAAATCTTTTGGATAAATGTTAATACCACTAGGCTCGTCAAATTCTGCATATCCTAAGTTCTTTAGATTATTATCATAGGTGGAGCTTGCATTTCCTGCCATAGAACTCATTAATTCCTGAAGATCTTCCTCTGTCATATTAAACTGAAAAGCGCTGGTAAGGGCATTTGCATCGATAGAAAATGCTCCTGCCATGGAACTCATCAACTGCTCCATATAACTATTTATAGCATTCACAAGTCCCGTCTGTATGGTCTCTGTATTTACAGCTCCAGCTACTCCGGTGCTTAGACGATACTGTCCATCCTCAGATTGGAGATAATTTGCGAAATTTTCTCCCATTTTCGAAATATCTGCTAAACCATTTTCCTGTACATAGATCTGATAATCAGCCACAAGCTCTGATGCAATCGCTGCAAGTTCTTCATTAGAAATCTCAATTTCCGGCATGGTAAATGCTTTGTTCGCCCAATCAGACATAATCTTCAAAGCTTCCTCTGTTTGAAGATATTCCTGAAGATATGCACTATACTGCTCCGGCGTAACCTCCGGCTTGTCTGACATATATCCTAAGAAACCTTCCATAGTATTGGTAATAAGCTCCTGCATCTGTTCTGAAGAAATAGTAGCGCCTTCCGCATTCTTCACAAGACCGGCAATGTGCTTTTGGATTACATTTATCACCTCATCAGATTGCAGATAAGAATTAAAATCATTCTGCAGATTGGAATAATCAGCTTCCGGATGTTCTGATGCGTACGCCGTATATCCCTCTGTAAGAGAGGACAAAAGATTTCCCATGCCCTCTACATTTACAAAACTGCTGTCAATATTCAAAGCACTGGCAATGTCTAAACTTGCATCACTATCTCCACCACCTCCCGAAAGAGCACCGGAATCCATGGTAAATGCATTGGCTAAAGCCGATTCGTCCACCTTGAATAAGGAGCTCATATCAAAATCACTATCTATCTCCTCTCCGAATTCCTCCCCTGTAAATACGTCAACCTTGGAATTTGCCATCTGTTGTTTTACAATTTCGCTATTTTTTGCTTTCTCCACCACATGGTTCACCAAAGATGCAGGATAATTGATACCACTGGTAAGAGATGCTGCTTTAGCACCATCTGCCGGCTGAACAATTCCTACAATGGTCAGATCTTCACCACCAGCCACCAATTTTTTCATATAGTCTGTATTATCTCTTTTGTCCTTCCAGACTTTATACTGACTGTCATACTCATAATAATCTGAGGCATTTACAAGCTTAAAGGTCTTTCCAAGAATATCATCATAGGTATATTCTCCCATATCCTCCGGGGTGGTAATCTCTTCCTCGTTGGCAAACTGCTTGATCATATCCGTAAGCTCTAACTGATCTCTAAGTCCCAAGGTATATAGTAAGAAGTCACTCATACTTCCATCGGAACTCAAAACCAATACACATTCTTTATAATTTTTCGGCCAACGTCCTGCCTTCACATCGTACTGATCCTTATATAAATTCTCATTCTCCGGCATCTGATAAAAGATATTTGTACTCATCATAGAGGACATCAGGCTGTTAGAGCTAGAAGCTCCAAGTCCCACAGAGGCAAAGGAACTATCCGGGTGCACCTGGTAAACCGAATCCTCATCCTGTCTGTAAATCTGTGGAGAAATGCCATAGGAGTACTCTACTGCATTCGTATACTGATCAATATCACAATCTTCACTGTCCAAATATTTCTTTAGAGACTTCAGATCGTTGGTATTCATAGTATCAAACATATTTGTTACAACGCTTGCAATCTTAATCTCGTTTTTCTTTCCCTTCTTACTATCAGAATCATCTTTACCAGAAGGACTACTGGATACCATCATGGATGTCAGATCAAAACCGGTACTCTGAATCTGCAAGGGATACTCTGAGAGGGTTTCTTCCTCCGTTTTTTGAATATAACCATTCACCCCATTGGAAAGAGCTATAATCAAGGCAATTCCTATAATACCAATAGAACCTGCAAAAGAAGTCAAAAGAGTTCTTGCTTTTTTCGTTCGAAGGTTATTGAAACTTAAACCTAAGGCTGTAAGAAAAGACATGGAAGATTTTCCCATATTTTTATGTTCTGGAGTTCCAATTTCATTTTCATTGACAACAAATTCATTGCTATCCGCCCGAATTTTTCCATCCTTTAAGGTTACAATCCTGGTAGCATACTCTTCAGCCAGTTCCGGATTGTGGGTAACCATTACTACCAACCGGTCCTTAGCTACTTCCTTTAGAAGTTCCATAACCTGAACACTGGTGTCACTATCCAGGGCTCCTGTTGGTTCATCTGCTAAAAGTATATCCGGATCATTGACCAAGGCTCTGGCAATAGCCACTCGCTGCATCTGACCCCCGGACATCTGATTTGGACGCTTGTGAATCTGTTCTTTCAATCCCACCTGACTAAGAGCTTCTATGGCACGCTTTCTTCGCTCTTCCTTTCCAATACCAGATATGGTAAGGGCAAGCTCCACATTGGCAAGCACCGTCTGATGAGGAATCAGATTGTAGCTTTGAAAAACAAATCCAATAGTATGGTTCCTGTAAGAATCCCAATCTCTATCCTTATATTTCTTGGTAGAAATCCCATTAATAATCAGATCGCCACTATCGTAGCGATCCAATCCTCCAATAATATTTAACAAGGTAGTTTTTCCGGAACCACTGGGTCCCAAAATAGCAACAAATTCATTGTCTCTGAGATTCAGGCTCACATCATCCAAAGCCTGTTGCACCAATGTTCCTGTTCGATATTCTTTTCGAATATTCTTAATCTGTAACATAATCTACTCCTACAGCTTTCTTTCACGCGGCTTATCGGTTTCTATTTTCTATTCCACAAAAGAAATACTTGTAAATGGCCAATAGCGAAATACTGCTTTTGCCAAAATCTGATCCTTGCTCACGAAGGTATTGTTCCAGTATCTGGAATCCAAACTATTATTTCTATTGTCTCCCATAACAAAATAGCTATCCTCCGGCACCACATAAGGGCCAAATTCTCCTTCTGTTTCTTCTGCGCAAAAGCTGTCATCCAGAGGGGTTTCTGAGCCATCGATATAGACATTCCCGTTTTTAATTTCCACCGTCTCCCCCGGGAGTCCAATGACACGTTTAATAAAGGTTTTTGACGTATCATCAGGATACTTAAAAATAATAATATCATAGCGCTTGGGATCATCCTTTATATAAGCCAATCGATTTCCAAAGATTCGATCCCCCTGCATAATGGTATTCTGCATGGAACCCGATGGAATGGTTGCGTTCATATACACAAATTGACTCAAGATGAAGACCACTACAAATATAATGACAAAGGTTTTTCCGTAATCAAAAAGCGTTGCTTTTACGAAGCTATACTCTTTGTCATTTTTATTTTTTATTGAATTTTCTTCTTGATTTTTTTCTTCTGTATTACTCATATCTCTCGTTTCCTTTTTATAAAAATCTACAGTCATCCCTTATTATAAGGTTCCATTTCCTCTCATTCAACTTTTAAACCATTAAAAATTATAACTTTTCTGTTAATTTATTCCTAGCTTCGCCAATATTTTTTGCAGAATCTATACGCAACAAGACCCTCGATGCAACGCACCGAGGGTCTCCAATTCATAAAAATGATGGCTATTTTAAATTTTATAACTGAGGTCCTGCAGAAACAAGTGCCTTACCAGCTTCATTTCCTTCGTATTTTGCGAAGTTTTTGTTGAATCTTGCAGCAAGGTCCTTTGCCTTAGCTTCCCACTCAGAAGCATCAGCATAAGTATCTCTAGGATCAAGGATTCCTGAATCTACTCCCGGAAGCTCTGTTGGAACTTCGAAGTTGAACATCGGAATTGTCTTAGTAGGAGCATTGTTGATATCTCCGGAAAGGATTGCATCGATGATTCCTCTTGTATCCTTAATAGTAATTCTCTTACCGGTTCCATTCCATCCTGTATTTACAAGGTAAGCCTTAGCTCCGCTCTTCTCCATCTTCTTAACAAGCTCTTCTGCATATTTTGTAGGATGTAACTCCAAGAATGCCTGTCCGAAGCAAGCTGAGAATGTAGGTGTAGGCTCTGTAATTCCACGCTCTGTACCTGCAAGCTTAGCTGTAAATCCTGAAAGGAAGTAGTACTGTGTCTGCTCTGGTGTCAGGATGGAAACCGGAGGAAGTACTCCAAATGCATCTGCTGAAAGGAAGATTACGTTCTTAGCAGCCGGTGCTGAAGAAATCGGCTTAACAATATTAGTAATGTGGTTGATTGGGTAAGATACACGAGTATTCTCTGTAACACTCTTGTCATCAAAATCAATCTTTCCTTCTGCATCTACAGTTACGTTCTCAAGAAGAGCATCTCTCTTGATGGCATTGTAGATATCCGGCTCAGACTCTTTATCCAGACCGATAACCTTAGCGTAGCATCCACCCTCAAAGTTGAATACTCCGTTGTCATCCCATCCGTGCTCATCATCACCGATCAGAAGTCTCTTAGGATCTGTAGAAAGAGTAGTCTTTCCTGTTCCTGATAATCCAAAGAAGATTGCTGTATTCTCACCATTCATATCAGCATTTGCTGAACAGTGCATAGAAGCAATTCCCTTAAGTGGAAGGTAGTAGTTCATCATAGAGAACATACCCTTCTTCATCTCTCCGCCGTACCATGTATTAATGATAACCTGCTCTTTAGATGTAATGTTAAATGCCACACATGTCTCAGAATTCAATCCAAGCTCTGCAAAGTTCTCAACTTTAGCCTTAGAAGCGTTGTAAACAACGAAATCCGGCTCGAAAGTCTCAAGCTCTTCTGCAGTTGGCTTAATGAACATATTTGTTACAAAGTGAGCCTGCCAAGCAACCTCAACGATGAAACGAACTGCCATACGTGTATCTTTGTTAGCTCCACAGAAAGCATCTACAACATAAAGCTTCTTATCAGAAAGCTCTTTCTTTGCAAGATCCTTAACTGCTGCCCATGTATCCTCTGTCATTGGGTGGTTGTCATTGTGATATTCCTCAGAATCCCACCATACAGTATCTTTAGAATTCTCGTCCATAACGATGTATTTATCTTTAGGAGAACGTCCTGTATAAATACCTGTCATAACGTTTACGGCACCAAGCTCGGTTTCTTTACCAACTTCATATCCTTCAAGACCTTCTTTTGTCTCTTCCTCGAATAACAACTCGTAAGAAGGATTGTAAACGATCTCGGTTGTTCCTGTGATACCATACTTGCTTAAATTGATTTCTGCCATCTTCATCTAACCTCATTTCTTAAAAATAATAAGTTAATATACACATGCTTATTATACAATATCAAAATTCAAAATCAACAAAATATTAACAATTTTGGTCTTCGCATTTTGTACAATATTTTGCCGTTACTCACGTTCTTTTCCGTCATTATGGCAACTTTTTAAGCATATCCTTTTATTTTTTTGCATTTTCTCGTTTATTTCTTTCATTTTCTCATTATTGCCAAGGATATTTCGCACAACAAAAGGCATCTTTTTTCTATCCCTCAATCTCCATGGAGAATGTATAAACTTTTGTACAATCTGGAATATTTTGTCTAGAATTCATCAATATAGCGTTTTATATCTTTTTATCTTCGATCTCACTAAATTCAATCTCTGCTCCGAAAGCTTCAATTTCCAGACTATATTCTGTCGGATAATATCTGGTAGAAAATACATATTCTCCGTCATTTACAAATACTTCTACAGAAGAGACATCTGCAAGTATTTCTAAATTTTCTAAAGAATCAAGATCCAGATAACGAAGTCCACGACCGGCAGACAGTCCTTTCTTATCCTGACTATCAAATTTCATAGAAAATCTTCCATCTGTATATTCCAGATTCAACCCATGGCAAAGCTTCACTTTGCAATTATTATTCTGAATACCTTGTATCTTTACATCATATACTTTTATATCCTTCTCAGAAAAGCGATCCATTACGACATTTCTTTTTTCTTTCTTATCTTCTAATTCTCTTATAGGTCTCTGACAGATTATTCCATCCTTTCTTACGTAAATCTCTCTGGGGAAAGTAAAACAATGCTGCCATCCGCTTGCAATAGTAAGGTTGGTATATTCCTCACAGTCTGTCATTCCCATCCAGCTAATATGGATCCTTCTTCCATCCTCCGTCTCAAAGCTTTGAGGGGCATAATAATCAAATCCATAATCCCATAATTTATATTCCGAAAGCTCATAGTCTCCTAAGATATCTCCCTGAATCTCAAAATATCCGGACTGGTAAACATTTAAATCCTCCCAGATTCCTCCTTCCAGTCCCTGGGCCGAAGCAGACAGAATTTTCTTATCCTCTACTACAAAATAATCCGGGCATTCCCACATATATCCAAAGGGTTCTGCTGATTCAATACGACATTTATAATTCCAGTGGATCTTATCCTTGGATTCAAATACCAATACCAAACCAACACTGTTTTTCGTTCTGGCTCCCTGAACCATATAATAGGTATCCCCTTCTTTCCAAACCTTAGGATCTCTTACATGACAAGAAAGATCTTCCGGATAATCGCTATTTTTCATCAACAGCTGCTTCGACGAAAAATGGAATCCATCTTCGCTGGTGACCAAGATCGTATTCCCTTCTCTTCCACTATTTATATAATCATAGTCACCATCTTCCAGTTTTACATTACCGGTATAATACAAATACATCGTATTATCCTCAATAAATGCAGATCCGGAATATACACCGTGGCAGTCAAATACCTGATCCGGATAGAGTGCTGTTCCCTGATACTGCCAGTCGATCATATTCTCACTGGTATAATGTCCCCACATTTTTATTCCGCCTTCCGGGTCAAAAGGAGAATACTGAAAGAACGCATGGTAAACACCCTGAAACTGACATAAGCCATTGGGATCATTAAGCCAACCTACCGGAGGCATAAGATGCAGCTTCTCTCTATAGTGATCATTTCCGGCTTTTTCTACTTCCTTTGCCAGTTCTTCTGCGAAATCTGTAAGCTTCGCTAAATCTTTTGTCAATGCATTCATATCTTAAAACTTCCTTTCTACAAAAGCATCTTTTTTTAAAAAGCCCGGTCAATTTGCGTTGAACAATTTCAAAAAGACCAGGCTATTTTATTATTTCTAATATTATTTTTTAATTTTCATTACCTTATCTGCAGTAGTTACAGTCTTAGGCTCTGCCTTTTCAACTGTTCCAAATTCATCTGCATTTGTAAGAATCATCATAGTAGTTGCAGGGTATCCTGCTTTCTTAATCTCTGCAAGATCAGCCTCGATCAACACGTCACCCTTCTTAACTTTAGCGCCCTGTTCTACCTTCTTAGTAAATCCGGCACCATCCATCTTTACGGTATCAATACCGATATGAATCAAAATCTCTGCCCCTGCCGGAGACTGAATCGCAACTGCGTGACCGGTTGGGAACATTGTAACGATTTCTCCATCACATGGAGCAACAAAGGTTCCATTCTCAGGCTCAATGGCTACAGTAGTTCCTAACATTTCTGAAGCAAATGTAGGATCCGGTACTTCACTGGTCTCTACAACCTGACCAACTACAGGGCTTGCAATTTCCTCTTCTGATGCTGAAGCTTCTTCCTTTTCTTCTACTTCTTCAACAGTTTCTTTCTTAGGAGCTTCCTTAGGAGCTTTCTCAGTAGCTTTTACCTCCGGCTCTTCCTTGAAAAGAATGAAGGAAACTACAAATCCTACAACAGTTGCAACGATAATAATAAGTGCATACTGTACTGCATAGCTAGTTGTAATAAGGAATCCGAATAAACCTGTGATTCCATAGGCAGTTGCTCCTACTCCTGTGATACCAGCCACAAGACCACCGGCAACACCACCGATACATCCTGCGATGAATGGTTTCATATAACGAACGTTTACACCGAAGATTGCCGGCTCTGTAATTCCAAGGTAAGCAGATAATGCTGCCGGAAGAGCTACAGATTTTGTTTTAGCATTCTTAGACTTAACAGCTACTGCCAAACAAGCTGCACCCTGAGCTACGTTTGCTGCTGTAGCTACCGGCATCCAGGTATTAAGGCCTGAAGAGCTTAACATACCAGCCTCAATGGCATTATACATATGGTGAAGTCCTGCTACAACTGTAGGTGCGTAAAGACCACCTACCAGGGCACCACCTACACCAAAAGGTAGTGCAATCAACTGCTGTGCTCCTGTTAATACCCAGTTCTCAATGGTAGAGAAGATAGGTCCAATAATTGTAAGAGTTAAATATCCTGTAACAAGTACGGTTACAAGAGGTGTTACAAAAAGATCAATCATCTCCGGAACGATCTTATGTAACTTTTTCTCAATGACAGACATCAAGAATACAGCTATAACTACAGGAATTACATGTCCTTGATAACCTACTAAGTCAATATCATAAAGGCCAAACCAAACGGACGCCTTTGGAATATCAGCTGCTGCCATACTAGAAACGCTCCATGCGTTGATCAAACTAGTATGTACCATAATCATACCAATAACAGCTCCTAAGTAAACATTTCCCCCAAAGGTTCTTGCCGCGCTGATGGCAATCAAGATCGGCAGGAATACGAAGGCTGCATTACTAAACAAATGAATAATGGTATATGTAGAAGAATCCGCCATCTGTGGCCACATATTACAGAAGCCTTCCAAGAGTCCCATCAAAAGACCACTGGCTACAATAGCCGGAATAATCGGCACGAATACATCTCCTAAAGTCTTAATTCCCCTCTTGAAAATGTTCTGTTTGGAGGCTGCTGCCTGCTTCACATCTTCCTTACTTCCCCCGGTGATGCCTGCTAACTGAATAAATTCGTCATATACCTTGTTGACAGTACCTGTTCCGAAAATAATCTGAAGCTGCCCCTGTGCTTCAAATACTCCCTTCACACCATCCACGTTCTCAAGCTTGGTCTTATCGCACTTATTATTGTCAGCGATGACCAGTCTCAGTCTTGTTGCACAATGTGCTGCTGAAACAATGTTCTCTTTTCCACCAATGTACTCAAGTGTCTCTTTTGCAGAGTTCTTATAATCCATAAGTGTTCTCCTTCCTTTTTAACTTAATGTGTAATCGTTTTCACATTTCATGCTTTAATCTTAATTTATTTTTAACATCTTGTAAAGGCATCATAATTCACGATATTTTGCACCAAAAATTGTACAATACGCACAAGAAAGGACTTTCATTCGAAAATGAAAGCCCTTTCTGTTTTCTTTATACTTTATATATATAATTTAGTTCTATTTTATTTCTTCCTGATCACACACTAATCGGCAGCCTAACTTCATTTCCACCAGCAAATCTCCGCCACGTTCTACAGCATCCAGGAGGATTTCCGCCCCTCGGATTCCACTGGTCATATACCCGAAATGTATAGTGGGAATTCCACCGGTAACTGCTTTTAACAAATGATTATCTCCAAATCCCGTTACCCGAATCTCATCCCTATGAGCTCCATGCTTATAATCATGCAGAGCCCCAATAGCTCCTGCCGCTATGGTATCTGTAGCACAAGATATGACATCGATATCACATTTTCTTTCCAAAAGTTCCATCGTTTTGTCATATCCTGACTGGATGTTAAACTCAACCGGAGTCCTGTAATCTTCCTCCAAAATTTTCCCTGCATTTTTTAAACCTGCACGAAATCCATCTTCTCTCAAGATACCTACTGCCTTATCTTCCTTGGTAACACCGAGATAAGCAACTTTTTTCTTGCTCATCTTTCCCACCATCTGACCCATGAGCTTTCCAGCCTCATAGTCATCATGATAAATACAGTTCGCATATTTGGTATGCTGTCCGATCACCACCACAGGAACTTTGCATTCCTTAAAAAATTTCCGATGTGCCGGGGTCATTACAGTTCCTACCAGAACAATACCATCCACCGGATAACTTTCAAAAATCTTTAAATACTCGATCTCTTTTTCCGGAGTATTATCTGTGCCGGCTAAAAGCATTCGATAATTTCTCTCTGCCAGTACCTTCTCAATTCCGGCAGTAATCCTACTGATGGATTCCGAATTGATTCTTGGAACTACCACTCCTACCAATGATGCCTTTTTCGTACGAAGCATTCTTGCCTGGGCCGAGGGTTGATATCCCGTCTCCTCAATAACTCGGCGTATTTCTTCCTTTTTCTCCGCACTGACATAGCCTCCGTTTAAATATCTTGACACTGCAGCACTGGAAACTCCTGCTAATTTTGCAATTTCCTTGATGGTCATTAACATCCCTCTTTTCTGGTTTGTTTTTTACAAATCCTTATAAAGCGTCGGAATCAAGCAAGATGGTAAATGGTCCGTCATTTACAAGACTTACCTTCATATCTGCTCCGAACTCTCCTCTTTCTACAACATTGACACTTTCCTTACACTTTTCAATAATGTACTCATACATTTCATTTGCCATATCCGGTGCTCCTGCTTCTATGAAGCTAGGACGATTTCCCCGCTTACAATTAGCATATAAAGTAAACTGAGAAATCAACAAAAGCTCTCCATCAACGGCATCTAAAGAAAGATTTGTCTTTCCATTATCATCTTCAAATATACGCATACCAATCAGCTTCTTCACCATCTTATCAGCAATTTCTTTGGTATCTGTATCACTGACTCCAATGAGAACCATAAAACCTCTACCGATTTGGCCGATCACCTTTCCCTCTACTTCCACTTTACTCTCTGTCACTCTCTGTATTACAAATCTCATGTTTATCCCTTTCTGCTACAATATATTTATAATTAATATCCCTTACAGTCAGTAAGGAATATCCATCAATTTCAAGTTTCTATTGTATGGCTTAAGCCTCACAGCTTTTTCGTTCATCTATCTTTTTTCGTTCCGGAAGTTGAGCAAGTAAAATTGCCACAAACATAAAGATACAACCTACTGCTTCCCTGCAAGATAAAGTCTCATGCAGAAGAATCCATCCTGCAAGTACCGAGAAAGTAGACTCTAAACTCATGATCAAGGATGCTATGGCCGGATTAGAATCCCTCTGTCCTAAGATTTGGAAGGTATAGGCTACGCCACAGGAGAGCACACCTGCATACAAAATCGGAATACCCGCGGCAAAGATTCCTGACATTGTAGGATGTTCCAAGGGAAACATAAAAAATAACGAAAGTATTCCGCTAACTAAAAATTCCAGGCAAGAAAGCTTTACTCCATCCACCTTAGGTGCAAAGTGATCCACCATAAGGATTTGGATAGAAAATACAAATGCACAGGCAAAAATATAGATATCTCCTTTTCCAATGGTAAAGGATTCTGTCATACACAAGAAGTACAAACCTACTAAAGCAAGTACAACCGCAATCCATACCTTTCCTGCCACCCTCTTATGTAGAAAAATGCCAAGAACAGGAACAATCACAATATAAAAAGCAGTTACAAATCCTGCCTTTCCACTGCTGGTATATTGAAGTCCGATCTGTTGAAGGCTGCTGGCCAAAAAAAGAAATGTTCCGCAAAGAAGTCCTCCCATCAACAGATTTTTTGTTTCCTCTCTCTGATTTCCAACTGCTTTTTCTCGATCTTCAGTCCTTCCTGCCTGCTTCTTCTTTCTTTCAAAGAACCAGATCACCGGAAGTAACGCCACAGCCCCCACCAGGCACCGCACTCCATTAAAGGTAAAAGGTCCTACATGATCCATTCCCACACTTTGAGCCACAAAAGCAACACCCCAAATCAGTGCCGCAACCGCCAACATTATGGCATTCTTTTTTTTCATTTCTAATAAACCTCTTTCATTTTCCTAGTCTCTTGAATTTTAACATAGCCTCCTTTAATTTCCCAATAAAAATTAAAGAGATTTGCAAATGGAATTCTGATTAGTTACAAGATTTTTTTAAAAATCCCCTCCCAGGCAGTCTTGATGTTATCGCCAGACTACTTGGGAGGGGACTATTATATCCTCAAGTTGTACCTATCGTATAAAATTAGTTGCCACCGGCACTTCATAAACCGGATCAGGAACCCCTGCCTTTCTTCCTGCTTCAATACATTTAAGAAGCCACGCCATATTCATACCAAGAGTGCGCATAACCTGAAGACCCTCTTTATCCTGCATCACATCCTCCGGAGTATATCCGTGAACCTGATTCCAGTATTTAGATGAAACGATTGGCATATTAGAAATCGTAAAATACTTATTCAGGCGATCAAATGCCGCCGTGCTTCCACCCCGACGACAGGATACTACCGCCGCTCCAAGCTTTCCCTTCATCTGACTCCCATGACTGTAGAATAATCGATCTAGGAATGCAAGAAACTGGCCATTCGGGCCTGCATAATATACAGGAGACCCCAGAATAATGGCATCATACTGGTCTAATTTACCACCGATCTCATTTACCATATCCTGCTGAAAACATCCCTTTGCACCTTCTCTGTGACAGGCATTACAACCCAGGCATCCGGCACTGGTACTGCGGTCTAACTGCACAATCTCCGTTCCAATGCCGTTGCGTTCCAAGGTCACCGCCACCTCTCTAAGAGCCGTATAGGTACAGCCTTTTGCGTGGGGACTTCCATTTAACAATAGTACTTTCATCCTACATTACTCCTTTCTATTTTTTCTCCGGATAATAATCATCCAGGAAATTGTACTCCATATCTCCCTTGTGATATCCAATAATGGTCTTCAGATTCACGTTGTGGATACTTCTGAAAATATTCTTCTCAATCAGAGGACTCATCGTTCTAAAATGAGCCACCAGTTCCTTCATCTCATCTCGTTTAGAGCCCCGTCCCCCTCCGCAGGTGGCACAATTTTCCGTAAATCTGCAGGCACACTGAATAAAGTGAAGACCGTTATAATCTCTCCAGGCTTTAATATCCTCCTCTTTAATAAGATACATCGGGCGAATCAATTCCATCCCCTCAAAGTTAGTACTATGAAGCTTTGGCATCATGGTCTCAATCTTTCCACTATAGAGCATTCCCATAAGTACCGTCTCAATAACATCATCAAAATGATGTCCCAATGCGATCTTATTGCAGCCAAGTTCCTTGGCGTGAGAGTAAAGATATCCTCTGCGCATTCTTGCACACAAATAGCAAGGATTCTTATCAATATCCGCCACTACATCAAAAATATCACTTTCAAATACCGTAAGAGGAATTCCCAAAATCTTTGCATTATCCTGGATGATCTTCCAGTTATCTGCATTATATCCCGGATTCATTACCAAAAATACTAATTCAAAATTGTTTCTTCCATGTTTTTTTAACTCCTGAAACAATTTTGCCATAAGCATGGAATCTTTGCCTCCGGAAATACAGACTGCAATCTTATCTCCATCCTGAATCAGATCATATTCCCTGATGGCTTTCGTAAATTTGCACCATACATTTTTACGAAATTTCTTAATAATGCTGCGCTCGATTTCCTTTGTTTTCTCTTTGGTCGCATCCTCTTCAGCAAGATAACGTCCTAATTGCAGTCTAAGAAGAGCCCGATAGCCTCCATCAATATTATACGCAAAAACTCCCGCATCCGTAAGTTTATCCACCACATCCCGGCTCTTATCTCCCGTATGACATAACACGTATACCGGCAAATCCTTTGAAAGCTTCTTTGACTCAAGAAATTCCCGGTAGGCATCTACCGAGAACTCTTCTATAGGAAGATTGTAAGCTCCCGCAAAAGAGCCTCTTCCATAATCTTCAGCCTTTCTTACATCTAAAATAATCTTATCATCTTCAAGTTTTTCAAGTTCTTCAATGGTCACCTGATTCATACCATCCTCCATGTCTAATATAAGCACTTTTGATCCTGGCCGAAAATATCTTTCTCCTCGCTCTTTTGCTGCTTATCATTTTCCAGTTTAATCTGGAACTCCTGATTCTTAACACTGATTCTGGTTCCTGGTTGAATGGATTTTGTAATAAATACGTTACTTCCTACTACAGAATCTGCGCCTACCACGGTATCTCCTCCTAAAATAGAGGCTCCCGCATAAATCGTAACATTATCCTCAATCGTAGGATGACGTCTCTTATTCCGAAGCTTCTGTCCTCCCTTCGTGGACAAAGCTCCCAAGGTTACACCCTGATAAATCTTCACATGATCACCGATTACCGTAGTTTCTCCCACTACAATACCTGTACCATGATCAATAAAGAAATATTTTCCAATGGTAGCTCCCGGATGGATATCAATGCCGGTAATACTGTGGGCATACTCCGTCATAATACGTGGAATCAACGGCACATTTAAAAGAAACAGCTCATGGGCAATACGATTAATGGCAATGGCTTGAATTCCCGGATATGCAAGAATAACTTCATCTTTAGAATAGGCTGCAGGGTCTCCATCATATGCTGCCTGCAAATCTGTATCAATATATTCACGTATCTTCGGAATCTGACGAAGAAATTCCAGGGTAAGATCCTGAGCCTTCTCCTTATAAACTTCCTCATCTAAAGAATCGCTGGTTCTACGCAAAACGATCTCCACTTGTTTGGTCATATTGAATGCAATATCCTCCAATAACAGAGACAAATTATGATTCATATTGTAGGACTTGTAAGCCGGATCTCTATAATATCCCGGAAATACAATCCGAAGCATCTTCTCGATCAGATCAATGATTTTTTCTCTCTGAGGAAGTTGAAACAATTCCTTTGTATTGTCGATATCGCGTCCCTTTTTATAATCATTTAAAACAGCCTCCACGATTGGCTGCATAGCTTCTTCCATTCGGATGTCTTTATTTCTATCCATGTCCATTCAGAATGTCCTCTCTTTCCAAGCCTTTTAAAATCTGCCTTTGAGTAAATAGTATACTACCTAAAACAGGCCTCTGTAAAGATTTGTTCCTAAAGAAAATGCCACAGAAACGATTATCAAATCGTCACTGCGGCACTCCTTTTTTTATTTTATTTTTCAACAATATTTTAAATCATTCTGCTCTATTCACGCTCACATTATGTAACCGCTTAATTCCGAAATGATTATATAAAGTACATATCCGCACTACTCTCCGCCTTGTAAAGATAATCCCCTTCTAAATCCTCCAGAGTAATTCCCGTAAGAAGCTCATGGATTTTCTGATTCACAGGATCAATGATCATCTCCTGAATGGTCAATGGGATTTCTTTACACTCAATGGTCTCCGACAATTCCTCATCTTCCAATTCATAGGATCCTTCCAAAGCCTTTACGATATCTAATACCGTAATCTGACTGGCGGATCTTTCTAAAAGATAGCCTCCCTGGGGACCCTTGATGCTCTTAACCAAACCGGCTCTTTTTAAAGCCGCAAATACTTGCTCCAAATATTGCAATGAAATTCCGTTGCGCTCAGCTATGCTATTTAGCGACACCTGGCCACTCTTAGATCGTACGGATAAATCCACCAGCGCACGAAGTCCATATCTGCTTTTCTTCGATAAACGCAACTTCTCTTCCTCCTATTATGCTTCCTGGAATAATGGTGTTGAGTAATATCTGTCTCCATTATCCGGAAGTAATGCTACAATTGTCTTTCCTTTGTTCTCTGGTCTCTTAGCCAGTTCAACGGCTGCTCTAAATGCTGCTCCTGAAGAAATTCCTACTAAGATTCCTTCTTTCTTAGCTAAAAGTTTTGAATACTCAAATGCATCCTCATTTTCAATCGGAAGAATCTCATCATAAACCTGTGTATTCAATACATCCGGTACGAATCCTGCTCCGATTCCCTGAATCTTATGAGCGCCACCTTTTCCTGTAGATAATACCGGTGATGTTGCCGGCTCTACTGCCACAATCTTTACATCCTCTTTCTGAGACTTTAAGTACTCACCAACACCTGTTAAAGTTCCGCCTGTACCAACTCCGGCTACGAAGACATCTACTGCTCCGTCTGTATCCTCCCAGATCTCCGGTCCTGTAGTTGCCTTGTGTACTGCAGGATTTGCAGGGTTAACAAACTGTCCCGGGATGAAGCTTCCCTCAATCTCTTTTGACAATTCTTCTGCCTTTGCGATAGCTCCCTTCATACCCTTAGCACCTTCGGTCAATACGATTTCAGCGCCATAAGCCTTTAAAATATTTCTTCTCTCTACACTCATGGTCTCAGGCATTGTAAGAATAATGCGATATCCCTTAGATGCTGCGATTGCCGCAAGACCGATTCCTGTATTTCCTGAGGTTGGCTCAATAATGGTTGCTCCCTCTTTTAAGAGTCCCTTCTCCTCTGCGTCCTCGATCATTGCCTTAGCAATACGATCCTTAACACTTCCTGCCGGATTGAAATACTCAAGCTTTACCAAAAGCTTCGCCTCTAATCCCAATTCCTTCTCTAAGTTTGCAACCTCCACCAATGGAGTTTTTCCGATAAGTCCAAGTGTTCCTGTATAAATATTAGCCATTTTAACTACCTCCTAGTTTTCCTACTTGTTTAGTATGTTTTCTCTGTGATGTCTTTATACTATACCCGGTTTTTCCTTTTGTCAATAGAAAACATTTGGAATTTTCCCCTGAAAATAAAGCTCAAAAAAAATGGATGGAAATTTCATTTCTTCCATCCACTCATTTACAGCATCACTGCCCCTATGCAAATAATTCTTAATTATTCATTTCTTTCGCTTTTATGTATTGCAGAATCAACTCAGCGCAGGCATCCACCCCAATCACGCTGGTACTTATACACAGATCATATCCTCTGGCATCTCCCCATTTAACCTCACTATATCGATCATGATAGGCACTTCTGTTTCGATCTGCCTGGCGAATAGCTGCATTGGCCTCCTGCTCGGTATAGCCATATTCATTCATTATCCGTTTTCTCTTCGCCCGATCCTCTCCTGTGATAAATACAGAAGTTTTTCCTGTAATATCTCTGAGAATCCATTCTGCACAACGGCCTACGATCACAAAAGACTCTCCCTCTTTCGCTAGCTTTCTCATATAATCAAACTGATACTTTGCCACCTCATCTTCCATGATCTTCTTGTCATCTCCGGCATTACTCTTTAAAATATGACCGCTGAAATTTTCATCAAAAAATGTATATTCCCGATCCGAAAGACCAAGTTCACCTACAATCTCCTCCAAAAGATTGCGGTCATAATACTTAATCCCTAATGTTTCCGCAATCCTTTGACCTACCACATGGCCTCCACTTCCATATTCCCGCGCGATGGTAACGATACACTGTTTCCTCATAGTTCTCATCCTTCCTGTGGTCATAGATATGATTTTTGATAGGCTAATTATACCCCACATCTATAATTTTTTATAGTGTTTTCCACTGATTTTACTTCACGTTCTTGCCACAAATCCGTATTTTATGGTAGGATTAGAACATGATTTTTTAGAAAATAATTTAGAAAGGGGTCACCTATGAGTTATACCAAACATCGTTCCGAGGAATCTGCGGAAGACTACTTAGAAACTATACTTATTTTAAGTCAAAAGCTACCGGTTGTTCGCTCTATTGATATTGCCCACGAGATGTCATTTTCAAAGCCAAGTGTCAGTGTTGCTATGAAGAATTTAAGAGCAAGCGAATGCATTACCACTTCCAAAGAAGGCTATATCAACCTCACCGAAAAGGGACGTGCCATCGCCGAGGCTGTTTACGAGAGACATACTACCATTTCCGAATGGCTGATTCGCATCGGTGTAGACCCAGAAATTGCTAAAGCGGACGCTTGCAAAATGGAGCATGATATGAGCTCCGAAAGCTTCGAAGCTATTAAAAAGTATCTAGAAGAAAATATGTAAGGCAAATCAAGTAAAAAAGACGGGTATTAACCCGCCTTTTTTTACTTAATTTCAGTTACTTCATAATCTTTGTCTTCTACAGCTTTCTTTAACACCTCATCTGCTACATCACTTTGCAAGGTAACAATTGCAGTGCCTTCCTCGTGGCTTACCTGGGCAGATTCTACACCTTCCACTGCCTCCAAGGCCTTCTTTACTGCTGCCTCGCAGTGTCCACACATCATTCCATTAATTTTCATTGTCTTTGTCATAGTTTCATCCTCCTGTACTTTTTGATTTGCTTGTTTTATTTTCTTATCCTTTCCTGCATTGTACATCTGGAAAAGGTTAAGTCTAAGGGCATTGGTCACTACACAGAAGCTAGAGAGGCTCATGGCCGCTGCTCCAAACATAGGATTTAGTGTCCATCCAAAAACAGGGATCCATACCCCTGCTGCCAAAGGAATTCCTATAATGTTATAGAAAAAGGCCCAGAACAGATTCTCGTGAATATTCTTTAAAGTAGCCCGGCTAAGTCTGATTGCTGCCGGCACATCCATAAGGCTGCTCTTCATAAGTACCACATCTGCGGCATCAATGGCAATATCGGTTCCGGCTCCGATAGCGATTCCCATGTCTGCTCTTGTAAGAGCCGGGGCATCGTTGATTCCATCTCCCACCATGGTAACCTTGCCTCTTTTCTTTAGTTTCCTGATCACAGATTCCTTGCCTTCCGGAAGAACACCCGCGATCACCTCATCCACTCCGGCCTGCTTTCCGATGGCCTTTGCTGTTCTCTCATTGTCTCCGGTTAACATGACTACCCGGATTCCCATATTCCGCAGCTGTCTGATAGCTTCCGGGCTATCCTCTTTTACCACGTCTGCCACAGCAATAATTCCCAAAAGTTCCTGATTTTTTGCAAAGAACAGAGGCGTCTTTCCATCTTCCGCCAGGGCTTCGGATTTCTTTTTTACTGTCTCCGAAACAGCTGCCTTAGAGGAGATAAACGTATAATTCCCTCCATATAGAATACCTTCTTTGCTGGAGGCGGAAAGCCCATTCCCCGGCAATGCCTTAAAATCTGTCACATCGATTTTGGATAAATTATGTTCTTCTCCATACTCTTTAATAGCTAAAGCCAATGGATGCTCACTTTTGATTTCAAGACTATAGGCTAACGAAAGCAGAACCTCTTCCCTTCCCCCTTCTTCCGGGATAATATCGGTAACCTTAGGGGTTCCGTTGGTAATAGTTCCTGTCTTATCCAGGGCAACAATCTGAGTTTTTCCAGTCTCCTCCAAAGAAACCGCTGTTTTAAACATAATTCCGTGCTTTGCTCCCATTCCATTTCCTACCATAATGGCTACGGGAGTTGCAAGTCCCAATGCGCAAGGGCAACTAATTACCAACACTGAAATAGCTCTGGCCAGTGCATATCCAACATCTTTTCCGGCCAAAAGCCAAACCACAAAAGTAATGGCCGCAATCGTAATAACCGTTGGAACAAATACCCCTGATACCCGGTCTGCAATCTTTGCAATAGGAGCTTTGGTTGCAGCCGCATCGCTGACCATCTGAATGATCTGAGAAAGTGTCGTATCCTCTCCCACTCTGGAAGCCTGACACTTTAAATATCCGGATTGGTTTACAGTTGCCGCCGATACACTATCTCCTGCCGCCTTATCCACAGGAATACTTTCCCCTGTAAGAGCCGCCTCGTTTACTGCACTGTTTCCCTCTAGCACAATACCATCTACGGGTATATTTTCTCCCGGCCGGACAACGAAAATATCACCCTTTTTTACCGCATCAATAGAAACTTCCGTCTCCTTATCATCCACCAAAATGGTAGCCACCTTAGGAGCTAATTTCATTAGGCTCTTTAAGGCATCGGTAGTTTTTCCTTTGGATCTTGCCTCCAACATTTTTCCTACCGTAATCAAGGTTAGGATCATCGCTGCGGATTCAAAGTAAAACTCTTCCATATAGTGCATCACGCCTTCCATGTCCCCCATAACCTGGGCTCCGGTCATGGCAAATAATGCATAAGTACTATATCCAAATGCAGCGCTAGCTCCTAAAGCTACCAAAGTATCCATATTGGGAGCCCGGTGAAGCAGCCCCTTAAAACCACTGACAAAAAACTTTTGATTAATCACCATAATGACAATCGTCAATAGCATTTGCAAAAGTCCCATGGCCACATGATTTCCATCGAAAAATGGCGGCAGAGGCCATCCCCACATCATATGTCCCATTGAAAAATACATCAAAACCAGTAAAAATCCTACAGAAGCTATCAGACGTTTTTTTAAAAGAGGAGTCTCCCGGTCTTTTAAGGCTTCCTCATTATCTGTCATGCTTTGGCTTTTTATCTCTCCCGATGTCTTTTCCTTTGCTCCATATCCGGCATTTGTTACCGCCTGTATGATGGCCCCGGATTTTGCACTCCCTTCCACTCCCATGGAATTAGTAAGGAGACTGACGGAGCAGCTTGTGACTCCGGGCACTGCAGAAACTGCCTTTTCCACCCGAGCACTGCAAGCAGCGCAGCTCATCCCCGTTACAATATATTGTTTCATAGATTCCTCCTAATTATTTCTACAGAATACTTATTAACGCATAAGTTTTTGTAAGGTTACTACCAACTCTTCAATGGTCTCATCCTTACCTTCTCTTATATCTCTGGCTACACAAGTTTTTATATGATTCTCTAAGAGTACCTTGTTAAAGCTATTAAGAGCCGCACGAATGGCAGAGACCTGCACTAAAATATCAGTACAATAAGCATCCTTCTCAATCATTCCCTTGACTCCACGAACCTGCCCCTCGATACGGCTTAGGCGATTCATTAAATCTTTGTACTCCTTATCACTGCGATCCTTTGTCTTATGACTACAGCAACATTTCTCGGTAGCCTCCGGTTCCTGATGACAGCAACCGGATCCCTCTATGCTTTCCTGCTCCTGATGACAGCAGTTTGACTCCTCCATATTCTCCAGCTCATGACAGCACTTCTTTGTCGATTCCTTCATAACACTCACCTTCTATCCCGGAATACAATCAACACTTGTCTTATTTGACAGCACCATTGTATACCCCTTGGGGGTATTTGTAAACCCGTAAATTACAATAAAACAACCAACCTTTATCTTTCATTTTTCTGCCATTGTGTGAATTTTCTGATATTTTTATATTTTCTTATTTATTTTCATTTTTTATGTTGACAAAGTTTAATTTGCATGTTATATTTAATCCATCAAAAACAAAGAGAAAAGAGGAGATCAGTAAAAAGACAATTACTAGACTCAGAAAAAATTAAGAGAAGGAGGTTAGTCCACCAGAAATATCAATTAGAACTTCATAATTTAAGAAAGGCAAAAGGTATAGTCCAATGTACATGGAAGAAAATTAATAGCCCTTCATTGAAAATTAATATTCAATGGAGGGCTATTATACTGTGTTTTTTTCTATATCAGCTTATTATGCAAGCAATTCTCTTACCATCTGTGCTGTAAATTCTACATGATCTAAATGCTCTACCTCAATCTGATACAAGGCATTTGCCGCGATATGTTCTGCTGCCTGCTCTAGATCACGGATACCAGAGGTATCGGAATACTGTTCAATCACTTCGTTTAATCCATCTTCTGTCAGAACACATTCCTCTTTTCGCATTCCCATATGTTTTAAAACCTTAGGCAACGCAAATTGGGAGAAAATCACTTTCTTCTCCTCTGGTGTATAATCCGGAATATCAATGACAGCAAATCTTGACATTAACGGTGCACTGATCTGATCTTTATCATTGGCTGTTGCAATCGGATAAACTCCAACTGTAGGAATCATACATTCCATGTAGTTGTCTGTAAATCCAAGATTATCCAATAACGTAAGCAGCACATCCGCCGGATTTCCATTTCCCTTTCCGGCAGCGGCCTTATCAAGCTCGTTGATAATAAATACCAGATTGGATTCTCCTGCCATAGAAAAGGCATCCATGATAATTCCCGGCTTTGCATTTGCATAAATACGGGAGCTTCCTGTCAACTGTTCCGGATCGTTAATGGAACTCATATCCAGAGTGGTCCATGGCAATTTCAAAATTCTTGCTACTGCATAAGCAATCTGCGACTTACCGGTTCCCGCAGGACCCACAAGCAAAAGACCATAAGCCGGTAATGTATGGGTACGGTTGATCTGAATGATGGTCTCAATGATTCTCTGCTTTACGCGCTCCATTCCATAGAGTTCCTCATCCAGAATTCTTCTGGCTTCCTTTGGATCAATCGCCTCAAAGTACTGACTTCTCCACTGAATATTCATCATAATGGAAAGGGCTCTTTGGGCATGTCTTCTCTCCTCGGGAGAAACCTCGTTAGAACGGGCTACCGCCAGGTTCCTTCTGGCCCAAAGTCTGATATTGTCCGGAAGAGTTCTTCCTGCACAGTTCATGAAGTCAGTGATGCTCTGAATACTGGTAAGCTTCATCTCATCCCCTTCTTCTTCCTGATCCTCATCTTCCACTGCATCAAAAGGTGCATCACTGGCTAAAAGTCTCTCAATCATAAACTGAAGGAATCCATCTTCCGCAGAAAGCTTGGTTCCTCCTCCAAAAGCGATCTCTCTAATCTTATATACCGCATATCCATCCTCTAAATTTTTTCCGGACAATCGGACACTGATATGATTCTCCCCCAGCCATTTTAAGAGGCTGACAAATCTTGCATCAATCTTTAAAATATCAGCGGTATAGGTTCCTTCCTCGTCCTTAAACTCAAAAGCAGTTCTCTTAATAGGATTTATAAACATTCCGTTGGAATGATGTTTCCACTGCTGTGCTTTATTGTCCAGTACTAAAATAGGCTGTTCAAAAGAAGTGGTTCTGGCATTGGATTTAAATGTGGTATAGGTGCACTCCGCTACCTTTTCCTTATCCGGTGTATTGTTAAAATCAAAAACTGGCATAGCTTTTAGCTCCTTTATTGATATCCTTTAAATTTTTACGTAACGATTCTACAGTGCTAATCATACACGAAAGCATGTTTTCATGCAAATGTTTCCATCCTTTCCAAAAAAGAAATATACGACTGCAAAAACAATACGATCAAAAATAATACGATGATTCTTACCAAACACAAGTCACAAATAATTGGATGAAATTTTGTACATTTTCACCCCAGACTTTTCCTTGTGGCTCTCATATCAGAATGATATAATAGCCCGGTATTGTATTGTATCCGGGTTGTCCGGAATGATAACAAGGAGGAAATTGAATAATGAACAATCAAAAACATGACACTCGTTGGATGGTAAGTGTGGCACTTATGGCAGCGATCGTAATCATCTTGGCAAATACGCCTCTTGGTATGATCCAGCTTCCAATTATTAAGGCGACAACTGTACACATTCCTGTAATCATCGGAGCGATTTTGCTTGGACCAATGGCTGGCGGAATCTTAGGATTCGTCTTCGGTATGTGCTCTTTGATCAGCAATACCATGGCACCTACGTTATTGTCCTTTGCATTCTCACCTTTTATGAGCACCTCCGGAATCCCTGGCGCTATCAAGGCCATCTGGATTTCTGTCGGATGCCGTATGTTAATTGGTATTGCTGCCGGTTGGTTATGGATTCTCTTTAAGAATTTAAAGGTAAATGATGTGATTGCCCTTCCAATCGTCGGATTTGCAGGTTCCATGGTAAATACCATTACCGTAATGGGAAGCATCTATATTTTATTTGCAAAACAATATGCGGAAGCTAAAGATGTAGCTGTTACTGCAGTTTGGGGACTGGTTATGGGAACCGTTACCGCCTCTGGAATTCCTGAGGCAATTGCCGCTGCTGTATTAGTATTAGCCATCGGCAAAGCGTTGGTTTTAATATTTAGACGCATGGGAATGATGGATGTTTCAGCTGCTAAAACAGTATAGATAACTACTTAAAAATATATTTAAATATATCAATAATACGATACAAAATAAACTGCCCCGGCTTTTTGTCAGGGCAGTTTTAAAGTTCAAAGGCCGGGATTTTTTCAAAAAAGCAAATTTTACCCCTTGACACCTATCACCCCACATGCTATTATATCCAAGTGTCACGGACACAGAACAATCTATAGGGGATTGGTCAAGTGGTATGATAGGGGTCTCCAAAACCTTTGGCGGGAGTTCGATTCTCTCATCCCCTGCTCCTTAGGAGCCTGAAAGCCTTTAAAATCAAGGCATTCAGGCTCTTTTATTTTATTAACACACAGATTCTTAAAGCAAATAGCATAGTAGGGAGCAAAGTATATCGCTCCCTACTATGCGTCCCTCTCATATAATTTCCCGGAGCAGAAAACGCCTTCCCTATCTGATGCTTTCCACCGCTTCTCTCAAGCGCTCCACCGCCTCTTTTGTTGTACACCAGCTGGTACAAAAACGTATAGCCGATTTTTCTCCCGGCAACTTCTCCCAAAGTTCCCCCTCTGAAGTTTTCCTGATTACCTCATACTCTTCATCCGGGATGATAGGAAATTGCTGATTTGTTGGGGAATCAAATAGCATCTCATATCCTGCTTCTTTAAAAATGTCCCGTACCTGGTAGGCCATTTCATTGGCATGACGACCAAGTTCAAAGTATAACCCATCCTTCATTAATTCCTCAAATTGTATTCCAAGAAGGCGTCCTTTTGCCAACATGCCACCTCTTTGCTTGATCATATACCGAAAGTCCTTAGTTAAAGCAGGATTTGTGATGACAACTGCTTCTCCAAATAAGGCTCCTACCTTTGTTCCTCCGATATAAAAGACATCGGAAAGCTCCGCCAAATCTTTCAGTGCAACATCGGTAGTTTCCGACATAAGTCCGTAAGCTAAACGAGCACCGTCAATAAACAACGGCAGATGGCACTCTTTACATACCTTATGAATGTTTTCTAATTCTTTATAAGTATAGAGAGTTCCATATTCCGTAGGATGGGAAATATAAACCATTCCCGGCTGTACCATATGTTCAAAGCTTCCATCAGATACGTGGTCCTCCCAGGCCTTTTTTATCTGTTCTGCCCCAATTTTTCCTTTTTTTGCAGGAAGTGCCAATACCTTATGTCCTGTGGCTTCGATGGCTCCTGTCTCGTGAACGTTGATATGTCCATTGTCTGCACACAAAACTCCCTGATAAGGTCTAAGGATCGATGCAATTACCGTAGTATTGGTCTGGGTTCCTCCTACCAGAAAATGCACATCCGCCTGAGGAGCCTCACAAAGTTCTCGGATCAGGGCTCTTGCATGGTTACAGTGCTCATCATTTCCATATCCTACTGTCTGCTCAAAATTAGTTTCTTCCAGGGCCTTTAATATATTTGGATGGCAGCCTTCCCCGTAATCACAATGAAATAAATCCATAGTTATTCTCCTTATTCTACTAGATTTCTGTCTTTACCATCGACAGATGCTTCTGTGCCGGGCACTGGCATCATTATATCATTAAACTTTGAAAATCTCAGGTTTCTTATAAATTTCACAATGACATTTTCACTTTTCCTGGATTTTACATTCCTATTACACAAAATTTACTTTTTCATAGACGATTGCCTCTTTGGATGTTATATTTATTGATAGTGGGGTAATTTTTCAAAACACTTTTTATACGGTATTTTCCCTTAGAAAATATCAGTCATGGAGGCAAACTATGAACATTTTTTCAATGATTCTATCCTTACTCAGCGGAGTTGCATTGTTCCTTTTCGGTATGCAGCTTATGGGAGACGGACTGAAGTTAGTAGCCGGTGACAAGTTGGAGTCTTTTCTCTATAAGATGACCAACACTCCTCTAAAAGGAGTTGCCCTTGGAACCATCGTTACTTCGATTATTCAATCCTCTTCTGCTACAACAGTTATGGTTGTAGGTTTTGTTAACTCAGGTATGATGAAGTTAATCCAAGCCATCGGTATCATTATGGGGGCAAACATTGGTACCAGTATCACCGGTTGGATTCTCTGTCTTTCTTATATCGACGGTTCCAGCGGAATTGCTAAGGTTCTCTCCACTGCCACCATCAGCGCTATTGTTGCGATCGTTGGTATTATTATGAAAATGGTTTCTAAGCGGTCTACCTACCGAAACTTAGGAAATATCATGTTAGGATTTTCTATTTTGATGTTTGGTATGCAAACCATGAGTGGTGCCGTATCTCCTTTAAAAGAGAGCGAAGCCTTCACCAACATGCTTACCATGTTTTCTAATCCTTTGGCAGGAATTTTATTAGGTATTGTATTTACTGCTATTTTGCAGAGTGCTTCAGCTGCAGTTGGTATTTTACAGGCCCTTTCCGTAACAGGATCCTTAACTTTTGCAACCGCATTTCCGATTATCCTTGGTATCGGTGTAGGTGCTGCATGTCCTGTACTTATTTCAGGAATCGGTGCCAACAAAAACGGTCAGAGAACTGCTCTTGTATACCTTTTAAATGACTTGTTCGGTATGATCATCTGGGGATGTATTTTCTATGCTGTAAATGCCGTTGTACATTTCCCATTCCTGGGAACAACTATGTCACCGGTACGGATTGCCATTACAAATACTGTATTCCGTGCAGCCACCGTATGTGTCCTCTTCCCATTTATTCCTAAGATTGAGAAGTTAGTATGCCGAATCATCAAAGATTCCGAGGAGGACTTGGAAGATTTGGCAGACAGTGCGGATTTCGATCTTTTGGAAGAGCGTCTTCTTACTTATCCGGCTCTGGCTGTCGCCCAGTCTGCAAGAGCTTTAACCGGTATGGGAAAAAATGTGCGAAAGAACGTTTCCAGATCCTTAACTCTTGTAAGAGATTTTAGCCCGGAGAAATATCGTAAGGTTGTTACAAAGGAAGATCTTATTGACAAATACGAAACCAAGCTCGGCGAATATCTCATGAAGCTTTCTAAGAAAGAGTTAAATACCGCTCAGACCAGACAGGTCTCTATTTTCCTTCATGTCATCAGTGATCTAGAGCGAGTTGGTGATTATGCCTACAATGTAGCTCGTGTTACCAACGAGATCAACGAGAGCAAGATTACCATGTCAGAGGATGCCAACAAGGAATTAGATTTGATCATGGAAGCGGTAAAGGAATGTGTAGACCTTACAGCCGATGCTCTGAAAGAATATACAGAAGAAAAACGTTTCAGAATCCGCTCTCTTGCAACTATTGTTGCCGCCTTGGGTGAAGATATGAAGATGCATCACGTGACACGTCTAAGCCACGGAGAATGTGATTTAAAACAGGGAACAGCATTTACCGATCTCTTAAACAGCTTCGAGCGTATGACAGCCCACTGCACCGGCGCAGCCACCGCCATTGGAAAATTGGAAGAAGGGGATACCAATATGCATATCCACTCTTCTATTTTGGATGAGGACGAAGATGAAGTTGCAAGAGAAAAATTAAAATCCATTGCAAAAACCTACAAACCACTCTTAGATGAGTATCGAAAAAAATATCAGTTAGATGCGTAACCCACAGATGTCGTTTTTATATGCGAATACTTTCATACAACTACATTCACTCTAATATGCCGTTGCATATATTTAACGCAATTTTAACGCAACTAAGAAAAATAATTTTACGTAAAATTGATAAACTACCTTCGAAGCAAAGGATCTGTTAAATCCAATCAGTTCCTTGTTATGATTGATTTCATAGAAAGAAGGTAGTTTTTTTATGACAAAATTATGGAATATATTAACTGATCATTTCTCTATAGAAAGAGTTCCTATGTTGTTTTTAATCCTTGTAACTATTCTTGGATTTTTCTGCGGCAGTTTGATCTCCTGTATTGTCTATGGAGTTATGTCTCTGTCAGCTACGAAATTATTTATCCTTTGTATCCTGGGTGGCTACGGCAGTGTGATTGCTTTTCTTACTGCAATTTTCTACGAATACCGCCATGTAACAGGCAACCGATAATGTTTTCCTTTTAAATTTATTAAAAGGTCTGAGACTTGATAGATAAGCCTCAGACCTTTTGTCGTATAATATTCATTTAAATTTAGAATTTGAAAGTATTCAGTCCAACCTCTTCATTAAACTCTCTGTCAATCTCTCCATCGATAATCCTGATCACCATCTCGCAGGTTGCGCTGATGATAGCTTCGTTTAGATGTCCTCCCACTACATGGCCTTCGGTATCTCCTGCACTCATATGCAAATGTGCATAATACTCTCCATTCATAGTACTTACAGTTCCGGTAAGGGATACAATCTCCATATCTCCTGTAAAATGATTTGCATAGTACTTCTTCTCCTGGGTACGGAAGACACCTACCGTAATATCATTGGTAGCTCCAAGAGCTGATACAGAAGCTAACTTAATCTCTTCCTTTTCAGAAATCACCTTAAGCTCCTGTAAAATTTCCTCTCCCTTGTCAATACGGGCAATGACTGTATTTCCAAATCTCTTGTAATCCATAATCCAAAATTCCTCCTTCGCATCTTTTAGATCTTTCGCCTTATTATATACCTTTTTCTTTCGAAAACCCATACAATGTTAGTCTCTTTCTGTCAAAATATCTCCCAGAGATTCTTCCAGAAATTCCCTGGAGATTCCCCTAAAGATTTCATTAAAGCAGATAGATAATACAAGATACGATAGTGCTGCTAAGTCCCACTAAAGCTTCGTAAGGGATCAGTTTCATACGTTCCTTGATTTCCATATTTACAGAACCACCTGTGGCATGGAAGAAGGATCCGTGAGGCAGAGAATCTATTACAGTGGAACCAGCATGAATCATGGCTCCTGCTCCTAATGCAGATACACCGCTGGCTGTCAGTGTGCCGGCAAATGTCTGGGATGCAATAGTTGCTCCTGCAGTTGTGGAAGCTGTCGCTCCTGCCAATAAGATACCTGCAATCGGGGCAAGCAGGAAGGAAGGCAGATGTGTCATATTTAATACAGAGATAATATCTGTCTGGATCGCAGAAGCCTTAATAATTCCTGCTAAGGTTCCGGTTCCCACCAAAAGAACAGAAACTCCCGTCACTTTACTGAGCCCAAATTCTGTATAGGCAATGACATTTTTAATCTTTCCACAAGCAAGCATACATACCAGTCCACCTACCGGAAGGGCAATCAGCGGATCGATGGTAATGCCACAAAGTGGACGTAGAGCCAACAATAAGATTACCACGACCGGTCCTGCGATGGCAGCCACAAAGGAAGGAAGTTTCTTTTCCTCATTTTTCTCCAGATCCGAAGCATCAACCATGATACTATTTTTCTTTTTTGATAATACTGTTGCAAGAAGAATTGCCACTACAAGAGCCACCAGTGCCGGCACAATATTTCTTATCATCAAGGCTGTAAGATCTAATCCAAAAGCCTCTGATGTTGCTATGGTATTTGGATTAGGCGAAATAATATTACCAGCCTTTCCTCCTCCGATCATTGCTAACAGGATGGATGGCTTATTATAGTCTGCCTTCTTTGCGATAGCCATTGCGATTGGGGCTACTGTAATAACGGAAATGTCAATAAATACGCCTACTGCACATATAATCATAGTTGCTGCAGCCACAGATACCAGCGCATATTTATGACCTAATTTCTGCACGATTACATCTGCGATCTTTTCTGCAGAACCGGTTTTTATCAAGGCTCCCGCCAAGATTCCGGAAGTGAGAATACGAAGAACCGAGGACATCATTCCCTGGGCCCCACTTACCATGGTATCAACGGTTCCCACCAGGCCGCCGCCGCCTACCAAACCGCCCACCAAGGCACCTAAGATCAAACTGTATGCCGGATGGACTTTCTTAATAATCAAAACAATTGCAATCACAAGCCCCACAAAAGCTCCAAGCGTCGTAAATTCCATTTTAAGTTTTCCTCCTAATGACTGGTTATTATTAATTCATCATTCTCTATGCTCTAAATGTTTTAATGGTTCTAAATACCTGCTCTACAGTATCTGTCATATTTCTCATAGCATTCTTTGGATTCAAGGCATCCTCTAAGGAAGTCACACTTCGAAGAACAGGAAAAAAGGCATCAATTCCCTCTGAATTACACGCCACTGCATCTTCAGTTACACAGCCGGAAAATCCCAGTACCGGAAGCTTATATTCTTTTGCAAGCTTTGCCACTCCGATTGGTGCCTTTCCCATAACGGTCTGTCCATCCAGACGTCCCTCTCCGGTGATCACTATATCTGCATCCTTTATATAAGATCTTAAATCCGTCTCTTCCAACACGATTTTAATTCCAGACTCTAAACTTCCTCCCAAAAAAGTAAGGAAGGCAAAGCCCATTCCGCCTGCTGCCCCTGCTCCCGGATAATTTTCATCTGCATTCGAAAAGCTTTCTTTTGCAAGGGTTGCATAGCTTAAAAGCCACTGATCCATATCCTGTATCATTTCCTTTGTTGCTCCCTTTTGTGGTCCATAGATTGCAGAGGCTCCCGTAGTGCCACATAATGGATTGGTTACATCGCATGCAATACGAAATGTACACATTTTTAGCTCCGAAAGGACGTTCTTAGTTCCGATCGTCTTTAAATCCTTTAATCCTATCGCACCTCTTCTAATTGCCTCGCCATTTGCATCAAGAAAGTCAAATCCCAATGCCTGAAGCATTCCTACTCCTCCATCATTGGTAGCGCTTCCTCCAATTCCCACTACAAAATGACGGCATCCCTTCTCAATGGCATCCTTGATGACCTCTCCAACTCCGTAGGTTGTGGTATAAAGTGGATTTTTCTCCTCCCCGGAAACCTGGGTAATACCTGCTGCCCCAGACATTTCAATAATACCCGTATGAGTCTTATCCACAATTCCATAGGAACAGGTAACCTTTTTCCCCGCAGGACCGGTAACATCTACTTCTACAATACGTCCTTTGCAGGCAGAAACAATGGCATCCACCGTTCCCTCTCCCCCGTCGGCTAAAGGTCTCACCTCAATGTCTGCGTCCTTCAAAACCCGCTTTACGCCAGCCTTTGCACTCTCCCCAGCTTCCATGGAAGACATGCTTCCCTTAAAGGAATCAATTGCAATTACAACTTTCATAACTCCTCCAATACCTCCTGTAAATGAATGTGTATATCAACTTTGTGCCCTTATTGTATCAACAAAAATACACAAGCAAAATGTCATGTATAACAATTCACTTTGTTTTTCCTCTCCATTAATTGTTATATATACCACAATGATCTATAATGAAGATATTTCTACACCAATCACTTGAATACTCCATTTTTTCAGAAAGGATTTTTTCATGATAATAAGTAAAACTATGGCCCAGGAAATTGTAGATACTGTAAACGATGTCTGCGATCACAATATAAATTTTATCGATGAGAAAGGGATTATTATTGCCAGCAATGACACCGCCCGCATCGGCAGTTACCACGAGATTGGCTACCGGGCAGCTTTGGAGCGACGAACAATCACTGTGAATGAAAAAGATAACTACCGGGGAACCAAAAGTGGCATCAACATCCCCATTACCTACAATGGACAGATTGTGGCTGTAATTGGAATTAGCGGAGATCCCCAAGAAGTGGAAAAGTACGCCTATTTGGCTCAGAAGATCACCGGTATTTTGTTAAAAGAACGAGAGATGGATGCTATGGGAAGTCAGAAGAAAAATCGATTGAATTACATCATCCGCTCTCTTATTAACAACGAACCTTTAGAGGAAGACTATTTATCAGAGACCTTGAAGGAAAATCATTTGCACAAGGACTGTCTTTGTCAGGTAGTAGTCGTACAGATCAACTCCAGGTATAATCCTAACAATCTATTTATGATTCAGTCTTCCATTACCCAGAGCTTTGCAAATTTAGGGAGCAATTTTTATCGTTACAACTATCCAAATGAATATATCTTGATCATCGAAGAAGAGAAATCAAAAAAGAATTCGGGGATTTTAAAGAAATTAGCAAGTCAATATGCCCAGGTTTTAAGTATCGGCATCGGAACCTCCAGAAATATTATGAGCTGTCATATTTCCTATCTAGAAGCAAAAAAAGCCTTACTGTGTAAAACTGCAGAAAACAATCTGATTTTCTACAACCAGTTAGGATATGAACTTTTATTATCGGAAATACCAGATACTACCAAAGAATTATTTACAGAAAAGATTTTAAAGAATTTATCTTCTGAGGATAAAAGCCTGTTGAAAGTTTATTTTGAACAGGAAATGTCTCTCCAAAAGACCAGTCAGGGTTTATTTATCCATAAAAATAGTCTGCAATACAAACTGAATCATATTGCAGACAAATGTGGTTTTAATCCAAGAAAATTTTCTGAAGCAGTGATTCTTTATAGTGCCTTAAAACTTGACAGTTAATCTGTCATTTTACTTCGTTTCATAAGAATTACTGCCATAATGGCTGTTAAAATATCAGAAATCGGTTGTGCCATAAGAACACCATAGTATCCAAGGAACATAGGGGCAATCATTATTATGATAAAAAAGATCACTCCCTGGCGGCTGGCTGATAAAAGAAAAGCTCCCATGGCATTTCCAACCGCCTGGAATACACAGGTAGAAACCATAACAATGGCTATGAATATCATGCCGATCTGTTGGAATCTCAGCATCACCACACCGGCATCCACGATCTCTTTGGTGTCCATAAAAATACGGATCATAGGTCTTGCGGCTACAGACAAAGCCAGGGCTAACACCAGAGCGATTCCACACTCCAGGCGATATGCAAAAGAGAGAATCTCTTTCAAACGCTTCTTGTTCTTCGCTCCGTAGTTATATCCCACCAGAGACTGACCTCCAAAGGAAAATCCAATAATAACCATGGCTGTAATGGTGCTGACTTTCATTACAATTCCCATAGCAGCCACCTTATCACTTCCGTAAGCCAATAACTGCCTGTTAGTCATAGTTACCGCAAAACTTTGGGTAAAATTGGTAATAGAGGATGGAATTCCAATCATCAAGATCTGCTTAATCCAGTCTCCGCTAATCTTACACTCTCTTGGATCAATAGATAGGCGTTTGCTCTTTTTCAAATAGAACCAAACAAAAAAAGCATCCGAACCCAGATATCCAAGAACCGTTGCAATGGCGGCTCCCGCCGCTCCAAATCCAAGAAGGAAAATAAAAACCGGATCCAAGATGATATTGATCACAACCCCCAATATAGAACCAATCATAGATTCTTTTGCAAAGCCCTCGGATCTTAGCTGATTTACCGGCGTAAAATAGAGAATAATAAAAGGGCAACCTATAACCAAATAAGTATAGTACTGACTGGCATATAGATACGTATCTGAATCAGCACCTAAAAGCATTACCATGGAATGTCTGAAAACTAACAGTAGAACCGCGATCACAATGCCCACAACCACTGCTCCCCAGAAACAAAAGGAACTGATTTTTTTTGCCTGTTCATCTTCCTTCTGTCCAAAAAGTCGAGAGATCACAGAACTTCCGCCCAGCCCCAAGATATCTCCCAGAGCAATCATTGCAGTGAACATAGGTGCTCCCAGGGAAACCCCTGCCACCAGATTCGTATTTCCGGTTCTTGCTATAAAAAAGGTATCTACCATGTTATAAATTAAAGACACCACCATACTCATCACTACCGGCATAGCCAAGGTCATATACGCCTTTGGCACTGGTGTCTTTTCAAAAATTTCATTTCCCATATCTTGTCACTTCCTTTCCAAAACGATATTGTACACTAAATTTCTCCAAAAAGTCATCAACTTTTTCCCCTTTTATGCTACAATATCTTTCCTTTTATGATAAAATGAAATTCCTTGGGCTAAATTCCAAGAGATTGGAGAATTAGAAAATGAATCTAACTTTACATACCTACATGATTGTATGTCCCTTTGTATTTTTAGCAGGCTTAGTGGATGCCATCGGAGGAGGCGGCGGACTGATTTCTCTTCCTGCTTACCTGATTGCAGGCCTCCCCACCCATGCAGCCATAGCGACTAATAAAATATCCAGTACCTGTGGTACTTCTCTTGCTACCTACCGATTTGCCAAGGCAAAATTGATCAATGTAAAGCTAGCCATTCCCTCGGTAATCGCAGCCATTATCGGATCCTCCATAGGAGCAAAAATTTCTCTTTTAGTCCCAGAAAAGATTTTATCCTATGTATTGATGATTATCCTTCCCATCGCAGCTTTCTTTGTTCTAAATAAAAAGCTTTTTAATGATGAAGGATCCGAATCAGTAACCCTTGACAGACGAACCTATCTGACTGCCTCTCTGGCAGCCTTGATTGTGGGAATCTATGACGGCTTTTACGGTCCGGGAACCGGAACCTTTCTGATTATTGCCTTTACAGTATTTGCCAAGTTAAATATTCAAACTTCCAACGCTCAGGCAAAGGTTATCAACTTAGCCACCAATGTAACCGCCTTAGCGATCTTTTTGATCAACGGACAAGGAATCTTAAGCTTAGGCATCGCATCAGCCATCTGCAATATGGCAGGAGGGTATCTCGGAGCCGGCCTTGCCATGAAAAACGGTGCCAAAATCGTAAGGCCCAGTATTATATTTGTACTATTCTTACTGGTATTAAAAGTCCTTGGTATTTTCTAGATTTCATAAACTTTAATAAACACTTACGTAGAATGCGAAAGCGGGAAATCCTGATAACTCAGAATTTCCCGCTGTTTAAACATATGTTATAACCATATAGAACGAAGTATAACGTCCTAGGAAAAATATTTTTCTTTAATAATCTCTACCGGCATATCCTCTCCGGTCCAAAGCTTAAAAGAAGCTGCTCCCTGATACAGTAACATATACATACCATTTGCCGTCTTACATCCTGCCTCCTTAGCTTCTCTTAAAAATCTGGTCTCTACCGGATTATAAATCACATCAAATACAAACAATCCCTCATGAAGCATATTAGGATCCGGAAGTACGGTAGCATCCGTGTTCGGAGCCATTCCAACAGAAGTACCATTTACCAAAATCGCACTGTCTGCAATAGAAGCACGAATAAGTTCTAAATCAGAGAAATCATGAATAGCTACCTTACAATCAGTTCTCTCATTCAACTTCTTAGCAATATCCTCTGCTCTGTCATAAAAAGCATCCTTCACGTTAAATACATCGATCTGTGCTACTCCGTCTAAGGCTGCCTGAACTAAAATTGCAGTAGCTGCACCACCTGCACCAAACAGAGTCATCTTCTTTCCAATAATATCAACGCCATTGTCCGCAACTGCTCGCATAAATCCTACACCATCCGTGGTATAAGCAGTAAGAACTCCGTTATCGTTCACTATGGTATTGCAAGCTCCTGAAATCTCTGAAGCAGGAGAAACTTTATCTGCTAGCTTACACATGATATTTTTGCCGGGCATCGTGATATTCCATCCCCTAACACCCATGGTACGAAGTCCTTCCACCGTCTGCGGCATCTTCTCCTCCGGCACGTCAAATGCTAAATAAGAGTAATCTAATCCCAATTGATTGCAAGCTTCATTGTGCATCTCCGGTGAAATACTGTGTGCCACCGGGCTTCCCAGTAAGCATAATAAACCTGTGTGTCCTGTAATATGTTTCGACATAATAAATAAATTCCTTTCTTCAATTCACTGTCTATTATTTTACACATTTTAACGCGATAAAGCAATACAGTGAATGATACCTTTTTTCTAAGTATTTTGGGACTTTGAAAATTTTTGCACATGGGTTATAATCAAAATATTGAGGCCCACGTATTTTGCCTCAGAAAATCAAGAAAGGTATCGGTGTATCTATATAGTGCTCTTTTGCAACCGAATGGTAGTAAATTTCTGCACGTGGTTCACCGAAGGTATTTTTATGAACATTGTATGCTTAGATTTAGAGGGAGTACTTGTACCGGAAATCTGGATTACATTTGCTGAAGAAAGCGGAATCCCGGAGCTTAAAAGAACCACAAGGGACGAACCCGATTATGACAAATTGATGCGTTACCGACTGGATATCTTAAAGTCCCATGGCATGGGAATCAAAGAAGTACAAGAAACCATCTCCCGCATTGATCCAATACCGGGAGCAAAAGAATTTTTAGATGAACTTCGCGATCTTACGCAGGTACTGATTTTAAGCGATACTTTCACAGAGTTTGCAGGACCTTTGATCAAGAAACTTGGAAATCCTACGATTTTCTGTAACTCCTTAGAGATTGCCGAGGATGGAGAGATTACTGACTTTAAGATGCGCTGTGAGAATACGAAATATACTACCGTGAAAGCGCTGCAGTCCATCGGATTCGAGACCATTGCCAGCGGAGACAGTCACAATGATCTGGGCATGATCCAGGCCAGCAAGGCAGGATTCCTCTTTAAGAGCACGGATGCTATTAAGGCTGAGTATCCGGAGATTCCGGCTTATGAGACCTACGAAGAACTGCTTGCTGCTATCAAAGCTGTTTTATAATTCGCATTTCCAATACAAAAGGAGCGATGATATGTTTTCAAAGCATATCATCGCTCCTTACTGTTTTCAACAAAGCTTACACAGCTTCGCTCTTCATCCTCTGAAAGAAATCTTTGGTCTCCCTGGCAACTACTCCACTCAAAGCAAATAAAGCAATCATGTTCGGAAGCGCCATCAATCCATTAAAGATATCTGCAATTGTCCATACAGCACTTACAGTCATATATGGTCCAATAAATACTGCCAGGATATAAATCCAACGGAAAGTCTTTACTGCTCCCATATTTCCACCGGTGAGATATTCTAAGCAGCGCTCGCTGTAATAATCCCATCCAAGAATGGTTGTAAAAGCAAAAAATACTAGACAAAGCATCAATACAAAAGCAGAGATACGTCCGGAAAATGGAAGTCCTGTTTGGAATGCATAAGTCGTAACTTCTACTCCTTCCAATCCTTCTACCTGCCAAGCACCTGTAATAACAATAGAAAGTCCTGTCAAAGTACAGATTACAATGGTATCAATAAAAGTTCCCGTCATACTTACAAGTCCCTGGCGAACCGGTTCCTTGGTCTGAGCTGCCGCTGCTGCGATTGGTGCACTACCAAGACCTGCCTCATTGGAGAAAATACCTCTGGCTACACCTTTTTGCATCGCTACTAAAAAGCTACCTACCGCACCTCCGGTAATGGCCTGAGGGTTAAATGCTGCAACTACGATGGTCTTAAAAGCTGCCGGCACTTCTGATAAATTCGTGAAAACCAAGATCAAAACAAAAACAATATAAATAATTGCCATAAACGGTACTACAATCTGGCTGACGTTTGCGATTCGCTTTACCCCACCAATTAATACTGCTGCCACGCATACAGCTAATACTAAGGATGCAATTACCACTGCCCAGGAGTACTCTCCTACGAAAAGATTTACGGTATGAGCATTGTTTGGATCAAAGAAATTATGAATGGCACTGGCGATACCATTTACCTGGCTGAAGGTTCCGATACCAAAGAGACCTACGCAAACTCCAAAGAATGCAAAGAGTTTTGCAAGCCAGGTCCATTTTTTTCCCATTCCCTGCTCTATATAGTAGAATGGCCCGCCAAGACTGTGACCGTCCTCTGCCACTACACGGTACTTTACTGCCAATAATCCTTCGGAAAACTTGGTTGCCATTCCAAGGAAGGCTGCCACGATCATCCAGAATAAGGCTCCCGGTCCTCCGGCACATACGGCTGTTGCAACACCTACGATGTTACCGGTTCCTATGGTGGCGCTCAAAGCAGTACAAAGAGCTGAGAAACTGGAGATTTCTCCCTCTCCTCCTTCTTCGTTTATTACCATCCATTTCAGTGCCAGAGGCAGCTTTCGCACCTGCAATACACCTAAGCGAATGGTCAAAAGAAGACCTCCTGCCATGATCAGTACCATAAGCGGTACGCCCCAAACGAAGTTATCGATGGCTCCTAATACGTTGTTGATTGTGTTCCACATGTTCTTTTCCTCTCCTATATAATTTTATTATAAGGATGCAAAATTTCGGTGGAGATAGTTGGATAATTGATAAGATACTTTTTAGAAATATAATATCTTCTCTGTCCATTTGCCTGAGAGATTCCCATAAGCTGTTCAGATCCAGCCTATAAGTTGCACCTTCGGCCCCCGGTTTTTATCCGGATGTCTCCAGAGAGTCGATCCATTTACAGTTGCACCGGTGTTGCCGGCACCTGAGAGTGTTACTCCTTCGGTAGATGTTTCCATCGTTTTCCTGCAAACTTCATCTCGAAAATTGCTCCATGACTGTGCTTTTAGAATTTAGAATCATGCACAGCCTTTCTCAACTATACTTGGTGTAAGAGAATAATGCAAGAGAAATTTCATTCTTTTAGCACAATAACGTAAAAAAGTGCAAGGACACAAAAAATCCCATGAACTTTACGCCCATGGGATTTTAACTACCTTTTACGTTGCAAGCGATTGTTTATGCCAATCCATGCTCTTCAAGGAAATCGTATGCACACTTCTTTCCATTTTCAATTCTTCTTGTTCTGTAATGGAACAATAGAATGGTCAGTAATGTAAATACTATGATAATACCTACCATAACGGCTGCAGTCTCAGCGATGCTTCCTGCTCCGCAAATTGCTCTACGGAATCCGTTTACTACATAGGTAAATGGAACATATTTATGTAATGCATTTGCTAAATCTCCGGAAATTTCTACCGGATAGGTTCCTGCAGATCCTGCAAGCTGAAGTACCATGAATACTAACATCAAGAAACTTCCTACCTTACCTAAAGCTACGTTTGCGAAATACTGCATTGACATGAATGCTACACATGATAAGCATGCTACCAAAAGCTCTTTTCCAAGGTCTGCCGGATTAAATCCTAATGTTACATGTGCAACTCCTACCACGATCAGTCCCATAAGAACTGCTGCCGGATATGCTACACTTGCTTTGCTGAGCCACCAGCTGAAGGAATTCTTTAACTTTCCTTTGTATTTTGTAAGTGGGTACAATAAGCAGAATGCCAACGCGCCTACCCAAAGTCCTACACACATCATATACGCGCTCATGGCCGAACCATTATTGCTAACCTCTGTTACCTGTGTCTCCTCTGCCTTTACCGGGGCTGAGAACATATCTAAGGTCTTATCAGTTGCTGTATTATCAGCTACTGTATCTGATCCGTCCTGCAATGCATCTTTCAATGTAACAGAACCATCTTTTAGGGTTGTAAGTCCCTCGCCTAATGTTACGGATCCATCTGCTAACAGCTGTGCACCACTCTGAATCTGTCCTGCACCACTTGTAAGCTGTTCGGAACCGCTATTTAAAGTAGCGTTATTTGCTACCAACTGGCTAGTACCTGAAACAAGAGTAGCTGCTCCGTCATCTAACTGGTTCACACCGGAAACTGCGGAAGCTGTACCAGCCTTTAATGTCTGGGTACCTGCTGCTAATGTAGTTGCTCCTGCATCTAACTGATAAACGCCGGCACCTAAAGTTCCTGCTCCATCTGCTAAGGTTTTTGCTCCATCTGCCAACTGGCTTGCACCTGCTGTCAGCTGATACTCATTTGCATACTGGCCGTTTTCTAGCTTTTCGCCTGAAAGCTGATCAAATCCGGCAATCAGTGTTTTCATACCTGTTGCTGCAGCCGGGAAAGCGCTTGTGCTAGCCTTCAGAGAAGTAATTCCTGCTCCAAGAGTATTTGCTCCTGTGCTTAAAGTATCGGCGCCTGCACTGATAGTTGCTAAACCGGTGTTAAGGTTATCTGCTCCTGTGCTGATAGTTGCTAAACCTTTATTAAGGTTATCTGCTCCGTCGCTAAGGTCCTTAGTTCCTGCGCTTAAGGCAGTTGCTCCTGCGCTAAGAGTCTTGGTTCCTGCACTTAAGGCAGTTGCTCCGTCGCTAAGAGTCTTGGTTCCTGCGCTTAAAGCAGTTGCTCCGTCGCTAAGAGTCTTAGTTCCTGCACTTAAGTTTGCTGCTCCGTCGCTA
>CAVKOU010000014.1:42622-53420 GCA_963658085.1 bacterium
TTGGAAGATTCACCTAAGTTAGAAGCTGCTGCAATTAAGTTCTCAGAGCCCTGAGCCAATGTTTCAAGTTCTGTTGTAACATCTGCAGTATTCGAAGTGGTTGCTAGTTCCAATCCAGATACTTGCTGTATCTGTTCTGTAGTTGCAACACTAGTTCCCTGTAAGGTCTGTAAAGAAGCCTCTAAAGAAGCTCTTTGCTCTTCTGTTAAGTCCCCGCTATCGATTGCATTTTGAATTGCATCAATTGCTGTGCTTATAGCGCTGTTCGCACTATCTGCTGTTGCATTGTTCTGATCTACCGTACTATTTACTGCTGCCACCTGAGAATTAATGCTGTCTGTTGCCTCAGAAATTTTTGCATTGTTTTCTGCCGCTACTGCATTCACCTCATCTGCAGCAGTACTAAGCTTTGCACTGGCACTCTCCATTGCACTGGAAGCACTCAACGCCTGCTCTGATGCGCTACTTGCATTTGTAGATGCATTAGACGCTTGTCCTGCTCCCTCACTTGCTGTTTCAGCTTTTTGGGAAGAAGCACTGGCTGCTAATAAAGCATTAAGATCATCTGCTACCTGATTGGATAAACTTGATGTCATTCCGGCGGCATCTGATAACTTGCCGATTCCTGCCTGTAAATTATCTACTCCTGTATCGACTGTCTTTGCACCTTCTGCCAAATCCGCTGCTCCCGCATTTGCATCTGCTGCTCCTGCTGCCAAGCTTTCTGCTCCCGCATTTGCATCTGTTGCTCCTTTTGCCAAGCTTTCTGCTCCCGCATTTGCATCTGCTGCTCCTTCTGCCAACTTTGTCGCTCCTGCATTTGCATCTGCTGCTCCTTTTGCCAAGCTTTCTGCTCCCGCATTTGCACTTGCTGCTCCTGCTGCCAACTTTGTCGCTCCCGCATTTGCATTTGCTGCTCCTGCTGCCAAGCTTGTCGCTCCCGCACTTGCTGTCTTTGCTCCTGCTGCCAGGCTTTCTGCTCCTGATACTAAGGAAGGACTAGTTTCGCTTCCTACATTTACTGCTGTATCAAGTTGCGTAATTCCTGCAAATACCTGATCTAACTTTGTAAGTCCTTCTAACTGATTTACTCCGGCATGTAACTGATTTACACCACCGATGTAAGTGTTAAGTCCTGTACTTAAAGTACTTGCTCCTGTACTTAAGCTCTCAGTTCCTGCTGTTAAAGTTGGTACTGCACTTGCTAACTGGCTGGTTCCACTCTTCAATGAAGCAGTTCCATCAACCAACTGTGCGGCTCCGTCATCTAACTGCGCAGATCCTGATGCTAACTGACCGGTTCCACTCTTTAACTGACTAGCTCCACTGTCCACCTGTGCTACACCATCGGTGTAAGTTTTAAGTCCTGTGGTCAATGTCTCTGAACCATCCTTAAAGGTAAGTGTTGAATCTGCAAGTACCTGCAAGTTCACACTGATGGTATCATTTCCTTCGATCAACTGATCGGTTCCATCTTCGATCTCTCCTGCACCGTCAGCTGCCTCCTGCATACCATCTCCTGCGTCTGCAATGGATGTAAATACTTCATCTGCATAGGTTCTTACGATTTCCTCTGCAAGAGTATCCTTAATCTTGGTAATTGCTGAAGTGGATAACTTCGATGCAATGTAATTGGTACCCGGATTGGTCTCATAATTAAGAACCATCTGTGCCGGGGTGTCGTCCATTACTGTTGATGCATTCTCAGAGAAATTCTCCGGAATGGTGATCACCATATAGTAGGTTCCATCTTCGATACCCTTCTTGGCCTCGTCTGCGTCCACAAAGTGGAAATCAAGCTCTGTGTTATCCTTTAGCTTATCTACCAAGTCATCTCCAACCTGAAGTGTCTTATTATTATAAGTCACAGGCTTGTCCTGGTTGACTACCGCTACCGGAAGCAATGAAAGCTCACCGTAGGGATCCCACATGGATGCCAAAAATGTGCACGTATATATTGACGGAATCAATATAATGGCAATCAGTACTACAATCATAATTGGACTTTTCAATAAATTCTTCCATTCATTCTTAAGCATTGTGCTTCATCCTCCTTCTTGCTTATTTGTATATTCACAAATGCTGATGATAACTTATTTATTGATTAAAGCTGCTCTTGCATACTGTTTACTATATTCAATTGTATAGCTTTAAACAACATAGTGTTTATTTCTAAATAATTCATAAAATAAAAGAAAATTATTTATTAATCAACAATGTGTTGTTTTTTCAAGCCATGTGTATTATACTAAAAGAAATTGTAAAATTCAAACATCAATATTCAAGTGACGTGTTTGTAACTCAACACAAACTTGTCAAAGTGTTGAATAGCATGCAAAAAAGAACAAAATTCTTTCTAGGCAACATGAAAAATACTGACTAGGAAAAAGGATACAAGAAATATACTTAGGAAAATTCGAAATGAAAAAGAAAGGGATCAGTGAAATATGGAACTAAAAAAAGAAGATCGCAGAGTGCGAAAGACAAAAAAACAATTACGAGATGGCTTGGCAAAGCTATTAGAGGAAAAAAGTATCCGGGACATCACTGTAAAAGAATTGGTGGACACTGTGGATATTAACCGCTCCACTTTTTATCTTCACTACTCCGATATCTATGATATGTTGAAGAAAATCGAGACAGAACTTTTCCATGAAATCAAGAGTGCCCTGACAGAGCATCCGCTTAGCCCGGATGAGAGTGCCAAGTCTTTTATTTTGGTAATGTTCCAAATCATGGAGAGAAACCAAGCCATCTGCAAGGCACTGGTAGGCCCCAATGGAGACATTTCTTTTGTCTCCCGTATGGAAGAGATGATCGGACTTGAAGCCATCCAGGTCATCGAACCCTTATATAAAGTAGAAAAAACCAGAAGGAAATATAGTTATGCCTATTGCCTCAACGGCTGCGTGGGGCTGGTGAAGAGTTGGCTCTTAGCGGACTGCAAGGAATCACCGGAGCAGATGACCGACATTCTATTCGATATGTTGCGTAATACGCTGGATAAAATGCTGAACTAAATAAGGACGCCCTACTGTGCGTCCCTCTCATATAATAATCTTCTAAAAAAGGAGCTATCCTTAAAGATAACTCCTTTTTTTCGTTTATCTGTTACTCATTTTTATGTCAACATCATTCGATCGTTGGCAAATTCTCCGTCACTGACTTCCTCGAATTTCGCCAGAAGATCAGAGACATGAAGATTCTTCTTCTCCTCTCCTGACACATCGTAAATAATCTTTCCCTCATGCATCATAATCAGACGATTACCATGAGCGATGGCATCCTTCATATTGTGAGTTACCATCATGGCGGTCAGATTATTTTCCTGAATCAGTTTATCGGAAAGACCTAATACCTTAGCTGCGGTCTTTGGATCAAGTGCTGCTGTATGCTCATCTAAAAGCAACAGCTTCGGATGCTTTAATGTGGCCATCAAAAGGGTCACTGCCTGTCTTTGTCCACCGGAGAGGAGTCCTACCCTACTGCTCAGACGATCCTCCAAGCCAAGATCTAACTCCTTTAATTTCTCTCTAAAATCATCTCGCTCCTGCTTCGTTATGCCCCAGCCAAATCCTCTCTTTTGTCCACGTCTGGCAGCAATGGCCATATTTTCTTCGATAGACATAGTAGCAGCGGTTCCTACCATAGGATCCTGGAAGACACGCCCAAGATAGGCGGCACGTTTGTGCTCAGACAGTCCGGAAATGTCTGTACCATCTATGATAATCTGTCCCTGGTCGATAGGCCAAACTCCTGCAATTGCATTTAAGGTTGTAGATTTACCGGCACCATTTCCACCGATAATGGTAACGAAATCTCCTGGGTTTAAGTTTAAGTTTACTCCGTCTAAGGCTACCTTCTCATTAATGGTTCCGGCATTGAAGGTTTTATGTACATCTTTAATTTCAAGCATATATCCCATTATTTTGCAGGCCTCCTTTTCACAGATCTCTTCTCCTTCAGATAAGGCACTGCCAAGAAGCATGCAACCACTACTGCTGAGAATAATTTCATATAATCAGATGGCATCTTAAGCCACAATACCAAAGTATAAGCCACGTAATACAGAATTGCTCCCACAAATAAAGCGGCCAGAGTATAGGCAAATGCAATCTTCTTTCCGGCGCAAAGCTTTCCAAAAATCACTTCACTGATGATAACGGCAGCCAGACCGATAACGATGGCACCTCGACCTGCATTTACATCGGCAGATCCCTGATACTGAGCATAGATTCCTCCGGAAAGTCCTACCATTCCGTTGGAAATCATAAGGGCGATAACCTTTGTAAAATTGGTATTAATTCCCTGGGCTCTTGCCATCTGCTCATTGCATCCGGTAGCTCTAATAGCAGCTCCAATCTCGGTACCAAACATCCAGTAAACCAAAGCAACAAGCACCAGGCAGAAAATGATCATCTTTCCAAAGAAGAACCATTTATCATCTGCTGTCACATAACGAAGAGAAGCTACTAATCCCTTTTGACCGATTCCGATACTCTGATTCGATTTGCCCATAATTCCAAGATTGACAGAATAGAGGGAAATCTGGGTCAAGATACTAGCCAAAATTCCCGGAATTCCAAGAGCTGTATTTAAAATTCCCGTAACAAATCCTGCTGCCATACCTGCTAAGAAGGAAAAAATGAGAGCCAGCGCAGGATTCATTCCTCCCTGAATCAACATTACCGCAACAGCACCACCTGTTGCCAAAGAGCCGTCTACCGTCAGATCCGCAAAATTCAGAATGCGATAGGTGATATAAACACCTATCGCCATAATTCCCCATATAAGCCCCTGAGCTACATTACCCGGAAGGGCACGTACCAAAGCTGTCGGATCTAACGATGAAAAATATAGTAACATAGTTTCTCATGTCCTTTCTTCATCGTTTTCTCAACCTTAGGATTGACGACATTTTGTCATCGTATCCTATGATCATTTTCCAATCACTTCCTGTGATTATTTTCTGTGATTATTTTCTGTGATTATTTTCTGTGATTTTATTCAGTCTCAATAGCTGTATAATCATCCGGAACTGTGATTCCCAGTTCCTCACAGATTGCTGCATTGTATTCCTTTGTCAAATCCTCTGCATATGCAACATCCATGGTTGTGATATCTGCACCATTTACTAAGATATCATAAGCCATCTCTCCTGCCTTGTATCCAATATCATAGTAGCTGATAGAAAGTGTAGCAATACCGCATCCGGAGCAGATACCCTCTTCACCTGCAATTACCGGAATCTTAGCCGGAAGACAGATATTATTAATGATATCCGTATTCGCTGCCATGGTATTGTCTGTCGGAACGTAAAGAGCGTCGCACTCCTCAATAGCGCTGGTCGTTACAGATTGGATCTCGTTGGAGTCTGCTGCTGTAAATTCTTTGTACTCAATTCCATCTTCTTCCAAAGCTTTCTCGAATAACTCTGCCTGATACTTTGAGTTTGGCTCTGCGGAACAGTAAAGAATACCAACCTTCTTTACATCCGGCAGAAGCTCTACTAACATATCCTCCTGCTCATCGATTGGTGCAAGATCAGAGGTTCCTGATACATTGATTCCTGTTGCACCTGTCCAATCATCGATACCAAGGGCTGTAGCAAAATCAGTAACAGATGTTCCAAGAATTGGAATATCTGCAGTAGCCTGAGCTGCTGTCTGCAATGGCAAAGTAGCATTTGCTAAAATCAAATCCACATCGGAAGATACGAAATTGTTAACGATGGTTCCGCACTGTGCCTGCTCTCCCTGAGCATTCTGCACTTCAATGTCAACTACTCCGTCACCGAACTTCTCATTTACTGCATCCTGGAAGCCTTCAGTAGCTGCATCTAAAGCCGGATGTTCTAACATCTGACAAATCCCAATGCTGTAGGTCTTTCCAGATGCTTCTTTTGTTGAACTGTCACTGCTGTCAGAAGCAGAACTTCCTCCGCAGGCTGCTAAAGATACTACCATAGCTGAACAGATACCTGCTGCCATTAATTTCTTCATTTTCATAATATAAATCCTCCTCGATTATGCTGACACCTTTACACTTTGTTTTTCGCTTTATAGCGTAACGCTTTAACGCGTAAAAGTCATTGGGTTTATTATATCCACTTATTCTTCATTCGTCAATTGTTTCTTGCAAGGCAATTCAAAAAAAGTTATAGTAAGGATATCTGTATAGATTGGAGAATTATAAATGATTTTAGAAAATAAAACCGTACTTTTAGGAGTTACCGGTGGGATTGCCGCCTACAAAAGCGCCTCTTTGGCCAGTAAATTAGTGAAGGCCGGAGCGGAGGTTCGGGTCATCATGACAGAACATGCTACAAACTTCATTAATCCTATTACCTTTGAATCCCTTACCGGTCATAAATGTATCGTGGATACCTTTGACCGTAATTTTGAATTCCAAGTGGAACACGTAGCTTTGGCTAAAAAAGCGGATGTTATCATGATTGCTCCTGCCACTGCCAATATTATGGCAAAATTGGCCCACGGTCTGGCAGATGACATGCTCACTACCACAGTACTTGCCAGCAATGCTCCGAAGATCATTGCTCCTGCCATGAACACCGCCATGTATGAGAATCCCTTGACTCAGCACAATATGGAACTTCTTCGCCAATATGGCATGGAAGTCATTACTCCTGCTTCCGGTTATTTAGCCTGCGGCGATACCGGTGCCGGGAAGATGCCGGAGCCAGAGGACCTCTATGAATATATCTTGAAGGCTATCGCATGTCCAAAGGATTTGAAGGGCTTAAAGATTTTGGTAACTGCAGGTCCTACAGAAGAATCCATTGATCCTGTACGTTATATCACCAACCACTCTTCCGGGAAAATGGGATATAACATTGCCAAGATCTGCATGCTAAGAGGCGCCTCTGTCACCCTGGTAACCGGGCCAACAGCACTTTCCTATCCGCCTTTCGTAGAGATTATTCCGGTAACAACAGCCAGAGAAATGTATGAAGCAGTCACCTCAAAAAGCGATTCTATGGACATTATCATTAAGGCTGCCGCTGTGGCAGACTACCGCCCGGCCCATGTAGCAGATGATAAGATCAAGAAATCCGACAGCTCCATGGCTATTGAACTAGAAAAAACCGATGATATTTTAAAATATCTGGGAACCTACAAAAAAGAGGGGCAATTCCTCTGTGGCTTCTCCATGGAAACAGAAAATATGCTGGAGAATTCCAGAAAGAAATTAAAGAAGAAAAATCTGGATATGATCGTAGCCAATAACCTAAAAGTATCCGGTGCCGGTTTTAAGGGAGATACCAATGTGGTGACACTGATTACGAAGGATCAGGAGATTGAACTCCCTCTTATGAGTAAGGAGGATGTGGCATCTAATCTGATGGATCATATTATGAATATCAGAAATCATCCGGGAACCAAATCGTAGATATCTTACTTTACTACTAAAAAGGAGCGTCATGAGTGACAGCTCCTTTTTTAAGATAATATTCTCCAATCATTCAATCTACTCTACATTTTTCAGTGCCTCATCCATAGGCACCTTTCGAATTCTTCTATACTCTATAACCCCTACTACAGCGTATGTAGCAACTCCCAGTGCAAACATCTTCACATACACCCATATCGGTATGTATAGCGGTAACCATCCACTGTAACTTTCCATCATCATAATTCTAAAAACATATACCAGAAACCATTTAATCAACGGCATGGTACCCAGGATTCCGACAACTACCACTATAGAGGTGGCTAGTATATAGAGCCTGCTGATCTCGCTGTTGGTATATCCTAAGATTTTTGTCATGGATATGGACTGGGCATTTTTCTCAATAATTAGCTTTGACAGCAAATATATGATTACCATAAAGATGGCTACTGCAAAACCATCTACCATATACATCATGTTTCCCATAGAGTTATTTAACTGACGGCTTACCTTAGACAATGAATCTAGATCAATAACCGTGCTAATATATTTTTCGTCAATATCTGTGATCTTGGTATCGGATAGATATCCACAAAAATAGTCTTCTTCTAAACCAAAGAAATCATTTAGTTTCGATTGATCCATAAATACAGTCACAGCTGCTGCATAATCATAGATACCTGCCACTTTAAAGGTATACTTTTTATCCTTATATTTTTCTTTTAAGGTAATGGAATCTCCTATTTTCAACAAATACTTATCTGCATAAGCAGAAGAAATATAGACTTCCTTATCTTTCAGCTTCTTTAAGTTCAAAGAAATATATTTACTATCTTCTGTAATTCCATATATCGTTACTTTTTCTTGTTTTGCTTCATCTCCTAAGGTTTCTAGTGAATAGGCACTGAATTTTTCTGCAGCTTCATTTTCTGTCTTCACCCCTTCAGAGTACTGTAAGAGAGCCTGCAGCTTCTTGGTTTCATCTGCCGCATTCTTGACACTAACGGGAACCTGCAACATGTACTGGTAGTTTGCAAAGATTCCGTTTTCTATCTCGTACTGGTAATGGTTTAATACCTCCGGAAGTGCAAGACCGAACATTAATAGCATGTTGGCAAATGCCAGTCCTATAAGTAATACCAGATAATTTTTTCGATTTTGGAAAATCACCCGGAGTCTGAATCTCTGGAAAAATGGTATCTTTGCGCTTAGTTTAAAGGCTCTTTTTTGTTTCTTTTTACTTAGATCCCTTCGAATAAATTTAAGAGGGGACAGCTTTAATTTGGCATGTAGGACAAAAAATGTGACTACAACCATAATGAGAATCGGAACCACTGTAGTCAAAAGGAAGGCATCGCTATTCCAAATCGTCACATAGGTAGTCAAACTGTAACTACCATAGTAAACATTGGCGATCACATCCTTCATATAAGTGTAACCAAGAATATTTCCAATAATGGCTCCTGCTAAGGTAACTAAAATCGGCATGGTCATATAGTGCCTAAGGAGCTCTCCCCTGGTGTATCCAGATGCCCTGAGAGTTCCAATCACATTGGCCTCCTTGGTAATAGTATTGCTAATGGTTACGGCAAATACAAAGGCCATGATCACCATGATCATATATAGGAGAATAATGATCATAGCGCGGTCTCCTCCCAGATCTTCTCCGGCAAAATTTATAGCCTGATTTAAATATCTGGGAACTACCTCTTCCAGAGTGACTTTTTTGCTCATACTCTTCATTAAATCATCTGATACTTTCTTTTCCTCTGCATCATCTGATGGTTCGTCTTTATATTTCCAAGCATAACTATAGCTCAGATCAGCGTTCTCAAATTGTTGGAAGGCATCGTCAGTTACAACTGCTACTCCAAACTTAATAGAATCAAACATAGTATCGTTATTATCCTGAAAGAGCGCACTGTAATCGGAAAGAGCTACCAGGCCCGTGATCTTCCAAGTGCCATTAGCATCCTTAAGGGTATCCCCTACCTTCAAATCGTTATTATCTGCATACATGCGATCAATGGCAATTTCATCCGTCTTCTTCGGAAATTTTCCTTCCATAAGGCAAACTTTATTCACCTTATCACGGTTTGCAAAAATCCGAAGGGTGGTGTCATTAGACGTTTCTTTCTCAACATAATAATTTTTGTAAAGGGTAATTCCTAAAGCCTCCAATTGTTTCCACTGCTCGTCACTGATTTCTTCGCCGGTAAGAAAATGTCCATTTTCTATATTGTATTTTTCGAAACTATCATCATAGGCTTTTAGCATACTTCCGCAGGATACCATATAGCCACATACTAATCCAATGGTACTTACCATCAAAAGAAATATCACAAGATATTTTCCGATTTCATCTTTTAATTCCCTAAGCAATCGTTTATTTAGTGGATTTCTCATGATTTTACATCCTCCTTTATTTATTACCACTCTAATTCTACTGCTGGGATTTTCTTTTCATTTTTGTAATTCTTTCGGATCATACCATCCCGAAGACGGATCACCCGGTCTGCCATATCCTTTACCGCATCATTGTGAGTTACCATGATCACGGTGTTTCCATACTTCTGATTAATCGTCTCTATTAAATGCAATATCTCTTTGGAAGTCTGATAATCCAAAGCTCCTGTGGGTTCATCACAAAGCAAAATATCCGGATTTTTTACAATGGCGCGACCAATGGCAGTTCTCTGCTGCTGACCTCCGGACAACTGATTCGGAATCTTAAAACGATGCTCCCAAAGACCCAGGGTATGTAATAACTCATCAACATCCAGGGAGCGTTTGCTAAGATAAGCTCCAACCTCAATATTCTCTCTCACTGTAAGATTTGGTATAAGATTATACATTTGGAAAATATAACCCAAGTGATCTCTTCTATATAAAGTGAGCTTCTTCTCATTCATGTCCTTGATCTTTTCCCCATCGATAGAAATATAACCATCATCTGCTCCATCGATGCCTCCAATGATATTTAACAGGGTAGATTTACCGGAACCAGATGGTCCTAGAAGAACACAGATCTCCCCTTTCTCAATCTCAAAGCTGATGCCCTTTAATACCTCCACCCGGTTTTCAGCAGAACCAAAACTTTTTCTCAGATTATTAATTTCAATAAACATAAGCTTTCCTCTCTCAACCAATATTTTCAAAAAGTTAGTATTATCTAACGTTTGTAAGGTCATGTTATCACACGAATTGAAAAGTTTCTACTAATTACAGAAAAATGAACAAGAAATATACAATAAAAAAAAGAACAGCCTACTCAGCTATTCTTTCTACATTACACTTTATTTTTTGTACCTTCAAAACTGCATACAAGTCAATCTACATCTTTCTTTTCCACTAACCTACTTGGTCATGCCTTCGACCTATTAGTATC
>CAVKOU010000015.1:0-17033 GCA_963658085.1 bacterium
ATAAAAAGATATGGGGAATTCATAACATCAAAATCTAGAATACAGTAGCGAAGCAATGGGCGATGATATGCTGTGGGGACGATTTCCGAGTATTCCGTAGGGAACTGCACGCTAGCAACGAAGGCGGGCACTTGTTTGAGCCACCCGTCTTTTGGGGTGGCGAGTTGTGCAGGAGCCTGAGTGTCTAGGCGCGTGCAGCGAGTAGGAAACGCAGGATGTCCACACAGCATATCATCGTCCCAGCGAAGCGGACTTTATATCAAAATATTGTTCCCCAAATTATCCAAAAAAATTATATTCGCTCTTTAATAAATGTTTTTACAAGGGTATAATGTTCTTCGATTCAAAGATTTTACTGTTTATGAGGAGCTAAGAAATGAGTAAAACACAGCAGGATTTAACGAGCGGAAATCCTATGAAGATTATTTTTCGGTTTACACTTCCTATCTTTATTGGAAATGTGTTTCAGCAATTTTACAATATGGCTGATACTATGATTGTAGGAAAATTCGTTGGAAACAATGCCCTGGCGGCGGTAGGAAGTACCGGTACGATTATGTTTTTGATTTACGGATTCGTCGTAGGCATGACAGCAGGTTTTTCGGTTCCTATTGCTCAGAAATTCGGTGCAGGGAATCTAAAAGACATGAAGTCCGCAGTATCGGGAGCTGGAATTCTTTCCCTTGTGGTGGGACTTTTTTTGACCTTGGCCTTTATTCTGTTTATGAAGCCACTGCTTAATGTGATGAATACTCCCGCGGATATTTATGACGATGCGTATCACTATATCATTATTGTAAGCGCAGGAATCCTGGCGCAAATGTTATATAATTTGCTTTCCAGTATTCTCAGAGCTATAGGAAATAGTAAATTACCGCTAATATTTCTTATTATCAGTGCGCTGTTAAATATTGCTTTGGATCTTCTTTTGATTATTGTGTTCCATATGGGTGTGGCAGGAGCGGCCTATGCTACTATTATTTCCCAGGGAATCGCAGGAGTCCTCTGCTTCTTCTATATTGTGGCAAAGGTTCCGATATTGCATCTGACCAGAGAAGACTGGAAAATCAACAAAAGTATTTACAAACTACAGATAAAGATTGGGATTCCAATGGCTCTTCAATATTCCATAACAGCCATCGGGACTATGATGGTACAGTCAGCCCTTAACATTTTAGGATCTACCATTGTGGCAGCTTATACAGCAGCAGGAAAGATTGAACAGGTTCTGACTCAGGCTTATGTGGCAATGGGAACAACCATGTCTACCTATGCGGCTCAGAACATGGGAGCCGGAAATGTAAAACGAATCCGCCAGGGATTTAAAGCAAATACCATCATCGGCATTGTCTATTCGATTGTGGCAGCCATTATCTGTATTACCGTAGGAAAATACATGACTGTTTTCTTTGTCTCAGAAAATGTGTCTGTAATTATGACTTCCGTAGATACTTACCTAAAATGCGTATCCCTATTTTTCATTCCATTGACCTACGTAAATGTATACCGCAATGGAATCCAGGGGCTGGGATATGCATTCCTGCCTATGATGGCTGGAGTTGCGGAACTCATTGGCCGTGGCGTAGTAGCAATCATAGCTTCCCATCAAAGAAGTTACCTGGGAGTCTGTCTGGCCAGCCCGGCGGCATGGATCCTGGCTACCATATTATTGCTATACATGTACTTCCATATTATGAACAAAGATATGAAGCGTATCTTTGGAACCAACGGTTTGGAATAAAAGCAGGATGAAAAGGAGAGATATTATGAAATACAAAGCAGTCATGGACCTACACACCCACACCATAGCCAGCGGCCACGCTTATTGCAGTCTTAGAGAAATGGCAAAGGCAGCAGCAGATAAGGGTTTAGAGATCTTAGGAATCACAGATCATGCCCCGATGATGCCGGGAACCTGCCATCAGTATTATTTTGACAATTTGAAGATTGTTCCCAGGCAGATGTATGGAATTGAGCTGCTTTTGGGATCAGAAGTAAATATCTTAAATGAAAAAGGGGATATCGATCTTTCCGGGAAAACCCTTTCCCAGATGGATGTGGTAATTGCAAGTCTTCACATTCCCTGTATCAAACCTATGACAAAGGAAAAAAATACAGCGGCCTATTTAAATGTTATGAAGAATCCTTATGTAAATATTATCGGACATCCGGATGACGGAAGATATGATATGGACTATGAGGCTTTGGTAAAAGGTGCCAGGGAATATGGAAAGGTTTTAGAACTTAACAATCATTCCTTAGAGCCGGGAAGCAGCAGACAGGATGCAAGACCAAGAGATATGGAAATGCTGACGTTATGCAAAAAATACGGAGTGCCTGTCATCATGGATACAGATTCCCATATGGACGTACAAATCGGGGAGTTTGATCTGGCAAGAGAACTTCTTTCGGAAGTAGATTTCCCGGAGGAGTTGGTCTTAAACAGATCCAAAGAGGCTATGAAGGGTCATACGAACCGGGCGTTGTAAGTTAGGTAGATCCGCCAGAGTCTATTGCTTTCCCTCGTATAGATAACTGGAAGATTTGTCATATTTGCGAAAATTTTTTATCAAAAAGAGTCTCAAAAATACCATCCGGGTATCTTTGAGACTCTTTTAAAATTTCAGGTCTTATAACTTTATAGATCCTCTTAATTTAAGTAGGTAACTCCCTCGATTCCTGCAAGAGCTTCCTTCTCAGCGCTTAAGCTAACATAGAAATCAATGCCGCAGTCTGCAGATAATTTATTAAGTCTTTCTACAAATTCAGGGACGTTCTCAGTGGAAATGTCTGCATGTTTCAAAAGGCCGTCGATAAGTACACACTGAATATCGCTGTTGGAGCTGTACATTCCGTATAAGAATCCAACATATCCGTCAGTATTGCTGATTGCTGGATAATCGTCCATACAAATTGTACGAACATCAAAAGAAACGCTGGCGGTATCCCGATGTGTCTTCTTGATAAAAACCACATTACCGTTGCGTTCCTTCACCTGAGCATTCGCAAGCTCAATCATCTTCTGTGTTTTTCCGCTGCCCTTTGGACCTGTCAATAAATTTACCATGGCAATCACTCCTTTACCTGTATATTATACTGAGAGTTTTCAGTACGATTAACTTACGTCCATTATACACGAAAGACTTAGGTCAAACAATACAAAATACATAATAATTCCATAAAAAACCAGGAAAATTTAGCAGTTTTTTACAATGGAAAAATAGGCCAAAATCTTGACTTATTTTAATGTAGTAAATATAATAAATTAGGTACGGATTTTAGTCGTACGGAATAATAAGGAATAGAGACTTGGATGAGGAATAGTAAGAGTAGTAATCTTTTATAAGAGAGTTGCCGGTTGGTGTAAGGCAGCAAAAGAGCTTCTCCCAACTCACCTCGGAGTTTTGTCGCTGAATGGGTATTTATAGAATTTACAGTAGGTGGCAACGGGTTCTCCCGTTATAGAGAAGATGAGTGCATGCGAAGAACGCATGAATAAGAGTGGTACCACGGAACCTAAGCCTTTTCGTCTCTTTGAGTAATCAGACGAGGAGGCTTTTTTATATCATTTGGTGGATATCAGGAGTTTCGATTAATTTTAAGGAGGACAATCATATGTCAAAGATACCTTATAATCATAAGGCAATTGAGAAAAAATGGCGTGAAAACTGGCAGCAGCATCCGGTAAACGTAGAAGTAAAAGAAGACGGAACAAAGAAAGAGAAGTATTACTGTTTGGATATGTTCCCATATCCTTCAGGAAATGGTCTTCACGTAGGACACTGGAGAGGATATGTAATCTCTGATGTATGGAGCAGATATAAATTACAGCAGGGATATTACATCATTCATCCAATGGGATGGGATGCATTCGGACTTCCGGCAGAGAACTATGCTATTAAGATGGGAGTTCATCCGGCAGTTTCTACCGCACAGAATGTTTCCAATATTAAGAGACAGATCAACGAGATTGCCGCTCTTTATGATTGGGATCGCGAAGTAAATACCACAGATCCGGAATTTTATAAATGGACCCAGTGGATTTTCGTAAAGATGTTTAAGGAAGGACTAGCATACGAGAAGGAATTTCCGATTAACTGGTGCCCATCTTGTAAGACCGGTCTTGCAAATGAAGAGGTTGTTGGAGGAAAATGTGAGCGTTGTGGTTCTGAAGTTACTAAGAAGAACCTTCGTCAGTGGATGCTTCGCATTACCAAGTATGCAGACAGACTTTTAAATGACTTAGATAAGCTTGACTGGCCGGAGAAGGTTAAGAAGATGCAGACAGACTGGATCGGAAAATCCTACGGTGCAGAGGTAGACTTCCCGGTAGAAGGAAGAGACGAGAAGATTACCGTATATACAACAAGACCGGATACCCTTTGGGGAGCTACTTTTATGGTACTTGCTCCGGAGCATGCCCTGGCTAAGGAACTGGCTACCGATGAGACCAGAGAAGCAGTTGAAAAGTATATTTTCGATGCATCTATGAAATCCAACGTAGACCGTATGCAGGATAAAGAGAAGACCGGTGTATTTACCGGAAGTTATGCTATCAATCCATTAAATGGCAAGAAGACACCAATCTGGCTTTCCGACTATGTATTGGCAGACTATGGTACCGGTGCCATCATGTGTGTACCGGCTCACGATGACCGTGACTTTGAATTTGCTACAAAGTTCAACATTCCGATTATCCAGGTTATTGCAAAAGATGGCGTAGAAATCGAGAACATGACAGAAGCTTATACAGAAGCTTCCGGAATTATGATCAATTCCGGTGACTGGAATGGCATGGAGTCTTCTGTGCTGAAGAAAGAAGCTCCACATATTATTGAGGAGAAGGGCTTTGGCCGTGCGACTGTAAATTATAAACTTCGTGACTGGGTATTCTCTCGTCAGCGCTATTGGGGAGAGCCGATCCCGATCGTACATTGTCCGGATTGCGGAAATGTACCGGTGCCGGAAGAAGAGCTTCCGCTTCGCCTGCCGGAGGTAGATTCTTACGAGCCTACAGGAACCGGAGAGTCTCCGCTTGCTGCTATCGATGAGTGGGTAAATTGTTCATGCCCGCAGTGTGGAAAGCCTGCCAAGAGAGAAACCAATACCATGCCTCAGTGGGCCGGATCTTCCTGGTATTTCCTTCGCTATGTAGATAACCACAATTCAGAAGAATTAGTATCTAAGGAGAAGGCAGATGAATACCTTCCGGTAGATATGTATATCGGTGGTGTAGAACATGCGGTACTGCATTTGCTTTACTCAAGATTCTATACCAAGTTCTTATATGATATCGGAGCTATCGACTTTGATGAGCCATTTAAGAAGCTGTTCAACCAGGGAATGATCACCGGAAAGAACGGTATTAAAATGAGTAAATCTAAGGGAAATGTAGTTTCGCCGGATGATCTTGTAAGAGATTACGGATGCGATTCCCTCAGAATGTATGAGCTTTTTGTAGGACCACCGGAGTTGGATGCTGAGTGGGATGACAGAGGAATCGACGGTGTTAACCGTTTCCTTAAGAGAGTATGGAATCTGGTAATGGACAGCAAGGATGCCGACATTAAAGCTACCAAGGAAATGATCAAAGAACGCCACAAGATGGTAAAAGACATTACTATTCGTCTGGAGAGCTTTAGCTTAAATACTGCAATTTCAGGATTCATGGAGCATAACAATAACTTGGTTCAGATTGCTAAGAAAGAAGGCGGAGTTGATAAAGAAACTTTATCTACATTAGCTGTACTTTTATCCCCATTTGCACCTCATATTGCAGAGGAAATCTGGGAGCAATTAGGACACGAAGGAAGCGTCTTCGATGCAGGATGGCCGACCTTTGATGAGGAAGCAATGAAGGATGACGAGATCGAAGTTCCGGTTCAGATTAATGGAAAGACCAGAGCAGTCATTTCTGTTCCTGTAGATATTTCTAAGGAAGATGCTATCGCAGCAGGAAAAGAAGCAATTGCTGATAAGCTTACAGGAACCATCGTAAAAGAGATCTACGTGCCAAAGAAGATCATCAACATTGTTCAAAAATAATGATTGGAAAGATCATAATTGTAAATACAACAATTAGAATAGAGCAATTAGAAATATATTAATTCAGATAATATTAGCAATATTTACACAAGAGAAACCGTCAAATGAGATCGAGAAACCAATAGATCATGTTTGACGGTTTTTTAAAAAGGAGAAAGTATGGAGCTTACAATTTTAGGAACCGGAAATGCATTGGTTACAGAATGCTATAATACCTGTTTTGCTATAGGAGAAGAAGATAAATATTTTTTGGTAGATGCCGGAGGCGGAAATGGCATTTTACATCAGTTAAAATACGGCGGGGTAGACTGGAAAAAGATTGAAACTATTTTCGTGACTCATAAACATGTGGATCACATTATGGGAGTGGTATGGCTGATCCGTCTCTTTGGCCAGAATATCAATAAAGGGAATTTTGACGGAGAGGTTACTATTTACGGGCATGAGGAAGTGATCCGGATTCTTCATACCATGGCGGAGATGCTGCTTCAGAAAAAGGTTATAAAGCATATCGGAAGCCGCATTCATTTGGTAACAGTGGAAGATGGAGAGAGTAAGGAAATCCTTGGAAGGAAAGTGACTTTCTTCGATATTCAGTCTACCAAAGACAAGCAGTTTGGATTTACCATGGAATTAGAAGAGGGAAAGAAGCTTACCTGTTGTGGTGATGAGCCTTATACAGTCTGTCAGGAAAAATATGCAAAAAACAGTACATGGCTGCTTCATGAGGCCTTTTGCCTTTGTTCTCAGGCAGATATTTTCTCTCCTTATGAGAAGCATCATTCTACTGCAAAGGATGCCTGTGAATTGGCGGAGAGTCTGGGAGTAAAAAATCTGGTGTTGTATCACACAGAGGATAAAAATATAAAAAACCGAAAGAAGCTTTATACCGAAGAGGGAAAGCCATATTTTTCAGGGAATCTCTATGTGCCGGATGATCTGGATAAGCTGGAATTATAATATGAATTTTGTTTGAAATAAAGGACTTTACGTTTTAGAAGCCTGAGAGTATAATGCGCCTATAAACCAAAGGCTTTAGGATATCAAAAACTGTCTGATGGGAAAGGGATGAGTAGCATGAGTAAGTCAAAAGAAATGGATATGCTGAATGGAGGACTTGCAGGGAAGTTAATAATCTTTGCCATTCCTTTGGCATTTAGCAGCATCTTACAGCAATTATTCAACTCTGCGGATGTGGCTGTGGTAGGTAGATTTGCCGGATCTTCTGCCCTGGCGGCTGTGGGAAGCTGCGCGGCTCTTGTAGGAATCTTTGTCAACTTAATTACAGGCTTATCCGTAGGTCCCAATGCGGTACTGGCCAATCTCATAGGACAAAATAAAAGAGATCAGATTAGCAGTATGGTACATACCATCTTAAGTTTTAGCGGAATTCTTGGAATTTTTCTGATGTTTGTAGGGATGGCGGCCACAAAACCTATTTTGGTGCTTTCGGGAACACCGGATACCGTTTTAGATCAGGCAGTTCTTTATTTTCGAATTTACTGCCTTAGCGTACCATTTATGTTGATCTATAATTTCGGAGGAGCAATTCTTCGAAGCTACGGAGACAGTAAGCGACCGATGTATTACCTGATGATCTCCGGTGTGCTGAATGTTATTTTAAATTTGATCTTTGTTATAGGAGCTCATCTGGGAGTTGCAGGAGTAGCCTTGGCTACATGGATGGCCAATATTTTAAGTGCGTCTCTGGTTGTGATTCATCTACATAGAAGAAAAGACGAGTTTGGATTTTCCTTCCGAAAGATGCATGTGAGGGGAGAAGAATTAAAGAGAATTTTATCCGTTGGGGTTCCCGCAGGAATTCAAGGAGCTATTTTCTCCGTATCTAATGTATTCATACAAAGTGGAATCAATTCCTTCGGCGAGGATGCCATTGCAGGATCCTCATTGGCACTAAATTTTGAATATTTTACCTATGATCTTGCAGTGGCTTTTGCCCAGGCGGCAGTGACCTTCACCAGTCAGAATTTTGGGGCCGGAAACATCAAAAGATGCAAGAAGATCTTCTGGCAATGTATGCTTTTTGGCTTCCTATCATCAGAAATACTCAGTATCATCTTTATGATCTGGGACGATTTTTTCGTAAGCATCTATACCACCAGTGCAGCTGTAGCAGTCTTCGGACTTTCCAGGATGCACCGGGTATGCGCTATGGAGGGACTTACCGCCACCTATGAGGTGGAGAGTGCAGCACTTCGAGGAATGGGAAAATCCATGGAACCATCTGTGGTAACCATATTGGGAACGGTAGTGTTTCGAGTAGTATGGCTTGTAACAATCTTTAAGATCTGGCCGACTTATGAGATGTTAATGTGGGTATACGTAGCATCCTGGATCTTTACAGGAGGAATTTTATTTGTAATCTATATGATGCATATGAAAAAAATAGAAAAAATGTTAGTTCATTAAATAGGCAAATGTAAATTTTCGAGTATACAGCATAGCAGGGAGCAAGAGTACCTCTTGCTCCCTGTTGTGCGTACTATTCGGAATATCATATTTTATTCATTGGATGCTTCACTATCCTTCTTAGACAGATACAAATAAAATCCAATATTCAAAATAATCCCCACCGTAGTAGAAACCGGCGCCGCAAGACCGATGGAAGTCAGACTTGCATTCGGCTTAATGCTCATAAAATAAGCAAAGGGCAGTCTCACCAAAAGGGTCTGAACCAAGCCCTGGATCATAACCCATAAAGTCTGATTCCTTCCGTTGAAATAACCTACCATGCTGAAAAGAACAGCGGTAACCAGGGCTTCGCAGGCAAATCCCTTCAAATAATCAAAAGATTTCGCAATAACCACGCTGTCTGTGGTAAAGAAACCGGAGAGAATATCTCCCTGAGTAAAGACTAATAAAAATACAAAGCATCCGATGAAAAGTCCAACTCCGATACCGGTGAACATGGATTTCTTGGCACGTTCTAACTTGCCGGCACCAATGTTTTGAGAAACGAAGGAAGCCATGGACTGCATTAAGGAGCTTGGAACCAACATGGCAAAGTTTACGATTTTGCAGGCAACACCGTAACCGGAGGAAGCCTCGAGTCCAAGACGGTTTACAAAAGCGCATAGAGCTAAGAAAGATGCCTGGGTTAAAAATTCCTGTAAAGCTAAAGGGAGTCCGATCTTTAAAAACTTCTTGCACTCTGGATTGAATCGTATATCGGTTTTTTTGATTTTAAAAGGCAAATCTTTCTTTAGTAATAATACAATAGCAAAAACAACACTTAGAGCCTGGGCAGATACGGTAGCAAGGGCAGCACCGGAAGCGTCCATATGAAGGCCTGCCACCAGGAATAAATCTCCGAAGACATTTACAATACAGGCAACTAAAACAAATAGAAGAGGAGATTTGCTATCTCCAAGACCGCGGAAGATGGCAGATAATACATTGTAAGCTACAATAAAGAAAATACCGCTTCCGCAGATACGGATATAGTTGGTGGTAGAAGTAAGTGCTTCGCCAGGTGCCTGCATTAAGATGGCAATCTGACGGGGAAAACCTACCATAACAATAAATAATACAAGAGCCATAATGGCAAATACCACCACGGAACCTCCGATTACGGCACCGATGCGGTGTTCATTTTTTTCGCCGATATACCTGGCAATCAAAACGGTGATACCCATGGAAAACTGAGTTACTACGAAGGTTACTAAGTTTAGTACCTGGCTTCCGGTAGAAACACCGGAAAGCCCCTGGGTGGTTCCAAAACGCCCTACGACAAGCACGTCTACGGCGCCGTAGGCCGCCTGCAATACCAGGGCCCCTAAAATAGGGATCATAAATAATACAAGTTTTTTCAAAATATTACCTTGGGTAAAATCTGATTTATCGTTCATTTCATCCTCCTTTTTCCTTTTTATTTTTTTGATCTTTTTTTCATGATGTCATGAAACTTTTCGATAGTTCGAATCATGCATTCGGCATCTTCAGAAGGGATTTCGTCCAGATCTAAAGCGAGATCCTTAAAAAAATCTTCATCATATTTTTGGGATAGTTTTCGTCCTTTTTCTGTCATAGTGAGATAGGTTATCCGCTTGTCTTCCTCACAGGTAACCTTGGTCAAAAATCCCTTCTCCACCATGTCTTTTACCGTTCTCGTGACACCGGGTCTTGGGACACCCAGACCATCACTGATATCCGAAACCTTCACGTTTATATTTTGTTTTTCCAGTTTGCCAATAATGTCTAAATATTGGATATAAGAAGGAAGAGTTCCGTTCGGCAGGGGTGGAAGCATAGCGCGAGTTCGTTTGGCCTGGTAGCAGGCATCAAACATTCGCTTGATTAATTCTGTATCCATAAATATTCCTTTCGTAATGATCAATTATTGTGGATAATTGCTGTGATTGATTACCAAAGATAATTACCACTGATAATTATAAGAAATCAGATGAAAATGTCAAGGTATCTTTTTCTGATTTTACATAGATCGTAACTATTCAGAATCACCTTTTGCATATGTCATACTGATTTTATAGATTGTATAATAACCGAGATAGAATCAAAGAGGTCCGTTGCACAGGGCAACAGACCTCTTTGGGTGATTATATAGGAAGCGTCTCTTTGGCTGTCTTTAACCGTTCTTTGAAATCTTCATAAAAAGAATCAGGATTCTCGTAAGGCCTCATATAAAAGCTTTGTAAAATATAAATACTAAGCTGCTTTACTGCAGTCTGATCCTTAGATGTCATAGCAAATTCCTGAAGAGGCTTCAAAAAATAATGCCAGCTTTTGATAAACTCTTCATAGGTAGCTAAATTTGAAATTCCCAGCCATTTTTTGATTTTGATCTTTCCTTTTTTCGGATAGGGGCATTCCATTGTTTGTAGAAAATACAGAAAACTACCATCTTCATAATAACGTCCTAAGGGAAAAAGTCTGCAGATTCCCGGACGGAAGTTGTGGATGCCACATCGTTCGGCCTGGTCTAGAAAAAAACAGCCTTCGGTGTCTTCCTTCATTTTTAGATTGGGAAGGATGATTCCATCTGCAACATTTAATTCCAGAGGACCTGCAAGAAGCTCCTGTATGGAAGTGTTGAGACCGAAGGTCAGCTGACAGATGTCATAAGGGTCCAGTACAATGGATGTTCCCATGCTGTGACAGCAGCTAGAGCAGTCGATACAACCACCACAGTCTGTTTTTACCATATCATTATTTGAATAGAATCTGCCATCAGATTCTTGGGATAAATCTATGTTTCTTAACATAAGAAGTCCTCATCTTTCTGAATAGTTACTCGAATTTTTAATAATTCGCAGTCCTCAAAATAGGGGCTTTTTAAACCCCACATCATTTTAATAGAAATATTGAAAATATGCAATGGATTAAAACTTTGTTAAGACCGCGGTCTGAATCTTGTATGTTTTTGGCGATTCTGTTATGATTTTATCAGAGATGACGGTGATTTGTCGTCATAATGTAGGGTGCAAGGGAGCGCGAAAAGGGCCGTTTTAGACCCAGGTTTGCGTGCCCTTTTTTAATTCTTTTAGAGAAAATTAGCCGCTAAATTTTCCGGAAAGTGTTAACATTCTACAGGAAGGATAAGGAGAAAGAAAAATATGGAGAAAAAGAGAAAGAAAGCGATCAGCAAGGAAGTTTTTGTCTTCCTTGTTGCGTTCTTATTGTGCTTTGGTGCAGTGGGAATGAAAATGGGTGTCTCAAACATGATGCAGACCATGATGGCTACCGCTTATGACCTTTTGGTCAATACAGTTCTTAATATCACTGCCATTGCGGTATTGGCAGGAGCTATTGCGGCAGTACTTTCAGAATTTGGTGTTATTGCTTTATTTAATAAGATCATAACCCCTCTGATGAAGCCCCTTTATGATCTGCCCGGAGCATCAGCAATCGGTATTTTTACCACCTATATGGCAGATAATCCGGCAATTTTGTCCTTGGCAGAGGATAGAAATTTCAAAAGATATTTTAAGAAATATCAATTACCGGCCCTCACAAACCTGGGGACTGCTTTTGGAATGGGACTGATTGTATCTACCTACATGATGACCTTGCCTTTGAAAGGAGAAAACTTGGGTCTTGCCATTGTTGTTGGAAACCTAGGTGCGGTCGTTGGAAGTATTGTCAGCGTAAGAATTATGCTTCATTTCACTAAGAAGGAATATGGAACTACAGAATATTGTATTCCACCGGAGGATGGAGACGATGACATTGAAAATACCAGAGAAGTTCGTTCCGGAAGTGTGCCGGGAAGAATTTTGGAAGCATTGCTTGAAGGTGGAAAAAGCGGTGTAGAAGTTGGTGTAGCAATCATTCCCGGAGTTCTTATCATTTGTACAATTGTAATGATGCTTACATATGGAGCTAGTACAAATGGAATCTATACAGGAGCAGCCTATGAGGGAGTGGCTTTATTCCCTTGGATTGGAGAGAAGTTATCTTTTATCTTAAAACCATTGTTTGGATTTACTTCATCTGCAGCGATTTCGGTACCGATTACTGCCCTTGGAGCAGCTGGAGCAGCTATTGGATTGATTCCGGAAATGGCCTTGAATGGCGCTGTACATGCTCATGATGTGGCAGTATTTACAGCAATGTGTATGTGCTGGAGTGGTTATCTGAGTACTCACGTGGGAATGATGTCAGCTCTTAAGACACCTCATCTTACAGGAAAGGCAATCATCAGTCATACCATCGGAGGACTTTGTGCAGGAGTAGCGGCAAACTTCCTGTTTCAGCTTGTTAGTTTGATTTAAAATGTTTATCTGAATAGTTACGTTTTTTATCCAAAAATCATAAAAAGGATCGGCGCTTGTTGCGCCGGTCCTTTTTGTGTTGACCTCTTTTAAAATGTTGTTTTTTTAAAAAAATGTTGGTCTCTTTTAAAATGTTGATCTCTTTTTTAATGTTGATCTCTGTATTTAAGAGAAGCTTCAATAAATCCACGGAACAACGGATGTGGTCTGTTTGGTCTTGATTTCAATTCCGGATGAGCCTGAGTTGCAATAAACCATGGATGCTCCGGAATCTCGATCATCTCAACGATACGTCCGTCCGGTGAAAGTCCGGACAGAAGCATGCCATGAGCAGTAAGGTCATCACGGTAATCATTATTTACCTCGTAGCGATGACGATGACGCTCGTGAATTTCCTCGGTTCCATAAAGCTCATAAGCCTTGGAATTCTTGTTGAGGATACATGGATAAGAACCAAGCCTTAAGGTTCCTCCGATATTCTCAATTCCAATCTGCTCTGGCATAATGTGAATCACCGGATGAGTAGTGTTCGGATCAAGCTCTGCGCTGTGAGCATCATGATATCCTAAGACGTCTCTTGCAAATTCAGTAATAGCAAGCTGCATTCCAAGGCAAAGACCTAAGAATGGGATGTTGTTGGTACGAGCATATTTGATGGCTTCTAACTTTCCATCAATACCACGGTTTCCGAATCCACCGGGAACTAAGATTCCGCTGACATCTCCAAGAAGCTCATGAACATTCTCGGGAGTTACAGTCTCGGAATCGATCCATTTAATATTAACAGTGGCGCGGCTGAAGATTCCACCGTGCTTAAGGGCCTCTACGACACTGATATAAGCATCATGAAGCTGAATATATTTACCTACTAAGGCTACAGTTACTTCGGAATTTGGATGCTTTAAGTAGTCTACCATTTCCTTCCAGTCTTTAAGATCCGGTTCCGGACAAGGAAGCTTCAGACTCTCACATACAACTCCCGCAAGATTCTCTTCCTCCATAGCAAGTGGTGCCTCGTAGAGATATTCTACATCTAAGTTCTGTAACACGTGATTTGCCGGAACATTACAGAAGAGGGCAATCTTTTCTTTGATTCCGGTATCCAATGGATGCTCGGAACGACATACCAAGATATCTGGCTGGATTCCCATTCCCTGAAGATCCTTTACGCTGGCCTGGGTTGGCTTGGTCTTCATTTCCTGAGATGCGCGAAGATATGGAATCAAAGTAACGTGGATTAAGATTACATTATCGCGACCCTTCTCATGCTGGAACTGACGAATTGCTTCTAGAAATGGCTGACTTTCGATATCACCTACGGTTCCACCTACCTCGATAATAGCAATCTCTGTATTCTCGGCAGCTGGATTGCGATAGAAGCGATCCTTGATCTCGTTGGTAATGTGAGGAATTACCTGAACAGTACCTCCGCCGAAATCTCCACGACGCTCTTTTTGCAGTACAGACCAGTAAATCTTACCGGTAGTAACATTGGAATTCTTGCTAAGACTCTCATCAATAAATCTTTCATAATGACCTAAATCCAGATCTGTCTCTGCTCCATCGTCTGTAACAAAAACTTCACCGTGTTGAACGGGGTTCATGGTACCTGGATCGATATTAATATAAGGATCAAATTTCTGCATGGTAACGGTATAGCCACGGGCTTTTAAAAGACGTCCGAGGGACGCAGCAGTAATTCCTTTTCCGAGACCGGATACAACACCGCCTGTAACGAATACATATTTGACTGCCATAACTTCCTCCTTGGAATTGATTTGAATTGGAATTAATTTTAAAAATACTGTAGGATTATACAATGTTTCAATGAAAAAATATAGATGTCATTTGTGTTTTTTTAAGAAAACACCAAAGGTTCCTTATTAAGAAGTAATAGAAGACTCAAAATAAGACGTAAAACTTTCCTTTAAAATTGAACAATCCTAAGCTCAAGTATACTACAAGAAAGCCTTAGTTTACAATCTTTTCATAATGTTTTTGTTGATTTAACTTTGCACCGTTCGTATAATTAAGAGATAAAGTGGGAGGATTCATATGGACAATCAAAACAACCGTAATAACAAAAATAACAGGAACAACAAGCAAAGCTTTTCCTTTATTCTTATAGTTACCTTGATTACCACCATTTTGGTGCTGGCTCTTTACCAGTTTCAAGGCAAGACCAATGATCAGGAAATTACTTATAACGAATTTCTGAAGATGGTAGATGAGGATAAAGTAGATAAAGTAGAGATTCGAAGCGACCGCATTGTCATCACTGAGAAGAAGGAGAAAGGACAGATTATTGCCAACGAGTACTATACTGGGTTGGTGGAGGATGCTACTCTTTCAGATCGTCTCTACAAGGCCGGTGTAGACTATGAACAGCAGATACCGGATGCTACCTATTCTATTATATTAGAAATTATTTTAACCTTCCTGCCGATCGCTTTTGTGGTAGGAATGATGGTTTGGATGGCAAAGCGGATGTCAGGTGGTGGCGGCGTCATGGGTATTGGTAAGAGCAATGCCAAGCTCTATGTGGAGAAGTCCACGGGAGTTACATTTAAAGACGTAGCCGGTCAGGACGAGGCAAAGGAATCCTTGCAGGAAGTGGTAGATTTCCTTCATAATCCGGGAAAATATACCAGCGTAGGAGCCAAGCTTCCAAAGGGAGCTCTTTTGGTAGGACCTCCGGGAACAGGTAAGACTCTTTTAGCAAAGGCCGTAGCAGGAGAGGCCGGCGTACCATTCTTCTCCCTTAGCGGATCTGCCTTTGTGGAAATGTATGTAGGTGTGGGAGCCTCAAGAGTTCGAGATCTTTTCAAGGAAGCTCAGAAGATGGCTCCATGTATCATCTTTATCGATGAGATCGATGCTATCGGTAAGAGCCGTGACAATCAGATGGGAAGTAATGACGAGAGAGAACAGACCCTGAATCAGTTACTGGCAGAGATGGATGGATTTGAAAGCAACAAGGGACTGGTACTTCTTGCGGCTACCAATCGTCCGGAGATTCTGGATCCGGCACTTTTAAGACCGGGACGATTTGACAGACGAATTGTAGTAGAGAAACCGGATCTTAAGGGACGCGTGGATGTCCTGAAGGTACATTCCAAAGACGTGCGCATGGACGAGACTGTAGATTTGGAAGCCATCGCCCTGGCAACCTCAGGTGCCGTAGGATCTGATCTTGCAAATATGATCAACGAGGCTGCCATTAATGCTGTTAAACATGGAAGAAATGCCGTAAGTCAGGCAGACTTGTTTGAGGCTGTAGAGGTGGTTCTTGTAGGTAAAGAAAAGAAGGACCGCATCATGAGTCAGGAGGAACGCCGTATTGTTTCCTACCACGAAGTAGGACATGCCATGGTCAGTGCCCTTCAAAAAGACGCAGAACCGGTACAAAAGATTACCATCGTTCCAAGAACCATGGGAGCTCTTGGATATGTTATGCAGACACCGGAGGAAGAAAAGTATTTAAATACGGAGAAAGAACTACGGGCTATGCTTGTGGGACTTTTAGGAGGCCGTGCCGCAGAGGAGATTGTATTCGATACCGTAACCACAGGCGCATCCAATGATATCGAGCGAGCAACCAGCATTGCAAGATCCATGATTACTCAGTATGGAATGAGCAAGAAGTTTGGTCTTATTGGATTAGAATCCGTACAGCACAAGTATCTGGATGGAAGAGCTGTAAGTAACTGCGCAGATGTAACAGCCGCAGAGATTGACAAGGAAATCATGGATACACTGAAGGAAGCTTACGAAGAGGCAAAGACCCTGCTTCGTGATCATAGAGCAACTATGGATAAGATTGCAGCCTTCCTGATAGAGAAAGAGACCATCACAGGTAAAGAATTCATGGAAATCTTCCACGAGATGGAAGGAATTGATCCGGACGCTCCAAAGAAAGAAGAGCCGCGGATTGCCATGAATCCTGTAGAAGGCGAATCCCAGGCAGTGGTTGACGGAGTGACTACCGGATTCGTAATGAGTGCTCCAGCGGCAGATTCGCAGGGAGCTTCTGAATCAGAGACTACGGATGATGACACACCTGCAGATCAGAACGTTGCAGCGCCTGAATTTAAGACCGTGGATTTGCGAGAAGAAACCACTGAAGAATCCCAAAGTGACAATAATACAACTTACGATTTTACGGAAGTATAAGATGTCATAGAGAAATCTGATATGTCGCAGAGACGATAATGAATCGTTTCTGCGACATTTTTT
>CAVKOU010000015.1:17145-53172 GCA_963658085.1 bacterium
CACAGCTTTGCGGAGGAACGATGATATACCGTGGGAAACAATACGAGGCTTCCGTAGGGAGCTGCACCCTAGCAACGAGGGCGGGCACTTGTTTGAGCTACCCCGTCTTTTGGGTGGCGAGTTGTGCAGGAGCCCGAGTGGATTAGCGGGTGCAGCGAGTAGGAAACGCAGTCTGTTCCCACGGCATATCATCGACCATATGCAAAGCGTCCCATTGCAATATTGTGTTATAATAGCGAAAGCGAATATGAACGCAGTAATGTAATCTTTCAAAGTAGGAGTGAAAAGAAGCATGTTTGACATCCAAGAAGAACTGAAAAAGTTGCCAGGCAAACCCGGCGTTTATCTGATGCACGACGAGAACGATGCTATCATTTACGTAGGAAAAGCCATCAGCCTGAAAAACCGTGTGCGCCAATACTTTCAATCAAGCAGAAATAAAGGCCCTAAAATCGAGCAGATGGTGACTCACATTTCCAGATTTGAGTACATTGTGACGGATTCGGAATTGGAGGCTTTGGTGCTTGAGTGCAATCTTATCAAGGAGCACAGGCCAAAATACAATACCATGCTGATGGATGATAAAGCCTATCCTTTTATAAAGGTTACGGTGGAGGAACCATTTCCAAGGGTTATGATGGCCAGGCGTGTTGGGAAGGATAAAGCTAAATATTTTGGCCCCTTTACCAGTGTGGGGGCAGTGCGGGATACCATTGAGTTGATTCGAAAGCTGTACAAGATCAGAGATTGTAATCGAAAACTTCCCAGGGATCAGGGAAAGGACAGACCTTGCCTTAATTATCATATTCATCAGTGCAAAGCGCCCTGTCAGGGGTATATTTCCTCTGAGGAGTATAAGGAGAATACTCAACAGGTCTTACATTTCTTAAATGGAGATTATGATTTGCTCTTAAAAGAGCTGGAGGAAAAGATGTATGCCGCATCAGAGAAAATGGAATTCGAGAAGGCAGCAGAGTACAGGGATCTTTTGTCCAGCGTGAAAAAAATTGCTCAAAAACAGAAAATTACTGATACCAATGGGAGTGATCGGGATATTTTGGCGGTGGCTGTGGATGGAGATGATGCCGTGGTGCAGGTGTTCTTTATCCGGGGAGGTCGCTTGATCGGCAGAGATCATTTTTATCTCACAGGGGTTCACGGGGAGGAAAAGAAAAGCATTTTGTCAAACTTTGTGAAGCAATTTTACGGAGGAACTCCCTATCTTCCTTCGGAGCTTATGCTGCCGGAGGAGATTGAAGACTTAAATCTTTTGGAGGAATGGCTTTCGGAAAAGAAGGGGCGAAAGGTGAAAATCCTGGTACCAAAGAAGGGAACCAAAGAAAAACTGGTGGAGCTTGCCGAGAAGAATGCCTTTATGGTCCTGAATACCGACAAAGAGCGACTAAAGAGGGAAGAAGGACGTACCATAGGAGCGGTGAAAGAATTGCAGGAGCTTCTTGGATTGACTTCCATTGTGAGAATGGAGGCCTATGATATTTCAAATATAAGTGGCTATGATTCTGTGGGATCTATGGTGGTGTATGAGAAGGGAAAACCTAAGAAAAATGATTATCGCAAATTTAAGATCAAAGGTGTTCAGGGGGCTGATGATTACGCCAGTCTCAGAGAAGTTCTGACTAGAAGATTTACCCATGGATTAAAGGAGAGAGAAGAGGGACAGGAGTTTGGAAACTTTGTGACATTTCCGGATCTTATTATGATGGATGGTGGAAAAGGACAGGTACATATTGCTGAAGAAGTCATGGCAGATCTAAAGCTTAATATTCCTATCTGCGGTATGGTTAAGGATGATAATCACAGAACCCGTGGCCTTTATTATCTGGGGCAGGAGATTCCCATTGACCGGAACAGCGAATGCTTTAAACTGATCACAAGAATCCAGGATGAAGCCCATAGATTTGCCATTACCTTCCATAGAGATTTGAGAAGCAAGGGGCAGGTTCACTCTATTTTAGATGATATTCCGGGGGTTGGTCCTGCCAGAAGAAAAGACCTTATGGCCCATTTTCCAAATATCGAAGCGATCAAAAATGCAGAGATCGAAGAGCTGAAAAAGCTGCCTACCATGAACGAAAAATCAGCCAGGGATGTCTATAATTTTTTTCATTAATGTGCTATTATAAAGGAAGGTTTTTGACCTTATTTCCGACTTTATAAGTAAAGGAGCGTTTTATGAATCATAGTAAAGTTAAGCTAAAAGAATTAGTGGAGAAGATGAATTTGAAGTGTCTGACTCCCGATGTAGATGATTCTGAGATTGTAGTGAAAATTCCGGATATTAATCGTCCGGCGTTACAGCTGACAGGTTTTTTTGATCATTTTGATGCGGAGAGAATACAGATCGTAGGATTTGTAGAGTATCGTTACCTGAATCAGATGACAGAAGAGGAGAAGGAAGAAATCTACGATGAACTGACTTCGTATAAGATGCCGGCTATTATTTACTGCAGAGGATTACAACCGGAACAGTCACTTCTTGAAAAGGCGACGAAGGCAGGGGTTCCGATTTATATCACAGATGTAAAGACTTCCGCATTTATGGCAGAGGTAATCCGTTGGCTCAATGTGGAACTGGCACCTTGCATTTCCATTCACGGCGTATTGGTAGATGTATACGGTGTAGGTGTACTGATCACAGGAGAGAGCGGAATCGGTAAGAGTGAGTCAGCTCTGGAACTTGTAAAGCGTGGACATCGTTTGGTCAGTGATGATGTAGTAGAGATTCGTAAGGTCAGTGATGAGACTTTGGTTGGATCTGCTCCGGATATCACCAAGCATTTTATCGAGCTTAGAGGTATCGGTATCGTGGACGTAAAAGCCCTCTATGGTGTTCAGAGCGTTCGTGAGACCCAGAACATCGATTTGGTCATCGAGTTGGAAGACTGGAACAAAGAGAAGGAATACGACCGTTTGGGACTGGAAGAGCAGCATACAGAATATCTTGGAAACAAGGTAGTATGCCATCAGATTCCGATTCGTCCGGGACGTAACCTTGCCATTATTGTAGAGACTGCGGCAATCAACCACAGACAGAAGCTTATGGGTTACAATGCTGCACAGGAGCTTTACAGACGTGTTCAGGAGAATATGACAAGAAGGTCATAGCAAAAAGTCCATAACAGGATGGATAGAATCTAGAAGTAAAAGAGTTAGGAGTTAGTCAGATATGGAATATTGTTTCGGCGTAGATATTGGTGGAACTACAGTGAAAATCGGAGTCTTCACAGCTGCAGGAGAGGCTGTAGACAAGTGGGAGATTCCTACAAGAACAGAATTTGAGGGGGTAAATATTCTTCCGGATATCGCGGAGAGTGTAAAGAAGAAGTCAGAAGAATTGCAGCTGAAGAAAGAAGACATCGTAGGAATCGGCGTAGGAGTTCCGGCACCGGTAGATGCGGAGGGGGTAGTTCAGAATACTGCAAATCTTGGCTGGGGATATAAGGAAGTTAAGAGAGAGTTAGAGGAACTTACAGGAATTCATGCTGAGATTGGAAATGACGCCAATGTAGCCGCTCTTGGAGAGATGTGGATGGGAGCCGGAGCCGGCGAACCAAACATGATTATGGTAACCTTGGGAACCGGTGTAGGCGGTGGAATCGTAGTAGAGGGACAGTGCATCGTGGGAGCCCATGGTTCCGGTGGAGAAATCGGCCACTTACATGTGAATTCTGAAGAGACAGAGCGCTGCGGATGTGGAAACTTAGGATGCTTAGAGCAATATGCATCGGCCACAGGAATTCGCAGACTGGCATTGAAACACTTAGAGAAGAGTACCAGAGCATCGGTTCTTAGAGATATTAGTCCAGAGTCCTTAGATGCTAAGGCAGTATTTGATGCCTTGAAAGCAGGAGACCAGTTGGCACAGGAGACCGTAGAGGAATTCGCAGATTATCTGGGAACTGCACTTGCAAATCTTGCAGTAGTAACAGATCCTGCAGTAATTGTAATCGGTGGTGGTGTATCCAAGGCAGGAGAGATCCTGATTGATCATGTGAAGGTTGCATTTGATAAGCATGCCTTTTTCGGGAATAAGGGCACCAGAATTGTGCTGGCATCTCTTGGAAATGATGCTGGAATGTGCGGAGCTGCAAAGTTGATATTGTAAGAAATCTTTGTGCGGATTATATGATACAAGAGTGTTCAAATGGAGTATAGAATCTCTCAAAAAAGACTTCGGGAAATTCCGAAGTCTTTTTTTGATTCTTTAAAAATTATTATAGATTATAATTCTATATTTTAGTACTGTGGTACTGCATCGCCTCCACCGGTTGCGTCTCCTCCGGAGGTATCTGTTGCAGATGTGTCTGCTCCTGCAGTATCCGTTCCTGTACTGTTGGTATCTGGAGTAGCGGTGCCGCCAGTACCATCAGTAGTGGTTCCGGTGGTGCCTGTAGAGTTTGTACCATCAGTAGTGGTTCCGGTGGTGCCTGTAGAGCTTGTACCATCTGTGCTGTTATTGGAATTATAATTATAATTGTAATCATAACTGTAACTGTAGCTGTGTTGTGTACAATAATCCTTTGGAGCAGTGTCCTTATCAAAATAATCTGTAACTGCAGGACAACCGCTTGTAGCAAGTTTTCCTGTGGTAGTACATATAGTAAGCTGCTCTACGGAGGTAGGCATTGTAAATTCCTTAGTCTCTAAATTTTCATGGACTCTAGTCATAATCTTAGACCAGATAATATCCTTAAAGGTATGGGTAAAGTTCATCTCTGTATTATCATCGTATCCACACCAGATTGCAGCTGTATAGTATGGAGTAAAGCCGCAGAACCATAAGTCCTTATTGTCTGAGGTAGTACCTGTCTTACCAGATACTGGCTGATTGGCAATAGCTGTATTGGTTCCGGTACCCTGTGTTACAACGTCGGTCATAGCACTGGTAAGAAGAGCAGCAGTGCTTTCTTTAATAACCTGTCGTGTCTCGCCGCTTCCTTCTAGAAGAACATTTCCGTCATGATCAAGGATCTTGGAATAAAGGGTTGGAGTGTTATAAACTCCTCCGTTAGCAATGGTAGCATAGCAAGCTGCCATTTCGTAATTGTAAACACCGTGTGTCAAGCCACCGAGAGCCATGGTCTGAGTTAGATCAGAATAAATTTTTCCGTCGATCTCTTCCTCTCGTACTAAAGTGGAAATACCAAATTTCTCACAGTATTCCATTCCAAGCTCCTGGGTGATCTCATCGCTTAATTTTACGGCAACTACGTTATTTGAAACAGTAATGGCCTTTCGGATGGTGATGGAACCTAAATGGGAACCGTCTGCATTTACCAAATCTTCACCGTCGTCTCTTTTCATAGGTTCATCCACGATGGTGGTGGCTAAAGTTTTGCCCTTGGCATCCAGTGCAGGAGCGTAGGTTGAAGGGATCTTAAAACAAGAACCGGGCTGTCTGGTCATTCCGGTATAAGCTCTGTTCAGTCCCATACTGGAAGTTTTTGTTCCGCGACCTCCCACCATAGCTTTAATCTGTCCGTTTGTTTGATCCATCAAAGTGAATGATGCCTGAGGTTGTGGAGACAGGTTAATGGACTCGTCATAAGTATCCCCTTCCTGTGCGATGGTAGCCTTCCATGCTTCAATCCGGGCTCTTGCTTCCTCTTCACTGCTGTAGTGAAGGCCACTAGTATCTCCAAAAGCTGCTGCAGAATAATTTTCGATATCAGCGGAACCATAGTTTTCCACCGTACCATCAGCTCGTGTAACTGTTAGGGCGTAGGTCAAAATAAGCTCTGTACCGTTTGGATAATTACTTGCATCGTTGATCTCTTCGTCGGCAATCTGCTGCATAGCAAGATTCTGGGTAGAGTAAATGCTAAGACCTCCCTTATAGAGAAGATTATAAGCCTGAGATTCGCTATATCCTAATTGTTCCTGAAGATCTTTTGTAACCTGTTCAATCAGGGCATCTACAAAATAGGTCGTAGGTTCTTCATCCTGATCGTAGGCTCCGTTAACGGCTTGGATTCTAGTATAGACATCATCGGCTATCGCAGCATCATAGTCTTCCTGGGTAATATAGCCTTGGTCTAACATATTTTGTAAAACCTTGTGCTGACGCTCCTTGTTGGCATCCGGATTGGTGATTGGATTATATCCTGTAGGATTTTGTGTGATACCGGCAATGACTGCACACTCGGAGAGCGTTAAGTCATCTACATCCTTTCCAAAGTAGCGTTTGGAAGCAGATTGAACACCTAAACAGTTTTGTCCTAAGTTGATGGTATTTAGATAGTTCTCAAGGATGGTATCCTTATCCATCTCTTTCTCAATCTCTAGCGCCAGATATTGTTCCTGAATCTTACGTTTAAGCTTTTCAGAAAATGTGTCTTCGTTTACAAAATCCGGAAAGACATTGTTTTTAACAAGCTGTTGGGTAATGGTACTGGCACCTTCGGAGAAGTTACCGCTTGTAACACCTACCACAGCAGCACGAATTACACCCTGAAGATCTACACCGTTGTGCTGATAGAAACGTTCATCCTCAATGGCAACAAAGGCATGCTGCAGATTAAGGGGAATGTTGTCGATCTTCTTATATATACGATTGGATCCCGAAGATACGAGCCGTTCTGTTTCTGTGGTTCCATCATCTGCATAGATAAATGTGGTATAACCGCTGGGCTTAATGTCGTCCGCAGTGATTTCAGGAGAATCGTCGATGATTTTCTTGATAAATAAACCGCATCCGATGACTCCTACCATACAAATAAGTACTATACAGAGGACAAACGCCTTGAACAATCGGAACCCCATGCGCTTCTTTTGCATCTGCGATCGGGAAGTAATCCGCTTCTGCTTTTGAGAAGCTTTTTTCTTACCATAATTCATGAATATTGGCCTCCTTTATCCTTGTCATTATAGCAAATCTACTATCTATAATAAAGAAAAAAATGAAAAGTTAACATTCATGTATCAAAAAGAAATAAATTCGTGTAAACTATAGGATATCAGGGCCGCAAGGCTCAAGCCTCCGATTCAAGTTTTTTGATAGAGGTTATTAGGAAAGGAAATAAATAGATATGCTGTTAAAAACTGTTTATAGAGGCGGAGAAAATGAGATTGTCGAGAAAAAATCCAGGTTTATAGCAACCGTGATTCCGGCGGAGGATGAGGAGACTGCGCTTGGCTTCATAGAATCCATGAAAAAAAAGTACTGGAATGCTTCCCATAATTGCTATGCCTATGTCATTGGCGAACGAAGCGAATTACAGCGCTGTAGTGATGATGGGGAGCCGGGAGGAACCGCAGGCCGTCCTATGTTAGATGTACTCTTAGGAGAAGAAATCCACAATGTGGCAGTGGTAGTCACAAGATATTTTGGAGGAACCCTCTTGGGAACCGGTGGTTTAGTCAGAGCCTATTCCCAAGCTACAAAGGCAGGACTAGAGGCATCCGCCATCATTACAAAGATCTGGGGAAGCAAGCTAATCATTCACACCGATTATACAGGCCTTGGAAAAATCCAATACATTCTGGGGCAGAGAGGATTGAAAATTCTGGATTCTCAATATACAGATCAGGTGGTGTTGACGGTACTGATTCCAGAGACAGAGTTAAAAGAAGTGAAGGAAGAACTAGTGGAAGGAACCAACGGACAGGCTGGTCTTGAAGTAGAAGAGGAGTGTTATTTTGCAGAGGTGGATGGGGAGATGATAGTTTTTGAATAGGACGCGTTGTAAATGATCGACGATATGTCACAGGAACGTGCAGCGAGTAGGAAACGTAGCTCGTTTGTGAAAGACATATCTCGCTCCCCGCGGCGCATCCATCTTGCAAAAAAAGTGGCTACCGCATAATGCGACAGCCACTTTGTCGATTTACAACAACCGATTCTATGAGAACTCCGGCTCAATCAAACCATAAGTTCCATTCTTTCTCTTATAGACAACATTTACTTCATCGGTCTCCGCATTGGAGAATACATAGAAGCTATGCCCCAGTAGTTCCATCTGAAGGCAAGCGTCCTCCGGATACATAGGCTTGATGCCAAACTTTTTAGTCTTTACCACCTTGATCTCGTCATCGGTATCTACATCATCTTCTTCAATGAACTCTTGATTGAAGTTGCCGCCCTCTTGCTGCTTAGAGACTAATTTGGTCTTGTATTTGCGAAGCTGACGTTCGATGATTTCTTCTACTAAGTCGATGGATACATACATATCATCGCTTTCTTCTTCTGAACGAATAATGCCGCCTTTTACAGGAATGGTTACTTCAATCTTCTGACGGTTCTTCTGCACGCTTAAAGTTACATGTACTTCCGTATCTTGAGTGAAGTATCTCTCTAACTTTCCTAACTTGCTTTCAACGGCTTCTTTGAGGCCTGCTGTAACATCAATATTTTTTCCAATTACGATAAATTTCATGATGTTCAACTCCTTTACTAGGTATTTCAGTTGATATAATCTGATAATTTTAAAAGAATATATCAAAATTTCTGATAGGTGTAGTATATCATGGATGGAAAATTTTGGATAGATTTAACAAGAATTTTTTATTTTAATTTTTCGTGAACAAATGTAAAAGAGTGTGAATAAAAGAAAAGGACTTACCTTCCCGAAGGGTTTTTCTCAGGATACTAAGTCCTTTTTTGTTATGATTCCATGGTTTTAATCACATTGGTATAGAGCCAGGGATAAATGGCTAGAATCCAAATTACCAGGATGAAATATTCTAAGAATTTCGCAATGCAGGAAACTCCTAAGATCTTGGTAACACTTCCCTTGATTGCTGCTACCAAAATAAGTCCGATAATTACTTTTAACACCTGGGCCCACATGTGTTTGGTCTTTGTAGAAAAGCGCAGTTTCGTATTCTCTAAATACCAACCACAGGCAAAGCCTAATCCCGCACCGGCGCTTTTGCAGCAATCTTTTGCATATTCTCCTGCAATGATATTCTGACAGCTGAGAAAGAGTGCATAGCCTGCCACTGCACAGGAAATAATGATCAAAGCTACTGCCACATATTTACGGTACTTGGTTTCGTCTAGAATATGATCCTGAAAGCGCCAGACAATCGCAAGAGAGATAGTGGCAGTGAGAAATCCCACTGTCACATCTGCCGGGGTATGGCATCCTAAATACATTCTTGAAAATGCTACAAGAAAGGGCAGGAAGAAACACAAAGCCTTCAACCATTTCTTGTTCTTAGGAAGTTGCAAAGCCAGTGGGAAGTAAAGAGATACTGCCGACTGGGTATGGCCACTGGGAAAGGAGAATCCAGTGGCACCGGATATGGCGCTGTCCACAGCCGAAAAATCAGGATCTAAGATCCAAGGTCTCGGAACTCGAAAACAGATCTTTAAAGTCTGCACGAAAAGTGTTGAGACAAAAAAGTTAAACCCCATAAGATAGGCAAATCGCTTATTTATACACCAATAACAAATACAGATGATAAAGACGGCAATGGTTCCTTCTCCAAAGTAGGTTATAAGTTGCATCAGCTGGTTGAGAAGGGGAGTCCGAAGTTCCGCCAAGAACCATAAAAATGTCATTATTTTAAATTACTCCTTCTACGCATCTTAGAATCAAGAATTTTCTTACGGATTCTAAGAGATTTCGGGGTTACTTCCAAAAGTTCGTCAGTATCAATGAAGTCTAAGGCTTCTTCGAGGCTAAGTACCTTCGGAGGTGTCAGTCTAAGAGCCTCGTCCGCTCCGGAAGAACGAGTATTTGTTAAATGCTTTGCTTTACATACATTGATCTCGATATCATCAGTTTTTGCATTCTGTCCTACAACCATACCGGAATAAACCTTTTCTCCGGCTCCAATAAAGAGGGTACCGCGCTCCTGAGCGATATAAAGACCATAAGTTACGGATTCGCCGGTTTCAAAGGCAATTAAGGATCCCTGCTTACGATACTGGATATCTCCCTTGTAAGGCTCGTATCCTTCAAAGGCAGTGTTGATGATACCATTTCCCTTGGTATCTGTTAAGAATTCTCCTCTGTATCCGATGAGACCGCGAGATGGAATCTTGAATTCCAGACGAGTATAACCGCCGTTGGATGCTCCCATGTTCTGAAGTTCACCCTTTCTCTGGCTTAGCTTATCGATAACACTTCCGGTAAATTCGTCCGGAACATCGATGTAAGCAGTCTCGATAGGCTCTAAAAGCTTTCCGTTCTCGTCTTTGTGATAGAGAACCTCTGCTTTACTTACGGCAAATTCATATCCTTCACGGCGCATGTTCTCGATAAGTACAGATAAGTGAAGTTCGCCACGACCGGAAACTTTGAAACTATCGTTATTTTCTGTCTCTTCTACACGAAGGCTGACATCGGTATTTAACTCTCTGAAGAGACGGTCTCTGATATGACGGGAAGTGACAAATTTACCTTCCTGACCTGCAAGAGGACTGTCATTTACCATAAACTGCATAGAAATGGTAGGCTCAGAAATCTTTTGGAAAGGAATAGCCTGTGGATTCTCAGGGGAGCAAATGGTATCTCCGATGGAAAGATCAGAAATACCGGAAATTGCAACGATGGAACCGATGGTTGCCTCGTTAACATCTACCTTATTTAAACCATCGAATTCATAAAGTTTGCTAATACGAACCTTCTCGTGGCGATCTGGATCATGCTCGTTTACAACCATGGCATCCATTCCTACTTTAATGGTTCCGTTGTCTACTTTACCGATACCGATACGTCCCACATACTCATTATAATCGATGGTACTGATAAGAACCTGAGTATCAGCCTCTGGATCTCCTTCCGGAGCAGGGATGTAGTTTAAGATGGTCTCGAAGAGAGGCTTCATGTCTTTCTCTTCATCGGACATATCCAAGATAGCTACACCTGCCTTGGCAGAAGCAAATACAAATGGGCAGTCGAGTTGCTCATCGGAAGCATTCAGATCCAGGAAAAGCTCCAATACTTCGTCAATGACCTCATCGGGTCTCGCCTCAGGACGGTCAATCTTGTTGATACATACGATAACAGGAAGATCCAGATCCAAAGCCTTTCTGAGAACGAACTTTGTCTGAGGCATGGCACCCTCAAAGGCGTCAACTACAAGAACAACACCATTTACCATTTTAAGGACACGTTCCACTTCACCACCGAAGTCTGCATGACCTGGGGTATCAATAATGTTGATTTTTGTATCTTTATAATATACAGCAGTATTCTTGGAGAGAATAGTAATACCACGTTCTCTCTCGATATCATTGGAATCCATAACGCGCTCTGCAACATCCTGGTTGTCACGGAAAACACCACTCTGCTTTAAAAGCTCATCAACTAGTGTGGTTTTGCCGTGGTCGACATGGGCAATAATGGCAATGTTACGAATATCTTCTCGTTTGGTCTTCATATATTTTACACCTCGTCATTTGATTATAGTTTGCTTTTTTGACACTAGTACTTTATTCTACCATATTTAGCGAAATTTACAAGTGGACGGAAAAATGTTTAGGTTACAGTGCAAATAGTAGCAGCGTTGAGCACTCCTTGAGGTAGATAGTAACATTGACAGGAAACCTGAATAATGATACTATTTCTACAGTTACGTTTTAATGAGAAACGTTACAGCATGATAACGGAGAAAGCGAAAAGTGGGAGGTATTTATTATGGCTATATTTACAGGCGCAGGCGTGGCAATTGTTACACCTTTCAATGAAGATGAGAGCATTAATTATGATAGATTGGATGAGTTGCTTGAGTTTCACATTGCCAATGGAACAGATTCTATTGTAATCTGCGGAACTACTGGTGAGTCTGCAACTATGACAGAAGAGGAACATGCGGAATGTGTTCGCTTCACCATCGAGAGAGTAAATCACAGAATTCCCGTCATTGCAGGAACAGGTTCTAATTGTACAAGAACAGCTATTGAGTTATCCAAGGATGCGGCAGAGCACGGGGCAGATGGACTTTTACTTGTAACTCCTTATTATAATAAGGCAACGCAGGCAGGATTAGTAAAGCATTTTTCGGCCATTGCTAATGAAGTAAATGGCACGCCAATCGTACTTTACAGCGTGGCAAGCCGTACCGGATGCAACATTGAGCCGGATACTGTAGCTACCCTGGTGAAGAACGTAGAGAATATTGTAGCTATCAAGGAAGCATCAGGAAATATTTCTCAGATTGCAAAGATCATGGATCGCACCGAAGGAAAAATCGATCTCTACTCAGGAAATGATGATCAGATCGTTCCACTGTTGTCCTTAGGAGGAAAGGGAGTAATTTCCGTACTGTCCAACGTGGCACCAAAGGAAACCCATGATATCTGCCAGAAGTTCTTTGACGGAGATGTGGCAGGAAGTCGCGAACTTCAGTTAAAGGCCATCCCATTGGTAGAGCAGTTATTCTGCGAGGTAAATCCTATTCCGGTCAAGAAGGCAATGCAGCTTATGGGCATGGACTGCGGACCACTTCGTATGCCAATGACAGAACTGACACCGGCACATACGGAGTCGTTAGCTAAGGCAATGAAAGACTTTGGAATCAAACTTGCTTAATAGAAAGTAGCACAAAAAAGGATACCATCATATATCATGGTATCCTTTTCGTGTTAAAACAAAGGCAAATGCGAAGCATAGTATTCTATTTGTTGTAGATTATCTGATGTTTCGTAAATGACAATGATAATATGATAGGAGATTTTTTATATGGTACGAGCAATTATGCATGGATGTAACGGAAGAATGGGGCAGGTAGTGTCTGGCCTTGTGAAGGAAGATGCAGGAATCGAATTTGTGGCAGGTATCGATTCCTATACAGAAAAGAAGAACGACTACCCGGTTTTTGCCAAAATCTCAGACTGTGATGTGGAGGCGGACGTGATCATTGACTTCTCTAACGCGGCTGCAGTGGATGACCTTTTGGAATATTGCGTAGAAAAGCAGGTTCCTGTGGTTCTTTGTTCCACAGGTCTTTCTGAGGAACAGCTTCAGAAAGTAGAGGAGGCTTCTGGGAAGGTGGCAGTGTTAAAGTCTGCAAACATGTCTCTTGGAATCAACCTTTTATTAAAGTTGTTGCAGAATGCTACGAAGGTACTTGCTCCGGCGGGATATGACATTGAACTGGTGGAAAGACATCACAATCAGAAATTAGATGCCCCAAGTGGAACGGCCATTGCTTTAGCGGATTCTATCAATGAGTCGATGGATAATACCTATGAGTATGTCTATGACAGAAGTCAGGTTCGCAAGAAGAGAGATGCCAAGGAGATCGGTATTTCAGCTGTTCGTGGCGGAACCATCGTAGGAGAGCATGAGGTAATCTACGCCGGAACTGATGAGGTAATCGAGTTTAAGCATACCGCTTACTCCAGAACTGTATTTGGAAAAGGCGCCGTGGAAGCAGCTAAATTTTTGGCAGGAAAAGAAGCTGGAAGATATGACATGGCGGATGTAATCCAGTTCTAAAGGAATTTGGGAAAAACGAGAGAAGTTAAAAAATAAACTTGGAGATTATATATGAGATTTCGACCATGTATTGACATACATAACGGAAAAGTGAAGCAGATTGTCGGTGGAAGCCTAAGGGATCAGGGAGATGCGGCGGTGGAAAACTTTGCCGCTACCCAGGATGCATCATATTTCGCAAATATGTATAAAAAAGATGGGTTAAAGGGCGGTCATGTCATTCTTCTAAATCCGAGTACCTCACCTTACTATAGGGAAACTTTAAGACAGGCAAAGCTTGCGCTTGAGGCTTACCCTGGAGGCTTACAGATTGGTGGAGGCGTTAATCCGGATAATGGAGAAGAATTTCTAAACATGGGAGCCAGCCACGTTATTGTCACTTCCTATGTATTTAAAGATGGAGAAGTGAAGTGGGACAGACTCTTAAAGCTTAAGGAAGCTGTGGGCAAAGAACATCTGGTTATTGACCTTAGCTGCAGAAAAAAAGACGGAGATTACTATATCGTGACGGACCGTTGGCAGAAGTTTACCAACGTGAAGTTGACTCCTAAGGTTTTAGAAGAGATTGCTTCCTACTGTGATGAATTTCTGGTTCATGGTGTGGATGTTGAGGGAAAAGCCTCCGGTGTGGAGGAGGATCTGGTAAGACTGTTAAAAGACCATTGCCAGATCCCTGCTACCTATGCAGGGGGTATCGGAAGTCTCACAGATTTGAATAGATTTCGAGAGTTGTCAGGCGAGAAGCTTGATTTTACCATAGGCAGTGCCCTGGATATTTTTGGAGGAAGTATCCCCTATGACCAGATCGTAAAAAACCAATGAGTGTTTAGAAGACGTTAGCCTTCCGCCAAATTGGTTGAATTGCCTTATAGATAGTGTTAGAATGTGGATTGAGTGGTTTGTGAAGTTAAAGATAGTTAACCCTCAACCATGAGAAAACAATTATGATAGGATTCTTGTAAATATCCTGAATAGTTGCGAATCATTCAAAGATTCCAATGATAATAAAAGAGATTCCTATAATAATAGAAGAGATTAAGTTAAGGAGTAATGAATCGAATGGGTTTATTTCAAAAAATATTTGGAACACATAGCGAGCATGAGCTCAAGAGAATCTATCCTATTGTAGATGCCATCGAAGCTTTGGATTCCGGGATGCAGGCACTTTCCGATGAAGAATTAAAGGGAAAGACTGTAGAATTTAAGGAGAGACTGGCAGGAGGAGAGACCTTAGACAGTATTTTGCCGGAGGCTTTTGCGGTAGTACGTGAGGCTGGAAGTCGAGTCCTTGGCATGAAACATTATAGAGTACAGCTCATCGGTGGTATTATCTTGCATCAGGGACGTATTGCCGAGATGAGAACAGGTGAAGGTAAGACTTTAGTATCTACTTTGCCGGCTTATTTAAATGCCCTAACAGGTGAAGGCGTGCATATTGTTACTGTCAATGATTATTTGGCAAAGCGTGATGCGGAATGGATGGGTCGTGTCCATGAATTTTTAGGACTAACTGTAGGTGTTGTCTTAAATGAGATGGACAATGATGAGAGACGTGCCGCTTACAACTGTGATATTACTTACGTTACCAACAATGAATTGGGATTTGATTACCTGAGAGATAACATGGTAGTTTACAAGGAGCAGCTGGTACAGCGAGGCCTTACCTATGCCATCATCGATGAGGTGGATTCGGTTCTCATTGACGAGGCCAGAACTCCTCTGATTATTTCCGGTCAAAGCGGTAAATCTACAAAATTATATGAAGCATGCGATATATTAGCCCGTCAGTTGGAGAAGGGTGAAGCTAGCGGAGAATTTTCCAAGATGAACGCCATCATGGGTGAGGATATCGAGGAGACTGGTGACTTTATCGTAAATGAGAAAGAGAAGAATATTAACCTGACAGAAGATGGTGTGAAGAAGGTTGAAAAATTCTTCCATATCGAGAATCTGGCAGATGCAGAGAATCTTGAGATTCAGCACAACATTATCTTGGCTCTTCGAGCTCACAATCTGATGTTCAGAGATCAGGACTATGTGGTAAAGGATGACCAGGTACTGATTGTTGACGAGTTTACGGGACGTATCATGCCGGGGCGCCGTTATTCTGACGGACTGCATCAGGCTATCGAGGCGAAAGAGCATGTAAAAGTGAAAAGAGAGAGCAAGACTCTTGCTACCATTACCTTCCAGAACTTATTTAATAAATATAAGAAAAAATCCGGTATGACCGGTACTGCTCTTACAGAGGAGAAGGAGTTTAGAGAGATTTACGGTATGGACGTTGTAGAGATTCCTACCAATAAGCCGGTACAGAGAATCGACCTGGACGATGCGGTCTATAAGACCAAAGACGAGAAATTCCATGCAGTTTGTGATGAGATCATTAAGGCTCATGAAAAGCATCAGCCGGTATTGGTCGGTACCATTACTATCGAGACTTCAGAACTTCTCAGTGGAATGCTGAAAAGACGTGGAGTTCCGCATAATGTATTGAATGCAAAGTTCCATGAGCAGGAGGCAGAGATCGTAGCACAGGCCGGTATCCACGATGCGGTAACCATTGCCACCAACATGGCTGGTCGTGGTACGGATATTAAATTAGATGATGAGTCCCGTGAGGTGGGCGGTCTTAAGATCATCGGTACAGAAAGACATGAGTCCAGGCGTATCGACAATCAGCTCCGTGGACGTTCCGGTAGACAGGGTGATCCGGGAGAATCCAGATTCTATATTTCCCTGGAAGATGATCTGATGCGTCTTTTTGGTTCTGAGCGTCTCATGGACGTCTTTACCAAGTTGGGAGTAGAAAAGGGAGAACAGATCGAGCACAAGATGCTTTCCAATGCCATCGAAAAGGCTCAGGAGAAGATTGAGAGTAACAACTTTGGTATTCGTAAGAACCTGTTAGAGTACGATCAGGTAATGAACGAGCAAAGAGAGATCATTTACGAAGAGAGACGCCAGGTTCTTGATGGAGAGAATATGCGGGATTCTATCTTCCATATGATGAATGATTATATCGAAAATCTGGTAGATATGGTCATCAGTCCTGATCAGGATAACGATGAATGGGATTTAAAGGAGTTAAATGTTTCTCTTCATAATACCATTCCGATGGAACCGATTACGGAAGAAGATACCAAAAAGTTAAATGCGAAAGAATTAAAGCAACTCATCAAAGAGCGTGCAGCCAAGCATTATGAGACCAAGGAAGCAGAGTTTACAGAGCCTGAGCAAATTCGTGAAATCGAGCGAGTGGTTCTTCTTAAGGTTATCGATGCCAAGTGGATGGATCATATTGACGATATGGATCAGCTTCGTCAGGGAATCGGACTTCAGGCTTATGGACAGAGAGATCCGAAGGTTGAATATAAGATGATCGGCTATGAGATGTTCGATCAGATGACAAAGAATATTACGGAGGAGACCATCCGCACCTTGTTCCATATCCGTGTCGAGCAGAAAGTGGAGAGAGAACAGGTAGCGGAAGTTACCGGAACCAACAAGGATGACAGCGCAGTAAAAGCACCGAAGAAGAGGGTAGAGAAGAAGGTTTATCCAAATGATCCTTGCCCGTGCGGAAGCGGCAAGAAGTACAAACAGTGCTGCGGCCGTAAGTAAGGAGTATGATGCCAAGGGAGACGATTGCCTCCTTTGGCATTATCGTATAATTATAAAAAGAAATGGGGTGACAGCATTGGTAGAACTGGATCAGTTCAAAAGCGTTATGCTTGCATATGAAGAGCCTCTTGCTGAATTGAGGGATTCACTTTGACACTGCAAACAAAGCGAAACGGGTGGAAGAGCTAGAGCGAAAGATGGAGGAACCCTCCTTCTGGGATGATGCAGAGGAAGCACAGAAGCTTACAAAAGAATTAAAGGATTTAAAAGATACCTTAAATACCATGGATAGCCTGGATCAGTCCAGTCAGGATATCCTGACGTTGATCGAGATGGGCTATGAAGAGGAAGATCAGGATATGGTTTCGGAGATCGAAGAGGAGATCAAATCCTTTGAGGAGACCTTCGAAGGAATCCGTATTCAGACCCTGTTGTCGGGAGAGTACGATGCCTGTGATGCCATCCTGACTCTCCATGCAGGGGCGGGAGGTACCGAGTCCTGCGACTGGGCGAACATGCTATACCGTATGTACAACCGCTGGGCGCAGAACAAGGGCTTCTCTTTAGAAGTCCTGGATTACCTGGAAGGAGATGTGGCAGGAATCAAGGCCGTAACCTTCGAGGTTCACGGGGAGAATGCCTATGGATATCTAAAGTCCGAGAAGGGCGTTCACCGTCTGGTGCGGATTTCTCCTTATAATGCAGCGGGAAAACGGCAGACCTCTTTTGTCTCCTGCGATGTAATGCCGGAGATCGACAAGGATATTGATATTGAGATCGCAGACGATGATATCCGAATTGATACCTATAGGTCCAGCGGGGCGGGAGGACAGCATATTAATAAGACTTCCTCCGCCATCCGAATCACCCACCTTCCAACGGGTATTGTGGTACAGTGTCAAAATGAACGATCCCAGCATCATAACAAAGATAAAGCGATGCAGATGTTAAAGTCCAAGCTGCAGCTTTTGAAGGAACAGGAACAGGCGGAGAAGGTATCGGATATCCGGGGAGAGGTGAAGGAGATCGGATTTGGAAATCAGATTCGTTCCTATGTCATGCAGCCTTACACTCTGGTGAAGGATCACCGGACAAATGTGGAAAACAGTAACGTATCAGCGGTTATGGATGGGGATATCGATAGGTTTATCAATGCCTATCTAAAAATGATCGCTAACGATTAGAGGAGGAACCTATGATAAATATAGCAGTATTGGGATATGGTACCGTTGGTTCAGGAGTTGTGGAAGTTATCAATACCAATGGTAAACAGATTAACCAGAGAATTGGCGAAGAGTTAAATGTGAAATATGTTCTGGATCTTAGGGACTTCCCGGAAGATCCGGTGCAGGAGAAGATTGTACACGATTTTGATGTAATCTTAAATGATGATGATGTGCAGATTGTAGTGGAGGTTATGGGTGGAATCGAGCCAGCCTATACTTTTGTTAAAAGCAGTCTGGAAGCCGGAAAGAGTGTAGCAACCTCAAATAAAGCACTGGTTGCAAAGCATGGTGCGGAACTTCTTTCTATTGCAAAAGAGAAGGATATCAACTTCTTGTTTGAGGCCAGTGTTGGTGGAGGAATCCCAATCATTCGACCGCTCAATACCTCTCTTACAGCAGATGAAATCGAAGTAATCACCGGAATCTTGAACGGCACTACGAATTATATGCTAACCAAGATGTTCTATGAAGGAGCAGATTACGATACCGTATTAAAAGAAGCTCAGGAAAAAGGATACGCAGAAAGAAATCCGGAGGCGGATGTGGAAGGCTACGATGCATGTAGAAAGATTGCAATCCTTTCTTCCTTGATCTCCGGTCAGCAGGTAGACTTTGAGGATATTTACTGCGAGGGAATCACAGATATTACAGTTGAAGATATGAAGTATGCTAAGGCTCTTGGAATGACTATTAAGTTGTTGGCTTCCATGAGACGCTACGGAGGGAAAAGACTCCATGCTATCGTGGCACCGTGCATGTTATCGCCAGAACATCCTCTCTACAATGTAAATGATGTTTTCAACGCTATCTTTGTTCACGGTAATGTGCTTGGAGATGCCATGTTTTATGGAAGCGGTGCAGGAAAACTTCCAACCGCCAGTGCCGTAGTCGCTGATGTCGTAGATGCAGCACGACACTTGCATACCAATGTTATGACTATCTGGGACAGTAAGAAATTGCAGTTAGAAGATAAGGCAGATGCCAAGAGAAGATTCTTTGTGCGAATCAAGGGAGATGCAGAGGAGATGCTTCCGGAATTACAGGAATCCTTTGGAAATCTTCAGGTTGTACATGCCTATGGGTTAGAAGATGAGTTTGGATTCGTAACAGAAGTTATGATGGAAGGGGATTATGAAACCCGTGCAAAAATCTATGAGGATAAGATCCTTCATATGATTCGAATTGAAGATTAAAAAGTAAATACCCAATTATTTTACAGTAGTTCTTATCAGGAACACTGTAACAATGCGACAGGTAATGAGAAAACCCTGGAAGAAACTGCCTCTTTTTAAAGTGAGGTAGAATTTCCGGGGTTCTTTTTGTATAAGTCTAGACTTGGCTAAGATAGCTATTATGATATTTTCCGGAGAAAGTGACATCTTCCCCAAACCAGACTGGGGGAACAAAAGCATTTGCGACTTCTTCCGTGGGAAATTCCACTTCGGCTAATTTCAGAGGAGCGAGATCACCTTCGAAAATATCCAGTTCGATGGTGAGTCCATCAGGGAGCGGAAGCATATAACGCCTTTTTATGATAAGACGTCCATCAATTTTTTTCGCCAAATGCTGATAGGATGTCGGATCTAAGGGGAGATTATATTCTTCTCTACTCATGAGACCGGAGGATTTGTAGGTTAACTCATATTTGTCATTGTCTCGACGAATGCGTACCACAGGGTTGGTGTTTAAATATCCCTGTTCGATGTGTCGACATGGATAACTTTCTATATTTTTCGGGAGATGGGGGATTAAATATTTTCTTTCTATTTCCATAGGAACCTCCTTGGTTGGATATTGTCTTGCTTATTATTATTCATTAAAGCTGTAGTTTAGTATAGAGGTGTTTTTGGAAATTTGCCATGGGTTCTCGGAACTATTTCTATTTAATTTCAATTTGAAGACAATATACAATTGCAGGGCTATAGTTAGAATAGTATAATAACTAAGACAATGTATAGAAGTAACACAATGTAAAATAGATGAAACAAGGAGGTTTTCTTATGAAGAAAGTAACTGTTTTACTGGCAGAAGGATTTGAGGAAGTGGAAGCGTTGACGGCGGTAGACTTGCTTCGAAGAGCGATGATATATGTAGATACTGTATCCATCGGAGATGACTATATGGTTCGTGGAGCCCATGGAATCAACGTTCAAACAGAGGATCTTTTTGATGAAGTGGATTTTGTAGAGTCTGATATGATCGTACTTCCGGGAGGAATGCCGGGAACAACTAATTTAGATGCTCACGAGGGTGTGCGCCGGGTAGTGAGAGATTTCTATGAAGAAGGAAAATATGTGGCAGCTATCTGTGCAGCGCCTACGGTATTTGGACATATGGGAATCTTAAAAGGAAAACATGCAACCTGTTATCCTGGAATGGAGGATGAACTTGAGGGCGCAATCCTTTCCGGTAATCCGGTAGTGACAGACAAGAATGTCATTACAAGCAGAGGCATGGGAACTGCTATTGATTTCGGATTAAAGCTTGTGGAAGTTTTAGCGGGAGTCGATAAGGCTGATGAGATTGGAAAGGCTATTGTGCATAAGAAAAAATAACGAAGAGAGCTTGTTAGAAATTTGCGGAAAATTTGGCGAAAAATCAACTCTAGCCATTTGAAAAGTTTTGTGCTATACTTCCATGGTGAATGTATTTTAGAAAAGTACGCCTATCTTCTACTACCGAAGGCCGGGCGTAGAAAATAGGAGGATGTTTATAATGAGCTTACAGGTAGAAAATTTGGAACATAACATGGCTAAACTTACGATCGAAGTACCGGCTGAAGAGGTGGAGAAGGCACTTCAGAATGCATATATGAAGCAGAAGAAACAGATCTCTATGCCTGGATTCCGTAAGGGTAAGGTGCCAAGACAGATGGTTGAGAAGATGTATGGACCATCTATCTTTTATGATGATGCTGTGAATACATTACTTCCGGATGCATATGGTAAGGCCTATGACGAGTGTGAACTTGAGATCGCTTCCAGACCTACCATCGATATCGTACAGATTGAGAAAGGTAAGCCTTTCATCTTTACAGCAGAAGTAGCAGTAAAGCCGGAAGTAAAACTTGGAGAGTACAAGGGATTAGAAGTTGAGAAGGTTTCTACAAGAGTTACTCAGAAAGAAGTAGATGCTAAGATTCAGGAAGAAGCAGAGAAGAACGCAAGAACTATCTCTGTAGAGCGTCCGGTAGAAGACGGAGATCAGGTTGTTCTTGATTTTGAAGGATTCGTTGACGGAGTTGCTTTCGAAGGCGGTAAGGGAGAAAATTATCCATTAACCATCGGTTCTCATTCATTCATCCCGGGATTTGAGGAAGCATTAGTTGGTGCTGAGCTTGAGAAGGAAGTAGATGTTAATGTAACATTCCCAGAGGATTATCAGGCTGAGGAATTAAAGGGCAAGCCGGCTGTATTTAAGTGTACAGTTCACGAGATCAAGGCAAAAGAGCTTCCGGAGATCGATGATGAGTTCGCAGCAGAAGTTTCTATGTTTGATACTTTAGAAGAATACAAGGCGGACGTTAAAGCTCAGATCAAAGATGAGAAGGCAAAAGAAGGAAAGGCTAAGCAGGAAGATGCAGTTGTTAAGCAGGCTGTAGAGAATGCTGAGTTTGATATTCCGGATGCTATGATCAACGATCAGGTAGAGAATAACTATAACAACTTCGTACAGCAGATTCAGCAGAACGGTTTAAGCGTAGAGCAGTACTATCAGTTTACAGGTTCTTCAGAGAAGATCTTAAAGACTCAGATGAGACCGGATGCTGAGGCTCGTATCGAGAACCGTCTTGTATTAGAGGCGATCGTTAAGGCTGAGAATATCGAAGTTGGTGAAGAGAAGTTAGATGAAGAGATCCAGAAGATGGCTGAGATGTACGGCATGGAAGCTGAGAAGGTAAAAGAGCTTCTTGGTGATGCTGAGAAAGAGCAGATGAAGAAGGATCTTGCGCTTCAGGCAGCAGTAGATTTCCTTGTAGAGAATGCTGTTGAGAAATAAGTCCTATCTGAAGATCCAGATAGGTAGGTAATAAAGGAGGTCATGGAGCATGAGTTTAGTACCTTACGTCATTGAACAGACAAGCCGTGGAGAACGCTCCTACGACATTTTTTCAAGATTATTAAAAGATAGAATTATTTTTCTGGGAGAAGAAGTGACAGAGTCCGCAGCAAGCGTTATTACTGCACAGCTTCTTTTCCTGGAAGCAGAAGATCCGGAGAAGGACATTCATATTTATATCAACAGTCCCGGTGGATCTGTAACTGCCGGTATGGCAATTTATGATACGATGCAATATATCAAGTGCGATATTGAGACGATCTGTATCGGAATGGCGGCAAGCATGGGCGCTTTCCTTCTTGCTGGAGGTACCAAGGGTAAGAGGCTTGCTCTTCCGAATGCAGAGATTATGATCCATCAGCCGCTGGGAGGAGCCCAGGGTCAGGCTACAGAGATCCAGATCGCAGCTGAGCATATTTTGAAGACCAAAGAGAAGTTAAACCGTATTTTATCAGAGAATACAGGCAAGCCTTTTGAAACCGTTATGGCGGATACAGAGCGTGACAATTGGTTGTCTGCAGAGGAAGCTAAGGCATATGGTTTGATTGATGAGGTTATCACCAGTCGTTAATAGAGAACTATAGGAGTAATAGTTATGATAGGAAAGAACGATGACCAGGTCAGGTGCTCGTTTTGCAACAAGACACAAAATCAGGTTCGCAAGCTCATTGCCGGACCTGGAAACACTTATATTTGTGATGAGTGTGTAGAGGTTTGCTCTGAGATTATTGAGGAAGAATTCGCCTTTGAAGCCGGAGGAGATTATGATGCCAATCCATTTGCAGACATTAATCTTTTAAAGCCGGAGGAAATCAAGGCTTTCTTAGATGATTATGTAATTGGTCAGGATGAGGCAAAAAAAGTTTTGTCTGTTGCGGTATATAATCATTACAAAAGAATTATGGCAAGCCACAGTTTAGATGTGGAGCTTGGTAAGAGCAATATATTGATGTTAGGACCTACAGGATGTGGAAAAACACTTCTTGCCCAGTCTCTTGCAAGAGTCTTGAACGTTCCATTTGCCATTGCAGATGCGACGGCTCTTACAGAAGCAGGATATGTGGGTGAGGATGTAGAGAATATTCTCTTAAAGATTATTCAGGCGGCAGACGGTGATATCGAGAAGGCAGAGTATGGGATTATCTATATTGACGAGATCGATAAAATCACTCGTAAGTCTGAGAATCCATCCATTACCAGAGATGTATCCGGTGAAGGCGTGCAGCAGGCTCTTCTTAAGATTATTGAGGGAACCATTGCCAGCGTGCCACCTCAGGGAGGAAGAAAGCATCCTCATCAGGAGCTGATTCAGATTGATACTACCAATATTTTATTTATCTGCGGTGGAGCTTTCGAGGGAATCGACAAGATCATCGAGAAACGTATCGATCAGAAATCCATCGGATTTAATGTTGAGATTGCAAGCGGTCATGAGAATGATGTAGATCGCCTTTTGCAGCAGGTGACTCCTCAGGATCTCGTGAAATTTGGTTTGATTCCTGAATTGGTAGGTCGAGTGCCTGTGACCGTTGCCCTTGAACAATTGGATGAAGATGCACTGATCCGTATTCTCACAGAGCCTAAGAATGCTATTGTAAAGCAGTATCAGAAGATGCTTGAATTAGACGGGGTTCAGCTGAACTTCGACAAAGAGGCTTTGCAAGAGATCGCATCTATTTCTATAAAGAGAAAGACCGGAGCTAGAGGACTTCGGGCCATTATGGAGAATACCATGATGGATATTATGTATCACGCACCATCGGATGAGACATTAAAGTCTTGTAGGATTACTGCCGATGTGGTGAGCGGTGTGGCAGAACCTATCTGTGAGCACCAGGCTGTGGAGTCTGAGAGTGCATAGAACCCCCTTTGGGTTTAGAAATGAAAATGAACGAGAATTGGATGCGTTGGAACTTTTTCAAGGCATCCATTTTTTGAAAGAAGAGTATTTTTCAGGAGATAATTGATTTATGTACGAAGAAACGAAAAGTCTGCCAATGGTGCCTCTTCGAGACTTGACAATTTTGCCGGAGATGGTAAGGCATTTTGATATTAGCAGGGAAAAATCATTAAAGGCCGTAGAGGTGGCCATGGAAGGAGAACAGAAAATATTTCTGACCACTCAGATTGATGAAAAAATAATGGACCCCGGGGCGGAGGATGTAGAGACCATCGGATGCATTGCTTCTATTAAGCAGGTGATGCGTATGCCTAAGCAGATGGTTCGAGTACTGATCTGCGGAGAGACAAGAGCGGCTATGATGTCCATGGAGGAAACGGAAGGATATCTGAAGGCGGAAGTAATCGCCATGCCGGATATTATGGATGGGTTGGAAGATGAACTTACCACAGAGGCCTTTGCAAGAAGCTTAAAGCAGATGTTCAAGGATTATTTGTCTAGAAATCCGAAACTCAACAGGGAGATTGGCGGACGACTTGATAAGATTACAGATTTTCAAACCCTGGTGGATGTAATCGCGGCTAATTGCCCATTTAGTTCAGACGATGCACAGGAACTTTTGGAACAAACTAATTTGGAGAAACGCTATAAATTATTGATGGATAAGCTTATTAGCGAGATTCAGGTTTTAACTATCCGGGAGGAAATCCAGCGAAAAGTTAAGGAGCGGGTGGATAAACACCAGCGGGAATATATTTTGCGAGAGGAACTTCGGCAGATCAGAGAAGAACTGGGGGACGATAGTGTCCTATCTGACGCAGACGAATACCAGGAGAAATTAAAGGAACTGGAAGCTTCAGATTCTATTAAAGAGAAGATTGAAAAGGAACTTAAACGTTTTCGCAATACCATAGGAAATGCGGCAGAAAATGGTGTCAGCAGAGCTTATATCGAAACTATGCTTGAGATGCCTTGGGATAAGATAAGTAGGGATAATACCGATCTGTCCTACGCGAAGAAGGTTCTTGAGGAGAACCATTATGGCATGGAAAAGGTAAAGGACCGGGTATTAGAATTCTTGGCAGTTCGAACCTTGACGAAGAAGGGAGAGGCTCCGATTCTCTGCTTGGTAGGCCCTCCGGGAACCGGAAAAACCTCCATTGCAAAATCTTTGGCGAAGGCCCTGGATCGTAAATATGTAAGAATTTCTCTGGGCGGAGTAAGAGATGAAGCAGAAATTAGAGGTCATAGAAAGACGTATGTGGGGGCTATGCCCGGACGAATCGCCAATGGACTTCGCCAAGCAGGAGTGAAGAATCCTCTCCTGTTATTGGATGAAATCGACAAGGTAAGCAATGATTATAAGGGGGATACATTTTCGGCTCTTCTGGAGGTATTAGACAGTGAGCAGAATCGTAAATTCAGAGATCATTACCTGGAAGTGCCCCTGGATCTTTCGGAAGTGTTATTTGTAACAACTGCCAATACCTTACAGACCATTCCAAAGCCATTACTTGATCGTATGGAAGTCATTGAGGTCAGCAGTTATACAGAAAACGAGAAAATCCATATTGCGCAAGAACATTTGATCCCAAAACAGATCGAGAGAAACGGCCTTACCAGTGAACAGTTGACTATCAGCAAGAATGCGATCTGGAAAATGGCTCACAATTATACCAGAGAGGCGGGAGTCCGTCAGTTAGAGCGAAAGATCGGGGATATTTGCAGAAAAACAGCAAGAGAGATTTTGGAGGACAACAAATCCCATGTCCATGTAACAGAGAGAAATCTTGCAAATTATCTTGGAAAAGAGCGCTATTCCTTCCAAATGGCTAACAAAGAGCCGGAGGTAGGAATTGTACGAGGCCTGGCCTGGACCAGTGTGGGAGGAGATACCCTGCAGATAGAGGTCAATGTCATGCCTGGAAAAGGGGAGATTCGCCTGACCGGGCAACTTGGTGATGTCATGAAGGAATCAGCCATGGCAGGTATCAGTTATATCAGATCACTAGGCCTTCAGGAACTTTCTGAGGATTTCTTTGGGAAGAATGATATCCATATCCATATCCCGGAGGGAGCTGTGCCGAAGGATGGACCTTCTGCAGGAATTACCATGGCAACCGCTATGTACTCTGCATTTACAGGAAAGAAAGTAAGAGCCGATGTGGCCATGACAGGAGAAATCACCTTAAGAGGGCGAGTCCTTCCAATCGGAGGCTTGAAAGAAAAGCTTCTGGCCGCAAAAAATGCGGAGATAAAAACCGTATTAATTCCAAAGAAAAATAAAAGAGATATCGAAGAATTATCGGCAGAGATTACCAAAGGATTGGAGATTATCCCGGTAAGTCGTATGGAAGAAGTATTAAAGATTGCATTGTTGGAAGGAGGAGAAGCATGATCATAAGAAGTGTAGAACTAGAAACCGTCTGTGGAATCACCAGTACTCTGCCGGAGAATACCTTGCCGGAGATTGCATTTGCAGGAAAATCCAACGTAGGAAAATCCTCCCTCATCAATGCCCTGATGAACCGAAAATCTCTTGCCAGGATTTCTGCAACACCGGGAAAGACCCAGACGATTAACTTTTATAATATCAATCAGGAACTGTATCTTGTGGACCTGCCGGGCTACGGCTATGCCAAGGTATCGGAGCAGGAGAAGGCCCGTTGGGGAAAAATGATTGAGAGATATTTGCATCAGTCAAAGCAGCTAAAAGCAGTATTTCTCCTCATCGATATTCGCCACGATCCCTCGGCCAATGATAAGCAAATGTATCAGTGGATCGTGGATCAGGGATATGAACCGGTGATTATCGCCACAAAATTAGATAAGATCAAAAGAAGCCAGCTGCAAAAACAGATTAAAGCCATCAAAACAGGATTAAACCTATTGCCCGGAACTACCGTGATACCATTCTCTGCTACGACAAAGCAGGGACGGGATACCATCTGGGAGTACGTAGATCGGGAAGTGCTGCAGATGGAAGAAGATCCGGAGGATGCATAGCTGAAAGCAAGAGGTCCCGTTATGAACAGGGACGTATAGCAGGGAGCGAGTTGTTTCGTATCAGAAATAGCTCACTCCCTGTTTTATTGCAAGATGTTTCAGTGTTTTAAAAAAACATCTAGAGTACACAGCAAAGCAGAGAGCGTGGTATGTCTATCGCAAACGGTTGCGAGGCTCCCGTCAGGAGCTGCACGCTAGCAGTGAAGGCGGGCGCTTGTTTGAGCCACCCCGTTTTTCAGGGTGGCGAGTTTGCGCAGGAGCCTGAACGGATCAGCGCGTGCAGTGAGTAGGGAACGTAGCTTGTTTGCGATAGACATACCACGCTCTCTGCGGTGCGTCCCACTCGCGACATCTAATGAAAAACTACATCCATAATATTTATTCATAGTAAAATAACATCTATGTATTTGCTTGATCTTAATTATGTCTATATAGTGAATACTTAGATTACTAGCGAAATGAAAGGAATTTGAATATGAAAAATGCGGACGAAAAAAATTTGATAGAAAAACTCATGCAATATTCCACCCCGGAATTATGCGACGGCATGACCGAACCGAGAGTCATGGACTACGGCATCAAACCTATGGTTACCACAAAGAAAATCGTAGGAAGAGCCTGCACCATTAAAGTTCCAAAGGGTGTAAGCGGCTACATCCCGGAAGTCCTAAAAGAAGTAAATCCCGGGGAAATCCTTGTAATCGCCGGTGGCGGTGAGTGCAATCATTCCTACTGGGGAGATCACAGAAGTATTTGCGCGAAGATTCAGCAGGTAGAGGGTGTGATTATCGATGGTGCATTCCGGGATATTGAGGGTTGCAGGGAAGCCGGAGTGCCGATCTATGCAAGAGCCGTGATTCCAAGAAGTTGTAAGAAAGACAGTATCGGGGAGAAAAATGTCCCGGTAGAGTGCGGTGGAATTATCGTAAATCCCGGAGATTATATCGTTGGAGATGAGAACGGTATTTGTGTGATCCGACCGGAGGAACTGGAGGGGGTATTTGAAAAATCAGACCGCAAGATATTGGCACAAAAAAAGACAATAGAGTATATGGAAGAGACGGGGATTTTAATGCCGAGAGTGGATTATTCCCTTCTGGAATAACACCATTCATTTCTTACATTTTACTTTCGTTTGGGACTGCCTTTACAATAAGCATAAAGAAATAAGGCGAAACAATGAGAATTTGATAAAGGAGATTTGAAATGGGAAAATCACTAACAAGAAAAATCATTGAATCCCACTATGTAAAAGGCAGCATGGTGCCAGGTGAAGAGGTATTTATTAAGGTAGATCAAACTTTAACACATGATATTAACGCAGTTATGACCTACTTAGCGTTCGAGGCCATTGGTCTTGACAGAATCCGTACTGAATGTAGTGTAAGTTATTTGGATCATAACCTGTTGTATGTCAATAATATGACACCGGATGACCATATTTACCTGCAGTCAGCTGCAAAACGTTTTGGAGTTCATGTTTCAAGACCGGGAAATGGAATCTGCCATACCGTACATGTATCAAGATTTGGAGCACCCGGTAAGGTAAGTATGGGTGGAGACAGCCATACGCCTCACGGTGGTTCCATCGGTATGCTTTGTATCGGTGTCGGTGGTATGGATGTTGCTACTGCTATGACCGGCGTTCCGATGAGACTGAAAATGCCAAGAGTGGTAAAGGTTAACCTGACTGGGAAATTAAAACCGGGATGCAACACCAAAGAGATTATTTTGGAGATGCTTCGTAGAGTTACCATTAAGGGTGGTCTGGGAAATGTATATGAGTATGTTGGACCGGGGGTGGAAGAGTTGGAAGTACCTGCAAGAGCTACCATTTCCAACATGGGAGCTGAGCTTGGTGCAACCACATCTATTTTCCCGGCAGATAAGCAGGTTCGTAAGTTCCTAAAAGCCCAGGGAAGAGAGGAAGATTATGTAGAACTTCTTCCGGATGCTGATGCTGAGTACGATGAGGAGATTGAGATTAACTTAAGTGATCTTGAACCATTGATTTCCTGTCCACATCAGCCGGACAATGTAGTACCTCTTAAGGATGCTGAAAAGAAACCGGTACAACAGGTATTTATCGGAAGCTGTACCAACGCAAGTTATGCTGATATTGCCAAGGCAGCTACTGTATTTAAAGGACATCATGTCAATGAAAATGTAAGCTGTACCTGTGCAGTAGCTTCGAAACAGACTTACAGAGAGCTTCTTCGCGACGGTTATATCGACATCTTATTAGAGGCTGGCGTTCGTATGTTGGAGATTGCCTGTGGACCTTGCTGTGCCATCGGACAGACACCGGCTACTAAGGGTGTGGCAGTTCGTACTTCCAACCGTAACTTTAAGGGAAGAGCAGGAAATCCTACCGCAGAGATTTACCTGGTAAGTCCTGAAAGTGCAGCGGCTACCGCAATTATGGGAACCTTTGCATCTGCTGAGGATGTTATGGGAGCTGAGGTTGCAAAACTTTCTGAGATTCACGAGCCGGAGCAGTATATTATCGACGATTCCATGATCATTGATCCATTGCCGGAGGAAGAGGCGAAGAAAGTAGAGATTGTTAAGGGACCAAACATTAAGTTCCTTCCGATTCCGGAGGCTCCTGTACAGAACCTTTGCGTACCGGTAAGTTTAAAGACACTGGATAATGTATCTACGGATGATATTACCCCGGCCAGTGCGGAATTCTCTAGCATGCGATCTAATATTCCGTTGATGTCACAGTATTGCTATCATCGTTATGCACCGGATTTTGCAGCAAGAGCAAAGGAACTGGGAAAGAGTATTATCGTAGGTGGAGAAAACTACGGACAGGGATCTTCCAGAGAGCATGCGGCCATTAATCCGATGTATCTTGGAGTAAAGGCAGTAATCGCAAAGAGTATCGCAAGAATCCATAAAGGAAACTTAGTAAATCACGGTATTATTCCGATGTTGTTTGCAGATCCTGCAGACTATGACCGTATTGATCAGGGAGATGATCTTGCATTTGAAAATCTCTTAGATCAGATTCCGACAAGACGCGTACAGGTAACAGATAAGACCAAGGGATTTACTTTCGAAGTAAAATTAGATTTAACAGATAATGAAATAGAAGTTGTATTAAGTGGCGGACAGTTATCATACTTAAAGAAACAGTTGGCAGAGCAGGAGGTTTAAGCATGGACGACAGAAAATTAGAAATTTATCAGGCAAAAGAAGCTTTTGGAAAATTAATCGAGGAAGAATTTGTAAGAATCGATAAAATGAAACGTGCTCAGAAGGCCATTGATTTCAAAAAAGAGGAAAAGATTACTATCGGTATTCTTCCCGGAGATGGTATCGGACCTATTATCATGGAGCAGGCTCTTCGTGTATTAAACGAGTTAGCAGGAGAAGAGATTGCAGCCGGAAAGATTGAGGTTCGTCATATTGAGGGACTTACCATCGAGAACCGTGTAGCTAAGAACGAAAGTCTTCCGGAAGATGTGTTTGAAGAGATCGAGAAATGTCCGATTCTTATTAAGGGACCTATGACTACGCCCAGAGCCGGAGACGGTCTTCCGAACCTTGTAAGTGTAAACAGCCTGTTGAGAAGACGTTTGGAGCTTTTTGCTGCAGTTCGTCCGATCAAAATGCCGGATAAGGGAATTGACTGGACTTTCTTTAGAGAGAATATCGAGGGAGAGTATATTTGGGGAAACAAAGGAATAAAGGTAAATGATGACCTGGCCGTAGACTTTAAGGTACAGACCCAACCCGGAAGCGAAAGAATTGCAAGAGCAGCCTTCGAATTTGCAAAGAACAATGGAAAGAAAAATGTAACTGTTGTTACCAAGTCTAATATTGTAAAGCTTGCAGATGGAAACTTTGTACAGATGGTACACAAGGTAGGAGAGGAGTATCCGGGAATCGAAGTACAGGAACGCTTGGTAGATGCAATGTGTGCGAAGATGATGGATCCTCAGTTTAACGCAGGTATTGAAGTTGTAGTTCTTCCAAACCTTTACGGTGATATCGTAACAGATGCAGCAGCTGAGCAGCAGGGAGGACTTGGAACTGCTTGTTCTTCCAACATTGGAAATCGCTATGCTTTATTTGAGGCTATTCATGGTACAGCACCATATCTTATGTCTCATGGAAGAGGTGAGTATGCAGATCCAAGCAGCTTGATCCGTGCTGTAGGACAGATGTTTGCTCATATCGGTTATCCGGAGAAAAATGAGCTTCTTGAGAAGGCTCTTCGCATCTGTGGAGAGACAGAAAGAGAGCTTGTGGTAACTACTGATACCGATGGTGCCAGCGCAAAAGAATATACCGATTATATTTTAAGAACCATCCAGGTTTTAAAGACCGTGGAAAAATTAAAATAATTAAACAAATAAATAATAAGTTGATATACCATTCGCCACACCTGCTTAGGTGTGGCGAAAAAAATATTTGGAAAATGATCTGTCTCCCTTGGTGTTGTGATTTCTTTACGTATTTGTTAAAATATAGCAAGCGATAGAGTTTAGAAATCATGGGGGATATTTGCATGAAAGATTCAGATTGGGAAATTATTTATGAATTACATAAGAATCCAAATTTGACAAAGGTGGCAAATCTTTTATATATGACACAGCCGTCCTTGACCAAGAGACTGCAGAATATGGAGACAGAGCTTCAGGTAGCTATTGTGAACCGTACGCCAAAGGGACTTACCTTTACCAAGGAGGGAGAGTATTTGGCGGAACAGGCAAAGAAGCATTTAGATTTTATGAAGGAGACCAAAGCTACATTAGAATCCTTTAAGGAGAAGACTACCAATACCATTGCCATTGGTTCGGCCTATACCTATAGTAAATATACGTTGGGAGATATTTTGGCAGATTATTCGAAGGATCATGCCCATACAAATTTCGATGTGGTGACCGAGCAGAGCAATCTTTTGTTCCGTAAGGTATTGGAAGGTTCTGTGGATGTAGGATTTATACGAGGAGATTATGATGGTCCGGTAAGACAGGTTCTGGTAGACAAAAACCAGGCATTTTTGGTAAGTAAGACTCCTCTGGAGTTAGAAGATCTTCCAAAGATGCAGCGCATCGGCTATAAGACCAATGACAAGACCAAAGAACTTCTGGATAACTGGTGGAAAGATCATTTTGGAAATGAAGAACCTGTGGAAATGTCTGTTGGTTATATTGATTTTGCCTGGCAGCTCATTGACAAAGGCTTAGGATATGCCTGTTGTTTCCTGCCGGTAGATTTTAAAAATGAGTATAACTTATGTCTGACACCTTTAAGCTATGCAGATGGCAGTCAGGTGATTCGAAATACCTGGTTTGTCTATTCAAAAAATAAGCGTCAGCCCAAGGCCTTGGAGGAATTTATTTCTTATATCGAGAAGTATGTAGCTATTGACTAGTAAGAAATATGAAAAATGTTGATTGGACGATTTTAAAAACCTTATATGAAAAGCAGAGTATGACCAAAGCGGCGGAAACTCTATATATGACCCAGTCGGCTCTTACCAAGAGGATTCAGGCCATCGAAGCAGAGTGGGGAATTCAGGTGGTGAAGAGAAATAGTAAGGGAGTAACCTTTACGGACGACGGAAAGTACCTGGTGAATAAGGCCAATATCATGCTGGATTTTTTGCGTGAGATCGAGGATCACTTCACAGAGCACGGCGGCAATCAGGAATTGATCGAGATTGGAGTTCCTAATTCTTTTGCAAGGCTTCACATGCCGGAGCTTTTAAGACAGTATCAGTTGGAGAGTGGTAATCTTCAGATCAAAACCGTGGTAAATTCCAGTAACGTTTTGATCAAACAGATTACAGATGAATCCTTAGATCTTGCCTTTATTTGCGGAGACTATTCTTATATAGGAGAAAAGACCAGACTTTTTGAGGAGAATCTGTATGTGGCGGCTCCCAAGGGAAAGAAGTTAGATGACTTAGAGAACCTTCCCTTTATATCCGCCTATTTAAATCCCATGGTAAAGTTAAGTGTAGAACAGTGGTGGAAGAGCCAGTTTGGAAGTCCTTTGCATGCAACCTATTCTGTTACCAATGCGGATATTGCCATCGAGATGGTGGAAAAAGGTCTCGGCATGACCTTTGTATTTGGGGATAAATGGAGAATTAATGAGGATGAGGTGACCCTTTATCCGGTATATGACAGAGCGGAAAATCCCATCAGCAGAAATGTATGGATGATGGTGGCTCCCAGGTGTTATCAATCCCAGGAAATCATGGATTTTGTAAGTTTTGTAGAAAAATATTATCAGGCAAATTAAAAGCTATTCCATTGTGGAATAGCTTTTCTAGTCTATATACGAATTTCATTTTGACAAGAAAATAACATAAAATGTAATTACAGATTAAGCAGGAGCAAACATAACGGCCTTATTTCTTTCAAAAAAACAATTCCTGCTTTGAATCCGTTAGATTAATATCAAAAAGGTTAAGGAGGAACACAGCATGAGTTTTGTCTACGTGGGATGTAGAACAACCAAGGAGCGAAATGCCAGAGGAGAAGGACTGAAGGTATATGAAGTGTCCGATACGACTGGTGAATGGACACAGATTCAGTGTTTAAAGACAGAAGAGAATCCAAGTTTTCAGTGTTTTGATGCAGAGAAGAACTATCTGTACAGTGTACATGGGGATTTTACTTTTGTAACTTCCTATAAGATCAAGGAAGACGGAACTTTGGAATTCCTAAATAAAGTGGATATCGGTGGAAAGAATCCGGTAGATATCACCGTGGATGCAGAGAATAAGCATGTGATCGTAGCAACCTTGCAGGGGGGAACCCTTTATACCATCAAGCGCAATGAAGATGGTTCTTTGGGGGAAGTGGTAGCTACATTTACTTATGAAGGAAAAGAAGAAGGAAAGGTATCTACGATTCATCAGTGTCTGTGGGATCAGAAGAAGAATTATCTCTTTGCCTGTGCCCAGGGAAGAGTGAACGGCTTTGGACAGATGCGGGCATTAAAATATGATCATGTAACGGGAGCATTTACAGAAACCGACAGATTCTTAGCAAGAACCTGGGATGAGCCAAGACATGCTGCGGTACATCCAAACAATCGTTGGGTATACATGTGCGAGGAAAAAGGAAACAAGGTTCTCTACTTCCAGTTCGATGAAGAGACAGGAAAGATGAAGGCGATGCAGGAACTTTCCACGGTACCGGAGACTGTTACAGGATATTCCGATGCCAGTGAGGTTATGGTAGATCCAACCGGAGAGTGGGTGATCGTATCCAACCGTTATACGGACAGCATGGCGGTATATCGCATCGATCCTTTCAGCGGTTATTTAAAGAGCACCGGATTCTTCCCATGCCTTGGAAAGACTCCTAGATTCTTCTGCTTTGGACCAAATGGAAAATGCTATGTAGCAAACGAAGACAGCGATACCATTATTGAGTTCATTTTTGACGAACATACAGGATGGTTAAATCCGACTCTTCGGGTAGTAGAGACCGGAAGCCCGGTATGCATTACATTTAAATAGGAGGACGCTATGAATCTTGGATTATTAAGTTTAATTCTTTTGTTAATCGCCATTGTCATCGGTTTTGTTCGTAACGTAAATGTTGGTATCTTAAGTATCGGTTTTGCTATGATCTTAACTCTTATTTTTAAAGATAGCATTGCAGCCAGCGATGTCATCGGCGGATTTGGAACTTCTTTATTTATCCAGATGGCAGGTGTAACTTACTTGTTTGCCATCATTAATGGAAACGGAACCTTAGAGCTTCTTGCAAAGAAGATCGTAAATTTAGTTCCTGCCCATGCCATTCCTTTCGTAATGTTTGTAATCGGAATGATTCTTAGTGCTTCAGGACCGGGATCCATTCCCTGTCTTGCGATTATTCCGGTAATTGCCATTCCGATTTCTGTTTCCGCAGGAATCAACCCGATTATGACATCCATCATCGGAGATATGGGTGCCATGGCAGGTCGTATGAGTCCGTTGACCCCGGAGGCAGCTGTGGTTCGCGGCCTTATGGAGGAACAGGGAATGGATGGAAATACCGTTCCGATTATGATCTGTACTGCCATTACAGCTATTATCTGCTGTGTCGTTGTATATATTTATTACAAGGGATGGAAGGTGGATCTATCTACCGCTTCCGGAGAGAAGGAGAAACTTCCAAAGTTTACCTGGCAGCAGTATCTGTCAATTCTTGGTCTTGTAATCTTAGCCTTCGGGGTATTGGTTCTTTCATGGAATGTAGGACTTACAGGATTCTTGATCGGCTCCATCCTCTGTATCATTGGCTGTGGAGACGAGAAGGCAGCTGTAAAAGGGATTCCTTGGAACGTAATCATCATGGTTCTGGGCGTAGGAATGTTGATGAATATCGTTTCTCTCTCAGGAGGTGTGGATATCTTAGTATCTGCCCTTGAAGGTGTTATGGGTGCAAAATCAGCAAATCCGATTATGGCTATTCTTGCAGGCCTTATGTCCTTCTTTAGTTCCGGACTCGGAGTTGTATTCCCGACCTTGGTACCTATCTGCGGAAGCTTGGCAGAGGGAATCGGAGCAAATGGTGTTTACTTAGTAGCTATGGTTGTTATTGGTGGAACTATCGCAGGTTACACACCGATCTCTACCACCGGAGCTCTTATTATGGCCGGCGTTGCACAGCAGGAAAATGCGGAGGAACGCTTCCCGCAGAATAAAATGTTTGTGGAATTATTTGCGGTATCGGTTATTAACTTAGTGGTACTGGCTATTATGGCAGCTCTTGGAATTTATGAATTTATCGTATAATTCCGGAATCCGGGAAACCGTGCAGAGGTGATTTTCGCA
>CAVKOU010000016.1:0-50944 GCA_963658085.1 bacterium
GTATATTTCTTTCCTACTGTCAGATTCTTGTAACTTACTGTATCAACAATGGTTGCTTTCTCTTTTGCTGCGGAAATATGATCCTCTGTCTCTGCAGCCTTCGCTGTTGTCTTGATCTCTGGATTCTTTTCAAAATGAATGGTCTGTCCTTCATCCTCAATATCCTTATGATCCACAACCATGTTGCCGTCTTTGTCATAGCATTCTTCAAAAACAACAACATCTTTTCCATCCATACCTGTTCCATTAAAGGTAAAGTTTACATCTGTAATTCCATCCTTTGTAGGAGCCTTAAAGGTTGTCTCTGCTGTAATCTGATTTCCATCTACATCAAGAAGTGGTTCTTTTGTATCCTTATCCATAATGATTCCCTTAATGGTATAAGTCTGATTCTTTTTCAGTCCTGTGTAGAATACCGTATCAACGATTGTTACATCATTACTTGCATATGCATGGTGTGTGTTTGCGTTTGCACTCTTGGCAGTTGTCTGTAATGACAGATCAGAGTTGGTAATGGTTCCATAGTCAATGGTGAATCCATACATAGAAATGGTAAATGTTCCTTTGAACAATGCCTTGTCTACATTGGCCTCACATCTTAACTCCTGGATCGTATAGGTATCATATGGGAATGCTCCCACAGAGTCGTTGACCGGTACTTGGTTTCCATCAATGTCTAAACCAAACCAGGTTCCGCATTTTGCAGTCTCTGCATTGGTATTCTCACTATGCTTCACATATTTTGATTCACTGGAATAATATCCGTTCTCATCTGTGTAAATAACATGGCTTTCGCCTGTAGTATTAGAAGTGATCTTAAATGGAATGTTCGCCATTCTCTCAGAAGTCTCTGCATCAGACTTTGTAAATGTGATATCTCCACGAATTACATTATTCTTAATTGCAGTATCCTTCTTATTCAGATCAACGATTACTCCATCTTCCTTGATTTCAAAGGTTCCTGTAAGACCAGAACCTGTTGCCAAGTATCCAGTCGGTGCCTTTGTTTCCTCATAGCTGTACTTACCATATGGAAGAAGATCTGCTTCTGATTTTACGATTCCTTTTTCGTTCGTTACAAGTGTTGCAACTACTTCCCCCTTCTTATAGGTCTTTCCGTTTACAATCACGTCATGAGCGCTCTCATTTGTAATTGCAAACTCAGCGCCTTCTAAAGTTGCAGCTCCCTGGGCCTTCTGAGTTTTTGACTCATTATCCCACTTACCAAGTTTTACACCACCACGAATGACATCATTCTTGATTGCAGTAGCGTCTTTATTTAAGTCAACAACGACACCGTTCTCACGGATCGTAAAGGTCTGTGTGATATTTGTTCCCTGATTCAAATATCCTGTAGGAGCACCTGTCTCTTTTAATGTATAAGTACCGTATGGTAACAGAGTTGCGGAAGTCTGTGCGACTCCTTTTTCATCTGTTTTAATGGTTGCTACAACCTCACCCTTCTTGTAAGACTTACCATTAACAATTACATAATTACTATTCTGACTGATGATGTCAAATGTAGCACCCTGTAAAGTTGCATCACCCTGTGGACTCTGAGAATTTGATTCTTTATCCCATTTAGCAACTTTTACACCACCACGAATGACATCATTCTTTACAGCGTTAGCATCTCCACTTAAATCAACGATCACTCCATCTTCACCGATGAAAAATTCCTGTGAGAGATTCTTTCCGCTACCTTGATATCCGGTAGGAGCACCGGACTCTCTTACTTCATAAGTACCGTAAGGGAGTGCATCACTAGCCGTCTGTGCATTACCTTTGTAATCCGTAGTAAGGGTCATAACCACCTGATCTTTTCCGTAAGCCTGACCATTCACTACTACGTCATAATCATTCTTATTAATGATATCGATTTTTGTACTATCTAAGGTAGCATCACCCTGTGGCTCCTGCGTATTCGCCTCGTTATCCCACTTGGCAACTTTCACACCACCACGGATGCTCTTATCGGATACGGTATATTCATTACCACCTTCCAGTCTTATATCTTCTCCATCACCGGTTATTTTAGAGAAATACTTTCCTTCTACCGGACCTGTCATAGTATCAGAACTAAAGATCGCACCATCGGTTGTGTAACCTTCGGGAGCAGAAATTTCTTCTACAGTGATCACACCGATTGGCAAGCATTTAGATTCATTATCATCGTAATAGAAATCATCTCCGGCTACTTTGAATTCATCATCTAATCCGGCTTTGCATTTTCCGTCAGCCTTATCATATTTTGTCTCAAGCACCCAAATCCTAGTCGCATCCAGTCCGTCCAAGTCACTGACACTGTTGTAATCATCTGGATTTATAGCATAATATTTGACTTCAAACCGAGCACCCTCAAGACCTCTTACATTAGATGCACCGTTGGAATCCCGGTCAATCTTAGTAATCGTAATTCCTAAAGGATCCGCTAAAGGTGGCTCTTCACTGGTTACGGTTGCGGTTTCTCCGGCAGTGACAGTTACTTCATATCGTGTCGAATCTAGATTATAACCTTTTGAAGCAGCAACTTCTTGTACATAGTAGGTTCCTTCATCAAGTGTCAACTTATCGGTACTACCATCTTCCTTTGTAGTAAGAGTACCAACAACTTCTCCATCGGTATTTGTTACTTCATATACCGCACCTTCTAAGCTGTAGCACGGAATATCGTCTGTAAGGTAGTGGTTGGAAGAAACTTTCTGGAGATCAAGTTCACCGGTTTCCGGCTTTTCTTCACGTTCATAGAACCACTGGGACAACAGCTGTACGTTTCCAGTTCCTGCGAAAGTATTTTCTGTTTCAAACACTATACCCCAACAGGTAAACTCCGCTCTGTTGTCTGGATCAGCTGCAAATTCTGCTCCATGAATCAAAGCATTTCCAGTGATACCTGCAATATTATGTCCATCAGCATCTTGCATCCCATTTCCATATTCAATGGTACATCCTGGATTTAATCCCCAATACGGACCGGCCACACTCCAAACTACACATTGTCTGATCAAATATCGTTGTGTAGTAGTAAGACCGCTACAATCCGCGTAATTGTCAAAATAATAGAGCATCATACCAATGGTTTTAATGGTTTCTTCATCAAATCGACGTGTGGCATCGTAACTCGCATATTCGCCTACATAATAGATTGTATTCATAAAATCCGGATAACAACAATATACTTCTTCCCCATCGGTTGTAGTGAAGCGTCCCTCATCGTAACTATGTTCAACAACATAGCTTCCATCTGGATAATAACGAACGAAATCCGTTGCACGACCTCCATCCTTTATAGACGGAAGGGTTGTAATTCCTTCTCCAACATTTGCCATCGGCATAATGTCAGATATATTTCCAAAATCACAGATACTGGTAATGAGTTCATTAAATGCATCTGCATCATATGGTGCGACTCTTCCTGTTCCGCTTTCTTTTCCATCATCTACCGTACTCGTTTCTCCATCAAGTTCTTCACTTCCTGGTTTTACAACCTGTAAATCACTAATCGTAACCTTGATGGTTAAATCCGTATCTGCTGTTACATAATAACTAGCTTCATTCTGAGTTACTTTGGCTTTATAGCCTTCGGAATCTTCTGCCGTGACTTCATCTACTTGATAGCCGTTTTCTGATTCCACATCGATTTTTACCCGGGAGCCTAAATCCACCTTAATTTCCTGGTTCTCTGAATCATTTAGCTTCACGCAAGCATGCTCTAGAGTTTCTGCCTTCACTGCCACCGTTTTTCTCTCTGTTTCCTCTCCCTGCACATTTATTCCGGACATTCCGACAGATAACATCATAAGAAAAGCCATTCCTAGAGAAATACTTTTTCTTACCATCGAAGTTTTCTTTTTCATGTATCTCCTCCTCATTTTATTTGATTTTCCATTGCTGTCTTTTTATTTATAAAGCAATCTGCAGTCTTTTATCTGTGCGATCAAAATAATAAACGTGGTTGGATAGTACCTCCTCATCCGGCACTTGGGTTTCATTTACTTCCCCTACCATATCCACCAGCTCACCTTCCTCCGGCGCATCCCTCTCTCGCACCATGATAAGCTCATGAACACTGCTGGGAATAATATAAAAGTTTTCCCTTAGAATCTCCCCGATGCTCTCAAGACACTCTGGATAAAGCATGGTAGCTGCCCCATAGCTTTTGTTTTTATTGGTTAGAATATAAAGAATGTCTTCCTGAATTTCCATGGGTTTTCCGATCATTTCTGATACTGCACTTGCCATGGTTTTAAAATCATATGACAAAAGCTGTTTCGTATTTTCTTTCGCTCTTTTATGGATTTCCTCCAGATCTACATTCCAGAGACTTAAGTGAGTATCCCTGATCATCATAGAAGCCGTTCCATACATGGTCGAATCAAATAAAATATAATATACGATAGCAAGATCTAAATAGGCTTTATATGGGACATTTTCTAAAAGCTTCTGGTTCTTTTCCCTATTAATGACCCGATAAATAATACTTCCTCTGATCTGCTCATAGTCTTCGATAAAGTTCGCATCCATAGGAGATTTAAAACGAACCTTTCCATAAATTTGCAGGATTTCTTTGGCAATGGACTCCAATCTCTCTCCTCTGAGGAAACGCTGGTAATATTCCTCCAAATAAATAGTCGGTGAAATATTGATATTCTTTTCCTTAAGCAAGATTCCCTGCTTTACCATGCCATTATTTTTCAGCGCGGCATTTACACTTACGTCTAATCGTCCTTTGGATTCCTCCCTTACTTTAAGCTCTACCGCATGCACAAACTGATAATAAGTCATAAAACTCCTTTCCGTTTTGCGGCAGCATATGAAATAAATTCTTTGGAAAATTACGTGGTAAGAAACTACCACCTTATTCGTGGCCCTCGGAATATAAGCCTTGAATTTTGATAAAACTAGATTGGCAACCGTTTCCTAAATAGAATTTAGGCGGTTACTTTGATTTGAATTATTATGGTGATTCAAATTATAAAAAAGCCCTGCAAAAAATGCAAGGCTTTTTTTTACATATTCTTTTTCAGATTTCGAATATCTCTGCGAATTCTTCGACACACTCCTGCGTTGTCTTTCTCGCTGCTTTCCAATTTGTGCAAGCGATCCTCTAATAATCTGCATTTTTCTTCTTTTGTCATGATAATCCCTCCTACATCTTAAGACTTGGTTTTTGCCAAACTGCCACTATTCAACTCTTTAAGAGTTAATGCCAAAGCTAATACAAAGGCTAATCCATCTGCTACCGGACCTGCCCACAAAACTCCATCCAATCCCATGATATTACATAAAATCATAGTTGCCGGAATCAGGAAAATAATCTGTCGACTTAAAGAGATCGCTCCTGATTTAACCGGTTTTCCTATGGATTGAAAGAAAATGGCCGCTACCGTCTGAAATCCATTGAAGAAACAAAGCAAGGTAAATATCTCAAAGGATTTGATGGAAAACTCTGCATAAAGTTCTCCCTGAGATCCAAACATCGCCGTCAACTGTTTCGGGAAAATATGGAAAACAAGGAAGAATATAACAGCAAATGCGGTAGACACTTTCACTGCTAAAGCAAAGGTTTTTCTTACCCTCTTTGTATCTCCACGTCCGTAGTTGTAACCTACGATAGGCTGAGCTCCTGTTCCAATTCCTGTTACAATAGAAACTAAAATCGTATTAAACTTCATTACGATACCAAAGGCAGCCAAAGGAATGTCAGCACCATATTTCGTACCTGTTCCACAGTGAACCAGATAATAATTAATTACTGTCATAATAATAGCAATTGCGATCTGAGCTACAAAACTGGAAACTCCATACCCAGCTGTTTTCTTTAACAGTTTGAAATCCGGCTTCATTTCTTTTAGAGAAATCTTTACGGTTTTAAATCTTGGAATATACCAAATGGAAATAAGGAAATTTAAGATTTGTCCGATCACTGTAGCCACAGCTGCTCCTGTCATTCCCCATCCAAAACCTAAAACAAACAAAGCATCTAAAATTACATTGGCTACACATCCTACGATCATCCCAATCATGGTAAGTTTAGGAGTTCCATCTGCTCGTATTACAGAACACAGTCCGCTTCCGATCACCACAAATGGAAAACCTAAGATTACGATCATTCCATATTCGTAAACATATGGCAGATTATCCGGAGTTGCTCCAAACAAAGAAGCCAATGGGCGGAAGAAAATGTAGCAGATAATGGTAAATACAATACCTACGATAATGAGCCAACTTAGTGTATTGTTGGCAGCCTTTTCGGCCCCCTTCTGGTTCTGTTTCCCAAGCTCTAAGCTTAAATAGGAGGCTCCACCGTCTCCTAGGAGCAAGGCCAAAGCCATAACAACCATATTAAGTGGGAACACTACATTTGTTGCACTATTTCCTAGGGTTCCCACACCCCATCCTATAAAAATCTGATCCACAATGTTATACAGGGAATTTACTACCAAAGCCACAACACTTGGAATGGCATATTTCATCATGAGTTTCCCTATAGATGCCGATGCCAATGGATTATTTGCATCTTCTACTTTTGTCACAGTAACACCTCCGTTCATAATTTATGAAGGATAAATACCCCTCAAAAAAGAGCTTTTCCTCTTCAAGAAGCCATGATAAACCCTATGATTATCATAGAGTCAATAGGTTTTATTAAATATTTTCATTGAATATCAGCATAAATATCTTATAATATATAGAGTTGTAACATTCCTACACAGAACCACTGCTTTTCTCTGCAGGTATTTGATATGAGGTATTTGACTATGGGAAATTTATTATCTATCGGAGAACTGGCGAAAATCCGAAATGTAAACGTACAATCGCTTCGCTATTATGAAAAATTGGGAATTTTGATTCCGGAATATATCAATCCAGACAGTGGCTACCGCTACTATTCTCCGGATCAGATCATGGTATTAGATACGATTATTCTCTGTATCGAACTTGGGATCCCCTTAAAAGAATTAAAGAATTATGTAGATGCAGAAGGTCGCCTGGAATTTGAACGACTCTTAAATGATGGTCGAAGTTTGGCAAAAGAAAAGATACGAAAGATCGAATCAAATATTGATTCCATCGATCGTACCTTACAATACATTCATGCCCAAAGAGATTTTCTTGGAAGAGATGGCTATTATTCACGCCACATTTTTGACCGCTATATCATAACCATTCCAAGCAAAATCAAAATGGATGCAAAAACCTACGAAAGAAACCTCAGCAAATTATTTAATACCGCAAGGAAATCCCATCTTCTGGCATCCTTTCCTCACGGCTTAATCATCAACTATCAAAATGGCAAATTTGTGGACTCTCATATGTTTTTGGAAGTTCTTCCGGAAGAATCCAATGATCAAAATCTGCCAGAGGTAAAAACACTACCCGCCGGGAACTACCTCTGCTATCAGGAAATCAGAGAAGTTCACTCCGATCCTTTATCTGTCTTTCCAAAGAAGCTTATAGGAGCAGAACAGGCAACTGTAATCATATCCAGCATGTCTCCCGATACCTATAAATATGACGAGGTGATCCTGGAGTTTCAAGTAGCTACTTAATATTCTATCCTTGTAAACGACATACCATCTCCCACAAGGCCCTTGCAGAGTTAAAGTTATCAGGAATAAGCTCTGCCGGGGTAATCTCTATATCAAATTCGTCCTGCAATTCACTGACAATCGAGAGAATAGCGAAAGAATTTAATATTTCATCATCAATTAAAGTCTCACAGTTTTCATAATCAACACCTGGTTGGATATCTTCCAAAATTTCTATTAAAGTTTCCATATTTTTTCCTTTCTATTTTCTTTTATTTTGCCTTTTATTTTTTCTTTCTAGTATACATCATTTCCTTTAATTTCTGCCGATCAACCTTGCCATTTAGATTGTAGGGCATAGCATCCAAATGATATTTTCTATTAGGAAGCATATATTCAGGGACAGATGCCTTTAATTGTTCCATTACTTTCTCCGGCTCTATAGAACCGGTATAAAACATAATAATCCTGGATTTTTCATCATCATATAAGCAGCACTCTGCCTCCACGCCCTCAACAGCAGATATGGCAGTTTCTATTTCTCCGAGCTCGATACGATGTCCCATATGCTTAATCTGGAAATCCTTTCTGGATACATATACATATTCTCCGAAGCTATTTATTCTTGCTAAATCTCCGGTACGATAGATAATCTCCGGATAATGAGGATTATTAGGATTTTGAACAAACACCTCTTTTGTTTTTTCCGGCATATTGTAGTATCCCAGCGCAACACCGGTTCCACGGATACATACCTCTCCAATTTCACCTTCCTCTGCCAGCTTATCGTCTTCCGTCAAAAGAAACACATCGGCGTTTTTGCATACACGACCCATAGGGATTCTTTCATCATTGCTAAATTCTCTGTCAACCACATAATAGGTACAAGTGTCTGTACCCTCTGTCGATCCATAAAGATTGACATAGACCACATCCGGATATTCTGCCTTCCACATATTCAAATATTTCACCGGCATTACTTCTCCGCCGAAAAATACTCTTTTCAACTCTGTAAGGTAAGGCGATCTAAGAGCATGTAAAGTTGCCACTAATTTCAATGCCGAAGGCACCCAATTAATAATATTCACCCTTCGTTCTTGCAAATATTCCATCAACAAACCAGGAAATGAGAACAATTTTTGCGGAACGATATGCATGGTCGCCCCATTCTTCAAACATTGGTAAATATCCAATACCGACATACTGAAGTAAAAAGGGGTCTGATTTCCAAAGATGAAGGTACTATCAATATCAAATTCTTCTTTTCCCCATTCAATAAAATCTATCAAAGCTCGATGAGAGATAATAACTCCTTTAGGGGTTCCTGTTGAACCTGATGTAAATAACACATAGAGGATATCCGTATCAATGACTCTATCTGTTACGGACTTCACTTTCTCTTCATCTACTTCCAACTGCTTTGCATCTTCATAAATCAGAATTTTTGATTTACCCGCAAAAGACTCTACCTGCTCCTTATGGGCTTCATCTGTGACAACAACCGCCGGATTTAAGGTATCCATAATTTTCTGAATTCTGGATTCAGGCATCTTCGTGTCTAGTGGACTATAAAAATTTCCACTGTAAGCCGCTCCTAAAAACGCTGAAATGCACTCCACAGATTTATCCAAAAATACAGCAACAGGTTTCTTAAATACATGCGCTCCTATTAAAGCAGATGCAATACCATAGGCCTCTTTTCGCAGCTGAGAAAAAGTAAGTTCTCTATGTTCATCTGTAAATGCAACCTTCTCACCAAATTCTACAACCGTTTTCTCCAGATAGTCTGTAACTATTCTAGCCATACTCTTCTCCTCTTAGCTATGATTTTAAATCATATAAAAAGGCTACGTCTCAAGACGCAGCCCATTTGTATTAATCTTATTATGCTCTTGATAAATACTCTCCAGTACGAGTATCGATTTTGATCGTCTCTCCCTGCTCTACGAACAATGGAACCATAACCTGAGCACCTGTCTCAAGGATTGCCGGCTTTGTTGCACCTGTAGCAGTATTACCCTTAACTCCCGGCTCAGACTCTGTAATGAGAAGCTCTACAGTAAGAGGTGGCTCAATAGAGAATGGATTTCCCTGGTAAGAAACAACTGTAACCTCTTCGTTCTCCTTAACGAACTTCAAAGAATCGCCAACGGTATCTGTACCTACCGGAATCTGATCGTATGTCTCATTGTCCATGAAGTAGAATAATTCACCATCATTGTAAAGGTACTGCATTTTCTTTCTCTCGATGTAAGCCTCATCAAATGTCTCTGTCGGACGGAAAGTTCTCTCAACCACACCACCATCAATTACATTCTTAAGCTTGGTACGTACGAAAGCAGCTCCCTTTCCCGGCTTAACATGTAAGAACTCAAGTACCTGATATACGTTACCTTCGATCTCTAATGTCATACCATTTCTGAATTCGCCTGCGCTCTTCTTTGCCATTATATAATCCTCCTTAACCATGCCACTAGGGCACTTATCCTCTGCTATTGGTATCAGTCATCTTTCTTCCAAAAACAGACGCCATGAAAAATGACCGCACTCACTTCAATAATTTTATAATAGTTTCTTCTATTTTTCAACCTTCTTTTTGCTTTTCAAATAGAAATGAAGAACAATCTTCTCCAAAAATCTTTTCAATACAATCTGAATCTCTTCCTTCGGGTGAATCGGCTTCACCAAAATACTCTGAATTCCTGTTCTTTTTGCTCCCCACACGTCGGTAAAAAGCTGGTCTCCTATAAATACCGTATCGGACCTATCTGTCCCCATAATTTCCATAGCCTTTTTATAATTTTTTGTAGAAGGCTTGTGAGCATCATAGACATAATCCACCTGAATAGGCTCATTAAACATCGCTACTCTAGGTTCCTTGTTATTGGAAATAAGACAGCATCGAAAACCAATATTTTTTAATCTCTCAAATAGCTTAATAGCTCTCTCATCTGCAGGAGCACCATGAGGCACCAAGGTATTATCGATATCAAAAATCAATCCCCGAACTCCTTCTTTATATAAACTTTCGAAATCAATCACATAGGTGGATGCCACATATTGATCTGGATAAAATATCTTTAACATGTTTTACTCTTCCGTTTCTGTCAAACGTCCTACCAGTTCCTCGCAAATCTGCAAAATGGACTTGTGATCCGTCTGAATTACAATATCAGCTGCAGCCTCGTATTTTTCTCTGCGCTGCTCCATAAGTTCTGCAATGCCTGCCACATTCTTGCGACCTCTAAGCACCGGTCGATTGTCGTCATCTTTTACTCGCTCATAGATCTCTTCCGGACTGGCAGTAAGAAGTACTACCTTTCCATTCTTCTTCATCTCAGCCACGTTACGCTCTCTCATGGCAACACCACCACCACAGGAAATCACCACGTTCTTCTTATCCTGCATATCGATTAAAAGCTCTGTCTCCAGATTACGGAAATATTCTTCTCCGTAAGTTTCAAAAATATCCGGAATACTCATGCCCTGGTTTTCTGCGATCACCTGATCCATCTCCACTACTTCCATAGCGAACATAGTACTGAGATAATCAGAGATGGTAGACTTTCCCGCCCCCATAAATCCGATCAGTACAATATTATAATCAAAGAGCTTTCTCGCCTGAATCTTTTTACTATTGTGAAGAATACATTCAAATACATCATAAATTTCATCTTTATATTTGTTGCTGTGTAACTTTTCTCCTAAGCGAACCTTCTGTTTCTTCTCCTGTTTTGGCTGTAAAATCGGCATTCCAAATTCTTCTTTGTATGCCATGATCTTTTCTACAATGGAATTACGTTCCATCAAAGCATCAATGATTTTATCATCACACAAAGCCAACTGCTCTCTGTACATTTCCAAATCGTTCATATTTTCAAACTCCTATTTTATATTTTACCTTTAACAAAGTAATATTACACTACTTTTCCTTACTTGAAAATACGGTTTCTCCAAATACTTTAGAAAATGCTCTGGCGCTGTCTCCATTCATGTGTCCATCGTAGTCTACATAGTTTTCCAGCCCATGACCATAGCTTTGATAATACTCTCGGTTGAAGTTATAGTACTCAACATCCTGCTCTTTAAAATATGCAGAGAAATAGTCCCAGGCTTCTCTGTAGCTGTCTTCCTCCTCCACTAGCATAACAGCAGCCAAGGGAATACTGGTGGCAATAAATTCAATATCATTATCCTTACACAGGTTAATTAGCTTGGTCAAATATTCCATATTGGATGTTTTTACATCTGCTGAACGAAAAAGAGTTGCGGAATAGGTCGGAAAATCCTCTACAGCCACCGGATATTTTTCAATGAATCCATTTTCATGATACTCCTGAGTCTCACCTTTTAGATAAGAGACATCATAATTTCCCGTAACCTTCTGATATACGTTATCCTTAATTCTCGGAAGCTCTGTTTTCAAAGAATATTCATGGAAGGCAAATAGAGGAAAACGGATATCACAGTCTAACATGGCATCCTTAAAATATTCCAATTTTGTAAGAGACATAGGAAATTCGTGATAAAACAGTAAATAATTATTCCCTTTCTCTTTTTCCGTCATAAAATAAGCAGGTCCGATTTCGTAAATGATGGTACTTGGTTTCTGTTTTTCTATCGCCAGCTTTGTAAGATAATATGCATCAATGGGATATTCTCCGCCAACACACATATTCTGCCCCGTAAGCCCCGTGCCTTCTAGCATAACGTCCGGATCCAAATCCGACATTCCGCCGGAAGTACCAAGAATCAGAACATCCTTCTTCTGGGTGGTCATCGTATGAATATTATTTCTAACAAAGGTACAAGGATATAAAGCGATATCCAACCCTTTGATCAAAAGCACTGCCACTAAAATACAGGCTGCCGCCTTTATAGCATTTTTAAAATTGTGCATAAATGAACCCCCTTGCTACTGACATTGGACTAAATAACGGAATAGAAATCATCAACAAGAACCATACCGCAAATTCCACAGGAAGTGGTAATTTGGCAAGACTTTGAATAACATTCACCTCTTGTTCTTTTAAGAAGCTAACCACAAACCAAATGAGACATCCTACAAACAAGGTAGCTAGGGCATACGGTGTATACTCAGTTCCAAGCTTTCCGGAAGAGATTAAAAGGAACTGCGAAGGGTGGAAAGATGTCAGAGTATATTTCACTAATTTTAGTCCCTCTCCTGCACTGGATACACATTCACAGAACTGTCCAACATTAAACAGAATGAAGGTTCTCAAGATCATGAAGCATTTATATCCTTTTCCCTGATCATTAATATGTAACTTTCTCTTCCAATTGGTATAATGGTTTGTCATCAATCCACTAAAGGCGATAATGGCACCATTATAAAATCCCCATCCAATATAATTCCAGCTGGCTCCATGCCATAGTCCTACCAGAAGAAAAATCACCAAATTAGATATGGCCGGTGGCACAGCCCGTCCTTTCTTCCTTCCGAATAATTTTTTTGAAAGCTTTTGAACTTTTCGCATAAATCCTGACAAAGTCAGCGGATAGAATACATAATCCTTCATCCAGGCTCCCAGGGTAATATGCCATCTTCTCCAGAAGTCAGCAATGGATGTGGAGAATAGCGGTTGTCTAAAGTTTTCATCCAACCGAATACCGAACATGGCTGCGATACCTACTACCATATCAATTCCACCGGCAAAATCCCCGTAAAGCTCGATGGTATACAAAAGGATTCCCCATCCCGCAATCCCTGAATAGGTATCCATATTAGAAAGAATCGCCTCTCTGTAAATTCCAGCCCATTCAGATACCAGCATTTTCTTAAAAAGCCCCCACAAAAGTCTCTGAAAACCATACTTTAGATTGGAAAGTTCCAAAGGATGTTCCTTTTCAAACTGAGGTGCAAGTTTCCCATGTCTTCCAATAGGACCTTGTACCAATTGTGGAAAGAAGGATACAAACAGAGCATATCGAAAAAAATTATGTTCCACCTCTTCTCTTCCCCAATAGACATCCAAAAGATAACCCAAACTCTGAAAGGTATAGTAAGAAATTCCCAGAGGAAGGATAAAATTCAAAAGAGAGATTTTGGTTCCGCTTATCACGTTAATATTTGTAATCAGGAAGTTGGTATACTTAAGAACAAATAGCATCCCAAGATCCAGCAAAATTCCTACTGTCACGATTCTTTTAAGCTTTTTTCCCCGTTCCTTGGTTTCCGCTTCCCTCTCACGAATCCTACTGATCCAAAGAGCAAAGCAAAAGGTTACCATGGTGGAATATATGAGAAATCCCACAGCCGGAACGCTAATGATCATATAATATGCATAACTAAGCACTAGCAAAACTACCCATTGTACGCGTTTTGGGACTATATAATAAATACATAGTCCCAAAAACGTAAACAGGAAAAATAAATTCGATGTTATCGACATTTTCCTCGTTCTCCTCTATAACATTGTCTCAAGGTGATTTTTTAATAAGTAAGCCCGTCTGTAATACAGCCCTCTGACGCAGCACTGTTATCTGTCTCTGTAGAAGCCGCACTCTCCGTAGTCTGAGCCGGTTCTGTATAAGTCTCTGCCGGTTCTGTATAGGTTGTATCAGATTCTGTAGATGCGGTTGATGCAGATGATGCATTTGCCGCCTCTGCTGCCGCCTGTGCTTCTGCAGCTGCTGCCGCTTCTGCCTGGGCTGCTGCCTCAGCTTCTTTCGCCTGGGCTGCCGCAGTCTCAGCCTGAGTTTTTATCGCCTTTTCAGCCTCGAGAGTAGAGACTTCCTTTCCGTCCTGTTCATAGGTGACATAGGCGATTCCATCCTGCATCAAAATAGTCGCTTCTTTCAGGCTGTCAAATGGAAAGGCATGTAATTCCAAAGTAGACTTATCTGCAAATGTAAGTTGCACAGTATACTCCACCGGTAGCTCCTTTCCGGTTTCTGTTGCAGTACTCTTAGCTGCATCCTCAGAAGGTTTGTAATAAAGAGTTCTTACCTCATCCTTAGCAAAGGTATCACCGCTCTTTAACATGCTAGCCGGATAAGCATCCTCATTAGAAGTCTTAACTGTCACAGCAGTAATATTCTGTCCTGTGGAATTCGTAAGTTTTACTTCGAAAGCTCCATCTGTCTTCTCGCCAATGGTCTTTACTTCTTCTGAAGTCTTCTTCTCTGTCTTCTTAACAGATACCGAAGTTTCTGTCTTTTTATTTGTCTCTTCACTCTTGCTCTTGCTGCATCCTGTCATCATAGACACAGATAAAGCCCCTGCTATAAGTAAAATCGCAATTCTCTTTTTCATATGCTCCTCCGTGATTTAGTTATAATAATCATAATTTGTATATACCCAGGTTCCTGAGGTTCTATAGGCAAATTGGAAACCATTTCTTCCGGATTCATATTGGAAATCCGGATCAAATACGTATCAAATGTTACGGAATTGCCTCAAGCAATCCTTAACTAAGATAGCACGAAGAAGCAAATTTGAAAAGTCTTTAACCAAAAAGAGGTTGCAGAAATCTGCAACCTCTTAGTAAACAAATCTTAACGGAAAAGCAACATATATGCAATCACTGCAATCACAATGACAATTGCTATTAAAAGAAGAATAATTGGCAATTTAGATCCAGCACCATCTTCCTCATCTACGTGATCAAGCTCATAATCTTCATAAGAATCACTTACAACCTCAGCTTTTGGCTCTGGTTTTTTCTTCTTTTTCTTTTTTGAATCATCCTCTACGGATAACATCTCATCATAAGCTTTACGCATCTCAGTCTCGCGCTTCTCACGAACCTTCTTTGCCGGAATATTAGAATACTTCTTCTCTTCTTCCTGCTCATTACCTGCAGCTTCTTCCTTTACTACCTTGGCCTGGGTGGTTGTCTTCTTAGCCGGTGCTTTATACTTTTTCTTGCAATCAAAACACAATAAATAATTTGGATCTTTCTTGCTCTGTTTTAACTCCTGGCCGCATGCTGGACACTTCATAACTAAATGTTCCCCTCCTAAATATTTATTCTATCTTCTTTGAAACAGTTCAATAATACTGAATCCTTATAGAAACAGTTTCTTAGCACTGAATCGTTATAAATATAAGAATTCTACCAACGTAGTATACTACATTTTTTTTCGAATATCAAAGCTTTCTTACTGAACCAATGGATATTTCTTTGTAAGTTCCTCTACCATGGCTTTTACCTTCGGAACATTATCTTCACTTTGAAGTACCAAAGAGATGCACTCCGCAATCACATCCATATCTTCTTCTTTCATTCCGCGGGTAGTTACTGCCGGTGTTCCAAGTCTTACACCACTTGTTACAAATGGAGATCTTGGATCATTTGGAATCGTATTCTTATTGCAGGTAATGTGAGCTGCATCCAAACGCTTCTCTAATTCCTTACCAGTTACTTCCTCGCAGCTAAGATCTACTAACATCAAGTGGTTATCAGTTCCACCGGATACGATCTTAACACCACGCTCCATAAGTCCGTTTGCCAAAGCCTGAGCATTCTTAATGATCTGAGCCTGATACTCTTTAAACTCAGGTGACAACGCCTCTTTAAAGCATACAGCCTTGGCTGCAACCACATGTTCCAACGGTCCTCCCTGGATTCCCGGGAATACTGCTTTATTAAAGTTAAATTTATCTGCTGCTTCCTGATTGCAAAGGATCAAGCCACCTCTTGGACCTCTTAATGTCTTATGGGTTGTAGTGGTAACTACATCTGCGTAAGGAATCGGGCTTGGATGCAATCCTGCTGCCACGAGTCCGGCAATATGAGCCATATCTACCATGAGATAAGCTCCTACCTCATCTGCAATCTCTCTGAATTTCTTGAAATCTATTGTTCTTGCATAGGCACTGGCACCTGCCACAATAAGTTTTGGCTTGTGCTCCAATGCTTTGCTTCGAACATCTTCGTAATCGATGTATCCATTCTCATCCACACCGTAAGCTACGATATTGAAATACTTTCCGGAAATGTTAACCGGTGATCCATGAGTCAAATGTCCGCCGGCATCCAGATTCATACCCATAACGGTATCTCCCGGCTGTACCATCGCAAAGAATACAGCTAAGTTTGCCTGCGCACCTGAGTGTGGTTGTACATTGGCATAGTCACAGCCGAACAATTCTTTTGCTCGCTCTCTTGCCAAATCTTCTACAACGTCTACGCACTGACATCCACCATAATATCTCTTTCCAGGATATCCCTCGGCATACTTGTTGGTCAAAGGACTTCCCATGGCAGCCATAACAGCCTTACTTACCCAGTTTTCGGAAGCAATCAGCTCGATATGGGAATCCTGTCTTGCCATCTCACTCTGAATGGCTTCTGCTATTTCCGGATCTACTTTTGTAATCTCTTCAAATGAATACATCTCTTAACTCCTCCTGACGCTTTAGCAGTTTTATGCTTTATCACGACATAGTATAGCATCTTTAGGACTTACTTCCAAGTGTAACTTCAATTTCTTTTTCCTGATACTCTCCGGAGTTGCTTGGTACCTGTACGGTTAAAGTAACGGTTTCTCCTGCCTTATAATACTGTAATTGTTCCTGTAAGGTAGACATACTGTCTACGGTAGTTCCATTAATTCCGGTAATTACCATACCTTTGGAAAGGCCAGCTTTCTCTGCTCCGCCACCTTTTACTGTAGAAGAAACGTAGACCCCGGTAGGAATATTGTACATCTGTGCACTGTCTTCCGTTACATCCACACCCTGGATGCCAATCTGTCCCTGTTCATCCTCAGCTACCTTTGTCTTGGTCTCCTGATTCATAAGATCTGTCAAGGTATCACTGACATCGGAAATCGGAATTGCATAACCGATACCCTCTACAGAGCTTTCTGCAATCTTGGCACTGTTGATACCAATGACTTCACCCTTGCTGTTAAGAAGAGCTCCACCACTGTTTCCCGGGTTGATAGCTGCATCTGTCTGAATCAGATTGCTGCTATATCCATCTAACTGTCTATTAGTTGCGGAAATTACTCCTGTAGTAACAGATTGTCCATATCCCAAAGCATTTCCGATAGCAACTGCAGGCTCTCCTACCTGAAGAGAATCGCTGTCTCCTAAAGTAGCTACCTTAATCTCGTCCTTGGTGCTATCTTTGATGTCATCTAAGCTTACTGCAATTACAGCAAGATCCTTCGAAGAATCCGAACCCTTTAAGTTGGCTTCCACGCTTTCCTCATCGATAAAGGTCACAGTTAATGTATCGCTTCCTTCTACTACATGGTAGTTAGTAGCAATGAGAAGCTCTGTATCATTTTCTCCGATAATAATACCGGATCCTGCACTCTCACTTTCCTGCTCCTGCGTCCCACCAAAGAAGCTTTGTACCTGCTGTACACTCATGTTAGTAATAGATACAACCGACGGCATACAACTGTCTACAATCTTCGTTACGTCTGTAGTTACTACAGAACTATCACTGGAGGTAGTAAGCTTGGTGCTGCTTACGGAATTTGATTCCTGACTGGCAGTGTCCTTTCCTAAGAATTTTGTAACCATATAGCCGGTTCCCTGGAAGGTGCAACCTGCCACTAATCCAAACACTACTGCAATGCCAGTAGCCTTCGCCCACTTCGGAACACCCTTCTTTGGTTTCTTCGGAGGCATTCCTCCTTGCATATTCTGATGCATTCCTTGATTCATTTCGGGATTGGTATTTTGCGAACCAGTCTCCGGACCGGTGTAATAATTGTATTGATTGTCCATAACAACATGCTCCTTTCACTTGTTTCCTATAGTGTAAAGTTCATTTGTGTTGAAAATGTGACGAATGGTTGACAAATCTGTTATTTGCCAACCATTCAACAAAAATTTAAATGCTTTATGAAAAAACGATTTCTTTAAAAATCTTTTCTTAAAAATATTATCTTTAAAAAAGCTTTTTACAGATCAAATAATGATAACTGATTGGATTGAGGAAGGTCTCCTAAAAGACCCAGAGTTCCCATATAATCAATTACCGTCTTACTTGCTTTGGTTCTCTCTCTAAAATCATCTCTGGACAAATACTTTCCACCCTTTTGTGCTTCTTCCATCTGATCCGCTGCCTTTTCTCCCATGCCATCCAGACTGGTAAATGGAGGCAAAAGCTTTCCATCCACGATTTGAAACTTGGAAGCCTTGGAGCGATAAATATCGATGGGAAGGAATTCATATCCTCTGGCATACATTTCCTGAACGATTCTCATGTCTCTTAAGGTATCCTGTTCCTTTTTTGTAAGGGTTGCGGAGCGTTTCTTATAGTCCGCCAGATAATATTCTAATTTATCCCTTCCCTGGCACATGATCTCATAGGAAAAGGCATCGGCACGAATTCCAAAAAACGCACCATAGTAGGCCAATGGATAGTTTACCTTACAATAGGCAATACGATAGGCCATCATAACATAGGCTGCCGCATGTGCCTTCGGAAACATGTATTTGATTTTTTCGCAGGAACCGATGTACCACTCCGGCACATCATGTTCCATCATATCCTTTTTAAATTCCGGCCATTCCTTACATTTTCCCTTAGCCACCTGCCCCTTACGCACTCGCTCCATGATGGTAAAGGACTCCTCACTGTCCAGTCCTTTATTGATCAGGTAGGTCATAATATCATCTCGGGTACAAATCGCAGTGGAAATGGTAGCCACCCCGCTTCGGATCAGATCCTGGGCGTTATTGAGCCATACGTCCGTTCCGTGGGACAGTCCTGCGATACGGATCAGATCTGAAAACTTGGTAGGAGCTGCCTCCACAACCATCTGCATGGAAAAGTCTGTTCCAAACTCCGGAATACCTAAGCATCCAAGCTTGCATCCTCCAATGTCATCGGGCTTGATTCCCAGAGCTGATGTATCATGAAACAAAGACATGACCACCGGGTCATCTAATGGAATCTTGGTTGCATCAAAGGGGTGATCCGTCTCATTATATTCATTATCCATAGCCGGGGAACTGATAAACTCCTCCAAGGTTTTAATCATGGTAGGATCATCATGTCCCAGGATATCTAACTTTAACAAGTTGTGATCAATAGAGTGATAATCGAAGTGGGTGGTAACTATATCTGTAGTCATATCATTAGCCGGATGCTGCACGGGGGTAAAGGAATTAATTTCTTCTCCTAACGGAAGTACGATAATTCCACCGGGATGCTGTCCCGTACTTCTTCGAATTCCCGTACATCCACCTACGATCCGCTCGATCTCACAGTTACGTTTTCCTTCTCCCCGCTCTTCATAATAATTTTTCACATAACCAAAGGCAGTTTTCTCTGCCAGAGTTCCAATAGTTCCGGCTCGGTAGGTCTGTCCCGCACCGAAGATAACCTCTGTATATTTGTGAGCATTACTCTGATAATCACCGGAAAAGTTAAGGTCGATATCCGGCTCTTTATTTCCCTTAAATCCTAAGAAGGTTTCAAATGGAATGTCGAATCCATCTTTCTCTAAAGGTTCACCGCATACCGGACAAACTTTATCCGGCATATCCATACCGCAGCCTCCTGCGTAACTTTTTACCTCCGGAGAATCAAAATCTGTATAGAAGCATTTTTTACATCGATAGTGAGGGCTTAGAGGATTTACCTCCGTGATTCCTGCCATGGTAGCTACAAAGGATGAACCTACGGAACCTCGGGATCCTACCAGATATCCATCCTCCACAGACTTCCAAACCAGCTTCTGAGCAATAATATACATAACAGCGAAACCATTGGAGATGATGGAATTCAGCTCTCGCTCTAACCGCTCTACAACAATTTCCGGAAGATTTTCTCCGTATAACTCATGGGCCCTGCGGTAACAGATCTCTCGAAGCTGTTTGTCAGAATCCGGGATGACAGGAGGACATTTATCCGGCCGCACCGGTGTGATTTTCTCCACCATATCGGCGATGGCATTTGGATTTTTCACAACAATCTCCCTGGCCTTCTCGGATCCCAAATATTCAAACTCTTCCAGCATTTCTTCTGTGGTATGTAAATATAATGGAGGTTGTTTGTCCGCATCGGCGAATCCTTTTCCTGCCATAATGATCCGACGGTAAACCTCATCCTCCGGATCCATGAAATGCACATCACAGGTAGCCACCACCGGTTTCTTAAATTCCTCTCCTAATTTTACGATCTTACGATTAATATTCCTTATGTCTTCTTCGCTATTAATATTGGAATGCTTATTACTTTCAATCATAAACTGATTGTTTCCTACCGGCTGGATTTCCAAATAGTCATAGAAATTCACGATTTTCGCGATACGCTGATCCGATTTTTCTTCTAAAAGTGCCCGATAAAGTTCTCCCGCCTCACAGGCACTTCCAACCAAAAGTCCCTCTCTGTGTTTCGACAGCTCGCTTTTAGGGATTCTTGGCCTTCTGGCAAAATATTCCAAATGGGATTTGGAAATCAAACGATATAGATTCACTCTTCCCACTTCGTTCGTAGCCAGAATGATTACATGATAGGTTGGAAGTTTCTTTACCGCATTCTTATTATTGGCACCAAAATGATTTAACTTCGTAAGATCTGTAATGCTTTGATCTTTCAACATTTCTACAAATTTTACAAATATTTCCGCAGTGCATCCTGCATCATCCACCGCCCGGTGATGATTTTCCAGGGAAATATGAAGAGCGTTAGCTACAATATTTAACTTATACTTTGAAAGGGTAGGCAATAAAATTCTTGCCAGAGCTACCGTATCTACAGAGGTAAAGTCCGGCTTTATATTCTGATACCTGCAATTTTGCTCAATAAAACTCATATCAAAGGAAGCATTGTGAGCCACCAGCACAGCATCTCCTACAAATTTCAGAAACTCCGGCAAAACCTCCTCAATGGTTCCTGCCTCTACCACCATCTGGTCTGTAATACTGGTAAGTTGCGTAATATTAAACGGAATCGGAATTTTGGGATTTACAAAGGTGCTGAATTTCTCTGTAATCTTTCCATTTTCAACCTTTACTGCTCCAATCTCAATAATCTTATCCTTAATAGGACTAAATCCCGTGGTCTCCAGGTCAAAGACCACAAAGGTTCCATTTAGAGACTGCCCTTTTTCATTTACTGCCACGTCCATAAGGTCGTCTACTAAGTATCCCTCCACTCCATAGATTACTTTAAATGGATCATCTGCCGGAAGTCCCTGCATATAATGATGGGCATCGGTAAATCCCTGTACCACGCCGTGGTCGGTAATCGCAATGGCCTTGTGCCCCCAGTCATGGGCACGTTTTACTAAATCTGTAACAGCAGTTACGGCATCCATATCACTCATTTTCGTATGGCAATGAAGCTCCACTCGCTTTTCCGGAGCCGTATCTTTCCTACTGACGGTGAAATCCGAAATTTTGCGCACTCCATTTACCGAGTTGATGCTAAGTTCTCTGTCAAATTTGTCGATGGTAGCAACACCCTTAACCTTTAAAAAAGCTCCCGGTTTGATCTCCGCGAGAATATCCGGAAGCTGCTCGTTTCGGATAAACATTTTCACCATAATAGTATCGGTAAAGTCTGTGATGGCATAAGAAATAATGGTCCGTTCATTTCGAATGGCCCTTGTATCAAAACTAATTACTTTTCCTCGTACTGTAACCTCTCCCATTTCCGTTATGAGATCCTTGATCTCCATGGCCTCATCATCAAAATTACGGCCGTATAACAGATTTGGATCATCCGAATCCTTAGATCCATAGGAAAATCCACCTTTCTTATAAGAAGACTTTCCATAAGAAGACCCGTAAGACTTCTTGTCCAGAGTTCGTATATCCTTGGGTTTTTCTGCCTTGGCAGCAGGAGCTTCCTCTTTGTTGCTCTTTGCCTCCCCCTCTGGTTTTGAAATGTCTCCTTCTTCCTTCGCCACAAGATATTCATCCACTGGATTCTCTGCCGGCTCTAGATGTCTTGGAGAATTCTTTAGAATCTCCGCCACTTCCTGCTTGATTTTTACATCATTATATTTTAGTTTACTCTCTTTTATAGGGACATAGGATATCCGAATCTCTATAGGCCTGTGAAACCGTTCTGCAAAAATTTCCTTTAAATATTCCACAAGCTTTGCTTCTTTTCCCCGATAGACAATACTGTCCTCTACATGCAGACATAAAGTATTTTCATTTTCAAAATGATACTGTGCTCCCCGCAGCATATTCTTTTCTACTACACTTTCCTTCTCCAGGTCATATAGGAGACTATCTCTATAAAGATCCATAAGATTTTCCGGTGTATATTGCTCAGAAAGTTCATAGGATTCCACGATCCAAATTCGAATCATTACCTTTGGAAACAATTGATTTTTTATGGCCTGTTCCAAAAAGACAACGTCCTTTCTGGTCAGCAAATGATTGCTCTTTATATAAATCTTTATGCGGTCCTTGTTGGAATTGGTGGTAATACTAGTAACCTCCACATCCTGAAGCTCAGCCTTCATAGAACTATTTAATTTTAAGGTTGGAAATGTCTCTGCAAATGTTTTAGTCATTCCAGTGCTCTAACTCCCATCTAAGTGTCTCTAAAAGTTCATCTTCTTTTACTTTTTTTACGATCTCACCATGGCGGATCAAAAGACCCTCGCCTACTCCACCGGCGATTCCGATATCTGCTTCCTTGGCCTCTCCGGGTCCATTTACTACGCAACCCATAACGGCTACTTTGATATCTAGCGGCAGATCTGCCACCATCTCTTCCACCTGGTTTGCAAGTCCGATGAGATCAATCTGGGTTCTTCCGCAGGTTGGGCAGGATACCACCTCGATTCCGCCTTTTCGAAGTCCAAGGGTTCGAAGAACTAATTTCGCGGTCTTAATCTCCTCCACAGGATTGCCTGTCAGAGAAACACGAATGGTATCTCCGATTCCTTGTCCTAAGATCATGCCGAGGCCTATAGAGGATTTAATATTTCCGGCCCAAACCGTTCCGGACTCTGTAATTCCCACATGCAAAGGGTAGACACACTTCTTGGCAATGAGTTCGTGAGCCTTTACGCACATCATAACATCCGAAGACTTGATACTGACTACCAGATTGTCATAGCCCATATTTTCGATCATATGTACCTTATCCATGGCGCTTTCTACCAGTCCTTCTGCCGTCACACCACCGTATTTTTCCACAAGGTTCTTCTCTAAGGAGCCACTGTTTACCCCTACACGGATAGGAATGCCATATTCCTTTGCCTTATCTACCACGGCCTGCACCCGTTTCTCATCCCCGATATTACCCGGGTTGATACGAATCTTATCTGCTCCTGCCTCAATGGCTGCAATAGCCAGTCGATAGTCAAAATGAATATCCGCCACTAAAGGAATATGAATTTCCTTCTTGATCTCTCCTAAAGCCTTCGCTGCCTCCATGGTAGGAACTGCGCAGCGGATAATCTCACATCCTGCTTTCTCAAGGGCAAGAATCTGCTCTACCGTAGCCTTGGCATCCTCTGTCTTTGTATTGGTCATGGATTGAATAGCAATGGCATTACCACCGCCAATGTAACGATTTCCGATTTTAATCTGCTTCGTCTCGTCTCTGTACATAATTTTCTTCTCCTTTCCTGTAAAGAACCCCTCTATCCAGACACAGCTGCCCGATAGAGGGGTTTATCTTTAAACTTATTTCATCGTCAGGGTTAATTGGTCTCCATATTCCCGCTCTGTAAGTGTCAATTCCTTTCCATCAATGCTATATGTAAAGGAAGTCATATAGGATCCTACCTCTGCTTCTAAAGCTTCTTCTGTAAAAGCTCCATCCGACTGATCTGCCACCTTCTGCAGCGCATCTTTATCCTCCTTAATCGTGAAGATCTTATCTTCTTTATCTAAAGAATAGCCTAATTGAACATCCACCTCAGACTCTTCTGCAAGATCCGAAACCTTTAAAGTAACGGTAGATCCATTCTTGATCACAAGTTCCACATTGGAATTCTCATCTATCCAGGTTCCCTGCAAGGGATTCCCTGCTAACGCTTTTACAAAGAAATAAACCACAATCAGTAGGATCAAGACAGAGGATACAACAGTAACTATCCTCCATATCTGACTTCTCTTTTCCTCATTATCTTTTGCAATAATCATATATCCTCGCCCTCTTTCTTTTCCCTGATCTCAGGGTACAAAATAGGGGAATGCGAATTATTTCCGCTCCCCACGTTTACAAATATTATAAAGAACTTCAAAAGTCGTGTCAACGACTCCCATTAAGACTTTCCCTATTCTTCTGTTTCCACCAAAAGATAAAATCCCCGTTCTGTCTGTTCGATTTTTTTCACGATTCCCTTTCGTGCCTTGATACGATCTCCCGTCCGATAAATTCCAGACATCGCCACCGAAGGCTCGATGAGATACGTATACTGCCCTGTCACTGCACTTCTCTCACTGATTTCCACTTCCTGACCTTCTTCTACCAAGCCCTCCCGTTCCATTTTAAATCGATCTTGCCTCATATATACATAGCCTCCCTTATCTTATTTCTCGTTCTTTCATTTTAGTGGTAAACCTTGATTTTGTACAGACAAACTCACTCTACAAAGCCTGATCTAAGCATAGTTTCGCTGAGTTTATTCGTCACATTTTTCTTTTTCTTGTGATAATTCGCCACATTTCGTGCGTTTACGAGATGCTTCGTCACACTCAATGTTAATATACGTCACATTCCATTAATATGGTTGCGAAACAACAATAGAAACAACAATATTATAAACAAGAACAAAAAGGAGACTCCCCATGGAATTTGGCGAAAAACTCAAATTATTACGAGAAGCTCAGCATATGACTCAGTCCGAACTTGCAGCGCGATTAAATGTGGACCGATCCACCATTTCCAGTTATGAGACAAAAAATCACCAACCCAGTCACGACAAACTACTCCTCTTGTCTAAAATCTTGAAGGTATCTGTGGATCTTCTGATCAACGACTCCTACGAAATTAACATAGAAATGTTATCCGCCCCATCTCTTAAGGAAGATGAAATTGAACTTTTATCTCACTATCGCACCCTGTCAGATACTTCCAAAAGACAGCTAAAAGATCACGCAAAAGCGCTGAATCTTATGGATTTAAATGACAAAGGACTGATCAAGATCCTTCCTTCCGGTAAATAATCCACAAAATCCAGCACTTCTATACAAACATCATAAACATCGAAACAATCTAAAATAAATTTTCTACTTTACAAATCTGTGATAAATATAATTATTTGCTTCCTTCTCCTCACTATCTTTTAATTCCGGGAGATTGACTTTTTCTCCATATCTTCTTTCCAATGCTTTGGAAATTAAATAATCACAGATCTGAGGATTCTTTGGAAGCAATGGTCCGTGAAGATATGTGCCGATGACATTTTTATAAAGCACTCCTTCATAACCACTTTCTCCATCATTTCCTGCTCCGTAAAGCACCTTTCCAAAAGGCTTATTTCCATTCAGATAGGTTCTTCCACCGTGATTTTCAAATCCCACAACAGGCATGTCTGCAATCTCACTTTTCAGTACAATATTGTCGATCAACCGACCTTCTCCCTGTTCGGTATAAATATCTACAAGACTTAATCCCTGGATCATTTCCTTCTCTGTCTTATAATAATTTCCGAGAAGCTGGTAGCCTCCGCATACCGCGATAACCACTCCGCCATCTTCCACATAGTCTTTAAATTCTTTCCGGATCTCCAACAGATTTTTACAAACAATAGCCTGCTCTCTGTCGGAACCTCCTCCAAGAAGTACGATATCAAGCTTCGAGAAATCTATGATATCTCCCGTATTAAATTCTATAGTCTTTGCACCGATTCCCCGCCAGTGACAGCGTTTCTCCATACAGGCAATATTCCCTCTATCACCATATAAATTCAAAAGATCCGGATAAAGATGTCCGATGGTAATACTCATATCTTCGATTTTCATTTGGACTCTCCCTCCAATTTCTTAAGAACATTTCTTGTGCTAAACAATGCAGTATAATTCACTAATACATAGAGATTTCCACAGCCATTTTCTACTCGTTCCACGATAGCTTTTTCCACATTGGCCTCTAATTTCGACGGAATATCTACATATTTCAGACGCAGTCTCATATCCTGGCAACGAATTCCACTGACAGTGATAGAATTTACGTTTTCCATGGCAAAACGATCGAAATCTACATCCCACAACCAGGAAATATCTGTTCCATCCTGATCATTATCATTGATCATAATAATCACATCTTTTACAGATTCATCCTGCATTACCGCTGAAATATTCTGGTTGAATCCTGCAGGATTCTTTGCCAGGTTCAAAACGATCTTGGTACCCTTTACCATGAATGATTCCATTCGCCCATTCTCCGGATTAAAATGAGCCAGCATTTTATTAAAGTGATCCGGTTTAATTCCTCCGGTACAGACAGCTGCATAGGCTGCCAATATATTATAGACATTATAAAACCCCTTATAATTTGCCCGGATGCGATTTCCATCTACAGTAAAGGCTAAGGAATCTCCTACCTCGATCTCCTTGGCGTCAAAATCAATCTTCGGTCTTGCAAAATCGCAGGATGTACATGCATAATCTCCTAATTGGCTATAGTGATAAAACTTATACTGAAGAAGGGCCCCACATTTCTTACAGAAACGTCCCTCTCTAATCTCATGGGAGTCCTCATTGTCTATCACTTTCTCGCTAATACCATAGGTAACATAAGGATTCCCACTGTCCATAGCAAGAAATGCAGACAGGGCGTCATCCCCGTTTACAATAACCTTCATGTTAGGTGCACTCTGCATCACCTCTTTTAGAAGATCCATGGTAATGTCAATCTCTCCGTAACGGTCTAACTGATCTCGGAAGAGATTGGTAAGCACCATATAATCCGGTTTAAAGTGGGGAAATACTCTCCTGGTGGAAGCCTCATCGATCTCAATGCTGGCATAATCCGCATGAAGATTACCTGACCAACTTGCTCCCAGAGCAAAGGCTGCCGCCACACCGTTTAACATATTAGATCCTGTATGATTGCAAATCACCTTGTTTCCCTCCGCCTCCAGTGCCGCACATAACATATTGTTGGTGGTGGTTTTTCCATTGGTTCCGCATACAATAAAAATATCTTTCTTAACCTGAGATGCCAAGTCAGAAAGAATCTTTGGATAAATCTTTAGGGCTATTTTTCCGGCCCAGGTCACTCCCTGCCTGTGAAAAACATGGACGCTTACTTTTTCTGCCAGTTTTGCCGCCCAGACAGCTAACATTCTACGAACGTTTATCATATCAACTAATCCTTCTCTTTTTCTTTAGGGTTTTAACTTTCGACTCCTATGATACCGAAAAAATCAAAGCTTAGCAACTACAGAAGGAGAAAATCCCGGATTCGACCCTGTCATTTATTTTTTTATCAAAGTCTATTTAAATTCGTATATTTTTTAACAAAAACCTATTTACAAATCCAATCCAGGCTGATAGAATAAGACTCGTAAGTTAGACAATATTTTAACAAAAATATGTTCATAACTTTTTTCAAACCCCTTTTCAACCGCCGGGTTACTTTTTGAGTAGCCTGACGGTTTCTCTCTTTTTAGGGAGACATATCCTAAATGTAAAAATTTTGCATAGTTCTGAACAGTTACTAAATTTCAAAAAAAGAAACGTTACAGAAACGAATTCACTTCGTTCCTGCAACGTTTCTGATTCATAATTAAAGTTTATTTCATATATTCTCGAAGAAAGGCAAATAAAGCCTCCATCTCTTCTCTTGTTCCTATAGTAACACGAAGATATTGTTCAATCCTCTCACTTCCCCAGAAACGCACATAGATTCCTTTTTCTTTTAAAGCTTCAAAGAGTTTTTTTGCATCATAATCCGGATGGGTTACAAAGATGAAGTTTGCCTGGGAATCCGGGAAGGTGAATCCCAGTTTTCGAAATTCTTCCTTACTCCACTCTCTGGTCTCCACAATTTTCTCTAATGTCTCTTCAAAATATGCACGATCCTTTACCGCTTCCGCCCCGGCGATCAGGGCTGTTTGATTCATGGTATAAGAGTTAAAGGAATATTTTGCATCATTTAAATACTTAATCAGAGTCGGATTACTGATGGCATAGCCAATACGCATTCCCGCCATGGATCTTGCCTTGGAAAAGGTCTGAACCACAATTAAGTTATCATATTTATCAATTAATTCCAAAGCGGAAGCTCCTGCAAAGTCCACATAAGCCTCATCGACGATAACAATTACATCCTGATTGTGGGCAATAATATCCTCCACGTCCTTGAGATCTTGATAAATAGCTGTTGGAGCATTGGGATTTGGAAAAATCACTCCTCCGTTTTCTTTGTAGTAATCTTCTTTTTTGATCTTAAACTCATCATCTAATTTCTGACACTCATAAGGGATTCGATAAAGCTCTGCCCAAACCTTATAGAAAGAATAGGTAATATCCGGAAATAAGATTGGCTTTTCTCCGTTAAAAAATGTAAGAAAGCACATGGACAATACATCATCAGATCCCACACCTACGAAAACCTGCTCCGGCTTTACATTATAAAACTCAGCCAGCTCATCTACTAAAACCTTTGCTGTTGGATCCGGATACAGACGCATGCGATCCACATCCATTCCCTCCATGGCAGCCTTCACGGCCGGTGCCGGCGGGTAAGGGTTTTCATTGGTATTTAATTTGATTACCTTCTGCTGAGGCTGCTCACCCGGCACGTAAGGCTCTACTTTTCGAATATTTTTCTCGAACTCTCTCATGATTTTTCTCCTGTTAGGTAAATAATATGATATCGGGGTTCAAATTCCCATTCTATTTGTATTCTGCTGCCAGTTCTTTAAACTTCGGAAGAGAATTTACGATAGTCTCATAGGCTACGCAGTAGGCTATTCTTACATATCCCGGGCATGCAAAGGAGCTTCCGGGTACCAACAAAAGATTGTACTTCTTTGCCACACTGCAAAATTCCTTCTCATCCCGGATTGGAGACTTCATAAATAAATAAAAAGCTCCCTCCGGCTTGATGCACTCAAAGCCACAGTCTAATAATCCCTGATATAAGGTTTCCCGGTTGCGATCATAGTAGGAAATATCAGTCTTTGCATCCAGACACTTTGCCACCAGCTTCTGCTGAAGGGTAGGAGCATTTACAAAGCCCAAGATACGGTTTGCCACATTGGCTGCCTGAAGCACCAGTTCGCTATCTTTCACCTCATCGGGAATCACAAGATAGCCGATACGTTCTCCCGGAAGGGATAAAGACTTACTAAAGGAATATCCTACAATGGTATTGTCATAATATTTTGTCAAATAAGGGACTTTTACATCCCCGTAGACCAACTCGCGGTAAGGTTCATCAGAGATTAAGTATATCTCTGTACCGAACTCTTCCTGCTTCTTTTCCATAATAGCCGCCAAAGCCTTAATGGTCTCTTCAGAATAAACCACTCCGGTAGGATTATTTGGAGTATTTACAATAACTGCCTTGGTTTTTTCAGTAATCTTCTCTTCAAACTCATCTAACTTTGGCTGAAATGTCTCGAGATTGGGAGAGATTTCAACTAATTCTCCGTCAAAATTGTTGGTATAAGAACGATACTCACCAAAATATGGAGCGAAGGCAATGACCTGATCTCCAGGATTTAGAAGGGTCTTTAAGATGACATTCAAACCACCTGCTGCACCCACAGTCATAATAACATTCTTTCCCTCAAAGGAGGTGCCAAATCGCTGATTTAAAGATTTTGCAACGGCCTCTCTTACATCTGCATATCCGCTGTTGGAATTGGTATAACCGTGAAGCTCCAAAGGATCCATATTTTCCACTAAATCCAACAATGCATCCTTTACTTCCTGTGGAGCCGGCACATTTGGATTTCCCAAACTAAAATCAAAAACATTCTCCGGTCCATAGATGGAAGCCAAACGGGTTCCCTCCTCAAACATTGCTCGAATAGCAGAACTATTTGCTACCATATTTTTCATCTTGTCAGCTATCATTTGTCTTTCCTTCTTTCTATCTAATTCCTATGACTAACTCCTGTGAGATTTTTCTACAGCTACACCTTTTTGTACCAGAAAGGCTGGTCGATAAGACATCTTCGCCTGTCTCAAGCCCTCAAGTCCTGTATCTTCCTCTCGGTTCACATATTGGTAATCCATGCAGGCATGCTCTACAAATTGTTGGTTGATCATGGTATAGGCTCCCTCGATTTCTGTCAGTGCCTTCTCAAAGTGTACCACAAAAGTATCCTGACACAAAGCCTCTCCAAAGGTAAATGCCACAACTTTTCCGTCTACCCGAAGGACTCCTCCAATCAACTCCAGTTCCTCAAAGAGTCTGAGACCATTTTGTAACACGCAAAGTTCGTCTCGTTTCTCAGGATCTTCATCTCCGCCATTTTCTGCCCGCCATTTAAATTGCATCTGAAAACAATCCTCGATATTGTCTTTCGACATAGGCTCATAGCTCCAGCGATCTTCATATAATTTCTTAAATTTATTGATATGATTTCGCTTTCCATGGAGTTTCTTTCCGGACAGGGTGGCTAATTTTTCTGATTCGTAAACATAATCCGCATCATCCCTGTCATATTCCACTTGAAATTTTCCCGGATAAAAGGATTCCAACTGTTCAAATTGCTCCTCTGTTACGAAAAAGCAAACGGGAAGATTTTCTTCTTTTCCGCATTTCAGTAACCGATCTATAGCTTTCTTCACCTGCTCCGGCTCTCCTGCAGGATAAGCAAAGGCTAAATTTTCTTCTGATTCACTCTTAACTACCAAAGCTTTCTCCACCAGAGCCCAGGTGACCGGATAGCTTCTGGACCAAAGGAAGATATTTGCAAAGGTTCTCTCGCAGCTTCTGCCTGGATAACGATCAAAATATTCCTGTATCAAATCCTTATCTTCCAATTTGATCTTCTTAAAATCTATTTCCATGATGTATAACTTCTTTCTATATCCCCTAATTTTTTTCTATACACAATGTATTCTATATGAAATTGTCATAACTATTCAGAATCTCATTCGCAGAACGCAGTTTTACATAGCTCTGAACAGATGCAAATTTTCCGCAATAAATACAAAAGATGAACCAAGACCCCAGGCTCGATTCATCTTTTATATAAACTTTATTTGTAACTATTCAGAATAGTTACCTTTATTCTTCGTTCATGTTTGCCAACTTTGCTGCCTGGTCTGCCGCAATGCAGGCATCAATAATTTCCTGAATGTCTCCATTCATGATCTTATCTAATTTATATAAAGTAAGACCAATTCTGTGATCTGTCACACGTCCTTGCGGGAAGTTATAGGTACGGATCTTCTCAGAACGATCTCCGGTACCGATCTGACTCTTTCTTGCCTCTGCCTCTGCATCATGCTGCTTCTGGCACTCTAAATCATACAATTTAGCACGAAGCAATGCAAACGCTTTATCCTTGTTCTGGAGCTGAGATTTCTCTGTCTGACTGTAGATTACGATTCCTGTCGGATAGTGAGTCAGACGTACCGCAGAGTCTGTGGTATTGACACACTGTCCACCGTTACCGGAAGCTCTCATTACGTCGATACGGATATCCTTCTCATCGATCTGAACGTCTACATCTTCGGCCTCAGGCATCACTGCCACTGTGATAGTCGAAGTATGGATTCGTCCACCGGACTCTGTCTCCGGAACACGCTGTACACGGTGAACACCGGACTCGTATTTCATTACGGAGTAAGCACCCTGACCGGTAATCATAAAGGTTACATTCTTCATACCACCGATACCGATTTCCTCGCACTCCACTAATTCTACCTTCCAGCGTTTGCTCTCTGCGTAGTGCAGATACATACGGTAAATCTCAGCAGCGAAAAGGGCAGCCTCATCTCCACCGGCTCCTGCACGGATTTCCACGATAACATTCTTATCATCATTAGGATCTTTAGGAAGAAGTAAAATTTTAAGCTCCTGTTCTAATTCCTCCACTCTCGCCTTGGAATCATTTAACTCCTCCTTGGCAAGCTCTCTCATTTCCTCGTCAGATTCTTCCTCCAAAAGTTCTAGACTATCTTCAATATTTTGCTTGCAGGTGGTATATTCCTTATAAGCTTCTGCGATAGGAGTAAGCTCCGCCTGCTCCTTCATAAGCTTTCTGAAACGGTTCTGGTCATTGGCCACATCCGGTTCCTGCAGCTCATTTAAAATCTCATCCAAACGAATGACAATATCTTCTAATCTATCAAACATAATTGTCCTCCCGACTAATTTTCTAAAAATCTATTATTTTTGCAAATGGGTTTTTAAAAAACATACTTCTGTTATTCTAACCTTCCATACACTACTCGGTCAAGTCCTGCCAAATCCTTTTTTACGGTCACCTGACAAAAACCAGCTTTTTTCATGAGGTCAGATACCTGTTCCCCCTGGTCATAACCAATCTCAAACATGAGATATCCCTGTTTTACTAAATATTTCGAGACTTCTCTTATGATCCTTTCATAAAAATACAGACCATCTTCTTTTCCATCTAATGCAATGTAAGGATCGTGAAGTTTTACTTCCTCATCCAGTTCTTCGATCACTGCTGTTCGAATATAAGGCGGATTAGATACTAATATATGAAATTTTTGTTCCTGATCAGAATCTTGACCCAAGGCTTCAAAAAGATCTCCCTGTAAGAAATGCACCTGTTCCTCCGGACATCCTAGGGCTTCTCTATTTCTTTTCGCTACCTCCAAGGCTTCCTCTGAAATATCTACACCTACTCCTGTAAGACCAGTGATTTTATAGTTTTCCTCTGCTCTTTTTAAGAGACTTAATAGAATGCATCCGGAACCCGTGCACATATCAAGAATTCTCATATCTGACTGAAGCTTAGATAGAGCTTCTTCTACCAAGACTTCTGTATCCTGCCTTGGCACCAACACGTGCTCATTGACATAAAAGGAATACCCCATAAATTCCTGCTCATGGGTAATATGCTGAAGAGGGATATGCTTCCTTCTCTCCTCAATATATTGAAAATATTCCGTGACCATTTCTTCTGAAACCGGTCTGTTTGGATCACCAAAATAAGTAGCTTTATTTATCCCCGTCACATATTCCAAGAGATACCAGGCATCCAGAGAAGCATCCGAAATTTCTGCCTCCTCTAGAATCTTAGCCCCTTCTCTATACAGTTGTATCAGTGTTGAAATTTTCTGCTTCATAACTTCTCCAGTCAAATACAGCTTCCACTGCCTGTATTCCCACCTCGATCATAGAATCGTCCGGTTCCTTGGTAGTAAGCATCTGTATGGCCATTCCCGGCTTGCTGATCAGGTTGATCAAAGGATTCTCACTGCGTCCTGCAAGCTTCAATACCTCATAGGAAATCCCTGCGATCACGGGAATCAGGGCAATACGTACCACGATTCGCATAAGGGGTGTCTCAACCTGAACTAACATCAGTAAAATAATACTGATGGCCAGAACAAAGAACAAAAAGCTGGTTCCACATCTTTTATGCTGTCTGGAACTAATGCGAACATTCTCCACCGTTAGAGGAAGTCCATGTTCGATACAATTAATGCATTTATGCTCCGCCCCGTGATACATAAAGGTTCTTTGGATATCTTCCATCCGAGAGATCGCCAAAATATAAATAATAAAAATAGCGATCCGAATAAATCCTTCAATAATCGTCCTGACATGATAGGAAGAAATTACAGGCTTTAAAAGAGCAGATAGAAAATAAGGAAGTACCATAAAGATTCCTACTGCCAAAATAACAGAGACCACCATGGTAATATTCATGATAATGCTCTCCTGCTTCTTCGCTTTTGCCTTCTCCTCCTCTGTCATAGGAGCCTCTTCCTCCTCAAAAAACTGAGAGGAAAACATAAGGGTAGAGACACCTAGAATCATGGAATCGATAAAATTAAAAATTCCACGGATAAACGGAATCTTTCCAACGGCTCCTACTGCCTCTGCACATCCGTGATATTCCTTTTTCTCCACCACGATTTCTCCGTCCGGCTTCCTGACAGCCACTGCATAGGTATCCTTGTTCTTCATCATGATACCCTCTAGTACAGCCTGTCCGCCAATATTCGATGATTTCATACAAATCTCCTTTGTCTATATCATCCATGGGTCCTTATGACCCGGCATCGTATGTTTTGGGCCTAGTATCCATAAACTAGAAAGAGCTGAGATTTTATAATCTCAGCTCTTAAATCACATGTCTTATTTGCTCAAACCATATTTTCTGTTGAACTTATCTACACGGCCACGAGCCTGAGTAGCTTTCTGCTGTCCTGTATAGAATGGATGACATTTAGAACAGATTTCAACGTGGATATCCTCGTTTGTAGATCCTGTTACAAATGTGTTACCACAGTTACAAGTTACAGTAGCCTGATAATATGTTGGATGGATTCCTTCTTTCATGATTTTCACCTCTTCTTTATTTTTCATCTGCACGTTTCGTGCTTCTTTGTTCATTTCATAAACAGCTTGTTCAGTATATCATAGCATTTTATGGTTTGTCTAGTTAAATTTTGATTTTTTTACCAATTGCACCAATTCTTCATTATTGCGAGTCTTGCTGAACATGTTTAAGATCTGATCTACTGCTTCATCTGCCTTTAATCCATTGAGATTTTTCCTCATAATATCCACAGCTTCCTGTTCTTCCAGATTAAGAAGAAGATCTTCTCTTCTGGTTCCGGATTTCGGAATATCAATGGCCGGGAACATTCTTTTTTCAGATAATTTACGATCCAGGATTAATTCCATGTTACCGGTTCCCTTAAATTCCTCGTAAACCACATCGTCCATTTTACTTCCGGTATCTACTAAGGCTGTAGCCAGAATGGTAAGGCTTCCTCCCTCTCTCATGTTTCTTGCTGCTCCAAAGAAACGCTTCGGCATGTGAAGGGCTGCCGGATCCAAACCACCGGAGAGAGTTCTTCCTGATGGCGGAACTGTCAGATTGTAGGCCCTGGCAAGTCTGGTGATACTATCTAGAAGGATCATAACATCCTGCTTATTTTCTACCAGTCGTTTTGCACGCTCGATAACCATCTCAGACACTCTCTTGTGATGTTCCGGGGTCTCATCGAAGGTAGAATAAATAACTTCTACATTTTCTCCCTCTATGGTTTCCTTAATATCCGTTACTTCCTCCGGACGCTCATCAATCAAGAGAATCAAAAGATGTACTTCCGGATTATTCTTTCTTACAGACAATGCTACCTGCTTTAACAGAGTCGTCTTACCTGCTTTCGGTGGAGATACGATCATTCCACGCTGTCCCTTTCCAATCGGTGACATTAAATCCATAATCCGCATGGAAGTACTGGTACTTCCGGTTTCCAAACTCAGTCTATGATTTGGGAAAATAGGTGTAAGATCCTCGAAATTTTTTCTTCTTGCTACCACTAAAGGATCCATATCATTGACTTTGCTTAAGTATAAAAGAGCTGAGAATTTCTCCTGCTGCGTCTTGATTCTGGTATTTCCTTCTAAGATATCTCCGGTCTTTAAATTAAATCTGCGAATCTGAGAAGGTGCTACATATACATCCTGCTCTCCCGGCAAATAATTATCGCTTCGGATAAATCCATAGCCATCCGGCATTACTTCTAAAATTCCCTGCACGGTATTACCACTGTCTAAGCGGTCGATGTCATGGGTTTCTCTATTTTCCTTATCTCCGGTATTGGCAGACAACGCCTTTACCGTCTCCTGCTTTTCATTTTTTTCTTTTTCATCTTCTTCTAACATACGTTCCACAAGCTCTGCTTTTTTTAATGCCGAAATACCTTTGATTCCTCTGGTCTTTGCAAGATCCCGCAATGTAGCAAGCGGCAATGATTCATATTTTTCTCTCATACTTCTATTCCCTTTCTTTACATAAAAAAACAACCAAAGGTACTCTTCATAAAGTACCTGCTGTAAAACAAATTACATACAAATATGTAAAATTGATCATGTATAAATAATTAAATAAACCTGGGTGTATCGACCTGAACCGGTCTGTTCTGAATTATTAATAAAGAGTATACTACACTTCTCTTATTTTTAAAAGCATTTTTGTAAATCCTTGATTTGAACAGGTCAGAATGATATGATTGTTACAATTGCGAACATATATGAGGAGGTTGGTACTATGACACCACAGGAAAAAGCATTACAAATGCACGAAAAATGGAACGGAAAATTGGAAACCACAGCTAAATCTCACGTAAATTCCAGAGAAGACTTAGCCATCGCCTACACTCCAGGTGTAGCAGAACCTTGCAAGGTAATTGCAAAAAATCCGGAAGCAGCTTATACCTATACCATAAAATCTAATACCGTTGCCGTTGTCTCTGACGGAAGTGCTGTACTTGGACTCGGAAACATCGGAGCTCTTGCAGCTATGCCTGTTATGGAAGGTAAGGCCGTATTATTCAAAGAATTCGGCGGTGTAAATGCAGTACCGATCTGCTTAGATACCCAAGATACCGAGGAGATCATTAAAACAGTGGTAAATATTGCCCCTGCTTTCGGCGGTATTAACTTAGAGGACATCAGTGCTCCTCGTTGCTTCGAGATTGAATCCCGCTTAAAAGAGCTTCTTGACATCCCCGTATTTCATGATGATCAGCACGGAACAGCCATTGTCGTACTTGCCGGTATCATCAACGCTCTTAAAGTTACCGGAAAAGAAAAGGAATCTGTAAAAGTAGTTGTAAACGGCGCAGGTTCTGCCGGAGTTGCCATCACAAAGCTTCTTTTAACCTACGGATTTAAAGATATTACCATGTGCGATATTAATGGAATCCTGGGAGAAGCCTCTCCAAACCTGAACTGGATGCAAAAAGAAATGGTGAAAGTAACCAATCTCCAGAAGAGAACCGGACTATTAAAGGACGCTTTAGTAGGAGCCGACATTTTCGTAGGAGTTTCCGCTCCTAATATTGTCTCCGAAGAAATGGTAGCTTCTATGAATAAAGATGCTATTTTATTTGCCATGGCAAATCCGGTACCGGAAATCATGCCGGATGTTGCAAAGAAAGCCGGAGCCAAGGTCGTAGGAACCGGACGTTCCGATTTTCCGAATCAGGTAAATAATGTAGTTGCCTTCCCGGGAATTTTTAAAGGTGCTTTAGAAGGTCGGGCGACTCAAATCACAGAGGAGATGAAACTTGCCACAGCAAAAGCCATCGCTTCCTTAGTTCCTGACGAAGAGTTAAATGAAAATAACATTCTTCCGGAAGCCTTTGATCCTCGCGTAGCAGATGTGGTAAGTCAGGCAGTAAAGGAACTGATCTAATCTATGGCCATGCACTGGGGAGAAAAGAGATACTATTCTCTTGATTATTTTTTAAAAGAAACTTACGGGGAAAAATTATATAAGATTTCCCTAAACGGAGGCTTAAGCTGCCCCAATCGGGATGGAACCCTGGGAAATCGAGGATGTATTTTTTGCAGCGAAGGTGGTTCCGGGGACTTCGCCGAAAGCAAGACTCTCTCCATCACGGAACAAATAGAAGCAGGAAAAAAACAGAGTGCCGCAAAATATTCCGGCACCTCCTACATTGCCTATTTCCAAGCTTATACCAATACCTACGGGCCCTTAGACTACCTTCGCAAAATTTTTATGGAAGCCATCCATCATCCGGATATTAAAATCCTATCCATCGCCACCAGGCCGGATTGTCTGGATGATTCCATTCTTTCCTTACTGGAAGAACTAAATAATATCAAACCGGTTTGGATCGAGCTTGGGCTTCAAAGCATCCATCCTTCCACCGCCAGGTACATTCGAAGAGGTTACGAACTTTCTGTTTTTGAGGAAGCTGTAGCAAATCTTCATCATCTTAGGATTCCTATCATTGTCCATACCATCCTTGGACTTCCCGGAGAGACGGAAGAGATGATGCTTCAAACGGTGGCTTACCTAAACACCTTGCCCATTGCTGGCATTAAATTTCAACTTCTGCATGTTCTAAAATATACAGACCTTGCAGAAATTTACAAAAAACAACCTTTCCATATTTACACCATGGAAGAGTATTTATCCTTGTTAGGGAAATGCATCCGTGCCCTAAGCCCTAAAGTAGTAATTCACAGACTAACCGGGGATGGACCTGCTTCCCTTTTAGTCGCTCCCACCTGGACCCTTAAGAAACGCTATTTCTTAAATCAATTGGGTGCTTACTTAAAAAGAGAAGATCTCTGGCAGGGAAAGGAGATTTTATAATGGCAACTTCACTTATTGTTTATAAACTGATTATTTTATATATGTTGGACCGGGTTGATTTTCCTCTCAGCAATTCTCAAATCTCAGAGTTTATTTTAAACGAGGGATATACCAACTACTTTAAGCTGCAGCAGGTGTTAGCCGAAATGATCGACTCCGGATTTATCCGGGAAGAATCCACCCACAGTCGCACCTTCTACCACCTTACAGAGGAAGGTGCCCAGACCATCAAATTTTTTAAAACTGATTTATCTCCTGAAATCCAGGCTGACATTGAAGAATATTTGAAAGAAAAAAAATATGATCTGAAAAATGAAGTCGCCGTAAAAGCCGACTTCTATCAGAATGCCAACGATGAATATTCTGTTCGCTGTCAGGTCATTGAGCACGGTGCGCCCTTAATTGATCTTACGGTCACCGCCCCTACAGAAGTAGAGGCCGAGACCATCGCCAATAATTGGTCTCAGAAACATGAGGAGATTTATGCTCTTATCATGGCAAATCTTTTATAAAAAACACCCGTATTTTTGCAGTCATCCTCACAAAAATACGGGTATTTTTAGTTTATATTTTCAAACATACGAAAACAGAAATTCACTCATTACATAATTACTCACGTCAATGCCCTTTTCTGTTAACTGAAGGAAATGTTCCAAGGTCATGTCATTTTCTTTAACTTCTTTTGTCTCCCATTTCAACAATCCTTTGTCTAAAAATTTCTCTATGGTCGTTCCATAGATTTCTTCCAACGTTACACCATAGGTTTTATAAAAGTACTCTTTACTTACTCCTCTCATGGTGCGAAGCCCCAAAAACATGGTTTCCTCCATCTGTGCTTCCCTACTTAAAACTTCCACATTCTCATCTGCTTCGTCTTCCCCCTGCGGCAAATAGGCGGATGTAAACCTGCGATTTTCTATAAGAGAAGACGCTCCTGATCCAATCCCCAAGTACTCTCTTCGGTTCCAATATCCCAAATTATGAAGACACTCATATCCTTCCTTTGCATAATTAGAGATTTCATAGCGGTGATATCCATAGCTTTTTAGGATTTCTATGGTATCTCTGTACATTTTCCGCTCTTTTTCTTCTCCCGGTAGTTTTCCAAAATCTGAGTCTCCATCCCAGGAAGTTGCTCCTACATTCTGAACTTCTTCCTCTTTTTTATCTCCATAAATTTCATAAAAAGGAGTTCCTTCCTCAATGATTAAGCTATAAGCAGAAATATGTTCCGGCGGGGGATCAAGATTTGCCACCTTATGAAGAGTCTCCCTATAGCTTTCTACGGTTTGAAAAGGTATGGCCGACATAAGATCCACATTGATATTTAAAAATCCAACTTCTCTTGCCATTTCATATGAATCTAAAAATTCCTCGTAACTGTGAATCCTTCCAAGAGCCTTTAATTCCCTGTTATCCGCAGACTGAAGCCCTATGCTTAACCTATTAATTCCACAATCCATATAAGCCTTCAATTTTTCTCTTGTAACCGTACCCGGATTCATTTCCAAGGTAATCTCTGCATCCTGCTTTAAAGAAAATGTTGCCTCTACAGACTCAAAAATCCCTTGAATCTGTTGCTCTGTTAAAATAGACGGAGTTCCACCGCCCACAAAAATGCTTACCACAACATAAGCCTCTGCCAAATCATTATAACTTCTGATTTTTCGGCAAAGGCTCTCTACATATTCCTGCCGCTGTTCCTCGGTAGAAACAGCGGACAAAAAATCACAATATTTACATTTTCGGACACAAAAGGGAATATGGATATATAATTCTAGTTCTTTTTTATTCTGATCCTTCATATATGTTCCATCTTTGGGTACTTATTTGTCATCCAACTTCAATACGCTCATAAAAGCTTTCTGTGGTATTTCTACATTTCCCACCTGACGCATTCGTTTCTTACCTTCCTTCTGTTTCTCAAGAAGTTTTCTCTTACGGCTAATATCACCGCCGTAGCACTTGGCAAGCACGTCTTTACGCATAGCTTTTACGGTTTCTCTGGCTATGATTTTACTTCCGATGGCAGCCTGGATCGGGATTTCAAAAAGCTGTCTTGGAATTTCTTCTTTCAACTTCTCGCACATCTTTCTTCCACGCTCGTAAGCAGTTCCACCATGAACGATAAAGGACAGGGCATCCACCTCTTCCTTGTTGATGAGAATATCCAACTTTACAAGGTCAGACTTCACATATCCATCCATCTCATAATCAAAGGAAGCATATCCTCTGGATCTGGATTTCAAGGCATCGAAGAAGTCATAAATAATCTCATTTAATGGCAGGTGATAGCGAAGTACCGCTCTGGTTTCCTCAATATATTCCATACCTTCGTAAATACCGCGTCGCTCCTGGCACAGATCCATAATAGCTCCAATATACTCGGAAGTCACCATAATCTCCGCCTTTACCATAGGTTCTTCCATGTATTCGATCTCGGAAGGATCCGGAAGATTGGAAGGATTGGTTAGTTCTATAACCTCCCCATTGGTCTTATATACTTTATAAATAACACTGGGGGCTGTGGTTACAAGATCTAAATTATACTCTCTCTCCAGTCGCTCCTGAATGATTTCCAAATGCAGAAGTCCTAAAAATCCACAGCGGAATCCAAAACCTAAAGCAATAGATGTTTCCGGTTCGAATTGCAAGGAGGCGTCATTTAACTGAAGCTTTTCTAAAGCATCTCGAAGATCCGGATATTTCGCTCCGTCTGCCGGGTAGAGTCCGCAGTAAACCATAGGATTTACCTTCTTATATCCCGGAAGCGGCTCTGCACAAGGACGATTCGCATCTGTCACCGTATCTCCCACTCGAGTGTCCTTTACATTCTTCAGGCTGGCAGTAATATAACCTACCATACCTGCGGAGAGTTCCTCACAAGGAATAAACTGCCCTGCACCAAAATATCCTACTTCCACTACTTCTGCCCTGGCACCGGTAGCCATCATAAGGATAGATGTTCCCTTCTTCACAACACCTTCCTTAATACGACAGAACATGATAACCCCCTTATAGGAGTCATAAATAGAGTCAAAGATCAAAGCTTGCAAAGGTGCCGTAGGATCTCCGCCCGGAGCAGGAATCTTCTTAACAATCTGCTCCAAAACTTCCTCTACATTTAATCCTGTTTTTGCTGAAATTCTCGGAGCATCCTGTGCCTCGATTCCGATAACATCCTCGATTTCCTCGATAACTCGCTCCGGATCTGCGCTAGGTAGATCAATTTTATTAATCACCGGCATAACATCCAGGTCATGATCCAAGGCCAGATATACATTTGCCAAAGTCTGCGCTTCCACTCCCTGGGCTGCATCTACTACCAAAATTGCACCGTCACAGGCCGCCAGACTCCTAGATACCTCATAGTTAAAATCCACATGTCCCGGAGTATCAATGAGGTTAAAAATGTATTCTTCCCCATCCTGGGCCTTATATACGATACGTACTGCCTGAGCCTTGATGGTGATTCCACGCTCCCTCTCAAGATCCATATTATCTAGAACCTGTGCCTGCATCTCTCTGCTGGTCAAAAGTCCTGTCTTCTCAATGATTCGGTCCGCCAACGTAGACTTACCATGATCGATATGTGCAATAATACAAAAATTACGAATTTTACTTTGATCTATATGTGCCACTAATATTTACCTCAATCTAAATTTTATTACTTACTATATTTGACAATAAAAAGTTCCACACTCATGCGGTCATTTAATCGTCCGGTCTTTACCATCTCCTCAAGCATTGCTCCTTCTTCCAAAATTTCCTTTAAAGTCGCCTCTGTAAAGGAACGACACTGACGCATATATTTATCCGCCACAAAGGGAGCTACCGAAAGTTCTCCTGCCAGGATATTTTTAGAAGTCCCTTTTTTCATCAGAGACTTGGTATCAAGGAGCATTCGAAACTGCCGTACCAAAAGATATAGAATCTTCATGGGACTTTCCCTTAGAGCAAGAAGATCGTAGTAGTAATCCAAAGCTTTTTTTTGCTGTTTCAAAGCCACAGCCTCTACCATAGCAAAGACACTGTCGGAAACCTGCACCGTACAAATATTATCAATATGTCCTATCGTGATCTCCGATTCATCCATAGCATAGGAAAAAAGTTTCTCCAATTCTTGATCTAAGGTGGTCATATCTGTTCCCACTTTACTGATCAGATACCTGGCTGTAGATTCTTTGATCTGCTTTTGCTCCTGTCTGACTTTTCCTGCGATCCATGGAAGCAGGGACTTTTCATCCTGGACTTTAAGCTCCACGGCCCTGCCAAGCTTTGCGGTAGCTTTATAGAGCTTTCCACGCTTATCAATCTGTGATTCTACAAAAATAAAGCGCACCGTCTCTGCCGGTTGTTTCATATAATCCGCCAGCTCCTGGCAGGCATTTTTAAAAAATCCGGAATTTTCCACAACGATCAATCGAAGATCTGAGAAAAATGGCATGGTCTCCGCCAAACCTATAATCTCCATAGGATCAATATTTTTCCCCTCAAAGTAAGCATAATTCATGGAATCATCCTGGGGCATGAAGGCTTTTTTTAACTTATCTTTATAAAACTTTTTCAGATAGTCTTCCTCTCCGTATAGCAAATATACCTGTTTCAGACTCTGATTCTTAATATCCTCATTAATACTTTTCATTAATACGCTCTATTAATACCTTCTATTTATACCTTCTATTTATACTCTATTTATACTCCACAGAATTATTCTGATCGGATTAATCCAGCCAGCGAACCATATCTCTGGTAATCTCATTCAGAGAATGGGCTCCGCACATTGCCATGGCATCCTTTAACTCTGCTCCTAATTTTTCTACATAGGCATCCACACCTTCTGCGGCTCCGCCATAGACAGAAACTACAAAAGGACGACCAATCAGCACTGCATCTGCTCCCAGTGCAATGGCCTTGAAGATGTCAAGTCCCGTTCGGATTCCACCATCCACGAAGATCTTCATGTCATCACCGACAGCATCAACGATTTCCTCCAGAACTGCTGCTGTCGGAGCACACTGATCCAGTACACGACCGCCATGATTTGATACTACGATAGCCTTTGCTCCGGCCTCTTTTGCCTTCAAGGCGCCCTTTACTGTCATAATTCCCTTAATGATAAATGGAACTCCTGCAGCATCAATAATCTCTTTTAACTCTTCTACCGTCTTGCTTCCTGCCGGTGGTGTAAGATTCTTAAGGAAAGGAAGTCCTGCCGCATCGATATCCATAGCTACTGCGAAAGATCCCGCTTCTTTTACCAAAGCAAATTTTTCTTCCAATGTATTCACATCCCAGGGTTTTACCGTAGGAATACCCTTTCCTTCTTTTGCACCAATAGCCTTTGTAGCTCCTACCATAACCGCAGGATTGGTTCCATCTCCGGTAAATGCAGCGATTCCTGCATCTGCACAAGCGGAAACTAATATATCATTATACTGCAAATCATCATATTTATCTCCATAATGAAGTTTCATAGCACCGATGGGCGCTGCAAAGAAAGGATAACGAAATGTTTCCCCAAAAATCTCCAAAGTGGTATCAATGGATTTATTTTCACAGATGGTATCCATATTCAGTGCAATTTTCTGCCACTCTTCATAATTTTTAATAGCGACAGTTCCGGTGCCCTTCGCTCCGGGTCCCGGCATCTTGGATCCACAGGCTCTTCCATTACAGACCGGACAGGCCTTACAAACATCTCCCACACAAGTTTTCGCATTATTTAATACTTCTTCATATGTCATATCAAATCCCTCTCTTTCATGTGCTTTTGAGTTTAACACATTATTTTTTCCCATGCAAATATTCCGCCTCCCCTTTTCAGAATAAATACTCAATCCCCCCATGATCTTTGGTACTCCTTATGATGCATCCTGCCTCTTTCAGAGCATCTAAGGTCTCTTTATGTGGATGACCATAGGAATTATTGACACCTGCAGATATGATGGCCTCTGTCGGCTCCACTACATCCAAAAATTGTCTTCCTGTAGAATTCTTCGAACCATGGTGAGCTACTTTCAAAAGATCCCAACGAACATCCTGATAATCATCCCGAAGAACCTTTATAAGAGCCTTCTCCCCATCTGCCTCCACATCCCCCGTTAAGAGGATATTTTTCTCGTTACAGCTAACCTTAAGAACCATAGAAGCTTCATTGCCTGCTTCTATCTTTTTATCTCCCGGACCCAGGCAAGTAATTTCACAAGTCCCCTTTCTGTCTACAATCTTCTTTCCCTGAGAAAACGTCCACACTTCTATGCCATTCAAATCTGCTTTTTCTGCCAAAGTTTTCAAGGTATCATCCCAGTAAATCTTTTCCGGAAGAACCAGATTCTTAATTCGAACTCCAAATTTCTGTCGATCTATCAACTCTTCTATTCCATTCATATGATCCAAATCTCCGTGACTTACAAAGACATAATCAAGGCTCCCCACCCCTCGATTTTTCAGATAGGGTTCGATGCGATAGCGCCCTGCCTGCGTCACATCGCTGCTGCCTCCATCTACCAAAATCCGAAGGCCTTCAGGGCTTTTTATAAAAATACAATCTCCCTGGCCTACATCTAAAAACATCACCCGCATGTGTCCAATCTCCTCCGGACGTACCAACAAAAGGAGAAAGCTTAACCCAAGAAGACTCCCTCGAATCATTCTCCCCACTGTCCAATCTTCTTTCCGGGATCTCTTCTCTGTTTTCCATGGCAAATTCTCCTCTTGATTTTCCGGAGTTTCTTCTCTAGTTTCTTCTCTCTCTTTTATTCTATTATCTCTAAAACGCCAGATCAAAATCATGCAAAACAATCCATAATAGACAGCCATTTGCCAAAGTCTTGGCTGTCCTACCACCCATCTGCTTCCCGGAAGCAAGAGTGTTTTCTCTCCCCCAACACGATAAAAGACCAGGATTGCTTTACAGATCCACAAAATCGAAACTCCCAGAGGTTTTAGAATTACTAAAAAGAAACTTCCAATCATTCCACTTCCCAAAAGCAGGGACATGAGTGGAATTACCACGAGATTTAACAGCAAAGACAAAGGCGAACATTCATAGTAGTAATACAGCAAAATAGGAAACATAGTTAATTGAATTGCAACGCTTACCCTAAAGCTTTCTTTTAAGCCTTCTCCCCAATGTTTTTTATTTTTTTCAGAAAAAGATTTCTTGGGTTTTCCAAATAAAATAGGAGTTACAAATAAAACCGCAAAAACTGCTCCAAAGGACATATAAAAGCCACCATCGTACAAGCTTAAAGGTCGCCACAATAGCACCACAAAAAGTGCTGTTACGTATGCCGTTGGGATATCATATTTTCTCCCTGCCATGGCAGCTCCCACCTGAAAGAGGAACATAACAAGCGCCCTGACTGCAGATACCGTAATCCCCACCATAAGAATATAAAGCCAAAGAAAAAGGATTCCAAATAATCCTCCCATCTGGTAGGATCCCGTAAGCTTTCTTAACCCCCGATACATATTCCCTCCCACAAACATAAGATGCAGGGAAGAAATAGCTAAAATATGAGCGATTCCATTGGCTTGATAGATATCTTTTACTTGCTGATCCATACCGCTTTTTTCTCCCAAAAGCATGGCAGAAAGTACAGACCCGTCAGTTTCTCCCAATACCTCCAAAAGATTTTCCTGCCAGGAATCCCGAAAGCTTCTAAGATTTCTTTTCAGTCTCCACCACAGACTTTTTTCACACAGATCCTGTAGACCTTCGATTTGACTGCCCTTTACCATTCCATGGATATTTTGTTTTTGATAATAAGCTTTTTGATTAAAATTGCCAGGATTCCTGGCTTCTTGAAAAAAAGATAAGGTTCCTTTGATATGAACTACTTCCCCTATAGAAGGGACATTGTTCTTAACATATACAAGGATTTTTTCTTCCCTGTACTTAGACTTGGCTACATCGTCATATAAGACAACTTCTTTTAAATAAACTTTCCTGTAAGTTTCACCCTTCCCCAGGTCATAGACCAGGCCTGTAAGAGTGATAGAATCCCCCTCCGACCAATGACGGTCCAAGGAGGATTCCATAAGTCCGGGGATCCATTTCTCCCCCGTAATCAAAATCATGAAAGACAATACAATTACCAAAGTAATTCCAACGCCACATAAGGGGCGATGTTTTAGTCTCATCTATCCACTCCCTTTTTTCTCTTACTTTTTTATAAGATTTTCATTAAATTCCAGTGGTCTGGTAAGGTCCACTATGTCCTGATATTTCACATCGGTGGATCCATTTACTGAGATCTGCACCTCATCCGCCACCTTGTTTTCCACCAAAGAATTCACAATAGAATAAATCATAACCTCCGGATTCTGTGCTCCATATTCTTCCAAAAATTCTCCATCGAAATTTACATAGCAAATATCATCTCTTACAGATATCCCCAAAAGTTTCGTATTTTTTAACGAGCTTTTTTGCAACTCTTCAATAATTACCTTTTCTTTTGATTTATTGCTATTATAACGCACCTGTCTGGTTTCTTTTACCAAAGCATTTCCCTCTTCATTTGCATAATAAAGCACAAATTCCTGACTCTGGTAATTATGAAGAGACATCCCAATATTTTGCACAAAGCTGTCCTGGTTCATATATCCTACGTTTTGATTTTCCGCATCCTTTAAGGCATCATTCTCTACAAAAAATGCCACATAGCTTACCCCTTTCATCTGACACAAACTTCGAACTACAAAATAGCGAAATACTAACTCCTCGGAAGGCTTCATGTCATGATAAGCAGAATTGAAGTTAAGATCTAACTTTTCATCTTCAAGCTTCCAATCCAAAACAGAGATTCCTTTCTGAAAAAGGCTCACATAGTCTTTCTTTTCCGGCACCGTTGCAAGGTCCTTTAGCATCTGTTCCACCTGATCTTTTGTAGTCTTTCCGGAAATTTCATATTCCATCTTTTCTACAGAATTTTTATCTGCTGCCAGATACCAAATATAGGGTCCCTCTGTATCTTTTGATTTTTCATTAGATGTGCACCCCCATACTCCAGAAACAAGGAGCAAAAGGCAAGCAACTGCCAAAAGAAATTGTTTCAAATATCTCTTTCTTTTTTTCATCAGCATTTATCTCCTCGTCACGATACATAAGTCAGAGGAATCCGTACGACAAATGTAGTTCCCTCCCCCACCTCGCTATATACTTTCACAGAACCTCTATGCATAACAATGGCACTTCTTGCAATAGAAAGTCCAAGGCCTGTACCTCCGATTTCTCTGGAATGTGACTTATCCACCCGGTAAAATCTCTCAAAAATATGATCCACAGAGTCTGCCGGAATCCCCACACCGGAATCTGCCACCTCGATATAACAATTCTTATGGTCTGCATTTAAAGAAACATGAACCCATCCACATTCTTTATTATATTTAATAGCATTTTCTACCAGATTGGTAAGAGCCAGTGATATTTTTATGGCATCCACCTCTGCGGTTACCGGACGAAAGCTTTCGTATACTACCTCAATATTGTGTTCTGCGGCAATGGGCTTTAAACGTTTCAATACCTGTTCCACCAGCTCATTCATATTTTCCTGGGAAATATTGAGAGAACTTGCATCTGCTGTTTTATCCATTTTTACCAGGGCCAAAAGATCGTTGATAATGCGATTCTCTCTCTCTATTTCCCCGGACATATCTTCCATAAATTCCTGATACAGTTCCACAGGAGCCTCCTTGTTAGAAAGCAGGGAATCTGCCAATACCTTCATAGAGGCCAGTGGCGTCTTTAGCTCATGGGATACGTTGGATACAAACTCATTTCTCGACTCATCAAGAACCTTCATACGCTCCAGAGCCCGATTAAAACTAGCCGATAACTGGGCCGTCTCTCCATAGGCATTTTCATGAATGGATGCCTCCTCATATCCTTCCGAAATTCCATCGACCCACCTGGTCATACGATGAATAGGACGAACCATAAGATAACTGATGAGAATAGCAAGCAAAATAGAAACCAGAAAGGTTGCAAAGATTACCATATCTGCACTTTCACTCAGTTCCATAAGACGGCTCTGAATGGTATCTGTACAAACACTTACCAACATAACTCCTATGATCTGATCCTCTTCATTATAAATCGGTGATGTAATCTCTATATATGCATTTTCTGCGTCATACCTAGATGAGCTCTCACCCTCAAAACACTTCATTACATTTTTTGATACAATGGTTTTCCCCGTGTCCGTATCATAGGTATCCACTTCGATATGAAAAGTTTGATCGATAACCATCACACGACCATTGTAAATATTGCTAAGCTCCTGAAGCTGCACATCCATATTCTCCGATATGATACCTTTTGCAAAATCCTGAGAACTCAACTGATTGCAAAGAATCGTGCACTGATTTTGGATCTCAGCGGTACGCATCTTAACCGCCTGATCCTCATAAGAATGTAAGACTACAAACTTCACAATGCACGCCGGAATCATTGCTGCTAAAATCAGACAGAGTACGATGCGAAGCTGCAAACTTTTTAGAACATGTAATTTTAAATACTCTCTAACCCCTGAAATAGTATCCTACCCCCCATTTTGTACAAACATATTTCGGTTCACTTGGACTCTCTTCAATTTTTTCTCTGAGTCTCCGAATATGAACATCCACCGTTCTTGCATCTCCGGGATACTCATAGCCCCAGACAATATTAAGGAGTTCCTCGCGACTATATACCTTTCCGGGATTCTTAGCCAAAAGCTCTAACAGATCAAATTCCTTGGCGGTAAGGTTCACTTCTTTCTCATCCACAAAGGTCCTGCGGCTGTCACCGTCAATTTTCATCTTCCCCTTCTGAATGATACGACGAGTTGACACAGATTTTGCTGCCTTATCTGCTCTTCGAAAAATAGCCTTTATCCTGGCTTTTACTTCTAAGATGTTAAAAGGCTTCGTCATATAGTCGTCTGCCCCGTACTCTAAACCCAAAATCTTATCCATATCCTCTCCCTTGGCTGTCAGCATGATGATTGGCACATCAGAAAATTCCCGGATCATCTGACACAGGGTAAATCCGTCATATTTTGGCAGCATCACATCCAGTAAAATCAGATCATAAGACTGTTCCTTGACTAATTTCAAAGCTTCCTCCCCATCATAGGCGGGATCCACTTCCATGCCATCTTGCTCTAAGCTATAACGAAGCCCCTTTACCATTAATTTTTCATCATCAACAACCAAAATACGTTTGCTCATGTTTTTTCCCTTCTATAATTAGTTTCCAACGAAATTCTAATTCTGTAGAGTATCGTTTATATCGTCATGCTATTTTTTATACCGTTATAGAATCTTTGATCTTGTTAAAGACTCCCTCCTTAATTCCACTGATATTCATAAGTTCCTCAATGGACCGAAAGCCTCCGTTGCTTTCCCGATACTCCATAATAGCCTTTGCCTTTGCCTCTCCGATTCCCGGCAATGTCATTAATTCATTTATATCTGCGCTATTAATATTTACCTTATCACTTGCAGAAGTCTCATCTTCTTTTTCACCATTCTCACTGGCTTCGGAAGATTTTGCACCTTCTCCCTGTGAACTTAAATTGTTTTCCACAGCACCACTTGCTACCTCTTCCTTGGTAGGCACGTAAATCTGACTGCCATCTGTCAATACCTGGGCCTGATTCAAATAAGTATCACAGGCTTCCTCCTTTAGTCCTCCGGCTCGTTTCAGAACCTCATAAAGCCTGCTGCCACTTTCCACTTCGTAAACTCCCGGCTCCTTCACAGCTCCGCATAAATGAACGAAAATTACGCCATTACTACCCGAAATATCTTCCTCGGCGGCATCCGATGTTTGTTTTTCCTCAGTTTCTTCCTTGGCAGCATCAGAACTACTAAAAGCTTCCGATTCCTCTTCTAAAGAAGAATCCGAAGCCTCCCCCTGCACACTACTGTCATAGTGAGAAGACTCACCAAATTTGGTGAGCTCCTCACTATAACTTCCTCCACATCCGGAAAGAATACATAGCATACTACTTATACAGACCAGTAATCTACTGGCAAAAACCAAACATTTCTTTTTTGTCTTTTGCATATTGCAACCTCCGTTTCTCTGACGGAAGTCACCCATACCCCGCGGATGCTTGAAAGACATGCTTATTTTACTATTTTTCCCATGAAAATACAACTTCTTATTTAGCCGTTCACTGCGCCTACAACCAATGTACTATCTGTTACTTGTTCGATCTTCTCATTCTGTGTATAATTCATTTTGAACCTCC
>CAVKOU010000017.1:0-49295 GCA_963658085.1 bacterium
TAAAGTTTAAGAATTCGTCGTTTGGCTATGTCAGATGCTTCAAAATTTTTGCCTTCTTGGTAGGCAAGAACTGATTGCGGCATTCCTCCAACCAGGATATATTGGCGAAAATCATTCATGATCTTACGATGAAGAGCTGTACCTAAAGGTGTTTTTGCTTCGAAGCAATGTCTGATCAGAGGATAAGTAGCTTCATCACCCATGGCCCAAAGAAACTCCTCAAAGTCTAAAGGAAACATTTCAACATGGTCTTCTTCAGATGGAATGATAATATCCTGCACATTTTTTTTCAGTCGAATAAGAGATCCGGTTTCAAGATAATCGAATCGGCCATCTGCAACAAGATATTTAATAAGTTGCCTGGCTCTGGGATACTGCTGAACTTCATCAAAGATGATTAGAGAATCCCGCTTATAAAGAACGGTAGAGTAAAAAGCGGAAAGCTTTGCAAAAAAAAGATCGAAATCAGAAGTATCATTAATAAAAAGGTCCAGAATATCCTTAGGTGCTTTTCCAAAATCAATCAGAATGTAACTTTTATATTCGGCTTTTGCGAATTCTTCGGCTATATAACTTTTGCCGACGCGTCGTGCACCATCAATCATCATGGCAGTTGTTCCGTGACTTTCTTTTTTCCAGGAAACAAGGTCATTGTAAATTTTTCTTTTTAACATATAGTCATCACTCCTTGTAGGTACAGTATTGGCGAATATAAGATGATTATAACTTTTGCTGCACGAAAACGCAAGTTTTTGAAGCTGGAAAATGCACGAAAACGCAAGTTCATAAAGTTAAAAAATGCACGAAAACGCAATCTCAAAAAGTCAGAATCTGCACGAAAAACACGATACAGTAACCTGGGATGAGGTATTTACAGAGCTTGACAGGCTACAGAAAACATATGAAATAATAAGGTAAAGTGGACATTCCACGAGATGTAAGGAAGGGATCTTCAAACGTCTGGCTTGTAGGGAATTTTGATTTTGTGCTATACTAGCATAAATGTGAATAGAGCCGAGAACGGTTCTATAAGATTCCCACAGGGATAGGAAAGGAGTTAAGGTATATGGATTTGTTACAGGAAGAAAATATTGTGGTGTTTGATCATCCTTTGATTCAGCATAAGATTTCACGTTTGAGAGATAAGGCTACGGGAACCAATGAGTTTAGAAATCTGGTAGAGGAGATCGCGATGCTGGAGGGTTACGAGGCTCTTTCGGATCTTCCAACGGAACTGGTAGAGATTGAAACCCCTATTGAGACTTGTAAGACACCGATGATCGCTGGGCGCAAGATGGCGGTGGTTCCGATTTTGAGAGCCGGTCTTGGTATGGTTTCAGGGATTCTTTCTTTGGTTCCTACTGCGAAAGTCGGACATATTGGTATGTACAGAGACGAGGAGACTCATGAGCCGGTTGAGTATTATTGTAAGCTTCCAAGCCCGATCGAGGAGCGTTTGATCGTGGTTACGGATCCGATGCTGGCTACCGGAGGTTCTGCGGTAGATGCCATTGATCAGATTAAGAAGCACGGAGGAAAGAAGATCAAGTTTATGTGTATTATCGCCGCACCGGAGGGAGTGGAGAAACTTCATAAGGCGCATCCGGATGTACAGATTTATATCGGATCTTTGGACAGAGAGCTTAACAAGGACGCTTACATCTGTCCGGGACTTGGTGATGCAGGAGACCGTATTTTCGGTACAAAATAAGAAGGTTTTGTATGAAGATTTGAAAAAATGGAGTTAGAAAATGACTAAAGATAACAAAAAAGTTTCTGGTCACTTTTATTTTGTAAGACATGGCCAGACGGTATGGAATGTAGAAAATAAGATTTGCGGAGCTACTGACAGCCCTCTTACGGAACATGGAAAAGAGCAGGCGATAGAAACCGGGAAAAATATTTTGGAGAGTGGGATTAAGGCAGATGAAATTCTCTATTCTCCCCTTAGCCGTGCGGCAGATACTGCCAAAAAGATTTCCAAGATGACAGGGATCCCGTGCAGAGAAGAACCAAGATTGATGGAACAGAATTTCGGAAAGTGGGAGTCCACACCAAGGGACGGAGCCGATTTTAAGGAGGCAAAGAAATCCTTCGCCTGCAGATATGAGGGCGGTGAATCCATGCTGCATTTAGCCCAGCGTATCTACAATCTTTTAGACGATATTAAGGCAGAATCGGATGTTAAGACTTATATTTTAGTGGCACACAATGGAATTGCCAGGATGATACAGTCTTATTTTGTGGACATGACGAACGAAGAATTCTCAGAATTTGGAGTGAAAAATTGCCAGGTTGTGAGATATGATTTTTAAAATTAATTTATTACATTGTATTCTTCATTCAATGTAATAAATAGATGAATCATTCCAAATGGTTACTTTCTGTATTCTCGCGGTGTCTTTCCATATTTATTTTTAAAACAACGGTTAAAGTAGCTGAGATTTTCAAACCCCACCTTTTGGGAAATGGAAAGCACCGACTCATCGGTAGACAGGAGAAGCCTGGCGGCCATGGATAATCGGTAATCATTTAGATAAGTGATGAAACTTACCCCAAAGCTTTCTTTAAAGAAACGCATAAAATGAGACTGAGAAAATCCAGAAAGCTCCGCGGCCTCTGCGATGGTAATGGAGGAGGCGTAGTTGTTCTCGATATGTTTAAGTACCGGCCGCAGGCGATCCAAATGCCGATCCTTAGAAGAGACGATCTTCGTCTCGTAGAGACTTGATAGCTCATAAAATAACAGCATAAGGTTTCCCTTAATGGCCAGCCCCCAGCTGCCAACCTGGTGAGCGGAAATCTTGTCACTCATATCTAGATATTTCTTTACACTTTCATAGCCGTCGACTCCTAGACGAAACAGGGACGGCAAGGATATTTTCCCAGAAAAAATAGGATGCAAATAGGTTTTATAAGCGTCATCCAGGGAATTATCCAGGATCTTGCTGTCAAACAGAATATTCTCGTATTCCATTTTGTTTTTCCCATCTTGTAAAATGCCGTGGATATTTCCTGGAAGTACCAGGGCAATATCTCCGGCTTTTACTTTAATATACTGACCGGAAAGGTACAGTAATCCTTCCCCCTTCTTGATGTAGATAAACTCGGTATCATCGTGCCAGTGTAAGGGCACAGAGGTAAAATCCAAGGGAATGGAACATAGATAAGTATTATAAGGGAAACGTCCCTCAAAATGACTTCCCTTTTCTCTGATTGCTTGATAAGATTCTATATTTAACATGATAGAATAATACCACTTTTTGCTAAAATACTGCAAGATTTGTGTGCAATTTAATACTATACTACCACTAACAAAAAGAAATCACGATCATATGGAGGGAAAATGATTATGACAGCGAAAGAATACCTGAAGGAACGTTTCGGACGAGAGATGGGGCAGTGCACAAATGAAGAGATTTACCTGGGTTTATTATCCTATGTAAAGGATGCGGCAAAGGCGAAGGAAATTGCTGGAGGAAAGAAAAAACTTTACTACATATCTGCAGAATTTCTGATTGGAAAACTTTTGTCGAATAATCTGATCAATCTTGGCTTGTATGATGAGGTGAAGAAAGATCTGGAAGAATGCGGAAAATCCATAGCGGAAATCGAAGAGGTGGAGGTAGAGCCATCTTTGGGAAATGGTGGGTTGGGACGTCTGGCTGCCTGCTTCTTAGACTCTATTGCCACCCTGGGATTAAACGGGGACGGTGTGGGGCTTGCTTATCACATGGGTCTTTTTAAGCAGGTATTTAAAGATAACAAACAGTTAGAAGAGCCAAATCCATGGATGTCTGAGAATAGTTGGATGACAAAGACAGATGTAAGCTACAAGGTTCATTTTGGAGGATTTGATGTTACCAGTCGTATGTATGACATCGACGTGACAGGATATGATTCTGTTACCACGAAGCTTCATTTGTTTGACGTTGAATCTGTGGATGAGAGTATTATCGGAGAAGGAATTGATTTTGATAAATCAGCATTTACAAAGAATCTTACCCTCTTCCTCTATCCGGATGACAGTGATGACAATGGAAGATTGCTTCGTGTCTATCAGCAATATTTCATGGTATCCAATGCAGCACAATTAGTCATTGCAGAGGCAAAGGAAAAGGGATCAAATCTTTATGATTTGGAAGAGTATGCCATTATCCAGATTAACGATACTCATCCATCTATGGTGATTCCGGAACTTGTCCGTCTCCTTCAAATCGAAGGACTTACCATGGATGAAGCCATCGATGTTGTTTCAAAGTGTACGGCCTACACCAACCATACCATCCTTGCGGAAGCTCTGGAAAAATGGCCGATTCCTTTTATGATGAAGGCTGTTCCTCAGCTGATGCCAATTATCAGAGAGCTTCATAACCGTGTGGAAAAGAAGGTTTCAGATCCCGATGTGGCAATCATTCGAGATGGATTGGTGCACATGGCTCATATGGATATTCATTATGGTATTTCTATTAATGGAGTGGCGGCTCTTCATACTGAGATTTTAAAAGATACAGAGCTGCATAAATTTTATGAGCTTTATCCGGAAAAATTTAATAATAAAACCAATGGTATCACCTTCCGCCGCTGGCTTCTTCATTGTAATCCGGAGCTTGCTGCACTTATCGAGGAACTGATCGGACCTGGATTTAAGAAAGATGCCATGGAGCTTAAGAAGCTAGAGCAGTATATGGATGATGAAGAAGTAATCAAACGCTTTATGGATGTAAAAGCAGGCCGCAAGAAAGTGCTGGCGGATTATCTTGAAAAGACCCAGCGGATCATCTTAAATCCAAACAGCTTATATGATATACAGATTAAACGTCTTCACGAGTATAAGAGACAGCAGATGAATGCTCTATATGTCATTCGCAAATACTTTGAAATCAAGGAAGGAAAGAAACCGGTTCGTCCGATTACCGTGATCTTTGGGGCAAAGGCTGCACCGGCTTATGTCATTGCAAAGGATATTATTCATCTGATTCTTTGCCTGTCAGAAATCATCGCAAAGGATCCGGAGGTATCTCCTTATCTGAAAGTAGTCATGGTAGAAAACTATAATGTGACTTTAGCAGAAAAATTAATTCCTGCCTGCGATATTCACGAGCAAATTTCCCTGGCTTCTAAGGAAGCTTCCGGAACATCCAATATGAAGTTTATGTTGAACGGAGCCATCGCTCTTGGTACAATGGATGGAGCAAATGTAGAGATGCATGAGTTCGTAGGAGATGAGAATATTTATATCTTTGGAGAGGATTCAGATACGGTGATCAAACGATATGCTGAAGGAAGCTATGTTTCTAAAGATTACTATGAAAAAGATGAGAAGCTAAAGAAGTGCGTAGACTTTATTATTTCTCCTGAGGTTAAGGCAGTAGGATCCGAAGAAAATCTGAACCGACTTTACAACGAGTTGCTAAACAAAGACTGGTTTATGACTTTCCCGGATTTTGAGGATTACTGCGCGATGAAGGACCGGGCATTTGCAGATTATGAAGATTCCCATACATGGGGAAGAAAGATGATCAAAAATATCGCAAATGCAGGATTCTTCTCTGCGGATCGAACCATTGCACAGTACAATGAGGATATATGGAAATTATAACCATATAAGCAAAAGGAAAGCAAAATAACCACAAGAATAAAAGAAAGCAGGAGGACAAATATGTATTACGTACCAGATGAAACCGAGCAGTGCGGTTATTATGAGTGTAAGGAGTGTGGAAGCAGGTTCCTAGATATAAAGATTGCTCCAAGCATTGTTTGTCCTTATTGCGGAGAAGAGCCGGATATGGAAATTGGTCCCGATGAGGAGATGCCTGCCATTCAGGAGACAGCCAAGCTAAAGGAAATGATCCGTGGGGCAGAGGAAGTGGAGAAGATGGATACCTTGCTTTCCCTGGCCGTAACCGGTGGAGATTATACCTGGATTTAAAAATAGCGCATGATTGGAATTTTGGAAGTTCCGTCATGCGTTATTTTTGATTTTTTGTTTCTATTAGCTATTGTTTTACTATTAGATGTTAGCTATTGGATGAATAATATAGAGCAAAGCATCTTCATACTTTGTGGTTTATAATTCTTCTGTCTTGAAGAAATATAGCAGCCAGCTCAGTGCAAGCAGATCTGCACTTCCCCCCGGGGAGAGATTTTTTTCTATAAATTCGTCATCGAGATTTATTAATGTTTCTTTGTCAGGATATGGGTTTGCTTTAAGGAGTTCTGCTATTTTTTTTGTTGTTCGAAGCTGCTCTTCCCGGCCGCCTCTTGAAATCATGTTAGTATCGTCGTCGGCACATAACATGGCAAGTAGAGCCGCAGCTCCTATCCGGTCATTATCAAGTCCCAGTTCAATTCCCTTTTCCAGAGTGGGAAGCCCTGCTTCAAGAACTGCCGGAAATCCATGTTCCGCCTGACCTCGCACTCCCAAAATACCATATTCTTTATAGAATCTCTGCCCCGCTGTCAGGGGCTCTTTTATTTTTGAATAATCGTTTTTGGTCAATCCTTCCGTCATCTTGGCACATTCAGATAATACGGTAGCAGGCTCTTTACGATCTTTAGGATTTACTCTTCCTAAGGCGGCACAGGCAATACCTACAGAGAAAATCGCTCCTTTGTGAGTATTTACACCCTTGGTGATGGCAAGCATGTCAGCTTCTGCCTGTATGCCAAAAGGTCGGATAGCTTTAAAGGTGTCCTTAGGTGAAATCATGCCCTCTTTATCCGTTATTCCCTGTTTCGCACATTGATAGAAGTAGGGAAAAAGAGTGGAAGCACTGCTCATAAAGGTGAAGCTGTCCATGTCCCTATGACTTCCGGTATTTCGTCTGTCCACCAGTCCCGGTTTTGGAGTAGTTGTCACTTCGTAGAGAAGAGCTCTGGTGGCTTGCACCGCGATGGTTACAGCATCCTGCTCCTTTTGCCCTGGTTCTAAAAGTTCGTTTATCTGTTTCATATGTTATCTCCTGAATCATGATTTTAATAATATACAAGAATTGATCGTCGTGTATCTATCATACCCCATTCTAATCTTGAAGAAAACATCTTTGACATGAGAAAATTTCATGGTTTTCTTAGAATAAATTTCATATAAAATTGCACAAAAAGTAATTCGAATATGGAATTGCATACGCATTCCGATTAGATATGAAAAGCTGACACAAAATTATCGTATACTATTTCTAACAAAACAAGGCAGTAAATGTCAGGTATTAAAGGAGTGAGAGATTATGAGTGAAAAGGTGAAAAAGACGTCCTTCATGGACATCAAACTCTATGGGGCACCCTGGTATATTACCATTTTTGGGTGTGCAGTGGTAATTGCCGCGGCTTATTGTGGAGCCTTGGCAACGGATTTTGCAAGCATTATGATTTTGATCATAGCTTACGGAATTTTATTCTTTGAGTTAGGTGAGGTCGTACCAATCTGGAATTCCTACATTGGTGGCGGCGTGCTTGCGGCATTCTTTGGAACTGCGATCATTCGTCAACTGGCACTGATTCCACAGCAGTATTTAGATCCAATCGATGAATTTGTCAGCGGTGATACTGTAGGATTTATGACGATCTGGATTATCGTTCTGATTACCGGATCTGTTCTTTCCCTTGAAAAGAAGATCCTTTTAAAATCCTTTGTAGGATATTTTCCAGCAATTATCGGAGGTCTTGTGGCAGCCATGGGATTTGGTTCTATTGGAGGTTTGATCTTTGGGATTGATCCAAAGACTATCATTATCAAATATGTACTGCCGATCATGGGCGGTGGTAATGGAGCCGGTGCCGTACCAATGTCAGAAATTTATGAGAAAGTTACCGGAGATTCCGCAGTTTCTTATTATGCATTTGCGATTATCATCCTGACCATCGCAAACATTATGTCAATTGTAGCAGCCGCTCTTTTGAATGCGTTGGGAGATAAGGTTCCCGGACTTACCGGAGATAAGAAATCCCTTCTTCGAAAAAGCGAATTTGATGTAGCAGATAAAGAAGAAGTAGAGCCAACATTTGCAGATATGTGCGGAGCTATCATGGTAATCTTTGGAGCGTATGCAGTGGGACAATTATTTTCTTCAAAGATTTTACCGGAAGTTTTGGGAGCACCGATTCATGAATATGCTTACATGATTGTATTTGTGGTAATCTTAGCGGCTACCGGCGTGATCCCTAAGAATATCCGTGCAGGGGCAAAAAAGCTGCAGAAATTCTTTAATACAGCCTTTGCTGTAGTTATGATGGCAGGACTTGGTTTTGACTTTGATATAGCAGAACTGGTAAATTCCTGTACCGTATCCAATGTAGTGATCGCACTATTGATTGTTCTTGGAGCCATTGTAGGATCCGCTCTTGCGGGATGGTTAGTTGGATTCTATCCAATCGATTCAGCAATTACAGCAGGTCTTTGTATGGCAAACAGAGGAGGAAACGGAGACGTTGCAGTATTAGGAGCGTCAAAACGTATGGAACTTATGGCCTATGCTCAGCTTTCCAGCCGTTTGGGTGGCGGAATTGTGCTGATTGTGGCAAGCTTTTTATTTTCATTTTGGGCATAAAATTTAGAAAAAAGACTGTGAGGAACGGAAGTTTTTCACAGTCTTTTTTTATAAAATTTGAGTTACCAAAACCAGTCAGCTCAGAAATGCGGTTAATATTTTCATTTGTACCGATCGGATTATCCTAAAACCACATCCAATACCATCATAATACTAAACCCGGCAGCAAAGAAAAGTGTTCCGATATTGGAATGTTCGCCCGCCGATGTCTCCGGAATCAGTTCTTCTACAACCACATAAAGCATAGCTCCGGCTGCGAAGCTTAGAAAATAAGGTAAGGCAGAGGCAATATAGCCAGAGAGCAGGATGGTAATAGCCGCTCCTATTGGCTCTACAACCCCTGAGAGTACCCCACCTAGAAATGCCTGGGGCTTTTTCATCCCCTGAGCAACTAGAGGGAGAGAAATAATAGCTCCCTCGGGGAAGTTTTGAATGGCGATACCAAGAGAGAGGGCCAAAGCCGCTGCCGCTGTAATCTGTTGATTGCCCCCCAGGAAAGCGGCATAGACTACGCCTACGGCCATGCCTTCCGGGATATTATGTAGGGTTACGGCCAAAAGCATCATGGTTGATTTTTTTAAATCTGCATGGACTCCTTCCTGTTCTTCGCTGTCTTGATGAATATGAGGAACAATATGATCAAGAAGTAACAAAAACAGGATGCCAAGCCAAAAACCAATAAATGCCGGAACTACAGAAGCTTTTCCCATGGAAGCACTTTGCTCTATAGCAGGAATCAGCAAGCTCCAAATAGATGCGGCCACCATAACTCCGGCTGCAAAGCCGGTCAGGGCCTTTTGTACCTGGCTGCTAAGGGTTTCTTTCATAAAGAAAACACAAGCGGCTCCCAGGCAGGTGCCTAAAAAAGGAATTAAAATACCATAAAATATCGTCATTCACTTACCTCTTATTCTGCAATCTGTCGAATGATATCCTTTACGATTTTTACGCCAAGGTCCATGGCCTCGACGGTAATATGCTCATAGACACCGTGGAAGGCATGTCCGCCGGTTCCAAGATTCGGGCAAGGAAGTCCCATAAAGCTTAGTCTTGCACCATCGGTACCGCCACGAATCGGTTCTACCACCGGTTCTAATCCAACGTTTTTAATAGCAGTCAAAGCCATATCTACAAGCTCCATGCAAGGCTCAATTTTCTCTCTCATATTGCGGTAGGATTCAACGATATTCACTTCTACACTTCCTTCGCCGTATTTCTCATTGAAAGTATCTGCGATTTCCTGCAGTTTCTCGCCTCTTTTATCAAAGTTTGCACTGTCGAAATCACGGATCAGATACTTTAATTCCGCAGTGGTTACATTTCCGTTCATAGCATATAAATGATAAAATCCTTCGTAGCCTTCCGTTGTTTCCGGCCGCTCAGAAACCGGAAGCATCTGGTGAAATTCAGTAGCGATAGTCTGGGCATTGACCATAATATCTTTTGCAGAACCGGTGTGAACGCTGACTCCGTGGCAGGTTACATAAGCTGTGGAGGCATTAAAGTTCTCAAATTGAATTTCACCTTCTGCATCTCCGTCCAGGGTATAAGCATAGTCAGCGCCAAAGCCTTCTACATCAAAATAATCGGCGCCTCGTCCAATTTCCTCATCAGGGGTAAAGCTGATGCAGATTTTTCCGTGAGGTGTCTGTTCTGTCAGAATTTCTTCAGCGACGGTCAGGATTTCAGCAATTCCTGCCTTGTCATCAGCTCCTAAAAGGGTAGTACCGTCTGTAGTGATTAAGGTGCGTCCCTTAAGTCCCTTTAAGTGAGGGAATTCAGAAACAGATAATACGCTGCCGTTTCCCGGAAGAACCACATCCTCACCATTGTAATTTTCAATGATTTGAGGTTTGATGTCCTTGCCGGAAGCGTCCGGAGCGGTATCCATGTGGGCAATCAAACCTAAAGCTGCCTTGTCTTCAAGGCCTGGGGTGGCTGGGATGGAACCGTAAACATAACCCTTGTCATCCACTCTTGCGTCTTCGATGCCAAGGGATTTCATTTCCTCTGCCAATTTCTTTGCAAGGTCTAACTGTCTTGCAGTAGATGGAATGGAATTGCTTGCTTCGTTACTGGTAGTCCATACGGAAACATACTCTAAAAATCTTTCATGTGCTCTCATAAAAAAGTCTCCTCTCAATACATGTCTAGAAGTATTGTATCGCATTTGAGAGGGGACTTCCATACTTAAAAAAGAATGTCAGCTTTTGACTGACATTCTTTTCTGGTTTTTTCAAGATTCTTTTTCAAGATTCTTTTTCGGGATCTTTTTTGGAATTTTTTTTAGAATTTTTTTTTAGGATTCATTTTCCTATGCGTTTTCTTTGTCCACGACTTGTATGATTTTCTTCTTCCACATGATTCTTGATGAGATAATGGAAACCGGCAGCATGAATAGAATCAGGAATCCTACCATGCCGAACAGAGAAGAGCCGGTTGTGATACGTACAACTAATGCTAATATAGTAATAATGATAATTACAGGAACCACTCCCATGACCCCGTTTTTAACCACTTTTTTGCCGGAGCTTGTGCTGGCAAAGAGACCCAGGGTCAGGGAACCGAACAAAGCAGGAATCAGATAGTTGGAAGCGGTTTTCACGGCAGGTAGTTCAAAAATAGGACTGATCCATGCACTTAACAGTGCCGCAAGGGCGAGAATTACGATAGTCATAATGGAACATACCGCAACTGCAACAGAAGAAATGGCTTCCCCTTCCGGTGTGTTGGGCTCTTTCTTTGCAAGCTTCATAGCATTTACCGCACAGGGCAGTTTGAGATTCATAATATTTCCTGTAATAAATGTCAGATAAGAAGAAGCTCCCAAAATAGGTGTGTAGCTGATGGCTTCTGAAAATCCAACAGGAATATAAATCATCAAAATACTAATGGTACTTAAGTTAATGACCTGTCCAAGCGTAGGGATGCTGTCATAAAAGCCTAAAACAATAAATGGAAGGGCAATCATGTACAGCAAGGCGATGAGCGTGCCGATGCGTCCCCATTTGTGGGCCCATGCCTGAAAGGAATCGGTAATTACAATTTTATTTGAATCTTTTTTCTTCATAAGATACACTCCAATCTGAAAAACTGCTTATAAGAATAATTTGCACCAGTATACGGATGAAATCATGCCGCCGATCATGGAAAAGGCCATGATAAAGTCGTTAAGCCATGCAAGTTTCGGTTTCTTTGCAAGGACTCCAAGGACCACAGCAATCACAAGTCCTGTCAGCATAACCGCTGCCTGAACCGTATCGCCGATTAATAAAACCGGAATGTAAACAGCAAACAGGCAAAGCATAAAGCAGCCGCTTAAAACATATTTCCATCCATTTCCGTTTTCTTCAGATTTGCTGACACTCATAGAAAGCTTTTTGCCAAGCGGTAATAGGATAAAGAATCCACTTAGCATACCGATACTCATAAGGATCATAACCACGCCAAATTGCTGGCCGGTGGCATTTTCCAGCATTTCTGCACTGCTTGAAAATCCAATGGCAGAGGCTACGGAACTGGAAATCAGTGACTCATAGGAAAGAGAACCGATTACGGAAAGTCGCCACCAGCTCCATACAGTTCCAAGTACTGAAATCAGAGCAAACAGACCTACAACGATGGACAGGCTGGGAACAATGGAAAAGACCAGGCTGGATTTGATTACATTTTTCAGATCTTCTTTGGAGATACCAAGTTCCAGACAATGGGTGTAGGCTTTTTTTAAATAGACCAGTGAAAACCCTACAATGTAGAGCAGTCCGATTATGACCATAGCAAGGAGTAGTGGACTGGTAATAATATCTTTCATGGTTGTCATAAGAACCTCTTTTCTACCGCGACGGCGGTGGGAGTTAATAAAAAGTAATTAGGAGTATTAGCGTTGTTCCTGTAACCAGCGCATTGCGGTATAAGCGTAGATGGCACTGCCTTCGGACAATACCGATTCATCGAATTTTACCTTTGGATGGTGTTGAGGATAAGGGTATCCTTCCTGCGGAGTGCCGGCTGCCAGGGCGAACATAATGGATGGCACTTCCTGACTCACATAGGCGAAATCCTCGCTTCCTGTGCTTTTTGGAGCCTTGCCTTCCCCTGACATGGCATTAAGAGCAGAAGCAGTAAATGCTTTTGATGGGCCTAAGAGCTCTTTTAAATAGTCTGCAGTGCGAAGTGCAAGATCCGGATCATTGTAAAGACATGGACAACCACTTCCGTAAGTAACCGTAGCGCTTCCACGAAATGATGCGGCGATACCGGTGGAAATCTCTGTAACACGTTCTTTGATAAAGGATCTGGTAGCTTCATCGTAGGTGCGGATGGTTCCACTTAAGTGAGCGGTATCAGGAATGACATTGGCCGCATTCCCTGCATTTACAGTTCCGATGGTCAGGATGGCTTCGTCGGAGAGCCCAAGTTCCCTTGCATGGATCTCCTGAAGGCCTGTGATGATATGGGCGGCTATGGTAATGGGGTCAATGCCGTTATTTGGCATGGAACCGTGACAGCCCTTTCCCTGAATATCAATGTAGAAATAATCGGCAGCAGGTGCACTGACGCCTCCGTCGCAGGAAATGACAGTACCGGCAGGAAGCGGAAGCCCTGCCATAACATGGATCATCATGGCGGCATCTACTTTGGGATTTTCCAAGACTCCGGCTTCGATCATGTCGTGGGAACCTTCAAAAATTTCTTCGGCAGGCTGAAACATTAATTTCACGGTTCCTTCAATTTCGTCCTCGTGCTCTTTCAAAAGCCTTGCGGCGCCCAGCATCATAGTGGTGTGCATGTCATGACCGCAGGCATGCATCTTTCCATTGGTGGAAGGAAACGTAACATCGGCTTCCTCCTTGATGGGAAGAGCGTCCATGTCTCCTCGAATCAAAAAGACCTTTCCATCTTTCTTTCCTCCTGCCAGAGCTACAATGCCGGATTTTCCGCACATTTTCGGCTCGTAACCCATGGAAATCAGCTCTTGTTTTACATAGTCAACGGTCTCAGTCAGATCAAAGCCGGTGCCGGGATGAGTGTGCAGGAAACGTCTTGTTTTAACAAGCTGTTCCTGATAGGAAGCGGCTTCCTGTAAAAGTTCTGTTGTCATAAGTGTCCTCCTTTGTATTTATGCTTTTAAAAGATTTTATTACCTAAGAATAATTGGAATCTATAATATCAAAAAAGCGAAGAAGTCCCGTGAAACGGTGGCCTCTTCGCTAAAGAGAATAATAGCAATTGCCTGCATATTTGTCAAGAATGTAACATTTCGCATTTGCAAGTAATTTTTTGGTGGTAACTTTTGACTAAATTTTGTGATAAATCGGCTGCATTTTTTCAAACGTGCAAAACTCTTTAAATCCAAGCATTTTTAATTCTTTCTTTGTCTCGTCAATAAATGCCCCCAAATGTTCCGGTTTGTGACTGTCACTTCCTATTGTCACGATACGTCCGCCCAATTCCCGATAGAGTCGTAAAATATCTCGTGACGGTGTAAGATCAGGCAGTCCGTATCTGTGACTTGAGGTATTTACCTCAATCCCTTTTCCGTCAGCAATTACAGTTTTCAAAATTTCGGTAAGTATAGGTTTTAATTTTTCAAACGGATAAATTCCCGCCAGATCATATCTGGTAATCAGGTCCATATGCCCTAAAACGCTGTAATTGTGATAGTTCTGAACAAGGTATAACAATTCCTCATAATAGCGTTCATTATATTCTTTCTGGGTTCTGCCGCGTTGAAAATCCTGATTCCAAAATTCTTTATCCTCCACCTCATGAATCGAAAGAATGATAAAGTCAAAGGGGAACCTTGCAAACAGCTTCTCATATTTTTCAATGGTGTGGGCCTGCATACCAAATTCCAGTCCGAATTTTAATTGGATCTTATCGTTATACAACACCTGCATTTCTTTAATCGTTTCATAATAGGTAGGATAATGAACATTTGCCAGGGGCATTTCCTCCGGTTCTCCCGGTCCCCCTTTTCGATAGATCATTTCTCCGGGTTCATCCCAATCTTTTTTAATGCCATAATCTACATGATCTGTGAAACATATTTCATCTAACCCCATCTTTATAGAATCTTTTATAACCTGCTCCACCGGATATTCTGAATCATCACTAAATTCCGTATGTATATGATAATCTGTCTTCATTTTATGTCTCCGTTTCTGTTAAATTATTTAACCATTTATATTTTCTGTAATGCTTAAATACCGCTGGTAATTTTACTAATTCATCAAGATTTAGAACAAAATATACCAACAGCACCGGAAGTTTCAGTACAAATGCCGCAATACATCCAAGGGGAACCGCAAAGCACCACATGGTAATCATATCGCATTTTAAACCAAATTTGGTATCTCCACCTGCCGGAAAAATCCCACCGATCGTCATAGAATTAATAGATTTTCCTATTACATAATAACTGCTCATAAATAGCATATACTTCAGATAACCCCTTGCTGCATCTGTTAGATTGTTATAATGCAAAATAGCAGGCGTTACAAGAAGGATCATTCCTCCTGTCAGAATTCCTGAAAGTATTGCAATTTTGCATAAAGTATTTCCGCTTTTTCTTGCTTCTGTCAAATTGCCTTCGCCAAGAAGATTTCCAACAATAATACTTCCACCATATCCAAAACCGGTACAAATACAGATCAGAAGATTTTTGGTTATATTTGCAATAGAATTGGCGGCTACAGCATCGGAGCCGAGATGCCCCAGTATTACGGAATACATAGTAAATCCACCACCCCAGACAAGTTCATTAAAGAGTACCGGATAAACGTGTTTCCAAAATTTTCTGATTATAGCAACGTCCCGAACCTTTATATCAGAGATTCCAATCCAAAGCTCTTTTTTTAGATATAAAATGTAGATAGTAATAAGCAGCCCAAGACCATTTGCTATGACGGTGGCTAACGCAGCCCCTGCGATCTCCATTCTCGGAAATCCTAAATAACCATAAATAAAAATGGCATTCAGTACAATGTTTGTAAATACAACGACGGTACTTACCATGGTACATTTTCCAACATAACCGCAATTTTTCAAGATTCCCTGCAGAACCTGCAAGACTCCCGAAAATACATAGGATAAACCGATTAATTTCAAATATTTGACTCCATATGCAATCAGTATCTTATCGTTCGTAAAAAGTCCCATAAGAAGTTTCGGAATAAATAATGTGAGAATCAAAAAAAGGACAGAAACGATCAATACATATCTTAATACAAGTCCTGCGGATGCCCTTAGTCCCTCAAAGTCTTTCTTCCCATAATACTGCGCAACAAACATATTCTCCCCAATAGTGAGAGCTGTTAAAATCAAATTGAACACAAAAGTAATTTGAGAAGCCAGGGAAACTGCTGACAGAGAGTTCTGATTTAGACCTCCCAACATAAAAGCATCACATGCGCTTACAAGAGCCAGCATAAATTGCTGTGCTGTAATGGGAAGAGCAAGTTTTAGAATCTTATTTCTAAATTTCTTTTCCATCTGAATTTTCTTTTCCTTTCTGTGCACAATATAAAGATATACAAATTTTCTTGTTTTTCATACTAAAATCAGCCATAATAATATAACAAATGTTCGCAAAGGAGATGACTCAAATGGAATTATGTCCCAGTCTTTCTTTAACTTTGGATTCGTCTGAGAATGTCATTTATAACAATCCTGACTTTCCTGTGTATGTAAAAAAAGGACTGCTCTCAAGCTATCCTGATTTTCGTGCGGTCAGCCATTGGCATGATGATCTGGAATTTATTCTGATTTTAGAGGGGCAGATGTTTTATGATGTGAATGGTCAGAATATTTCCTTACAGGCGGGAGAGGGGATCTTTGTAAATAGCCGTTGCTTTCATTATGGCTATTCTGAAACTCATACGGAATGCGTCTTTATCTGCATTCTGTTGTCCACGCAGTTGCTTTCTATAAATTCTTACTTTATAGAAAACTGTTTAAATCCTTTGATAAAGAATCATCTGTTTCCTTATCAGAAATTAAATCTATCGATTCAGTGGCAGAATTCTATTCTTCGGGATTTGGAAGAACTTTACGAAAAAAATAAGAACGAGATACACCCATTTATCACGTTGGAAAAGACCGTTCATATATTTCGTCTGCTTGCCGAAAACATGAATGGTTTCCCGGACTATGATAAGGATGCCGAAGATATTCTGGCTCTTACTGCAATGATTGGATATGTGCAGAAAAATTATGCAAATAAGATTTTGCTTAAAGATATTTCAGCTTCCGGAAATTGTTGCAAAACAAAATGCAGTTCTCTATTTCAGAAATATTTGAATACATCTCCTATGATTTATCTGAACCGCTATCGACTGGAAAAATCAGTCTTTCTTCTTCGAAATACTACGATGTCCATCACGGAGATTGCATATGCCTGCGGCTTTTCAAATAGCAGTTATTACTGTGAACTGTTTCATAAGTATTATGATACAACTCCCGGGAAATTTCGAAGTAGTAATCGGTAAATCTAAGTTACAAAAAAAGGCGTATCCTCTAGAATGAGGACACGCCTTCTTTCATAAAATCGCGTCTAATAGATTCGATTATTTTGCAGCATGTGCAAACACTGTGCCTTTGTAACGGTTTAGTGCTGTATAAAGAATAAGTCCCAGTACGATACAAGAGATTACTTCTCCTACACCTACGGTCAACATCATAAACGGGATTGGAAGCATGGTTCCATATCCATAGCGAAGTACGAAAGGTACGATAATGATGTTTGCTACGATTGGAGGTAAGGTTCCGAATACCGGCTTCTGATTTCTTAAAGCATAAGTTCCAATGGCTCCAAGTAAAGTTGCAATACTTCCAAAAATAATATCCGGAAGAATAGCGCCTCCTAAAATGTTACCAATCAGACATCCTACGAAAAGTCCCGGAATTGCTGCCGGTGTAAAGAGTGGCAGAATTGTTAATGCCTCGGAAATACGTACCTGAATCTCACCAAATGAAAAGGGTGCAAAGATATAGGTAAGTACTACGTAGATAGCAGCGATCATAGCTGCCTGGGTCAAAAATGCTACATTCTTGTTCTTCATATTCAATTCTCCTTTAGTTTTGTTTTACGAGTGGAAGGTCTCGAACACTCGATGCAAGCTGGATAATGACCTTGTTTTTGCCAGGTATCTGAGAATCATAATTGACAGATACGTGCTTGCAACGTTTGAAAGTATATCACAAGCTGTTATCTTGTGCAACTTGAAATCCTATACTTTTTATTTTCTATGAAATCCTATACTTTTTATTTTCAGAATTTTATCCCTCTGGTTATCCCTCTTTTCTGCGTTTCCTGCGAATCCGATTTACATTTCGCTCATAATTCCCGCTTTTTAAAAGTTCAGCCAGCACATACTGCTCAAAGAGAGGAACCGTACAGGAATAAAATCCCAATTTCTCCTGAAATCGTCCCTGCAATTTCTTTGGCAGTATAAGATAACCAATACGCATAGAGGGAGCGATGGTTTTGGAGAAGGTATTCATATAGATTACATTGTCTTCGTTTGACATTGCAAATAGGGGTTCCTCCGCCTTTCTTGAAACTGTCAGCTCCGAGTCGTAGTTATCCTCCACAATGTAGGCATTTCCTTTAGAAGCCCATCTTAGATACTCCTTCTTTTTGGAAATCCCCACGGTGATCCCTGTGGGATAGCTGTTAAATGGAGTAACGTGAAGGATACTTGCCTTGGTATTTGCCAGATCCTTGGAGGAAATCCCATCCTTTGTAAGAGGAAGAAACAGGCATTGGATTCCTAAGGCTTCGTATACCATATGGATTTTCTCGTAGGAGGGAGATTCAATGGCAAAAGGAAGAGTTCCGCGAAAAAGCTGAGCTACCAGGCTGTAGAGATATTCCGCACCGGCACCCACTACGATCTGGTCCGGCTCTACATAAATACGTCGGCTACGAGCGAGATAGCGACAAATTTCACTGCGTAGTTCAAAACAACCCTGATTGGATCCTTTTACTAAAATGTTCTCTCCATAGTCTGTAATCACTTTTCGCATGGTCCTGGCCAAGACAGAATAGGGGAAATCTCCGCGATTTTTCGAAGCATTTGTGGATAAATCCGCAGAATCTTCAGAGTGAGCTTGGAAAATGCCGTCTGACTTCTTTTCGTCAGTTAGGGCTTCTTCCGACTTCCCTTCAAATGTTATAGTTTCATCTCCGTAAACATTGGATAAAAAATCTGCTTCCTTATAAATAACATAGCTGCCACTTCGTTGCCGCAGTTCGATATAACCTTCCTCGCTCAGAAGCTCCAGGGCGTGCTCTACCGTCACTACACTACAGTTACTTTCTACAGCGATGGTTCTCTTAGCCGGAAGCCTGGATCCATAGGGATAGAGTCCCTTTACAATATCTTCTTTTATAAAATGATATAGCTGAATATAGGCGGGCGTATCGTGGGTGTGAGTAATTTTATAATTCATGACGCAATCCTTTCGATTCGAGGAATCGAGCTTGATAAGTTTATGAATTATCAAATTTTGGTTATATAAAAAATATCAAAATTGATTATATCCATAGGTTCAGAACGAGTTTATCATCTTAATTATCCTTTGTAAAGAGAGAGGAAATAGAATGGCGATTCATCAGAAATCACAAGAATTACAAGATAAACGAAAGCATAAGAAAAGCTTACCGGATCACAACAAACAGAACAAGATCGCACTGATCAATGATTATTCCGGATTCGGTCGATGCTCCGTTGCGGTGCAGCTTCCTATTATTTCTACCATGCATGTGCAATGTTGTCCCATACCTACATCCATTTTCAGCAATCATACGGGATTCCCTGAATTTTATTATTCAGATTTTACGGAACATATGCCAAGATACATTGACATGTGGGAGAAGCTGGACTTGCATTTTAAGGGAATCTGTACCGGCTTTTTAGGATCCTCAGAGCAGATCGGGATTGTTACGGATTTTATTGAAAGATTTCGAAGAGAGGATACTACCGTGCTGGTGGATCCTGTAATGGGAGATTATGGTAATACCTATCCAACCTATACGGAAAAGATGTGCCGGGAAATGATCAGGCTGGTGTCCTTGGCAGATATAGCTACTCCGAATCTTACGGAGGCCTGCATCCTGACAGGAACGCCTTATAAAGATAAATGGAAGATGGCAGAGCTTCAAGCCTTGGCAGAAGCGGTGGCTGATCTTGGGGTATCAAAGCTTGTGATCACCGGAATCCCCCAGAGAAGTTTTCTTTGTAATCTATGTTTGGATCGAAGCAAGAAGGAACCGGAGATGCACCTGTTTAAAACCCATAAGGTAGGGACTTCCCGCTCCGGAACGGGAGATATTTTTTCTGCTATCTTAGCGGCAGATGCGGTGAATGGAGTGGAGTTTTCGGTATCGGTAAAAAAAGCTTCGAAATTTATCAAAAAATGTATCATGCGGGCAGTAGAAATGGATATTCCGGTGACAGACGGAGTGCCATTTGAGGAAGTGTTATCAACACTAAAGTGGAAATAAATACAAAGTGATATAGAAATAAATATAAAAATAAATGCAAATATAAATATGAATATAAAAAAACTTGGGAGGAAATTTCAAATGAAAAAAGCAATGACAATTCTATATAAAGTACACAATAACCTTTACGTAAATCTAACTAATCGCTGCCCCTGTGCCTGTACCTTTTGCCTGAGACAAAATATGGATACCGTATCAGAGGTGGATGACCGCTCTCTATGGTTAGAACATGAGCCGACTTATGAAGAGATTTTGGAAGATTTTAAGAATTATGATATGACAGAATTCAATGAAGTGGTTTTCTGCGGATATGGAGAACCTACCGAGAGACTGGATATGATTCTTAAGGTGGCAGCCTATGTGAAGGAAACCTTTGGAAATAGGGTTCGTGTCAATACCAATGGTATGGCAGATCTTATCTGGGAGAAGGATACAACCCCGGATTTTGAAGGATTGGTGGATACCGTATCTATCAGTCTAAACACCCCGAATCCTGAAAGATATCATGAACTGGTTCGATGCAAATTTGGCATGAAGTCCTTTGATGCTATGCTGACTTTTGCAAAGAATGTCAGAAAGTACGTTCCAAATGTCGTCTTGACTACAGTGGATACTACCTTGACCAAGGAAGAGGAGGCACAGTGTGCCAAGATTTGTGAGGAACTTGGAGTGACTTACAGAATCAGACCGTGGGAAGACTAGAAGAGACAGAAAAAACGTGGAGAATAACGAGAGCTTTTTCAACGAAAGCTCTCGTTTTCTGTTATAATGAATACAACTCTAGTTAGGGAACCACGAAATAACATGCTGGAAGGGTGAGTAGAATGAAGGCAATACCAATAGGACTTAATAACTTTTCAAAATTAATAGAAGAACATTGTTATTTTGTGGATAAGACTTTGATGATCCGGGAATTTTTGGAAAGAAAAAGTGCAGTGACACTGATTACAAGACCACGAAGATTTGGAAAAACCATGAATATGTCTATGATGGCGGAATTTTTTGATATAACAAAAGATTCAAAGGAGCTTTTTGAAGGCACCAAGATCATGGATACACCCTATGCCAGTGAAATGAATCAATACCCTATTATTTTTCTTTCCTTTGCAGATGCGAAAGAAAGTAAGACCACAGTAGTTAATTTCATAAAAAATCAGATACAAAAAGAATATGAAAAATACATGTTTCTTTTTGATGAGTTGTCTTTATTTGATAAAAATGATTTTGACAATATCATAAACGGCCTGCTTCAAAAAAATAATGGCACATTGGATGATATAAATAATGCGATCATTTTTTTGATGAAAAAATTGAAGGAGCATTATGGAAAAGATGTAATGGTCTTTATTGATGAATACGATACGCCATTTATTGAGGCAAGAGCAGGTGGATTCTACTCAGAGATTAAGGGCGGATTGGCAACGCTCCTTCGCAGTTCCCTGAAGAATTCGAATGATTTGAAATATGCCATGCTTACAGGAATTCAGAGAGTGGCGAAGGAAAATATCTTTAGTGATTTAAATAATCTTGATGTATATACAGTAAAGGACAATAATTACAGTGAATATTTTGGATTTACTATCGAAGAGACCAAAGAATTGCTAGAGTATTATCAATTGGAGTTAGATGATCAAGTGAAAGAAATGTACGATGGTTATAGGATGGGCAATACAGAAATCTATAATCCATGGTCCGTTTTAAATTATATAAAAAGAAAAGAGTTGATTCCTTACTGGGTCAATACTAGCGCCAATACAATGATCAAACAGGCCATAAAAAAATCAAAGTCTGATTTCAAGGAGCAATATGAAAAACTGATCAAGAATAATTATCTGGAAACAATAATTACTCTGCAGACCAGTTTCTATGAAGTGGAAAATACACCGTCCTTATGGGGATTATTTGTCAATGCAGGATATCTAACTATAACCAAAACAATAAATACCATCGCTGAACGATATCGGGTAGAAATACCAAATAAAGAAGTAAGAAAAGAATTTGTTGATCTGACAGAGCAGTATTTGGAATTAAATGTAGGACAGATCAATAATATGATGGATAGTCTTTTGCAGGAAGATCGGGAAGAGTTTTACGATAACTATAAAAATATCCTGATGTTACCAAGCTATCATGATTTAACCGGCGAAAATAGCTATCATATGATGATGCTGGGAATGTGCGTATGTCTGTCGGATAATTATAAAGTTATCTCAAACAGAGAAGAAGGTAAGGGAAGATGTGACCTTGTGATACAGGCCAAGGATGAAAAAAGAACATCTTTTGTGATTGAATTCAAATATTTGAAAGAAGATAAGAGTAATATAAAAGAGGAATTGGAGCGACTGTCAAAGGAAGCGATCAGGCAAATTCAAGATAGAGTTTATGATTTTGATCTAAAAGGTAAGGTTATATATATAGGGTTAGCTCACCATGGAAAAGATGTAGTTATGGAGTGGGGGGAAAGATAAAAACCCGAGATACCGTTTGCTTGGTATCTCGGGATTTTTATTATAATACAACCTTATATAGTTTTCGCCAATCGATCATAAAGGATCATTTCTTTGCGAATCTTCTCCGCCAGAGCATCATTTATATCTTCTTTTCTACATCTCCATACCCAGTTATTTCCCAGAGTCGATGGTGTATTCATGCGGCCTTCGTGGCCCAATCCTAAGAAATCCTGCATCTGCATAATGGCGGTATCCGCAACGCTGCTCCAGCCGCTTCGCATCAGTCCCCAGTTGTAACCTTCCTCCTTATTAAGACGGAAGTACCGGATAGTATTTTTCGCATCCTCGTAAAGTGCGGTGTCAAACCAGCCTAGGATGGTTTCGTTGTCGTGAGTGCCGGCATAGACCACACAGTTGTGATCATACTGGTGAGGCTTGTATCCGCGACCCGTATCTCTGGAGTCGAAGGCGAATTCTAAAACCTTCATTCCGGGAAAACCTGTTTCTTTTAATAATTCATAAACAGAATCTGTAAGGAATCCCAAATCCTCCGCAATAATCGGAAGATCCCCTAGCTTTTCTTTTACCGCATGGAAGAAATCAATTCCGGGACCTGGCTTCCATTTGCCTCTGGCAGCAGTGTTGTCGCCGTAAGGAATGGCATAGTAGGAATCAAATCCACGGAAGTGATCAATTCGCAGAACATCGTAGATCTTCATCAGATGGGCGATTCTTGCAATCCACCAGGAGTAGCCGTCCTCTTTCATGGATTCCCAGTCAAAGAGAGGATTGCCCCAAAGCTGTCCGTCGGCGGAAAATCCATCCGGTGGACATCCTGCCACCTCTGTAGGAATCAGATTTTCATCTAACTGAAACTGCTCCGGATGGGACCAGGCATCCACGCTGTCATCTGAAACATAGATGGGAAGATCGCCGATGATCTTTATGTGATGTTGTCCGGCAAAGTCCTTAAGCTTTCTCCATTGTCTGAAGAAAAGAAACTGTACGGTTTTCCAAAAAATAATTTCTTCTTTCAAAGACTCACGAAGTACATCTAAAACCTTAGTGTCCTTCACTCGGATTTCCTGAGGCCATTTGGACCAGGGGGCTCCCTCATATTTTCTTTTGATGGCCATGAACAGAGCATAGTCATCAAGCCAATAGCCTTCTTCTTTGCAAAAATTCTGATATTCCTCAGAAAATTTTTCCAATACCGTAGGAACGGTAGATGCAAGTACGGTAAATCTTTGATTATATTGAATCTCATAATCTACTTTTGTAGGATTTTCACCCCATGCAAGATCTTTAAATTGAGATTCCTCCAGTAATCCCTCACTTACAAGATCATCCAGATCAATCATATAAGGGCTTCCGGCAAAGGTTGAGCAGGAAGAGTAGGGGGAATCTCCGTATCCAAGAGGGCCGATGGGAAGAATCTGCCAATAGGTTTGGCCTGCTTTTTCCAGAAAGCATATAAAATCTCTGGCATCTTGTCCCAAGGTTCCTATTCCATAAGGGGATGGGAGAGAAGTAATCGGCATCAATATACCTGCTGTTCTCATCCAAAACCCTCCTTTCTATATGTACAAAATTTTAATATTAAAAGTAATCGTAACTATTCAGAAACCCTTTCGCAAAATCGTCTCTGCGAAGCTTTCCTTTTGTTCATGTGGTTGCTTCGACAAAACTGCTTACCTGTCTGAATGCATGCATTCGAAGAACGCAGTTTTGCATAGTTTTGAATAGTTACAAGTAATCTATGTAGGAAACACATTCTACATTGATTTCACACTTTCTGCTGTTATAAGTGTATAAGGAATGGTTTTATGCACGGCCTTATAAGGATAATGAATTCTCTGAAGCATTAAATCTACTCCTTGCTTTGCCATCTGCTCCGTATCCTGACGGATGGTTGCAAGCCTTGGTGTCGAGAACTTTGCCAAATCAATTCCATCATATCCTACGATAGAAATGTCTTCGGGGATTCTCTTTCCCATATCCCGGATGGCCCGCATGGCTCCGAAGGCAACGGTATCACCCAGGGCAAAGATGGCCGTTAGGGATGGATCCTTTGTAAGCAAAGTCTTGGCTGCCTCATAGCCTTCTTCCATAGAATAGCGACAGGGCTCAAATTGAAGTTCCGGATCAAAGAGCAAGTCATGCTTCTTAAATCCCAACATACAACCATTGAGACGCTTGAAACTGATCTGAGTATCAGAGTCAGTCTCCGGTTCATTACCTCCCAAAATTCCGATATGCTGATGTCCCTGCTTTGCCAGATAATCGATGACAGCCTCGGCGGCTTCTGTATCATCGGTGGTCAGGGAAGAGAGGTTTTCATAGGCCAGTTCCTTTCCGCTGTTGGTAAGAAGCACACAGGGAACAGAGATATGTTTAAAATTCTTTTTAAAGAATTCCATATCACCTCCCAAAAAGAAGATCCCTTTGGGATTGTTCTCCCGGCAAAGACTCATGGCAAAGGTTACCTCATCCTCATCTTCATCGATATAACTAACCACCGCTTCCTCGTCATTTTTGATGAGTCGGTGCTGGATCTGCTCCACCAGAGTTTGGAAAAGCATGTTTCGATTACCTTTCACGATGATGGCAATGGAAGAGCTGGCCCGCATTTTTAAAAACTTGGCATTGGAATTAGGCTGAAATCCCGTCTCCTCAATGACTTTCATAACAGCAGTTCGTGCTTTATCACTGACTCCAGGATGATTATTAATGACTCGTGATACGGTTCCGATTCCATATCCTGAAAGTTTGGCTATATCTTTAATGGTCATAAGTAAATATCCTTTCTGTCTTTATAGTTTCTATTTTGATTCCGAAAAATAATATCTTATATAGTTTACCCTTTAACTGCGCCAGCCGCAACACCTTTGATAATGTACTTCTGACAGCTCATATAAAATACGATAACCGGAATAATGGCCATGATGAGGCAAGCCATAATAGCTCCCATATCTACACGACCGTAGCTTCCTTTCATGTACTGAATTACGATGGAAATGGTTTTATATTTCTTAATATCCAGTACAAGGTAAGGAAGAAGGAAATCATTCCAGATCCACATAGCTTCCAAGATACCAACGGAAATATAGGTTGGTTTCATGATAGGAAGTACCACACTGAAGAAGGTGCGGATGGGATTGCAGCCATCGATCATGGCAGCTTCCTCAATCTCCAACGGAATGGCTTTTACAAAACCGCAGAACATAAATACCGCAAGGCCTGCGCCAAATCCCAGGTATACGATGATAATTCCCCATGGAGTGTTAAGACCCAAAGAATCCGCGGTACCGGACAGGGTAAACATTACCATCTGGAAGGGGATTACCATGGAAAATACACAGAGAAGATAGATTAATTTCGTAATCTTATTCTGAACTCTTGTGATATACCATGCACACATGGAGCAGCATACCAAAATAACAAGCACAGAGAGAACAGTAATAAATACGGTCCAGCCAACTGCCTTTAGAAAGTCATATTTGGTAATACTGGTGATATAATTTTCTAACCCTGTGTAGCTCTTCTCGTCCGGAAGAGAGAAGGGAGAAAGGTTAATAAAAGCTTTTTTCTTGAAGGAGTTCATAAGCACGATTAAAATAGGTGCTACAAACAAAATCGAAATAATCGAAAAAAACAGGGAGGCGAAAATACCTTTTGACTTTTTATTCATTATTGCTGCACCTCCTTATCTCTGGTGACACGAAGCTGAATCAGTCCAATAGCTACAACGATGATGAAGAAAATAACGGCCTTTGCCTGACCAACACCTTCAAATCCTACGCGGCCATAGAAGGTATCGTAAATATTCAGCGCCATCATTTCTGTCTGATGCATTGGTTCTCCCGCTGTAAGAGACAGGTTCTGATCGAAGAGCTTAAAGGAGTTTGTTATGGTTAGGAAGGTGCAAATGGTGATGGAAGGCATCATCATTGGAATGGTGATTTTAAATAAAGTCTGTACAGAATTTGCACCGTCAATTTTAGCGGCCTCTGTAAGAGAGCTTGGAATAGATTGAAGACCTGCGATATATACGATCATCATGTATCCGATCTGTTGCCAGCAGATCAGGATGACCAGTCCCCAGAAACCAAATTTAGAACTAAGCTTTAAGGCTGTATCAAATTTGCTGAGAATTCCATCAAAGATCAGTTGCCATACATATCCAAGAACGATACCACCAATCAAGTTCGGCATGAAAAATACCGTACGGAAAATGTTGGTTCCCTTAATCTTCTGTGTGAGAGCTAAGGCAACAGCAAAAGCCAGTACATTGATTAAAATTAAAGTTACGATAGCAAAGGCAGTGGTAAACCAGAACGCGTGGGTAAAGGTTGTATCCTGCAATGCCTGTACATAGTTTTTGATTCCTACAAAAGATGCATCCTTGATGGTGGTAAATTCACAGAAGGAGAGGTAGATACCCTCTATAAATGGAATAACAAATCCAATCATAAATGCAGCTATGGTAGGAAGTACAAATATAGGCCAATAACGTTTAATTGCTTTCTCCATATAGATGTCCTCTTTCATAAAAACAGGGGAGCAGCGATTGCTCCCCTGCAAATTCAGTTGTTCATTACTTTTGGCTTATAAGTTTTGAAACTTATTTGCTGGCAGCTGCTTCTGTAGCCCATCCGTCTACGAATGCTGTTTTTACCTGATCCCAGTTAGCGTCTGTCTGATCTGCTGCGTAGGTGGTAAGAGCAGAACCAACATCGTTCTTCCACTGCTCAGATGGCATAGTTGAGAAGTTCCATGAAACAGGAGTCTTTCCATCTGCTACATACTGATCAGCAATGTTTACTAACGGATTGTCGGACTCTAAGTTGCCCTTGAAAGGAATGACAAATCCCATTCCGTCTGCGCTGCACATCATCTCGGTACCTTCTTCAGAAGTTACGCACCAGTTCATGAAATCAAGAGTTGCCTGAATGTTTTCCTCAGAAGCATTCTTATTTACACACCAGTAGTTCTCAGTACCGGTACAAAGGCCCTGATTCTCTTCGCCGTCAACACCAATGTAAATTGGAAGCATTCCAAGATTGTCATCTCCAAGATCAGAAATATCGCTGTAAGCCCAGGTACCATTCTGATAGAAGACTGCCTGCTCGGTAACAAATTCCGCAACTGCATCATCACCGGTCTTGGTGCTCAACTGTTTCGGACTGCAGGTAGAATTGTTAATATAGAGATCCCAAACTTCTCTGTAGTTGTCAAGGTAGGTTCCTTTGATTGCATCAGTATTGTCGATGCCGTCTGCCTGATACTCATAGTAGATTGGAAGATTTGCTAAATGAGTTTTAAATCTCCAGTCAGAAGAACCATCCATACCGGCAGAGGTAAATGCGCTGAATCCTAATTCATCCGATCTTGCTGTAATGTCTTCAGCAACCTTCTTAAGATCATCGAAGCAGGTAATGTCGTCCTCGGTATATCCGGCTTCTTCAAGAAGCGCCTTGTTGTAAATGAGTCCGTAGGATTCAATAACATAACCGATACCTGCAACAGAATCTCCATCCTTTAATGCAAAGTCCTCAGAAGTAAGCTCGCCGTAGATATCAGAATCCGATAAGTCGTAGCAGTAATCCTTCCAGGAAGCAAGTCCAACCGGTCCGTTTACCTGGAACAGAGTAGGTGCTTCAGATTTACCCATCTCACTCTTTAATGTGGTCTCATACTGACCGGATGCTGCAGTAACAACGGTTACCGGAACTCCAGTCTCGTCGGTGTACTCTTCGGCTAACTCCTGCCAGGCTTCGTCTGCTTCCGGTTTAAAGTTCAGATAGTAAACAGATCCGCCGCTAGCTTCTTTTGAACTGTCATCGGAACCGGAACCGGAACCAGATGAACTACCGCAGCCAACTGCTAAGGATGCGGTCATTGCAACTGTAAGTGCAAGAGCCAATACTTTTTTCTTCTTCATGATATTTCCTCCCTTATAATGTAATGAATGAATTGGAATGGAACTGTTTCCGAAAACGTTTCCATCTGTTGAGACTATCGTAGCATCTTTACCTGAGTTTTACAACATAAAACGTTTCCAAATATCAAATTCGTGAGAGATTACAATAATACCGGCTTGGAATTGTGCAGAATAACTAAAAAGTGAAAAAGATGGATTCTTGAAAAGAAAACTGCTATCCTAGAACTTAAGATGGAATATCATAAGTATTAAAAAGATTGGAGATAGTTTATGAATGAAAAAAAGAAAAAAGATATAAAAAGTCCTCTGACAAAGACCATTTTGACATGGATCCTGTATTGGATTTTGTATATGATCCTGGTAACGATACAGGGGCTGCTAGACCATGGAGAGGTGGTTTTCGGAGTTGTCGGTTTTATGACTAATTTGCGCTTTCTTTTTATTGGTATTATGATACTGGTGCTTTACTGGATCCTACATAGAAAAGAGATGCCTGGTTTCTTATCTGTAAAGAATACCGGAAAAGGATTGCTAATGGGATGGAGCCTCTTGCTCATATCGTTTTTCATTATGCTTTCCGATTTTGTCCAGAAATTTCCTTTGGGAAATTTCTTTGCAGCGGTGGTTATGGGCGTTTCTCCGGGGCTTTGTGAGGAGGTGATGTTTCGGATCATTCCCCTGTCTACGGTTCGAAGGCTGCCTGGCAAAAACAAACAGAAGGCATTGTTTATCACTTATCTGATGACTGGTATTGCTTTTGCTTTGATTCATGCTTTTAATGTGCTAGTGGGAGCAGATCGGCTAAATTCTTTGATTCAGGTTCTCTATGCAGTAGGGATAGGATTGTTGTTTGCCGGTATATATCTGCTTACCAACAATCTGTGGATCGGTATTATTCTTCATTCACTGGTGGATTTTGCCGGTCTTATAACTGTCAGTGATCAGCAGGCCGGAGGCGTTTTGGAAGAGTCAAGAAATTTGCTGAGCAATGTGATAGTTCTTATTTTCACGGTGATTATATATATAAATGCATTTTTGGTTTGGCGTAAAATGAAAGAAGAGAAGATTTTCTAGATAAATATGATGATGAAAAAAGGAATCCCTGAAGACTGGGATTCCTTTTATGTGTGATTTTAGAAAATGAATAGATGATATTATGGTTTTGATTTGGCCTTCTTTTTGAGATATGTTATGCCAGTATCGTATAGAACTTTTTGTTTTTCTGCTACTATATTATAATTAGGGTTCTTTTGGGCTTTCTTATAAACTTCATGCTTTTTAAAGAGATGCTCTTTTAATTTTTTCAAGGTGCACTTTTCGGGGAGTCTACCTTCATCTTTAGGATTGGAATCATGTACATAAAGTATTATGTCATCCTTGTTTTTTTTATTTAAATTTTCAAATCCCAAAATAGTGATAAAATGTGTACCGTCTGTAAGGCTCATGGCGGATGCATTATTGGAGTCTATTTTTTCTCCGCCAAAGGAAGCCTTGAGTTGCTCAACGAACCACGTATTCCAATCTAGTGAGTTTTTTGTGAGGAAGGAAATCCCATAAGAATTTTCTATACATTCGTAGTCTTTGACAACTTGTAGATGTTCAATTTGCTTAAATCCGTGTTCTACACTGTTAAATGCACCTCGTTGACTTTGGATATATGCATCACTACGTTCATAACCATGAGCCAAATTAAGTGGTTCGTTTTCTACCCGCGCAGCTCGAATTAACTGGGATGAAATGCTGATGCCCTGACATGCCAGTAAATTTGACAAAGCAATGGACCAGCAAATATTAGGTTTTTCACCCTCTTTTTGGTATTCTTTGTCTTTTAAATCAAATTTATTCCCCTTGATTTCAGGTTTGTTTCCAAGCTTTATTTTATAAAGATCTCGAAGCAAACCCAACCTAGCTTCGAGATGAGATATTAGGAGGGAATCCATATTCGGATCATTGGAATAGACCTGTACAGCTTTTTGGAGTACAGCTAGGTTATTGCATTTCAAGAGATTTAAAAACTTCACAAATAGGTGATTGGTTGGATTCTTTGTAAAGGCCTTATACAATTGATCATAATTGGCATAATATTCTGGCTGATCATCAGCATTTTTCTTTATCTGTTTATCTTTAGATCGGCCACCGGTAAGGGATTCTTGAAAGTGATAGAATTCTTCTACCATTTCTGGGGTTGTAACATACTCCTTTCTGCTACATTCGCGCCAGGATCTAGGAATATTCTTTTCAGTTAATTTTATTACCTGGTTATTTTGGCCTTGTGTTTCAGCTTCCTTCAGCACTTCTGATTGCCCTGTGTTTTCGGTGAGTTCTTGATTCAATCTTCTTTTTAAATTTTCCCTGATATCGTTGGCCTTAATCTCGTCTGATTCATTGATGTTGTTGGTCGTTGTAATCTCGTCTGATTCATTGATGTTGTTGGACGTTGTAATCTTGTTTCCTTCTTTGATGGTGCTGGTCTTTGTAGGATTGATTTCTTGTTCCAATAATTCTAAGTCTTTGTCAACATCTTTATCAACATCTTTATCTTTGTTTTGACCATAACCTACGAAGAAGTCAAAGACCGTTTGTGTTTTTTTGGTAGTTGGGGTATTTTGGTCATTCTCTTCTTCTAATTTCCTTAGTTGGACATTATCGTCCTCTTTCGCGTCCTTTTCGTTTATAATATTTATAGTATTCTCTACCTTCCTATCTTCTTCATGAGAGTTATTTGTACTGATATTTGTAGTATTCAAAGGTTTTTTTGTAGGTGTGTTATTCTTTCTAGCCGTATTAGTTGAGAGGACAGAAGAAGTAGTTGTTACAAAATCAGTTTTTTTCGTCTGAATTTCTATAGATTTTTTATTTTTTGTGTTATCAGTCAGATCCTTCTTTGCCTTGATATCTACTGGTTGTTGCGCCATCTCTTTTACGCCAGTTATCTGTTGGCGATCCATCGGATCGGTGTTAATTTTCTGTGTCTTCTCGCTTATGAAATCGTTTAAGTCTGCAATCACTTTTTTTCTTAGGTCGTTGTCGATTTCGTAGACCCCTGCTGATTTGGTTTTGCTTATATAATTCTCTAGTTTATCTTCAGTTATCTCATCCGAGTCATCATATTCTTCAACTTGGTTTTGTTGGATATTGTTGTTCGATTCCGTTTTCTGCTTGTCTATAATATTTATTTGGTTATTTTCCTCCAAGTTTTTGCTTATAACATTTATAGGAGCTTCCTCAATGATTAAATTCGGGTCGTTTTGATTGCTATCGTTTAACTGTTTTTTGAGATTTTGGGTCTCATTTTTCTTTTCTTGTATGATACCTGTCTGTTTTTTCTCAATGATGTTGAGGCTGAGAGATCTGTCGAGCTTAATTGTTAAAGTTTCTTTTTTTGTCTTTATGGCTTTTTTGATTGCTTTGCTTTCTTCAGCTTCTTCAACATCCAAATTCTTATGTTTTCTCTTGAAAATGTCTTTCGATAGAGCATTGAATATTTCAGGCTGCTTTGCTTGTAAAGCTATTTCACGCTGCTTTGCTTGTAAAGCTGATTCGATAGTGGCACAGGTATTTGCTATCTTATCTTTATCATTCTCCTCCTTATCTGTCTTCATGATAGAATCAGCAAGATTCAGGAACGTTTTTAAAGTTTTCTGATCCTTCATAATTTCAAACATGGTTGGGTTCTCAAGAAACGATTTGATTTTTTTATAACTGTTAGCAATTGAATCCTTCTGCGGTACAGGATTGTGTTCTATATATTTGCTTAATGAGTAAAATAGTTTTTTTGTATCTGTTTCGGAAATTGCTTTTTTATTGGTTTTGTTCAAATATTTTTTTCTTATATCGCTTATTTGATTTAAAAGGATATGGGTTTCTCTCATGGTTTCCATAGTCTCGTTATCCTGAGCTTTAACTCGTTCCGTTTCTGCCTGCACGGCTTTTGCCATAATAGGATAAGCTTTATAAGCAGTGTTAAGTACCTTGGTTTTTTTATCATCATTTGCCTGATCTTTCATTAGGAGTGCTTTTGAAAGATTTAAGAATTGATTTTTAGTTTCGGGTCTTTTTATAAATGTAGTAGCATAAGGATTCGTGAGAATCGTTAAAATACTGTTATAAATTGGTGCATTTTTGTCCTCTGGGTTGATAGGATTCTTACGGCTGAATTCCTTTAAAAGGTCTACTAGTTTCTGTGCGTCCTTGTTTATGATTTCTTTATTTTCTTCTTCTGTATTTTTTTTGTTTTTCTTCTTTTTGTGGTCATTTTCTATATTTTCGTTGTTTTTGATTCCTTTATTTTCTTTTAGAGTATTTTCTTCTAAACTTGTTTTTTCAAGGGACTCTATTTGATCTGAGAGGGCCTTAGTAGTCTTTTCTTTTTCTTTCTTTGAAACCTCTGCGGTATAATTTTCATACCATATTGGTAATAACGGAAGAGAAAATTCTAGGTTCTGAGTAGCTTTAACTAAAATTTCTTTGGCTTTAACTAAAATTTCGTTGTATTCTTTGTCACTTTGTTTTTTGCTCTCTAAAAGATAAAGAGAATGATCTAAAGTTATTAAATAAAAAACTTTCTGGAACTGATCCTTTTCAAAGTCTTTCAAGCTAAGGGCATTGAAGGCTTCTTTGTCACAAATAATTTTGTTGAAAATAGAATATAATTCTTTGAATTTTTCTAATTCTTTGTGATGAAATCCCTGATTTAGTTCTGTCAAGGATTGCATTGGTTCTGCAGACTGTCGGATGAACTCATATTCTATATTTTGATTATGCTGGAGATCATAATTATTGAATAATCTTTTCGCACCATCAATAGATTCTTTTTGCATAGTTAAGTAATCGTTTAGGTAGTAGAAAGATAAGGTGTCCGCTAGATCTGCAACGTCTTTTTCTAGAGAAACCGATGGTTCGGAAATCATATAAGCGATTACGTTCATTAAGTATTCAAGACCGCTGATATTTTGGGGGTTACTAAAAATATCAAAGGCAAAAGGATCCTTTGAAAGCTTATTAACATATTCCATAACCTTACTTTTTGAGGTAGGAACTCCATTTGCATCTTTTTCTTCTGTCCCTTGGTTTTCGGCAATTTTAGCCGCTAAATCTAATATATTTTTCAGATTCTTTAGAAGAAAGTCTTGTATTTTATCTTCAGAAAGCTCTGTGAATTCTTTATAGAGCTTTAGGAAATTGTTGTTGAGACTTAATTCTTGTTTTTCCTCGGCCTTCTCTGACTCGTGCTCTTCCGCTTTTTCTTCTTCTTTATTCTTTAGCTTGGAGTCCTTGTTTTTCGACTCGGTAACAGTTGATGAATCAACACTTTCAAACCTACCCTTAAAATCCTCTTTGATATCGGTTTTGGTTATGAGTTCTGATAATAACCGGTTGGCTTCTTTTTTCTGGGCTTGTAGATGAGCATACTGCTTCAGATTCAGAAAGGCTGTGTTAAACTCGTCTGGGAGTGTTTTGTCCTGTGGAAACAATCTCTTATCATTTAGACGAAGTATCTGATTAATCGCAATATCCATCTGGTTTAGGAGTTGGCTGTAGAAAATCATCTGGATAATGGCCGGATGATTTGCTTTCGCATATTCGAAACTCTCCTTACTTGCTTTTGCCTTTGTGACTAGCTGAAATAAGTATTGACTGCATTCGTTATTAAAGAAAAAGTCGTCTTGGAGGGCAGTGATACTTTCAGCAGTTAGGTTGCCGTTTCCGTCCTTGAAATGTTTTAACTGATTCTGAAATTTTACGAAGTGTTTATAGCCATCGACTGCATCGCTGAAGACTTTTTTCTGAGACACATCCTTGTTTTCAGCCTTTGCAAGGGCGTCCCAATTCTCGACAGCTACTGGGTCCAAATCCATAAGAACATCCTGGCCTTCTTCACTATCAAAAAACTGCCCCTTCTTTGACATTTCAGTGAAGGCGGCGAAAATGTCATCCTCAGGAATCTTTTCTTTTTGGGTTATAGGATCTACTGTTCTATGTCGTTCTAATATTGGATTAGAGGCATCTTTTAATTTCTTGGATTCTTCGTTTAGGTTAAAGGCGCCCCATCTTTCATCGATTTTCTTGTAGAGGTTATAGTAATTAGGGGTTCCTGTAAGAAAACGCCCGATAGATTTGAAGGCTCTTTTGAACATGGAAAAGGACCCATTCTCAGGTGGAATTTCCTTGCGTTCTTCGGCTTTTCTTTTATAAATCGGAGACAATTCCATGTCATGGATATAAGTTTCCATGATGGAGTCTTTATATAAATGTCCTTCTTGTTCAAGTTGTGGATCATAAAAATGTTCGAAAGACTTTGGCTTTTTCTGGACATTTTCCATTTGTTGAGTTGGCTTTGGCATTGGTACCTCCTATAAAATAAGTGATCCTATATATTGGATTGTAAATTCTTCCATCCGGTAATGATTCCGGTACTTGTGATACTGTGCTCCGGAAGGAGTATCTTTGCTACTTGTAATGTGGACTTAAGACTACAGGAAAATTCTATTCGTTTTAAAGAGTCCTTGTTGGCTAGCAGATTGTCGGAGACCGATTTCATAAGTCTGATGAGAACCTTTAAATAATCCTTTTCGATAAAGCAAAGATCCAGGGAATAGACTCCTTCTTCGACAGGGTCCACCAAAATGGCGCCTACGATCTGGGAGTTGGAGATCAAAAGTCTGCTTAAATGGGGATCTGCTGCTGTATAATCCGCGCGGCTTGCCGCATAATTGTGCCGCTGTTCTCTGCTTCGAATAAATCGCTCCAGCTGTTTGGATTTTGCGTTCCGTAGTGGAATAATGGTATCCCCGGAAAAAATGTTAGAGCCAAGAATCTCCGGCTTTGTATAAAAGAGAGCCTGGCTTAACTGATCATTTGTTACCGAAAAAATGGGTTCCATATGGAAATCAATAAAGAAATCTCTATGGCTTAGCATGGACATGAAGCGTTTCCCTTCTTCGGTCTCACCTTCTAAGACTACTTCCAGGTTATGAGTTCCATTTTTCTTTGCTTCTAAAATGGCCCGGTCTAGAAGCTTGCTTCCGATTCCTTGTTTCTGATATTTAGGCAGAACATAAATCCAGGTAAGTGCCCAGTTATCATCCTTTTTCATAAGGATGATAATGCCTGTCGGACTTGATTCAATAAAACCTGCCAGAACAATGGTAGCGGTGCGCAGGGCGTGAACCGGTGCCAGATCCGTCATTTTTAAATATTCAGTTTCTGTAAGTCGTCTTATGTTTAATTGATCCATATTTATAATTCCTCATTGTTTTATACGATGATAAATACCTGTTGGTTAACTTGAATTGTAACATGAATTTTCTTTTTGCGAGGTAAAATTTGCCATCTTTTTTGGATTTTGATACAATTCACTGTGCGCAACACGTAAATTAGTTGATTTTGGGGAATATATGAAATTAATCGATCAAATTCCAAAGAGTTTTTATAAGTTATTTGCAAGTAAATATATGGATTATTACCAGTTGTTTTTGGTAGATCTTTATGAGGCTTCCGGAAGATCTTATTCTCTTCTTGGTCTTACGGAGGCTGAGTGTAAGGCAGTGATGAATGAGCGGATCGCCGAGACTACATTAGAGTGGGGGCAGGAAGCTTACGATGAGGAGGGAGAGCTTCTTACCAAGGCCAACATGGCGTCGGTATGCTTAAAACACTTAGAGGACTGGGGGTGGCTTAGGCAGGATTATGATGAGGCTTTAAATAGCTACGTGGTATCTTTCCCGGAGTACAGCAGGCAGTTCGTGGAGTTGTTTGCAAAGCTTAGCACCGAGGATGAGAACAGGGAGCGGGAGAGCATTCTTGCCATTTATAGTTATCTTCATACCTACCATACGGATAAGGAAAAGAATATCGAGATCCTAAGGAGTGCCTGGTCCATGTCCAAGGGGCTTTTGCAGCAGCTTGCCGGCATGCAGGAGAGTATGCGGGGATATTTTGATGAACTGTCCAAACAGAGAAGCTTTCTGGGAGTACAGAAGGTGCTGGTTGAAGAGTTAAATAATACGGATAGCAAGAAGTATGCAATTCTCACCACTACCGATAGCTTTTATCGCTACAAGGAGGCGGTGAAGGAACTGGTATCTGAGATCCGCACAGAAAATGAAGATCGCTATGAGGAGCTGTTAGAAAAGAAGGAAGAATTTGAGGCTACCAAACAAGAGATTCAGGATCCGGCGGAGGAATATTTATTCCAACTAAAGGCACCATATTATCGTCTGGAGCGGAAGCTGAAAAATACCAAGGAGGCTTCGGAACTATTGCTTCGCATCGATCGTGAGTTTGATGGAATCGAGCGAAGATACAATATGCTGATTGAGCAGAAAACCGTATTTGCAGGCAGAGCAGCGGCGAGAATCCGTTATCTGCTATCTGAGGGCAGCGTAAAGGAAGATCAAACCCTGCAGATGGTAAATCTTATAAATAAGAGCCAAAGGAAAGAGGAGATTTTAGAAAATCTTGGAGACAGGATCACGCTGACTCAGAGGTTTAAGCTGTTGTCCGATAAGAGCCTTTATAAAAAACGGGCGGTGGAAAGGGAAGCATTTGCCCAGGAAGCGGTGACCTTAGAGGAAAAACAGGAGCCTTTGGATGAATTTGTCTTAAAGCCGTTATATACCAAACAGGAACTGGCGGAATTTAAGGAGCAAAATGCAAAAGATGGAGCATTCCGGGTAACAGAGGATACGGTAAAATCCATGGAAGATTTGGAGAAATTATTCTTCGTCTGGCAGGAGGCTACGGAAGTGGCAGACAGTGAAAATGACATTGAGATCGGAGAAGAGTTTGAAAGCTCTGATGGCTTCCGGTTTTCGAAATTGGTAATTCGATAAAAAAGGAGCATACATACATGATGGAATATATGGAACGTCTGTCTATTGCTGAGGCAGACAATCTGAAAAAAACCATAGGGAGGTTGTTTCGTCAGACCTGCATTTTGCAAATGCGTTATGATCCGGAGACTTTGGTTCCAAAGGACAATCCGGATTATGAAACCTGTATGAGACACAAAGATTTTATAGAAGACTATTTGTCAGTATTAGGCTGTGAGCTGATCCATGATCCCCAGGAGCATATTTTTCTCTTAAAAGGAGAGGGGGCAGAGTTAGAAAGACTCAGCCTTACCGGCACGGTCATACTTTTGATCGTCAGGATTATTTACAGAGACAAGATCCTGGGGGAGGGTCTTGAGGCTACGGTGACTTCTTTAAAAGAGATCAGGACCTACGGAAGGAATACAGGACTTTTAAACCGAAAGCTTACTACGGCAGAGTGGAGAGATGCCCTGTATCTTATGAATCGGCATCAGATTATTGAGGTGCCGGGGGCTATAAAGGATGTGGAGGATGAGACACCCATTTACCTTTACAGCACCATCAATCTGTATATCAGAACCTCGGATATTGCAGAACTGATAGAGGAGTATAAGGAGGATGCGGTAAATGAAACAATCGAAGAAAGTATTTACCCGGATGGTGATCAATAACTGGGGAGGAATCAGCCATAAGGTGATGGAGTTTCATGAGTACGTGAATCTTTTCAGTGGAAAGAGTGGTTCGGGAAAATCCACAGTGATGGATGCACTGCAGGTGGTTTTGTATGGAAGTACCAAGGCGACCTTTTTAAATAAGGCGGCAGACGATGCCAAGAACAGACGAAGCGTATTTAGTTATTTAAGAGGAGCCCAAAAGGATGGAAGTGCCAACCGTCAGGGCATGGATTTTTGTTCCCAACTGGTGTTAGAGATTCGGGATACGGGAAGCGATAGCTATACCTGTATCGGAGCCGGCTTTCAGGTAGGAAAGCAGGACAGAGAGCTTTCCGATGCCAAATATTCTTTCTTTAGTCACTCCGGGAAAATTCCTGAGGATGAATATCTGGATATCAACGGAACTCCTTATACCATGGAAAAGATCCACGCGTTGATTAAACAACGGGCAAATTCTTTGGATAATAAAGGACGAGGAGAGGTAAATAAGGTCTATCTTACCAACAGAGATTATCTGGGAACTCTCTATGAAGTGATCCTTGGTCATATGGATCCGGGACGTTTTATTACCATGGAAAAGAGCGCCATCGCCCTTCGCATGAGCAATGGTACCGGTCAGTTTATTAAGGACTATATGTTTCCAAGAAGCAAGGAGGATACGGTATCTACCATCAGTGATCAGCTGGGAGCTTACCGGGAGATTAAGGAGCGGGTAGAAGATCTTGAGCATAGGATCAAACTTTTGGAGGAAGTGAAACTTTACAATGATGAGCTTTTATCAGCAAAGGCAGATAAAGTCCGGACAGAGACAATCCTAAGAATTCTGGATATCGAGGGAGTCAAGGCAAAGCTTCACAGCAAGAAAAATCAGATTGAAGAAATTTGCCATAAGATTACTGAGCTGGAAAAGAAGCAGGAGCAGCTTGATCAGGAGAAAAACCTAAGCTCCGGGGAACTTATCGAGGTAAAGGCAGAGCTTACATCCAGTGATTTTGGTGTAAAGAAAAAGGATCTTGAAAATTTAGAACGTACTATTTCCCAGGCTCAGATTAATTCCAGACAGTGGAAAGAGATTTTGCAGGGTCTTGAAAAATGGACCACAGATGAAGAAATCGGTGGCTATATCAGTAACCCAACCCTTCAGGCAATCCAGGATTTGATTCAGGGAGGGGTGACGGAAGAAAAAATCACCAAGATTAAAAAGGGCATTTCCTTAGCTATGGAAAGCATCGAGGAAGAAATTGCCGATATTGGAGCCTCGATCCGAGAGAAGACCAAGGATCTGAAGGAAAAGAAAGAGATGGTGGAGGATCTTGAAAATGATAGGAAGCCATACAAGAAAGAATTAAAAAGTGCCAGGGCAGAGCTTCAAAAGGAGCTTTCCGATCGCTATGGCAGGACCATTCCGGTGCATATTTTCGGAGATTTATTCGATATTACAGATGAAAAGTGGAAGGATGCCATTGAGGGAAGGCTTGGAAGATTAAAGCACAGTTTGATTACGGAACCTAGATATGCCCTGGATGCAGCCAAAGTTTTTCGCAAGATGAAACGCAGAGAGTATGAGGAAATCGATCTTATTAATACGGCAGCTATTGTAAGAGACGTTCCGGAAGCCAAGGAGGGGACTCTCTATGAGGCGGTAAATACCAAAGAGGATTATGTAGAACAGTGCTTAAAGCGTTATCTTGGAAGGGTGCAAAAATGTGAAACTCTAGAGGAACTTCATGAGGTAAGAGAAGGTGTTACCCCGGACTGTTATTCCTACAGCAATTATATCTTCAGGCATCTGAGAGAAGTGGATTATACCCGCTATGCCTGCATCGGTACCAAGATTTCCAGAGGAAAACTTAAGGAGATTGAAGATGAGATTATGGAGTTGGAGGCCTCCCTTCTTTCAGAAACTCAGAGTAAAACTGTATTAAGCGGTGCTTCGAAATTCGAACAACTGCGTCAAAGCACAGAGACTCTCTTAGAGCTTTCCTCTGCGGCAGATTCCCTGGAGGATTATTTGAAACAGCAGGAGAAGATCAAGGAGGAGATGAAGGAACTTCAAGAGGGAGTGAGAACCCGGAAGCTTCATAAGAAGCGTGAAGAGTTAGAAGCAGAAATTTCCCGTCTTGGAAAAGAAATTAACAAGGTGCAAAAAAGCCTGGTTCGGGAGTCGGAAAACAAGGGGCGCGTGGAAAAAGAGGAGCGAGAGCTAAAAGATCGCCTGGCTTATTTAAAAGATGGTTTTGTAAAAAATGAGGAGCTTCAGGAAGAAGTAAAGGAGACTCTTGAAAAACTTAGCGAGCAGACCTATCGAAATGAGCTTGTCAAGAAATTGGAGGCTATCTCAAAACAGGAAGAACTTGCACTGGAGAAGCGAAATACCGCAAGAATACGGTTTAACAACGAATATCCAAGCTACGGTTACAGCGGTCTGGAGCGTGAAAATCAGATGTATGATAAGCTCCTTTCCCAGTATCAAAAGGACTTTGAGCCTCAGTATAAAGAAGAGTTTGAGAAGCAATATAAGCTGGTATATCATTCTCTCAGGGAGAATGTCATTGCTACCATTCACGGGGAAATCAAGGCAGCCTACCGCCATAGGAAAGAGATTAACCGGATGTTGTCGAAGATCCGCTTCTCTGACAGTACCTATCAGATTGATATTTTGCCGGCAGAAAATGAGAATGGACAGTTCTATGAGATGCTGATGGCGGAGGAATTAGACAGCAAGGTCTTAGATGATGATGGATTTGAGGGGCAGCTTAGTTTAGGAGAAGATCTTTTCTATCAAAAGTATGAAAAACAGATTGCCCTCTTAACAGAGAAATTCATGCCTCCGAGAGAGGAAGATGGACAGAAGCGGAAACTCCACAAAGAAGAAATGGAGAAGTATGCGGACTATCGAAATTATTTGACCTTCAGCATGTATGAGCGAGTGGAAGATGAATTTGGAAATGTAAAGAAAAATTCCGTAGATGATATGGCAGGAAGAGATTCCGGCGGAGAGGGACAAAATCCTAAATATGTGGCGTTGCTTGCGGGTTTTGCCATGTTATACATGCAGCAGGGCAGTACAGATTCCAAAATCCGGCTGGTGCTTCTTGACGAGGCATTTTCCAAAATGGATAAGGAGCGAAGCGAGGTATGCCTAAGATATGCCAGGGAATTAGACCTTCAGCTCATCGTCTGCGTACCGGATGAGCGTTTGCAGTCCCTGATTCGAAATGTAGACAGTGTCTACGGATTCCGTCGCCATAAGAATCAGATTTCTATGATGCATATTGATAAGGGTCAGTATCTTGAGATGATGGAAGGGTAAAAACTTCCATCTTTTTTTGGAAGTTCCCTACAAAAGAAAAAATAGAATCAAGGGAAAGTTTGTTGAAATATTCTGAAACAATCTCTATAATGAAGGTAGTTGAATGAACAAAGCAAGGAGGTATCCCATGGGAAAGACCATCACCATGTGTTTTACCAACAATAAAGGAGGAAGTGGTAAATCCACTACCTGTTCTAATTTAGGAGCGGCTTTAGCAAGAGCCGGCAAGAAGGTACTTTTAGTGGACGGAGATATGCAGCTGAATCTTTCTCTATCCTTTTTCCCTCAGGACTGGGTGCTGGAGCAGGCAGCAGGAGAGAAGAATTTATACCGGGCCATTGGAAAGCAGGCGGATCTTACAGGTTATATCGTACATACACCTTATGAGAATCTGGATCTGATCCCATCTTCTACTTTAATGAGTTCCATCGAGTATGAGCTATTTACTAAGTGGCAGAGGGAATTCATTTTAAGAAAATGTTTAAAGAAGGTAAAGGATTCCGGAACCTATGATTATATCCTTATCGATGCACCACCGACCCTTGGCGGATGGGTGATGAATATCCTATGTGCATCGGATCAGGTATTGATTCCTGTGGAGGCAAGTCCATGGGGCATGTTTGGATTGGCCAATATGTTTGATTTCTTAAATGAGGTGAAGCAGATTTCTCCGAACCTAACGGTGGCAGGGATCGTAGTGACCAAGGCAGATACCAGGAAGAATTATTTTAAACAGACCATGGAAACCTTACATGATTTGGAAGATATTTACGTATTTGATTCCATTATTCGAGTAGACAGCTCTGTGGAATGGGCACAGGATAACAGTGCTCCGGTAGTGGAATACAAAAAATCCAGCAGAAGTGCAAAGGAATATATAAGCTTAGCAGAGGAGGTAATGGAACATGTCGGTAGGTAAGGATAGCTTGAAGCGAGCAGCCAGTGCGACCGCACCAAAGGAAGGAAAGGATGGCGCATCAAAGGACGCGGCTTCAAAGACTGCGACAGCAAAAGCTACAGCAAAAAAAGTTACTGCCACAAAGGCGGATAGCAAGAAGGTGTCAACCAAGAAGGAAGAGACGAAAGAGGTGACTGCAGTCGTAAACAGCAAAACCAGCGAGGAAGTAAAGGAGATGTTTGCTCCAAAGGAACGAGTGAGCCATGTAAGTGAAGAACTTCCGGTATATTTACTGTAAATTTGATATACCTGTTGTGAATAAGGAACTATAGGCCTTTTAAGAATTTATAAAAAAGGCGACGAGACATTTTCAAAAAGGAGAACGTACATGAAATACGAAATTAAAGGCGAAACATTACCTGTAGTAATCTGTCAGTTGGAAGATGGGGAGAAGATCATTACAGAAGGAGGCGGCATGTCCTGGATGTCTCCTAACATGGTTATGGAGACCACGACCAACGGAGGAATCGGAAAAGCATTTGGCAGAATGTTCTCCGGAGAGAAGATGTTTCAGAATGTATATACAGCAACCAACGGAAACGGAATGATTGCATTTGCTTCTTGCTTTCCGGGAGTCATCAAGGCTTTTCAAATTGCTCCGGGAAGAGAAATTATTCTTCAAAAGAAGGGATATTTAGCAGGAGAAGCAGGGGTAACTCTTTCTGTTCACTTTAATAAAAAGATTAGTTCCGGATTCTTCGGCGGTGAAGGTTTTATTTTGCAGAAAGTTAGTGGACAGGGGGTTGTTTTTGCAGAATTTGACGGACATGTGGAGGAGTATAACCTTCAGCCCGGACAGCAGATTGTCGTGGATACCGGACATTTGGCAGCGATGGATGCAACTTGTCAAATGGAGATCAAGACCGTTCCGGGAGTAAAGAATGTACTCTTTGGAGGAGAGGGACTATTTAATACCGTGATTTCAGGGCCTGGCAGAGTATGGCTTCAGACAATGCCACTTCAGAATCTGGCAGCAGAGATTAGTGCTTATATTCCGCAGAAGACTAATTAATGGAAATTTTTCTATAAAAAAGGGTGGCGAACAGGCTTCCCTTTTTGTTTTTTATACAATATTATTTTTTTCGAATACCTTACTTATATGGATTATATAAAACTTGAATAATAAACAGGTTACAGATATAATAATTGGAAAAGTGATAAATTAGAAAGGGGTGCGCATGATGAGTGGAAAATTACAACAATTATTTGCTTTACAGCATTTTGCGGAGAATAAAAAATTACAGTCCCTGATAGATGATACCATGAGTAGATATGGAGCGGGAACTGCAGGAAGAACAGAGCTTGCAGAAGATGATCTGGACATGCTTTTTGCGGCAGGAGATCTACGATCAGCGAACAGGGGCAATCATTTATTTGGAAAAGATGAGGAGATTAGATAATGCAGACAGTAACTGCGGAGACAATTTACAGGGATTATTATAAGAAAATCTGTGGATTTGTTAATAAGAAAGTAGGAGACTCTAATGCGGCGGAGGATCTCGTATCTGATATTTTTTTGAAGATTACAGCCAATATTGACCGGTTCGATCCGGAGAAGGCTGCAGTTTCTACATGGGTTTATACCATTGCCAACAATACGGTGTTAGACTATTATCGTACCCGTAAGGTTCACGGACAGCTTCCGGAGGACAATGGAGAGAACGGTGCATTGCCGGAGAGTATGGTAGAGTCTCAGGGATTGGATGCCGGACTTTTGCAGGAAGAGCAGTTAGAGGAGTTAGCTGATGCGTTAGCGAAACTTCCGGAGCGTTCCAGGGATATTATCATCCTGCATTACTATGGTAATATGACCTTGAAGGAGGTTGCCTTTAAGATGGGAATGTCCTATGCCAATATTAAGATTGTGCATAAGAAGGCGATCCAGGAGCTTAAGAGATTGATGACAGATCTCTAAGATTTAAGAAGAATAAGAGGTATTTCGTATGTCGGAAGAAAAAGGGACATCTTTGTTTCGGAAAAAGAGCGAGGAATATATTGATTCCCCGGAGAAACTTGACCACTATCTTCACGTTACGAATCCAGGGGTATGGGCACTGCTTTTGGCAGTGCTCGTATTGTTCATAGGATTTGTAGCCTGGAGTGTCATGGCAAGATTAGAAACTCATGTGGCTGTGGCTGTGGTATCGGAGCATGATACTTGTACTGCCTATGTGCCGGCCGAGGCTCTGGATAGTGTAGTGAAGGCCAGAACTGTGTCCTTGGGGGATCAGGAATATGATTTGTCGCCAGATTCTCCAAAACCGGAGACTGTTACAGATGAGATGAATATTTATATTCGTTTGGCAGCAAATTTGTCTGTGGGGGACGTGGTATATGAGATCCCAATGGATGGAGATTTAAAAACCGGAGTATATAGCGGAGTTGTCACTACGGAGACACTATCTCCGATCTCCCTGTTGTTAAATTAAAGAGAGTAGAAGTTTATGAAAAGTAAAAATATGAACCAACTTTTAACCAAGGGAGTGGCAAGGGTTCCGGTGATCATGCAGTTAGAGATGCTGGAGTGTGGTGCAGCCTGCTTTGCCATGATCATGGGATATTTCGGTAAATGGATTACCTTAGAGCAGGCCAGAGTTGACTGCGGGGTGACTAGAGATGGATCCAGTGCAAAAAATATCATGCGGGCGGCAAGAGGATACGGAATGGAAGTCCATGCTTATAAGTTAGAGCCGGAAGCCCTTTTGATGGAGGGACCATTTCCCTGTATGATCCACTGGGGCTTTAATCATTTCGTAGTCTTGGACGGATTTCAGGGGACAAAGGCTGTGCTTAATGATCCTGCCAGAGGCCGTGTTGTGGTATCCTGGGAGGAATTTGACCGGGAATTTACAGGGGTTTGTATTACCATGGCTCCGGGAGTGGATTTTGTGCCGGAGGGAGCCAGAAAGAACGTTTGGAAATATGCAGGAGAACGTATCAAAGGTACGGGAAATTCCACGATCTTTGTAGCTCTGACTACGGTGATTATAGCATTCTTAGGAATTCTGCAGCCGATTTTTAATCAGGTATTCTTAGACCGAATGATTACAGGAAGCAATGAAGACTGGATGTTTGGATTCCTCGTGGCCTTGGGGATCTATTCTGGAGTTATCGTCTTAATGAGCTGGATCAATGCTATTTATGGGTTGAAGATTCAGGGAAAGATTTCCGCTGTGGGAAATTCGTCTTATTTATGGAAGATTTTACGACTTCCAATGCAATTTTTTGAACAGCGGCTTCCGGGAGACTTGGTGGAACGGCAAAGCACCAATGCTTCCATTGCAGGAGATTTGGTAAATATCTTCGGTCCTTTGGTCATTAACACCTGGATGATGGTATTCTATTTAGTGTTAATGATAAGAAGAAATATCTTTCTTACATTGATCGGGGTGGGTTCTCTTGCTATTAACCTATTTGTATCGGGATGGATTACTCAGAGACGTGTAAATATACAGCGTGTCCAGATGCGAGATCAGAGTAAATTTTCCAGTGCGGTGGTGACGGGAATCGATATGATCGAGACGATCAAGGCCAGCGGTGTGGAAAAGGGCTATTTTGCCCGAATTTCCGGCTATCAAGCCAGTGTCAATGAGGGGGAGACCAGATTTGCAAAATTTAATCAGTGGCTGGAGATCATTCCAAGTCTCTGTAGTGCCCTGGCGAATCTGGCAGTATTAGGATATGGCATGGATCTGGTATTAAATGGGGACATGACCATCGGTATGATTATGGCGTTCCAGGGATTTTTAAATGCCTTTACAGCACCTGCTACATCCCTGGTTTCTGCCGGACAGTCTCTCCAAGAAATGTTGACCCAGATGGAACGGGTGGACGATGTCATGAACTATGAAAATGATCCGTGGTTTAAAACACGAGAGATCGAGGAACATGAGGAGAAGTTAACCGGAGAGATCGAACTAAAAAATGTTACATATGGTTACTCTCGATTTGCTGCCCCTGTAATTGAAAATTTCTCAATGAAGGTAAAGCCCGGAGAAAAGATAGCGATTGTTGGAGCTTCCGGCTGTGGAAAGTCTACATTGGTAAAACTTCTTACAGGACTTAGTAATGCCTGGTCCGGGGAAATTTTATTTGATGGAATAGAGATTTCCAACATGGATCGGGATATCTTTACTGCCTCGGTATCGGTGGTGGATCAGGAAGTGATTCTCTTTGACGATACCATTGCAAAGAACATTTCCATGTGGGATGATACGATGGAGGATGCAGATATTTTGGCAGCCGCCAAAGATGCCCAGATTCACGAGGATATTCGAAAGGCAGGAGGATATCAGAATAGGATTTTGGAAGAGGGTAGAGATCTTTCGGGAGGTCAAAGACAGCGGTTGGAGATTGCAAGAGCCCTGGCAAAGAACCCTTCCATCTGCATTTTGGATGAGGCTACCTCGGCCTTAGATGCCAAGACAGAATATGACGTGGTAAATGCCATTCAAAATCGAGGCATTACCTGCATCGTGGTGGCACACAGACTTTCTACGATTAGAGACTGCGATGAGATCATCGTTCTTGACCAGGGACAGATCGTGGAGCAGGGTACTCATGAGGAATTGATGGAGCTTGACGGATTTTATAAACTGTTGATTACCAACGAATAGAAAGGAGATTGTTTCGTGGAGGGATTTAAGCATCAAATTGAAAATCGAAAAAAACACGAAAATGAGCTCCTTACGGAAGCTTTTCAAGATATTTCCAAGGCGGTGGCTCACAAGAAGATTTCTCAGGAGATTTTCGAAGAGGGGAAGGATACCAAGGATGCAGTGTCTCAGCTTCTTAGACATTATGGAATTCGGGAAAAGGAAGTTCCAAAGAAATTAAAAAGCCTGGAGGAACGACTGGATTTCTTGCTTTCTTCTGCGGGAGTCTACTATCGTACTATCCGTTTGGAGGAAGGATGGCAGAGGGATGCCATGGGAGTTATGATGAGCACCCTGAAAGAAGACGGCGCTGTCATTACCATTCTTCCCTGGGAAGGGGGAGGATTTTATTATGTAAATCCCCATACAGGAAAACGAACCAGGATCGATAAGAAAGAGGCTGAAAAAATCGGCAATGAGGGATATTGCTTTTACAGGGCTCTTCCTATGCGGAAATTAAGATCCTACGATATTTGGAATTATATGAGAGAGTGTCTGACAGCTTGGGATATTCTAAGCTTTACTACGGTAACAGGAATCGTCACTTTGGTAGGGTTAATGCTTCCGAAGCTCTGCAAGCTTCTTACCAGTACTGTGTTGGATTATAAAAGTGAAAAATTGCTTTTGGCGGTAATGCTTTTTATGGCATGCACCTCTGTGAGCCACATTCTCTTTGAGTCTATGAAGGACATCTTAGTGAAGCGTATGAGTACCAAGCTGACTCAGCATTTGATTACCGCTACCATGATGCGAGTGATTTCTCTTCCGGTGGATTTTTTTAAAAATTATTCTACCGGTGAGTTGAATCAATATCTCACCTATATGTCCAGCATTTGCAACACGGCGATCAATGGCTTTTTCGCCACGGGGATTACGGGATTGTTCTCTATGGTATTTCTAGTGCAGGTATTTTCTTTTGCAAAACCATTGGTGATTCCTTCACTTATCGTGACTGCATGTACATTGTGCGTCAGTGCATTTTCGGGAGTTACCCAGTCCGCCATTACCAGAGAACAAATGCAAATGGCGGCCAAGGAAAAAGGTTTGGTTTATTCTCTTATTAAGGGAATTCGAAAAATACGACTTGCCGGGGCAGAAAAAAGAGCCTTTGTAAATTGGGCTCACAGCTATGCCAGAGAGGCAGAACTTCAGTATGATCCGCCGGCCCAGATTAAGTTGAGTAAAGTATTTACCTCAGCCATTTCTCTGGGAGGAACCATAGCAGTTTATGTGGTGGCAGTGAGAAGTAAAGTGACAGTTTCGGATTATTATGCATTTACCATATCTTATGCTTTTTTGTCAGCATCATTAATGGCAATGGCAAATGTAGCCACAAAGGTTGCAACCCTTGGTCCTACAATGGAATTGCTCAAGCCTCTTATGGAAGCGGTTCCTGAGGAGGGAGAAGGCTTGGAGACGGTGACAGAGCTTCATGGAGAAATAGAACTTGACAGCATAACCTTCCGTTACGAGGCAGATGCTCCTGTTATTCTAGATGATTTGTCGGTGAAAATTCCGGCGGGACAGTATGTGGCCATCGTAGGACAAACCGGTTGCGGAAAGTCCACTTTACTGCGATTGCTTTTGGGATTTGAGACCCCCACTAGGGGCAGTATTTACTATGATAAAAAGGATTCCAGAGGCTTGGATATGCGATCTGTGAGAAAGCAGATCGGAACAGTTATGCAGGATGGGAAGCTATTTCAGGGAAGTATTTATGAAAATATTTCCATAGGAGCACCGGATCTTTCTATGGAGCAGGTATGGGAAGCAGCAGAAATGGCCGGAATCGCAGAGGATATTCGAAGGATGCCTATGGGAATGCATACCATTATCGCAGGAACGAGCGGGAGTATGTCCGGTGGACAGAAACAGCGGCTGATGATCGCAAGAGCAGTGGCACCAAAGCCAAAGATCCTCTTCCTGGATGAAGCCACCTCAGCCTTAGATAACATCACTCAAAAACGGGTGTCCAAATCATTGGATCGATTAAAATGCACCAGGATTGTGGTAGCTCATAGACTGTCTACCATTCGCCATTGTGATCGGATATTGGTGTTGGATGGAGGCAAGATCGTGGAAGATGGAACTTACTGGGATCTGATGGAAAAGCAGGGATACTTTGCGGAGTTAGTTGAACGGCAGAAGATATAATTTACCGTATTGAACGTGGGAGATGTTTGTTGATGGAGGGACGCGTCGCATGGAGCGAGATATGTCTGTCAAAAACAAGCTGCGTTTCCTACTCGCTGCACGCGCTGATCCGTTCGGGCTCCTGTGCAACTCGCCACCCTGAAAAACGGGTGGCTCAAACAAGCACCCGCCCTCACTGCTAGCGTGCAGCTCCCTACGGAAGCCTCGCAACCATTTGTGACAGACATATCTCGCTCCAGGCTTTGCTGTACGTCTCAAAATATACAAAAATAT
>CAVKOU010000018.1:0-48840 GCA_963658085.1 bacterium
GGTGCGTCCTATCTACGGGTACATTCTAATCACGACAATGTGTGAATGAAGCACGATGTATCTTTTAAAAATCCGATGCCAAATCGCTTCCGGAAGGAGCCTTAGCTTTTGAGGCATGTTTTACTTTCTTCCAAGCTTTTGTATCATCAGAAATTCCGAATGCTTCCGGATCAAATGTAGGATTCAACCCTTCTTTTTTCTGCTGCTCATAGTCTTTGAGCAGAACTACAGCCTTTGGCGCCAGGAGCGCGATAGCAATGATATTAGCCCATCCAAGGAGTCCATAACCGATATCTCCCATAGCCCACATTGCATCTGCATTTACCACGGCTCCTAAAAAGGACGCCACGATAAACAAAGCTCTGGCCGCTGTGATGGCATATTTGTTATTGCCGGATAGATAGCGGATGTTGCTTTCGGCCTGATAGCAATATCCAGTCATGGAGGTGAATACAAAGAGCACGATGATAATAGCTAATACCTTTCCACTCCAGTCTCCATAAGTGCTCATTAGCGCATGCTGTGTCCATTTGATTCCTGCTTCTATGCCACCGGTCTGATCGATGATGAGATTTCCGGCACTGTCACATACATCGAAGGTACCTGTGAGAAGTACGATAAATGCTGTAGCAGATCCTATAAAGAGAGTATCTACGTAGATGGAAAAGGACTGGATCAGTCCTTGCTTTACCGGATGGGAACACTCTGCAGCGGCTGATACGATGGCACCGCATCCCATACCTGCTTCGTTGGAGTAGATGCCTCGCTTTACACCCCAGGAAATGGCAGATCCTAAGATTCCTCCAAGAAGAGCATTGGTGCCGAAGGCAGAGGAAAAGATCATCTGCAGCATACTCGGAACTTTGGTAATATTGAGTCCGATGATCACCAGGGCTGCGAGAATATAAATACAGCACATAACAGGAGCTAAAAGCTCGGCGATGGCTGCGATTCTCTTAATACTTCCATAGACTACAATCGCAAGGAATACACAGCAGATGGCTCCTACGATTACTTTATTTACGGAGAAGGCCTCCTCAAATACGGTAACTAAGGAGTTGATCTGAACGCCCGGCATTAAAAATCCAGGTCCTAAAAACGCAATGATGGCAAATAAAATGGCATAAGGCTTGCACTTTAATCCCTTTTCAATATAGTAGGCAGGACCACCCAAAAATTCCCCGTCGGGATTTTTAACCTTATAAGCCTGACCCAGAGTGGATTCTACAAAAGCAGAAGCGGCCCCGATGATGGCAATGATCCACATCCAGAACACAGATCCGGGTCCTCCGTAAAAAATAGCGGAGGCAACGCCGGCGATGTTTCCCATTCCTACTCGTGCCCCTACGGTTGTGGCAAAGGATTGGAAAGGCGTGATACCGCTCTCGCTTTCTTCTTTTGTGGTCAATAGACGAACCATTTCTCCTAACAGGCGAACCTGTGGAAATTTCAGTCGAATCGACAGGTAGAGACCAACTCCCAGGCACAAAGCCACTAACAGCATACTCCAAACAATGCTATCCAGTTGATTTACCCATGTTGTAAATTGTTCCATAATACCCCTCTTTCTTTCTCTTTTATCCTTATTTATGAAAACGCCCCGGTCATGAAAAGATGCCGAGGCGAAAACTATTACTATTATAAAATTGGTAATGAAGGAAGTCAAACAAATGCTTGCAATAATTGATGCTTTGTAGGACTATAATTGATATAAAATGCAAAAAAAACAAATACTTTATTCATGGTGGTCAGATAACAAGAAAAGGAGTATTCTTAGTCTGGAATTTTCAAGAAGAGTATGATAGGATGTACAAAGTTGCGAATAACTAACTCCTGGGATGATTATATTAAAAAATGACTTAGAATTAAGAGTTATTGACCTGGAGTTGGTGAAAGGGATCAGGAGGATTTTGATTTGAAAGCTGGAACCGTAAGGAAAAAAATTGAAATAGTTGTAGATTTATTTCTGCTGATTTTTGTTCTTGTTCTGGCGGGGACGATGTATCGATATGAGCAGGAAAAGAATTCTGCGGTAAAATATATAGCCGAAGGTTGGTATCAATTGGTGAATGGAGAGAGGGTGAGCGTTACCCTGCCTGCGAAGATTACTCCCGGGGAGGATGGAAAAATCCGTTTATATAATGATACCTTGCAGGATGAAGTAGGTAAGATCTTTTCGGTCACCAATGTGGAGAATGAATTAAAAATTTCTGTGGGAGATCAGATTCTTTATGAGTATGACAGCTATCTTTTTGAGCGGAATAACCAGATGAAGGGAAAACTTTGGAGTGACGTGATACTTCCGGATGAAATCAAAGATAGCTCCCTGGTGATTTCCTATACCTGTGATGATAAAAAAACTTTCTTTGTGGAGACTCCCTATCTTGGAGATATGGAGAGTGTTGTTGGCAGTCATATTTCTGGAAACTATTTTTCTATTTTTGTGATCGCAGGAATCTTTGCCTTGGGAATTGTTGCGATTTTTATTTTCTTATATGGAATAAGTCAGGGTGTTAAAGAGGAACGTTTTTTTGATATAGCTATTTTCCTTTTTCTTACGGGAGTCTGGTGCGTGACAGATTCCGCCCTCTATCAGATGTATGGAAGAGAAGTGGCAGCTGGCGGCATCATTTCTTTTTATTGTTTCATGCTGCTAGCGATTCCTATGATGCATTTTGTGAAGAATACAGGAACAATCAAGAAATACATCCTTCCGGATATTATTATAGGACTTTTTTATGGGAATGCTGTGCTTCAGGGATTGGTTCATATTTATTTTCAAATTCCTTTTGTAAAAATGCTGGCAGTTACCCATATCCTTTTAGTGGTGGGAGTAATATCCGTTATGTATCTTCTTTGGAGGGAATACAAGGAGTATCACGGAGAACAATTGAGAATTTGTTTGGAAGCTTTTGGCGCCATGTGCTTTGGAGGAATTTTGTCTCTGATTTTGTACTGGGCCTATCAAATCTATTGGTATGATCTTATTTTTCAAGTGGGAATCTTACTGGCTATTGGCATTTTGATTTGGGGAGCCTTGAGACAGATTATCAGTGAGCGCCAGAAAAAGACAGAAGAAGAGGCTTATGAAAGACTTTCGGGGGAGGACCGCCTTACAGGACTAAAAAACCGAAAGGCCTTTGAACAGTATCTGCTCATGGTGCAAAATAATACAGGAAATGCCAAGGAGACTATACTTATTTTCATTAATCTAGAGGACCTTCGCCGGGTAAATGAGGATCATGGAAAAGCGGTGGGAGATGAGATGGTCATAGGGGCAGCAAGATGTATTAAACGTACCTGTGAGATTTTTGAAAATGAAATCAAGTGCTTCCGGATTCACGGAGATGAATTTGCGGTAGTCTTATTGCCTGGAATAGATCGATATGTTTGGGAAAAACGCCTAAAGCGGGAGGTGGAGAAATATAATCGCACGGGCCATCATCCTTTCCGACTGACCTGCGGTTATGGAACGCTGGAGGGACAGGAGGGGCTTACGAGAAGCTTGAGCCAGTGGAAGGGAGATACAGACGATAATCTGAGAGAACAGCAGGGAGGAAGAGGACATGAATAGTTATAATATTGATTTTCTTGTTGCGGCCTTAATCATCATAAGTTTGGTGATCCTTCATTTTGTCTCCCATAAGAGACCGGAGGATATTAACAGCAAGACCTTCTGCATCTTTGCTTTCTTTGGACTGGCGGACATTATATTTGAATTAATCAGCACCTACTATATTATGACAGGCCAGGGTGACTATGGACTGGGAGCTACATTTTCTACCACTCTTTTCTATATGATGCAGGTGCTTCTTCCGTTTACCCTGGTATGCTACATAGAATCCTTGAGGGAGAATCGGATGCTGTCGGCAGAGAGGGTGTGCCTTTGGGGGATTCCCACTATGGTAATGCTTCTTGTTGTTTTTACGAATCCTTTTACAGGAGTTTTGTTTTCTTTTGATTTTATCAAAGGTTATGTGCATGGACCCTGGTACTTGTTGCCATATTTCTTTGCCCTTGCAAATATGGTGGTGGGCATAATTTTGGTAATAAGAGGAAGAGAAGAGCTGGGATTCCAGAAAATAAGGACTTTGTGCGAAATCGCGGTTTTAACTACTGCAGGTATTTTGGTACAGTTGTGTCAGAAGAGTATTCTCACTACGGGATTAGGGGTGAGCTTGGGAATTCTTGTGCTGTTTTTTACTCTTAATAATCCCTATGTACATACGGATCACATGACGGGGCTCTATGATAAGACTTATTTTGTGAGACAATGCAAAGAGTGGATTGTTTCTGGTCAAAAATTTCATGTGATCGAGGTGGAGTTGTATCAGCTTCGCCACGTGAATCAGGTGGCAGGAAGTAAGCAGGGCGATTATCTTTTGCAAATGGTGTCCCAGAAACTAACCGAAATGTGTGGGCAGCGAGCGTTTCATATTACGGGAAAACGGTTTGTCTTGCTTCTCAATACAGTCAGAGAATATGAGGAGTGCTTGGATCAACTGGAGGAGTTTTTTGGTTCCCTTCATCGAAGAGAAAATGCCATTGTGGAATTTCCGGCGATCCTTAGTGGAATTTTAAATGCAGGGCGGTTAAGATCCGGAGAAGAGATTTTGGATTACGGAGAATATCTAGCATCTTTAGCACCAAGATCAGGTCCGACGGAGCTTGTGCAGGATGATGAGCAGACCATAGAAAATTTCCGTTATGGGAAGAAGGTAGAACAGTATCTGTACGAGGCGGTGGATACGGATCTTTTTGAAGTATATTTTCAGCCAATCTATGATCTGAAGGAGAAAAGGTTTGTGGCTGTAGAGGCTCTTAGTCGTCTCCATCATCCAGAGCTTGGATTTATTCCGCCGGATGTATTTATCTGTCAGGCAGAAAAGAATGGTTTAATCACAAAGATTACTGATTTGCAGCTTCACAGAGTTTGCACATTTATAAGAGACCATAAAGATCTTATGAAAAAGCTTCGAAATGTTAAGATCAATCTATCACCAATGGATCTTTTGCCTCAAAATAGCGGTCAGGAGAAAGTGGATATTATAAAATCCTATGGACTCCCATGCGAGTGGTTTCAGATGGAAATTACAGAGACTGTTGCTACTCAATACAGAGAGGGCTTGATGCCGGCAGTGGAAGTTCTTGAACAAGCGGGCATCAGTCTTTGTCTCGATGACTTTGGTTCCGGCTATGCGAACCTAAATACGGTCATGCAGCAACCGTTTAGTGTGATCAAGCTTGACAGATCCCTGCTATTTAACATTTTGGAAGATAAAAAAGTTGCAACTTTTTATGAAAGTATTGTAGGAGCATTCAAAAATATGGGATATTATCTAGTAGCGGAGGGAGTGGAAGCTATCCAGGAAGTGGAACTTTTAGAACAATGGGGTGTAGACTTTATTCAGGGATATTATTATTCCAAACCCTTGCCATCCAAAGAACTACTGAAGTTTATGAATGTTTAAAGCAATCGAAGAGAGGAATCGAAGAGAGGTATCGATATGAATATAAGAAAACTTTTGAATCAGGAAACTCCAACCTTATCTTTTGAAGTATTTCCACCCAAAAAGGATGTGGATTTTGCAACGGTGGAGGAGGCGGCTTCCTCGATCGCGAGCCTTAGGCCGGATTATATGAGCGTAACCTATGGGGCTGGGGGAAGCACCAAGGGATTAACCATTCGCCTGGCAGAGAGTATTCAGAAGGAGTACCAGGTTCCTACCATTGCTCATTTGACCTGTGTATGTGCCAATAAGGAAAGCATTTTAAAGGCCATCCAGGAAATGAAAGAGGCGGGGATCTGGAATATTTTAGCCTTGAGAGGAGATCTTCCCAAAAACTACGAGGGAGAGATCTTTACAGACTTTAGTCACGCATCAGAGCTGGTAAGTTTTATCAAAGAGCAGGGAGACTTCTGCGTGGGAGGTGCCTGCTATCCGGAGGTGCATCCGGATTCTGCAAATAAATCCGAAGACCTTCAGGGACTTCGGAAAAAAGTAGAGGCAGGATGCGAATATCTCACCACCCAGATGTTTTTTGATAATAATATTTTCTATAATTTTATGTATCGTTTAAGAGAAGAGGGAATCTTGGTTCCGGTGATCCCGGGTATCATGCCAATTACCAAGCGTGTCCAGGTGAAAAATGCAGTGAAACTATCCGGATGCAACGTGCCGGAGCGATTTAAGAATATTGTGGATCGATTTGGAGACACGGAGAGCGCTATGCAGCAGGCTGGAATCATTTATGCTACGGATCAGATCATCGATCTTTTGGCAAATGGAGTGAAGCATATTCACGTTTATTCTATGAATAAGCCGGAAGTAGCGGGAGGAATTCAGAAAAATTTAGCGGATGTTTTACGGTCGTAAATAAATCGTTAAATAAAGAACGAAATCGTTTGAAATAAAGAAGTTTGGTTGAATTTGTAAAGGCTTCTATAGTATAATGACCGGGTTAGGGAAAATCTAATATGCAAATGAAGGAGGATTTTAAAATGGCTTCATGGAAGAATTTAGATACTGTGGCAGCTTACGATGAGCTTGCTAAGGTAGAGAAAGTGGATCTTGCGAAGGTTATGGAAGGCGCAAACGGAGCAGAGAGAGTAAAGAATTACTCTGTGCCTATGGCAGCTGGAATGGCATATAATTTTGCTGCAAAGCAGGTAGATGATAAAGTGCTTGCTGCTTTGGCTGACCTTGCAAAAGAGACAGAGCTTATCGAGAAGTTTAAGGAATTATATAATGGTGCAGTGATTAATACAGGAGAGAATCGTCTGGTGCTTCATCAGCTTACCAGAGGACAGCTTGGAGATGCTGTTGTGGCAGATGGAATCGACAAGAGAGCTTTTTATGTCGAGCAGCAGGAGAAGATTGCTGAATTTGCAAATAAAGTTCATGCCGGAGAGATTACCAACGAGGCCGGAGAAAAATTTACTTCAGTAGTTCAGATTGGTATTGGCGGAAGCGATTTGGGACCAAGAGCTATGTATCTGGCACTGGAGAACTGGGCAAAAGTAAATAATACTTTCAAGATGGAAGCAAAGTTTATCAGCAACGTAGATCCGGACGATGCGGCCGGAGTTTTATATGGACTGGATGTTGCACACTCTATCTTTATTTTGGTTTCCAAGTCCGGAACAACCCTTGAGACTTTGACCAATGAGTCCTTTGTAAAGGATGCGCTTGTGAAGGCCGGATTGAATCCTTCAAAGCATATGATCGCAGTAACCAGTGAGACTTCACCTTTGGCAAAGAGTGAGGATTATCTTGCAGCATTCTTTATGGATGATTACATTGGAGGACGTTTCTCTTCTACATCAGCGGTAGGAGGAGCTGTATTATCCTTAGCATTCGGACCTGAGATCTTTGCAAGATTCTTACAGGGAGCAGCAGAGGAAGATGCTCTTGGAAAGAACGAGAATCTGATGGAAAATCCTGCAATGTTAGATGCTCTTATCGGTGTTTATGAGAGAAACATATTGGGATATGCTGCAACAGCAGTTCTTCCATACTCACAGGCTCTTAGCCGTTTTCCGGCACATTTACAGCAGGCAGATATGGAGTCTAACGGTAAGTCGGTAAACCGTTTCGGAGAGCCTGTAAATTACAAGACCGGACCGATCATCTTCGGAGAGCCGGGAACCAATGGACAGCACTCCTTCTATCAGCTGTTACATCAGGGAACAGACATCATCCCTCTTCAGTTTGTTGGATTTAAGAACAATCAGATGGAGACAGATGTAGTAATCCAGGACAGCACAAGCCAGCAGAAGCTTTGTGCAAATGTAGTGGCACAGATCGTAGCATTTGCCAGCGGAAAAGCAGACGAGAACCGTAACAAGAATTTCGAAGGTGGACGTCCATCCAGCATTATCGTAGGAGATAAGCTGACACCGGAAGCATTGGGTGCATTGCTTTCACACTTTGAGAATAAGATTATGTTCCAGGGATTTGTATGGAACTTAAATAGCTTTGATCAGGAAGGCGTTCAGTTAGGAAAGGTTCTGGCAAAGAAGGTATTGGCTCATGAGACTGACGGAGCTTTAGCTGCTTACAGCGATCTGCTTAACATCTAAGTCTTCGTAAGAACTGATGAAGGAATCATACGAGCAAAAGGAAGGCTTTACAGAGGCACTTTTGCGAATGGAATTTTGAATAGTTATAAAGTTTATGCATAAAAAATCGAGTAGGATTTTTCCTACTCGATTTTTTATGGTTGTTTTGTGGTTGCTTTATGTTTGATTTTTACGATTGCTCTTGTGACTATCCTACGATTCTCCACTTCTTATCAACGGCATTTAATAATTCATGTCCATCTTCGGTTACCAGAACTAAGTCCTCGATACGAACGCCGTATTTTCCTTCTAAGTAGATTCCCGGCTCGATGGAGAAGATCATTCCGGGCTTTGCTTCATTTTTGTTAATTGGACTTACATCCCCATATTCGTGATCTTCCTGTCCGATGAAGTGTCCTAAACGGATTCTCCAATACTCGCTATATCCGGCTTCGTCAATCAGGTCTCTTGCCTGTGCATCGATGTCGCAGAAACGTACGCCGGGTTTAATAACAGCCTCTGCCTTTAATACAGCTTCTCTTACCAAATCATGAATGGCCTTCTGTTCTTCGTCTACTTCCTTACAGTAGAAAGTTCTTGTCATATCGGAGCAGTATCCCTTCCAGATACATCCCATATCAATGAGGACACATTCTCCGGCCACTAATTTTCTGGTATCGCTAGGCTCATGGTGCTGATCGGCTGCATTTGGTCCGAAGCAAACGATGGTATCGAAGCTCACACCACTTGCTCCTTCTTTTAAATATTCAGAATCAATAAAGTTGGCAACTTCCTTTTCGGTCATGCCTTCCTTGATGAAATCAGCAACCCGCTCCATAACACGATCGTTGATAATAGAAGCTTCCTTCATAATCTGGATTTCTTCCGGTGTCTTAACGGCTCTTACATCGTCGATGCAGTCAGAACCCCAGATGGTCTTAAGTTTCGGGCATCTCTCCTGAAGTGGGATCAAGAAACGTGCCGGCCAGGTCTTATCAATACCAAGAACTCCTTCGGTATCAATGTGCTCCATAAGAACCCCGATCTGATCGTCCATATCACTGAACCAAACTTCCTCAAGACCGGTATTGGAAACATAATACAGATAGTTGAAGAAGAAGGTGTGTTTTCCGTTGGTTCTAAGAAGCAGAGCGTAAAGTCTTTCGCCTGGATTTACCATAACACCTGTTAAAATATTGATACTTAAAGGATCAGAAACCAGAAATTGATCGATTCCTTTCTCCTTCATTTTTTCCAGAACACGATTAATTCTTTCGTTATCCATGATTGCATTCCTCCTGCGTTAAATAATCTACGGATATTTTATCACAAGGAAACTTTTAAAACTATGATAAGGGAAATAGAAAAACAAAATAAACCATGGTTTGTAAAGTGCAAAAAACGTCGAAAAATGAATTCTGGCAGTTTGGTTGAAAGAAACCCCATTTTATGATAAAATTTAGAAGATTATATTATGAAAAAGATGACTAAATGTGAGGACTGAAAAAAGCAGTGCCCCTCTAAGGAGGGAAGGCTTTTGTGTCCCTTGTTTGAGAAAGGAAAATTATGAAACCAACATTAATAATAATGGCAGCAGGTATAGGATCCAGATTCGGAACCGGTATCAAACAGTTGGCGAAGATGGGTAAGAACGGCGAAGTGATCATGGATTATTCCATTTATGATGCAAAAGAAGCCGGCTTTCAGAAAGTTGTATTCATCATTCGTAAAGATATCGAAGCAGAATTTAAGGAAGTAATCGGAGATCGTATTTCCAAACAGATCGAAGTAGAGTATGTATATCAGTCCGTAGATGATCTCCCGGAAGGATTTGAAGCAGGTGGACGTACAAAGCCTTGGGGAACCGGACAGGCTATTCTCTGCTGTAAGGATGTGGTAAAGGATCCTTATGTGATCATCAATGCAGATGATTACTATGGAAAACAGGCATTTAAGCTCCTTCATGATTTCCTGGTAGAGACTCCGAATACAGGAGATACTTTTACCATGGGAATGGCAGGATTTATTTTAAAGAATACATTAAGTGAGAATGGAACAGTTACCAGAGGGCTGTGTAAGACCGATGCGGACGGAATGCTTGCAGATGTATATGAGACTCACGAGATTAAAAAAGAAGCAGATGGCACCATGAGCTGTAAAGAGCCACAGATGCAGGAGTGGATTCATGAAGATCTTAATGTATCCATGAATATGTGGGCAGGATTCCCGGACTTTATCGATTATTTGGAAGAAGGATTTACAGAGTTTTTGAAGAACTTAGAATCAGAGACGGCAGAGTATTTGCTTCCGACTATCGTAGGTCAGCTTTTGGAAGAGAAGAAAGCTACCGTTAAGGTATTAGAGACAACAGATCGTTGGATCGGAATTACCTACAAAGAGGATGTGGCACTTGCGCAGGAATCCTTTGAAAAGATGATTCGGGATGGAATTTATCCTGAAAAATTGTGGGATTAATTTTTGACTTTACTTTCAAAAATCTACCACGTGTTTTGTAACAGGAGGAAAATAATATGTGTGGAATCGTAGGATTCACAGGCAACCACCAGGCGGCGCCGATTCTTCTGGATGGCTTGTCAAAACTAGAATATAGGGGATATGATTCGGCAGGAATTGCTGTGAGAGATGGTATGGCTCAGGCAGAGGTCATTAAGGCCAAGGGACGCTTGAAGGCTTTGGTGGAGAAAACCAATGGGGGAGCGAGTGTTCCGGGAACTTGTGGAATCGGACATACCAGATGGGCGACCCACGGAGAGCCTTCTGAGGATAATGCACATCCGCATTGCTCTGATGATGGTAATGTAGTGGCAGTTCACAATGGTATTATCGAGAACTATCAGGAACTGAAAGAGAAACTGATCAGAAAAGGATATAAGTTTTATTCAGAGACTGACACGGAGATTGCTGTAAAGCTTATTGACTATTATTACAAAAAATATGAAGGAACACCTGTAGATGCGGTGAACCATGCGTTAGTTCGTATCCGTGGTTCCTATGCCCTCGCAGTACTTTTTAAGGATTATCCGGAGGAAATTTACGTTGCCCGCAAGGACAGCCCTATGATCTTGGGAGTAGCTGACGGAGAGTCCTATGTCGCATCTGATGTTCCGGCGATTTTGAAATATACAAGAAATGTTTATTACATTGGCAATCTTGAGATGGCCAGAGTCAGAAAAGGTGAGATCACTTTTTATAATCTGGATGGTGAGGAGATCGAGAAAGAGGCCAAAGTCATCGAGTGGGATACCGAGGCTGCAGAGAAGGCTGGCTATGAGCATTTCATGATCAAGGAGATCCATGAGCAGCCAAAGGCTATTACCGATACATTGAACTCTGTACTGAAGGATGGACAGATTGATCTTTCGGAAGTAGGACTTGACGAGGAGACCATCAAAGAGATCAATCAGATCTATATTGTAGCCTGTGGTTCTGCCTACCATGTGGGCATGGCTTCCCAGTATGTCATCGAAGATTTGGCCAGAATCCCGGTAAGAGTGGAATTGGCTTCTGAATTCCGTTACCGCAGACAGCTTCTGAATCCAAAAGATCTTGTTGTAATTATTAGTCAGTCCGGAGAGACCGCAGATAGTTTGGCAGCTCTTCGTGCATCCAAGGCTCAGGGAGTTCGTACATTAGGTATTGTAAATGTAATCGGATCTTCCATTGCAAGAGAGGCGGATAACGTATTCTATACGCTGGCCGGACCGGAGATTTCCGTGGCAACTACCAAGGCCTATAGTACACAGCTGATCGCTACCTATGCATTGGCACTTCAGTTTGGTAAGGTGCGGGGAATGATCGATGAGGAGCAGTATGCTTCTTATATTTCAGAAATCCAGATGATTCCTGAGAAGATCGAGAAAATTATTGAAGACAAGGAGAGAATCCAGTGGTTTGCCTCCAAGCAGGCCAACAGCAAGGATGCTTTCTTTATCGGACGTGGAATAGACTATGCGACCTGTTTAGAGGGAAGCCTTAAGATGAAAGAGATTAGCTATGTCCACAGCGAGGCATATGCCGCAGGAGAGTTAAAGCATGGAACTATTTCTCTTGTGGAGGATGGGACTTTAATGATCAGTGTGCTGACTCAGCCTGATCTTTATGAAAAGACAATCAGCAACATGGTAGAGTGTAAGAGCCGTGGGGCCTACCTTATGGGAGTGACTACTTACGGCAATTACAGCATTGAGGATAGTGCGGATTTCGTGATCTATATCCCGCAGATTGATCCTCATTTTGCCACATCCCTGGCAGTGATTCCATTGCAGCTTCTTGGATACTATGTATCGGTATCTAAGGGATTGGATGTAGATAAGCCGAGAAACTTGGCAAAGAGTGTAACTGTAGAATAAGGGATTGTAGAATTCATACAGAACCGACTGTAAACTCTATAGAAGGAGCTTACAGTCGGTTTTTTGTATATGTTACGACCTGATATAAATGTCAGAAAATTCTGAATAAATAAAATTAAATAAAAAGATTACAAAAAACTATTGACATAATAGTGAAAAAGTATTAATATAAGCTCATACAAAAGAAACGGAGCTTTACATGATAAGGGAAATTTATTCCAGAGACGATTAATAAGTATTGCAGTTCGATTCTTAGAAAATGGAGGGCGGTCCAATGGGACACTAATCTAACTTTAAAATTATATAGAAGACGGAGGTTATACAGTGAAGCTTTTGATTATTCCTTAAAAGGGCTATCTGATCATTCAAGAAGAAGATCCGATAGCCCTTAACCATGTTATAAAGTAATTCTGTATGCGTGAAATGGGAGATTAGCAGCACACTGAAAAATATTATGAAAAAGAAATTGTTAGCAATGATCCTTGCATTGTCTGTGGCATGTAGTCTTGCCGCCTGTGGACAGAAGCAGGAAACATCAAAAAGTGATACCGGTAATACAGAAAGTACGGAAAGCACCAAGAAATTAGTCGTAGATTCTTCGGATAAAAAGACAGACTCTGATTCATCTAAAAGTAATGAAGAGAAGAGTGATACTACGGAACAAAGCGTCGAGCAGAGTCAGCAGACGGAACAGAAGGATACGGAGCAGAAGAAGACAAAGGTTCAGGTATTTATAGATTCGGATCTGGAATATGTGATGAATAAGTTGTCGGAGAGTTACGAAAGCACACATACAGATGTGGATATTACTTATACTGTGAATTCTTCGGCTACTTTGCTTGCACAGATTCAGGGAGGAAACGCCTGCGATCTTTATCTTTCCGGGGTTGAATCTCAGATGGAGAGCCTCAGGAATGGAGGTTTAATTGTCTCGAATAGTTATATTAACGTAGCCGGAGATACCCTGGCAATCATCACAAAAAAGGGAAGTGGTACTGCGGTTGCAAGTATTGATGATCTGGCAAATGCAGGAAGTATTGCTATTGCTGCGGGAAATCTTCCGGTGGGAGTTTATACTAGAAGAGCTATGGTAGTTGATGGATTGATTATAGAGACCGATGATCTGTCAGCGATTACTTCGTCTGAGATTTCTGAGCAGCTAAACGGAGTGTCTATTCAGGAAAAGAATAGTGCCAGCCAGATTATATCTGCAGTAATAGATGGAAGCAGCGAGATCGGATGCGTGCTTTCTTCCGATATTTGCGGATATGAGGATAAGCTGGATGTAGTGCAAACATTGGGAAATGATTATTCGGGAAGAATTGTCTATTCCCTGGCGCAGATTAAAAATGACAAGGCCAGTGCAGAGGAAACGGAAGCGGCCGCGGCATTTATGGAGTTTGTAAGCAGCCAAAGCGCTGTAACTATATTTAGTCAATGCCATTTTTCACCAGTACAGTAATGCGGCAATGAGCCGGATGCCCCTTGACCTTCTAAGGTTTTCTATGATACCATGACAAGTACGATGTTTGTTGTGACATAGAACATTTTTACCATATTTTCAAAGGAGATAGGGAACATGAGTGATAAACCTAAGTATTATATAACTACAGCCATTGCTTATGCATCAGGCAAGCCGCATATTGGTAACACCTATGAGATTGTATTGGCAGATGCCATCGCAAGATACAAGAGAAGTCAGGGATATGACGTCTTCTTCCAGACAGGGACGGACGAACACGGACAGAAGATTGAATTAAAGGCTGAGGAAGCGGGAGTGACTCCGAAGGAATTCGTGGATGATGCTGCCGGAGAGATCAAGATTATCTGGGATCTTATGAATACTTCTTATGACAAATTTATTCGTACCACAGATGAGGATCACGAGAAGCAGGTGCAGAAGATCTTTAAGAAATTATATGATCAGGGAGATATTTACAAGGGAGCCTATGAGGGACTTTACTGTACACCTTGCGAGTCTTTCTGGACAGAGTCTCAGCTTGTAGATGGTAAATGTCCGGACTGTGGACGTGAAGTAAAACCGGCTCAGGAGGAAGCATACTTCTTTAAGATGAGCAAGTATGCAGATCGTTTGATCGAGCATATCAATACCCATCCGGAATTTATTCAGCCGGTATCCCGTAAGAATGAGATGATGAACAACTTCCTGATTCCGGGACTTCAGGACTTATGTGTATCCAGAACATCCTTCAAGTGGGGAATCCCGGTAGACTTTGACGATAAGCATGTTGTTTATGTATGGCTTGACGCTCTTACCAACTATATTACCGGAATTGGCTATGACGCAGATGGCAACAGCTCTGAGCAGTATAAGAAGAACTGGCCGGCAGATTTGCACTTGATCGGTAAGGATATTATTCGTTTCCATACTATTTACTGGCCAATCTTTTTGATGGCTCTTGGCGAGCCATTGCCGAAGCAGGTATTTGGACATCCATGGTTATTACAGGGTGATGGCAAGATGAGTAAGTCCAAAGGAAATGTTCTCTATGCAGATGAACTGGTAGACTTCTTTGGGGTTGATGCAGTACGTTATTTCGTGCTTCACGAGATGCCATTTGAGAATGACGGTGTTATTTCCTGGGAGCTTATGGTAGAGCGTTTGAATTCTGACCTTGCAAATACCTTGGGAAATCTTGTAAATAGAACGATTTCCATGACCAACAAGTATTTTGGCGGAGTGGTAACAGACAAGGGTGTCAGTGAGGACGTTGATGCTGACTTGCAGGCAGTTGTGGAGGCTACACCGAAGGCCGTTGCTACTAAGATGGAAGACTTAAGAGTGGCAGATGCCATGACAGAAATCTTCAATCTCTTTAAGAGATGTAACAAATATATTGATGAGACCATGCCATGGGCCCTTGCAAAGGATCCGGAGAAAGCGGACCGTCTGGAGACTGTGCTTTATAATTTGATTGAGGCTATTAAGTCAGGTGCAAGACAGTTAGAGCCATATATGCCGGAGACTTCCGAGAAGATTTTGGCTCAGCTTGGAGATGGCAAGGTAACAGACAAACCGGAGATTCTTTTTGCAAGAATGGATGTTGAGGAAGTCTTAAAGAAAGTAGAAGAACTTCACCCTTCTGTGGAGGAGGAAGAGACTCCTGCAGAAGAGGAAGATGTGATCGATATTGAAGCGAAACCGGAGATTACCTTTGATGATTTTGGTAAGATGCAATTCCAGGTAGGAGAGATTATTGCCTGCGAAGAAGTGCCAAAATCTAAGAAGTTACTTTGCTCTCAGGTAAAGATCGGAAGCCAGGTAAAGCAGATTGTTTCCGGAATTAAGAAACACTATAGTGCTGAAGAGATGGTAGGAAAGAAGGTTATGGTTCTTGTGAACCTAAAGCCAGCAAAGCTTGCCGGCGTATTATCAGAGGGGATGCTTCTTTGTGCAGAAGATGAAGAAGGAAACTTGTCCCTTATGACACCGGAAAAACAGATGCCTGCCGGAGCAGAGATCTGCTAATTAGAAGAGAATACTTATGCACTCACGAGATTTCGGTTTCGTGAGTGCCTTTTTGCGTATATAAGCCTAAGGAGGAATCCCATGATTTTTGATACCCATGCCCACTATGATGATGCACAATTTGATGAAGATAGAGCACCCCTATTATCCTCCATGGAAGAGTTGGGAGTAGGAACTATTGTAAATGCCGCTGCGGATCCGGATAGTTGGGATCGCGTGATGGCACTTACAAAAGAATATGCTCACGTCTATGGAATGGTAGGAGCTCATCCCGATGAGGTTGGAAAAATGAATGACAGGCAGATAGCCCGTATGAGGGAGATGCTAAAAGATCCAAAGATTGTAGCCATCGGGGAAATCGGTCTTGATTATCACTGGAATGTAGAAACTGAAGATGTACAAAAACAGTGGTTTGTAAGACAGTTGGAACTGGCCAGGGAGTTGAAGGTTCCTGTGAATATTCACAGCCGTGACGCCACAGAGGATACTTTGGAGATTATGAGGGAATATCAAGATTTATCGGGAATTATTCACTGTTTTTCCGGATCCAGAGAAATCGCAAAAGAATATGTGAAAATGGGATTTCTCATTGGTGTTGGCGGCGTTGTGACATTTAAAAACGGGAAGAAGCTTCGAAGAGTGGTGGAGAGCACGCCCTTGGAATCGTTGGTATTGGAGACAGACTGCCCTTATCTTGCCCCGGAGCCCTTTAGAGGAAAGAAAAATCATTCGGATTATATTAAATATGTGGCAGAGACCATTGCGCATATTAAGGAGATTTCCGTGGAGGAAGTGATCAGTCAAACGGAGAAGAATGCAAAAGGGCTGTATGGCATTCGGTAGCCTGGTCTGTTATAATGATTCTGGAGTAATGACAGAATTAAAAGATAGAAATAAAAGATAAAAGTAATGAAGAAAAATAGAAGTATTAGAAAGTACTAGAAAGTATTCGATAGAAAGAAGAGGAAGCTTATATGAGCCCAACCTTAGGAAATCCGCAGAATACCATAGAAGTTCTGCAGAAATATAACTTTAATTTTCAAAAGAAATTCGGACAAAATTTTCTCATAGACACTCATGTGTTAGATAAGATCATTTCCGCGGCAGAGATTACCAAGGAGGACATGGTATTGGAGATTGGTCCGGGAATCGGAACCATGACTCAATATTTGGCAGAGGCTGCCGGAAAAGTCATTGCTGTGGAGATCGATAAGAATCTGATTCCTATCCTTCAGGATACCCTGGGAGGATATGATAACGTTACCGTGATCAACGAGGATGTCATGAAGGTAGATATCCAAAAGTTAGCAGAGACGGAGAACGAGGGCCGCCCCATTAAGGTGGTGGCAAATCTGCCTTATTACATTACCACACCTATTATCATGGGGCTTTTTGAGAAACATGTGCCACTGCATAGCATTACCGTAATGGTGCAAAAGGAAGTGGCAGACCGCATGCAGACAGGGCCCGGAAATAAGGACTATGGCGCCTTGTCTTTGGCAGTACAATATTATGCCGAACCTTATATTGTGGCGAATGTTCCACCGAACTGTTTTATGCCTAGACCGAAGGTGGGTTCTGCTGTGATCCGTTTGACCTGTCATGAGAATCCGCCGGTGAAGGTACAGGATGAGAAACTTATGTTTGATATTATCCGGGCATCTTTTAACCAGCGAAGAAAAACTCTGGCCAATGGACTAAATAATTCCAATTTGCTGGATTTTCCAAAGGAGAAGATACAGGCGGCCATTGAAAGCCTTGGAAAGGGAGCAAGCGTCAGAGGAGAGACCTTGAGTCTGCGGGAATTTGCGACCCTCAGTGATTTCCTTTCTAAGGAGCTATAGGAAATTTATGATGAATGAATTAAAACAAGTATTACAGGAACAGTTAAATATAGATTTTCTTTCGGCAACTTTAAGTAATCCAAGACAAAAGGATGGAGCTACAAAGATTAAGGTGCGGCCACTCCTAAAGGATGATAAGCTCATTTTTCAGCTGGAAAGCTTTGCCGGAAATCAGGTCTTTCATAAAAACGCAGAGGCAAACGAGGCGGTGGAGTTAATACTTTCCCATATGGAAAATATGAAGCAGATGCAGCTGGAGACCAGGACAGAGATCTATACGATTCTGGTGAGCAAAAAGGGAAAAGTTACCATTAAGAAAAAATTGCAAAAATGTCAGAAAGAGGCGGCTGATCTCAGTCATAATCGAAAGAAGAAGTATGTGCTGGAGGAGGGAACTCTAGTGCCATTCCTCAGGGATCTTGGGGTTATGACTGAGGAGGGGAAGATAGTTCACTCCAAATTTGATAAGTTCAAGCAAATCAATCGATTTCTGGAGTTTATTGAGGATATTTTGCCTCAGTTAGATAAGGGAAGAGAGCTTACTATCCTGGATTTCGGATGTGGAAAGTCCTATCTTACCTTTGCCATGTACTATTATCTTCATGAACTTAAGGAATATGATATTCGAATCATCGGACTGGATCTTAAGAAAGATGTAATCCGTCATTGCAATGAGCTGGCAGAAAAATATGGATATGAAAAGCTTAAATTCCTGGAAGGAAATATTGCCGATTATACAGGTGTTGATAAGGTGGATATGGTGGTGACCCTTCACGCCTGTGATACTGCTACGGATTTTGCTCTGGCTAAGGCAGTTGGATGGGATGCAAAGGTGATTTTGTCTGTTCCTTGCTGCCAGCATGAACTAAATCGACAGATTGAAAATGAGACTTTGGCGCCGGTTTTAAAATATGGACTTATTAAGGAGCGAATGGCTGCCTTAATCACAGATGCTTTGCGGGCAGAGTATTTGGAGAGGGAAGGTTATGAAGCTCAGATCCTGGAATTTATTGATATGGAGCATACGCCAAAAAATATTTTGATCCGGGCGGTAAAAACCGGAAAGAAAAAAGAAAACGGGGAGGCTCTGGAAGCTTGCAAAAAGGCGCTCCATTTGGATCCTATGTTAGGAAGGCTTTTGGAGCAGTAATCTTTTTATAAAAAAGACACAGAGGTAGAGTATACATATGAAGAAACATTTGATTAATGCAGGAATTCTCCTGGCAGTTTTTCTTTTGGCTGTCACGGTTTTTAGCCTGCTTACCAACAAAGGCAATGAGAGTACAACGGCAGATATGAGCTGGGCTACACTGCCCCAGGTATCCTTTTCTTATAATGGATATACCATGAATCTTCTGCCGGGATACGTGGAGGAGATGGAAATTACCTCCATGCGAGATACTATAACGCCGGTGGCAGACGGGAAAATTTCGGCAAATATTTCTTCCTATGGAAACACATATACTTCATTGGAGTATCAGATCTATACCCTGGATGGCAGTGAAAAACTGGCTACAGGTACCATTAAAGATGTAAAAGATACCGTAGAAATTAATCTTGCCGACAGTAAACTGAAAAATTCCGCCAGAAAAGCTTTGGATGAGGCGAATACGGATGCGGAAGATGGTGGGGAGCAAGAGCAGGACAAGGATACTGCCGGTGTGGATTATATCTTAAAGGAAGAGCGGGTGCTGGTGCTGATTCTTACGGATGAAAAAGATAATCCGGTTTATTTTTATACCAGAATCCGAGATGTGGCGGACACAGGTATGCTAAACTGTCTGGATTATGTAAGTTCCTTCCATGACAATGCTCTGGCAGGACAGGATCCGGATGATACAATCAGCTTGGCTCTTGAAACGGATTCTTCTGCGGTAGAAAGCTATCGACATGTCACCATAAATTCGTCCTATAAGACAGTACTATGGGGAGAGTTGAAGCCGGAAATTGTAGGGGGTATGCGCTGGAATGTGAAAGAGCTGGGAGATAACTATATCGCAGTGCAGCTTCAATACCAGGTGCGATGTGCGGGAGAGGAAAATGATACAGATCTTTATGTGGTAACGGAATTTTACAGAGTGCGATATGATTCCTACACCAAAGAGAATTATCTATTAAATTATGACCGCAATATGTCTCAGGTATTTGATACTAGCAAACAGGTTCTGAGCAACAAGGGGATTCTACTTGGAATCGTGCCAATCGATACCCAATATCAGGTAAATAAGAACGGAACTATCGTTTCTTTTGTGGTAAGTGGGGAGCTTTGGAATTATAATAAATCCAGTGACGAAATGTCCAAGGTATTTTCTTTTGCCGATGCAGAGCGGGCGGATCTTAGGAATTTAAATCCAAAGTATAACATTAAGATCTTGGATATTGATAAAAGCGGGAATACTACTTTTGCAGTATATGGATATATGAACCGTGGTGGTCATGAAGGCCAGGTTGGGGTGGCCATTTACTATTACGACATCACGAAAAATACTGTAGATGAACGAGTATTTATAAAGAGTGATAAATCCTATGAGATTGTTCAGCAGGAACTGGAGAGCCTTATTTACTTCGATGAAGGAGATAATAAATTATATGCTATGGTAGATGGCACTCTTTATGATTGCAATGTTACCTTAGACACCAAGGATGAATTGGTAACGGGGCTTTCAGAGAACCAGTACGTAGTATCTGAAGATAGTTCTATGGTGGCTTATCAAACTAACGGGGAACTGGATACAGCTACAGAGGTAGAGGTTAGAAACCTCTCAGATGGAACTATATTTTCACTGTCCTGTGGAGAAGATGAATGCATCAGGCCTTTGGGATTTGTGAAGAATGACTTTGTCTATGGAGTGGCAAAGACTGCGGATGTTGGAACAACAGCTTCCGGAGAGACCTTGCTTCCAATGTATAAAATAGAGATCGCCGATGAAAAAGGTACGGTAGTGAAGACCTATGAAAACCAGGGAATCTATATTTCCAGAATCACCATCGAAGATAATATGATTACGGTAGAGCGACTTACAAAGGATGGAGCAAGCTACGCCTCTACAGCTAAGGATTATATCACCAATAACGACCAGCAGAAGGAGAGCAATATTACCTTAGAAACTTACCTTACGGATCTTAAAGGAACCCAGGTGAGACTTACTTACTCCGAAGGAATTTCTGATCAGAATCCAAGAGTTTTAAATCCTAAACAGGTCATGTATGAAAATACGGTAGAGCTTTCCTTTGATGATAAGGAGAGTACATCCGATAGCAAGTATTATGTATATGCTAATGGTACTTTGCAGAAGATTTACAACGATGCGGCCAGTGCGATTCAGGCAGCAGATGGAGCCTATGGAGTGGTGGTAAATGAAAACCAGCAATATATTTGGGAGCGTGGAAACAGAGATCTTTACTGCGAGCTTGATACCAGTAAAGAAAATATCACCAAATTAAAGACATTATTAAGTCAGGGGAAAACTGCGGTGGAAGCTGTAGGAGAAAACAATGATGATAAGGTCCTTGATTTAAGCGGATGTAGTGTAGAAGAGCTTTTATATATCATAGACCAGGGAAATCCTGTAGTTGCAATGTTAGATGGCAATACGTCGGTGCTGTTAGTAGGCTATGATGATACCAAAGTATTTTATATGGGACTTACGGATGAGGAATCTTCGGAGATTACCTATGAAGAGCTAAATAGCAAGACTGCCGGAAGCGGACATACCTACATAGGATTTGGAAAATAAAATTAAAATGTCAGAAGGAGAAGGAACAGACATGGAACTTATTACAATTCGAGAATTATATAGGAATCGAGAAAAATATTTGGATCAAAAGATTTCTGTAGGAGGATGGGTGCGAAGCGTCAGAGACTCTAAATCCTTTGGATTTATTGTCCTGAGTGACGGAACTTACTTCCAGCCACTGCAGATCGTTTATCACGATACCATGGATAATTTTGCAGAAATCTCTAAGATGAACGTGGGAGCAGCCCTGATTATTACAGGAACCTTGGTGGCAACACCTCAGGCAAAGCAGCCCTTTGAAATTCAAGCAGACACTGTGGAGGTAGAAGGAACTTCTGCACCGGATTATCCTTTGCAGAAGAAGCGTCATACTTTTGAATATTTGCGAACAATTTCTCACTTGAGACCAAGAGCAAATGCCTTCCAGGCCGTGTTCCGTGTGCGTTCTCTTACGGCTTATGCCATCCATCAATTCTTCCAGGAGAGAGGATTTGTCTATGTTCATACTCCGTTGATTACAGGAAGTGATTGCGAGGGAGCCGGAGAAATGTTCCGTGTAACTACCCTGGATATGGAAAATCTTCCGATGGATTCTGATGGAAAAGTGGATTATAGCAAGGATTTCTTCGGAAAAGAAACCAGCCTTACGGTAAGTGGCCAGTTAAATGCAGAGACCTTTGCCCAGGCTTTTAGGAATGTCTATACCTTTGGCCCAACTTTCCGCGCGGAGAATTCCAATACCACCCGCCATGCGGCAGAGTTCTGGATGATCGAACCGGAGATTGCATTTGCAGATTTAAATGATGACATGGAACTGGCAGAGGACATGTTAAAATATATCATTAATTATGTATTGGAAAATGCTCCGGAGGAAATGAATTTCTTTAACTCCTTTATTGACAAGGGACTTTTGGATCGTCTTCACAATGTAGTAGATTCTGAATTTGCAAGAGTGACCTACACAGAGGCCATTGAAATTTTAGAGAAGAACAATGACAATTTTGAGTATAAAGTTTCCTGGGGAACCGATCTTCAGACAGAGCATGAGAGATATCTTACAGAGGAAGTTTACAAGAGACCTGTATTTGTTACTGATTATCCGAAGGAAATTAAGGCTTTCTACATGAAAATGAATGAGGATAACAAGACGGTTGCAGCGGTTGACTGCCTGGTTCCCGGAATCGGAGAAATCATCGGCGGCAGCCAGAGAGAGGATGATTATGATAAATTAGTCGCCCGCATGGAGGAGTTAGGAATGAAAGTGGAAGAATATAGTTTCTATACAGACCTTAGAAAATACGGCTCTACCCGTCATGCAGGTTTCGGTCTTGGATTCGAAAGATGTATTATGTATCTGACCGGAATGGGCAATATCAGAGACGTAGTGCCGTTCCCGAGAACCGTGAATAACTGTGAGCTGTAAGCAACCTTGGAGATTGTTGCTACATAGGCTTATTAAAAAACATGCAGGACTTGAGTAAAGGAGGCTTGCTATGAATATTTTAGTGGTAGATGATGAAAAAGAAATTGCAGACGTTGTGGAGCTTTATCTCCAGAACGATCAGTATGATGTCTATAAATTTTATACCGGTGAGGATGCATTAAAATGCATCAAAAGTACTAAGATTGATTTGGCAATTCTGGATATTATGCTGCCGGATATAGACGGATTCCAGATTCTTAAAAAGATTCGGGAAAACTATACCTTCCCGGTGTTGATGCTGACGGCAAAAACCGGAGATATGGATAAGATCAACGGGTTGACTTTAGGGGCAGACGATTATATTCCGAAACCCTTTAACCCCTTGGAATTAGTAGCCAGGGTGAAAGCCCAAATTCGCCGCTCCACTCAGTACAATGACGGAGCGAGAGCTGACGAGGCAGTTATCGATTTTGGAGGATTGGTACTTAATAAAAGTTCCCATGAATGCGTATATAACGAGGTGCCCCTTACTTTGACCCCTATCGAATTCGATATCTTATGGCTTCTTTGTGAGAATCGGGGAAAGGTCATAAGTTCAGAGGAGCTTTTTGAAAATGTATGGCATGAGAAGTATTACAAAAATAGCAACAATACCGTAATGGTACATATCCGTCACCTTCGGGAGAAAATGAGCGGACCGACAGGAAAATCAGATTTTATCAAAACTGTATGGGGAGTGGGATATAAAGTTGAAGAATAATTATCGAAAACTGAAATTCAGTATTTTGGTGCAGACTGTGCTGGTCACTGCGGTGACCATGCTGGTAGGCATATTTTTGTTGAATTATGTCATCGACGGTATATACAATGATAACTTTGCAAATGTTTTTGTGAAGGTTTTGATGTATTTTAATGTGGAGGAGCAGACAGCAGTAGAGCTTTATTGGAGCCTTATTGGGGATAACAAATTCTTCTTTGTTATCGTAGGCTTCCTTTTGCTGTTTGCTCTTTTTTTCTATATCTCCCTGTCGAGACTTACCAAATATTTGGACCAGATCGGAGATGGTATTGAAAATATCGTGGCAGATTCCAATGAGGCAATTCAACTCGTTACAGAGCTAAAGCCGATAGAGATTCGCTTGAATGAGATCAAGGCTACCATCAAAAGACAGGAGCTTGAGGCGGAAGAAGGGGAAAAGAAGAAAGATGATATGGTACTTTTTCTGGCCCACGATCTAAAGACTCCCTTAACCTCTATCGTGGCTTATCTTAGTATGTTGGACGGTGCTCCTGATATGCCGGCCAAAGAGCGAGAGAAATATATTCACATTGCTATGGAAAAATCCTTGCGACTGGGAGAATTGATCCAGGAATTTTTTGATATTACCAGATATAATCTTCAGAATATAGAGTTGGAGCCGGTGGAAATTGATCTGTCCATGATGTTGGAGCAGTTGGCAGACGAGCTTTACGGAGTACTGCAGGACAAAAATCTTGTATGTAAAGTCTCTGTGGAAGAAAACCTCACAGTCTATGGAGATCCGGATAAATTGGCCAGGGTTTTTGATAACATTTTAAGAAATGCTATTTCTTATTGTTATCCGGACACCGCCATCGAGATCGCAGCCAAGGCTAAGGAAGATCAGATTGAGATTGAATTTACCAATCAGGGAGATAAGATTCCCGGGGTTATGTTGCAAACCATATTTGAAAAATTTTACAGGGTGGATGATTCCAGGTCCAGCGGCACCGGTGGAGCCGGTTTAGGGCTTGCCATTGCCAAAGAAATTGTAGAACTCCACGGAGGACGCATTATGGCTAGAAGTGATGATGTTCGCACGAAATTTGTGGTAGATCTTCCGATACCGGCGGAGCCAAAGGAAGAAGAAAGCGATAAGAAACCTTTGTCGCTAGGACGTTCTTTAAAAGGAAAGCCTATAAGCTGGACGATGCCTTGGATTAAGACGAACAAAGAGAAAGTAACGAAAGATAAAGAGACGAAAGAAAAAATAACGAAAGAGAAACCGGATAAAGAAACCGGCGAGGAAACAGAGAATTCTGAAACAAAGAAATCTGTAGAGCATTAGATGGAGTTTGAAGGATGAGAAGAGGAGCTGGAAAAGAAGAGATAAAAATATTATATGAAGACAACGACATTCTGGTCTGTGTAAAACCTCACGGCGTTCCTACCCAGAGCAAAAATCTTCGCATCACCGATGTGGAGCGATGGGGAAAAAATCATGTTTTTAAAGAGAATCCGGGGAAAGAACCTTATGTAGCGGTGATTCACAGATTGGATCAGCCGGTGAAGGGAATCTTAGTGCTTGGGAAAACCAAAAAGGCGGCGGGAAATCTAAGTAATCAGCTTAAGACCGGAACATTTGGAAAATACTACATGGCCAAGGTAGAAGGAATTCCCGAGAAAGACGAGGGAGATCTTGTGGATTTTCTGGTAAAAAATGGAAGGGAAAATACTTCCGGTATCTGTAAAAAAGAAACTCCGGGAGCTAAGGAGGCAAGACTTCATTACCGGGTAGTGGAATCAGGGGGTGGAGATACCTCTCTTTTGGAAATTCATTTGGATACCGGAAGACATCACCAGATCCGGGTGCAGATGGCCCACATGGGAAATCCTTTGGTGGGAGATGCAAAGTATAATCCGGGGAATTCTGTGGGAAGTACGTTATGTTTATGTGCCTATAAATTAGAATTTAAACATCCGGTTACCGGAAAGATGCTATGTTTTGAATTAGAACCAAAGGAATGGTGGTAACAGGATTTGCAAAATCCTGATTTGTGTCTTATGATAATGGGGATGCATAATGCAAGTTTATGATGATCAAAGAAAAGAGGATATCAAATGCATACATATCAAATTGATTTTAAGAAACCTGTACATGTACATTTTATTGGAATCGGTGGAATTAGCATGAGCGGTTTGGCGGAGATTCTGCTGAAGGAAGGTTTTACCATTTCCGGATCAGACAATAAGGAATCAGCCCTGACCAATCATTTGGAGAGTTTGGGAGCTACTGTATTTTATGGACAGAAGGATTCTAACATTATAGATGGAATTGATGTAGTGGTTTATACTGCGGCAATTCATGAAGACAATGAAGAATATCAGGCGGCGGTTGGAAAAGCTTTGCCGATGCTTACAAGAGCGGAGCTTTTAGGACAGCTTATGAAAAATTATGAGACACCGGTGGCGATTTCCGGAACCCATGGAAAGACCACTACCACTTCGATGTTGTCTCACATTTTGTTGGAGGGAGAATTAGATCCTACTATTTCTGTAGGAGGAATCCTAAAGGCAATCGGAGGAAATATCAGAGTGGGAGATTCCGAGGTATTTGTGACAGAGGCCTGTGAGTATACCAACAGCTTCCTGGATTTCTTCCCGAAAATCGGAGTGATCTTAAATATCGAGGAGGATCATTTGGATTTCTTTAAGGATCTTCAGGATATCAGAAATTCCTTCCACAAATTTGCAAAGCTTTTGCCGGAGGATGGAACTTTAATTATTAATCAGGCTATTGAGGATTTAGAAGATCTTACAAGTGATCTTCCTTGTCAGGTGCTTCGCTTTGGAATGGAAGAGACTTGCGATTACAGTGCGGCTAACATTCAGCATGATGAGAAAGGAGATGCTTCCTTTGATTTGTTGAAGAAGGGAACTTATGTGGGACACATTGCCTTGTCTGTAAACGGAGATCACAATGTACAGAATGCTCTCGCGGCTATTGCGGCAGCAGACAGTATGGGAGTTCCTATGGATGTGATTGCCAGGGGCATCAAGAGCTTTACCGGAACAGATCGTAGATTCCAGTTAAAGGGAGAGAAAAATGGCATTACCATCGTAGATGATTATGCGCATCATCCTACAGAGATTAAGGCAACCCTTTCGGCGGCAGAGCATTATCCACATAAAGAGATTTGGTGCATCTTCCAACCTCATACCTATACAAGAACAAAATCTTTGTTTGACGATTTTGTGGAGGCCTTGTCTCATACAGATCACGTGATCATGGCAGATATTTATGCTGCAAGAGAGACCGATACATTAGGGGTGTCCTCAGAGGGATTGGCCAATGCTTTAAAAGAAAAAGGATGCGATGCTTACTATCTTCCGTCCTTTGAGGCTATTGAAAACTTCTGTTTAGAACATTGTAAAAAAGGTGACTTGTTGATAACTATGGGAGCCGGAGACGTTGTAAACATTGGGGAAGAGCTCTTAGAAGCATAGTTATCCACATTTTCCACAAGGAATTATCCACAAAAAAGTCAAAATTTGTCACGAAAATTTCTTTTTTGGCAGAACTTGCAATGCTATAATGTTTAACATAATGCCTGCATCACAGAGGGAGACACGATCTGTAGGTATTTATTACGGAGTATAGCAGAAGTTTAGAGGAGTTGTAGAAAGTGATGACAAAGTTGACATTAAGGAATTATCCCCAGGATACAACGACTGTGTTGGATAATGAATTTATAGACAAATACATGGCAGAGGCCAATGGAGAGTATGTGAAGGTATACCTTCTTCTCCAACGTCATATGAATCGCTCTACGGAACTTTTGTCAGTGGCGGAGATGGCAGACCGCCTGGAGTGTACCGAGAAGGATATCACCAGAGCTTTGAAATATTGGAAGAAACAGGGACTTTTGGATTACGAGGAAGCCTCCGGAACACAGACGGAGGAATCTTCGGTGACGAATGCGTCCCGGAAAGTGCAGTATCAGGAGATTGCTACCCCGGAGAAAGTAACAGATTCTGTTCCGGTTGCAGGAAGCAAGACGGAACCAAAAGAGCCGGAATTTTCAGAGAAAGTTATCTCTGAGAAGAAAACAGAGCCTAAGAAAAACATAGCCCCTGAAAATTTAAAAGAACGTCTGTATGTGGCGGAACAATATTTGGGAAAAACCTTAACAGCTAAGGAAGTTGATACTATTGCATATTTCTTAGAGGAACTTCATCTGTCAGAGGATTTGGTTGATTATCTTATCGAATCTTGCGTGGAGGCCGGCCACAAGAGTATGCGCTATATCGAGAAAGTAGCTATTTCCTGGCATGAGCAGGGAATCAAGACAGTGAAACAGGCTAAGAACTCCTCGAAAGTTTATAATACTGCATGTTATTCGGTTTTGAATGCTTATGGTATCAAGAACCGGGCACCGGTGGAGACAGAGACTGCGCTTATCCGGAAGTGGACCCAGGAATATGCATTTTCCTTGGATATCATATTGGAGGCCTGCAAGAGAACTATGCAGAGCATACATAATCCAAGCTTTGAATATACCGATTCTATTTTGAAGAATTGGTCGAATAAGAAGGTTCGCTCTCTGAAGGATGTCGAAACCGTAGATGCAGAATTTGTAAAGAGCAGGAGCAAGAAGGCCAACGAACAGAAGGAAGCAAGCTTAGCTGCCAAGAAGACTGCAAAGACAAAGTTCAATAACTTTGATGAGAGAGAATATAATATGAGCGACTTAGAACGTCGCCTGGTACAGCAATAGTCGTTACGAACATTACATGGTTTCGTAATGTAAGTGGCAAGGAGTAAAAACGTATGGCATTATCCAATTCGCAGTATGATCGTCTGATGCGATCCTATGAACAGCGACAACTAGATAATGAAAGAGACCAGAGAGCCCGTTATGAGGAGGCTGTAAAAAAGATCCCTGAAATCAGAGAGATTGACAGTCAAATTGCGTCTCTTAGTGTTTCCAGAGCCAAGGCGCTTCTTTTGGGAGGAGCCAAGGATATCGGAAATCTGAAAGAAGAGATTGCCCTTCTTTCTCAGAAAAAGAGGAAGGCCCTTGTAAGATCCGGTTTTCCGGAGGACTATTTGGAGGAGCATTACACCTGCCCGGATTGTAAGGATACCGGATATATCGGCAGTGAGAAATGTCACTGCTTAAAGAAAGCCATTGGAGAACTTTTATATACCCAGTCTAATCTGAAGGGGATTTTAGAAGAAGAGAATTTTGAAAAATGTTCTCTGGACTATTATTCCTGCAATCATATAGATCCTATGACCGGACGGTCATCTCTGGATGCTATGAAGATCGCATTAAAAACTTGTCGGGAATTTGTCGATACATTTTCTACGGAGTTTCGCAATATATATTTATATGGAGACACAGGAGTAGGGAAGACATTTCTCTCCCACTGTGTTGCAAAGGAGCTGATGGAACAATCCCGCTCGGTGATCTATCTCACCTCGGATCAGCTCTTTAAGATATTTTCAAAGAATGTCTTTGGAGGGCGGGATGAGAAGGAGGAAGAAGCCTACCAATACATCTATGATTGTGATTTGTTGATCATCGACGATCTTGGAACAGAGAGTCCCAACTCTTTTTCCATTTCTCAATTATTTGTATGTTTAAATGAGAGGATTCTTCGCAAGAAATCTACTATGATATCCACCAACTTAGCGTTGGAAGATATAAAGAACATTTATTCCGAAAGGATTTTCTCCCGGATCAGCAGCGATTATACCATACTTCGTCTGACCGGTGATGATATCCGTGTCCAGAAAAAATTACTTAACCTTGGAGGTAAAAAAAATGCTACGACGTAATGATCGCAAACTGGAGAATATTCCTGCAGGACCGATAGGAATTATCGCAATTGATGGTTGCCAGGTCATGGGAAATAAGGTAAACAACTACCTGGTACAGTGGAGACATGAGGATGGTCCAGAATTCAAGAATGATATTGTTTTTAGTGGATACGAGAAAGATAATTATCTGATCCCGGCAAAGCTTCCGAGATTTGGTTCCGGTGAGGCCAAGGGAAGTATTGAGGAATCCGTGAGAGGTCGCGATATTTATATTATGGTAGATGTATGTAATTACAGTCTTACCTACAATATGAACGGACATGTAAATCATATGTCACCGGATGACCATTATCAGAACTTAAAGCGTGTGATCGCTGCTATTGGTGGAAAAGCCAAGAGAATTACAGTCATCATGCCATTTTTATATGAGAGCCGTCAGCACAAGAGAAGCAGCAGAGAGTCATTGGACTGCGCACTTGCTTTGCAGGAATTAGTTGGCATGGGAGTGGATAATATCATTACCTTTGATGCACACGATCCGAGAGTGCAGAACGCTATTCCGTTACATGGATTCGAGACTGTGCGTCCAACCTATCAGTTTGTGAAGGCATTGCTTCGTAATTTTACTGACTTAAAGGTTGACAGTGACCATATGATGGCCATCAGCCCGGATGAGGGTGCTACAGAGAGAGCAGTATACCTTGCCAACGTGCTGAATTTGGATATGGGTATGTTCTATAAGAGAAGAGATTATACAAAGATTGTAAATGGACGTAATCCTATCGTGGCACATGAGTTTTTGGGATCTTCTGTCGAGGGCAAGGATGTAATCATCTTAGATGATATGATTTCCTCCGGAGATAGTATTTTGGATGTAGCCCGTCAGTTAAAACAGCGCAAGGCAAAGAGAGTATTCGCTGCGGCAACCTTTGGTTTATTTACCAACGGATTGGAGAAGTTTGATGAGGCTTATGAAGAGGGCATTATCGATGCGGTACTTACCACAAATCTGATCTATCAGACACCGGAGCTTTTAGAGAGACCTTACTATATCAGTTGTGGTATGAGTAAATATGTGGCTCTGCTGATTGATACCTTGAATCATGATGGTTCTATCAGCGATATTTTGGATCCGAGTGAGCGTATCCAGGATGTTACCGCTCGTTATAAAAATGGGGAAGCTATTTAATCATTGCCTAGAGGGTATATGTAAATAGAAACAAAAAAGAAGGAGAAGAGACATGGCAAAAGAGAAGAAATTAGTCAAAAATATTACACCACGTGACGTAGACTTCGCACAGTGGTACACAGACGTTGTAAGAGAGGCTGAACTTTGTGACTATTCCAGCGTAAAGGGATGCTTGAACTATCTGCCCAATGGTTATGCGATCTGGGAGAGAATTCAGGCTGACTTAGACAGACGTTTCAAAGAAACTGGCGTAGAGAATGTATACCTGCCGTGTCTGATTCCGGAAAGCCTTCTTCAGAAAGAAAAGGATCATATCGAAGGATTTGCTCCGGAAGTAGCTTGGGTAACTCATGGAGGAACAGAAAAACTTCAGGAGAAGATGTGTATCCGTCCGACTTCCGAGACGTTATTCTGTGATTTGTGGTCAAGAACAGTACAGTCTTATAGAGACCTTCCGAAGGTATGGAACCAGTGGAACTCTGTACTTCGTTGGGAGAAGACTACAAGACCATTCCTTCGTTCCAGAGAGTTCTTATGGCAGGAGGGACATACCATCCACGCAACTTACGAGGAAGCAGAAGAACGTACCATTCAGATGTTCCATGTATATGAGGATTGCTATCGTGAGACTATGGCTATTCCTTTTGTATCCGGAAGAAAAGCAGAGCACGAGAAGTTTGCAGGAGCTCAGGATACCTATACCATCGAAGCTTTGATGCACGATGGAAAAGCATTGCAGTCAGCAACAAGCCACTTCTTTGGAAGTGCATTCCCGGATGCATTTGGCATTAAGTATGTAGATAAAGACGGAAAATTAAAGAGTGTATATGAGACTTCCTGGGGATGGTCTACCAGAAGTATCGGAGCGCTTATCATGGTACACAGTGACGATGATGGATTGGTATTACCTCCACATGTTGCACCGATTGAGTGTCGCGTGATTCCGGTTGCACAGCATAAGGAAGGCGTTCTTGACCGTGCAAATCAGCTGTTAGCAGAATTAAAGGCTGCTGGATACCGTGTAAATATTGATGACTCTGAGAAGAGCCCGGGATGGAAATTCTCTGAGCAGGAGATTGTAGGAATCCCAACTCGTATTGAGATCGGACCAAAGGATATCGAGAATAACCAGGCAGTGATCGTTCGAAGAGATACTCGTGAGAAATACTTTGTTTCCTTAGACGAGATTACTGTAAAGCTTCGTGAGATCTTAGAACAGATGCAGGAAGATATGTATCACCGTGCAGAAGAATTCCTGTTAAGCCATATTGATACAGCAACCAATATGGATGAGATGAAAGAAAAGTTTAATGCCAACAGAGGTTTTGTAAAAGCTTGCTGGTGTGGAGATCCTGAGTGCGAGGATGAGGTAAAAGCTGCTACAGGCGGAGCTGCTACCAGATGTCTGATCGAAGACGAGGATATGATTTCAGATACTTGCATTTGGTGTGGAAAGCCAGCAAAACATATGGCATATTGGGGAAAATCCTACTAGGAAATAACATGAAAATAAACTTACCAGAAAAAGTAAATCAGATCATACATAAGCTGCAGGCAAATGGTTATGAGGCCTATGCCGTGGGAGGCTGTGTCAGAGACTCTCTTTTAGGAAGAGTGCCGGAGGACTGGGATATTACCACCTCGGCACTTCCGGAGGAGACGAAAGCCTTGTTTTCGCATACCTTTGATACGGGGATCGAACACGGTACAGTGACGGTACTTTTGGGAAAGGATACCTTTGAAGTTACGACCTATCGGATCGATGGGAAGTATGAAGATAGCAGACATCCTACAGAGGTAACCTTTACCAGAAGTCTTACGGAAGATTTGTTGCGTCGTGATTTTACCATTAATGCTATGGCCTATAATGATGACTCTGGTATTATCGACCGGTTTGGAGGTTTTAAGGATCTGGCGGATCATCGCATCCGATGTGTGGGAAAAGCAGAGGAGCGTTTTTCGGAGGATGCCTTAAGAATCCTTCGCGGGGTTCGATTTGCGGCACAGCTTGGATTTGACATTGATCCAGCTACCAAGGTAGGGATGCGAAAACTCGCTCCTACGTTAGCCAATATCAGTGCCGAGAGAATTCAGGTGGAACTGATCAAAATGTTATGTGCCAAGGCACCGGAGCGTATCCGAGAAGCTTATGAACTGGGAATTACAAAGGTATTTCTTCCGGAATTTGACCGGATGATGGAGACTACACAGGAGAATCCTCATCATCAATATTCTGTGGGAGAGCATACCATCCATGCCATTTGCAATGTGCCGGCAGATAAGGTACTTCGCCTTGCTATGCTTTTTCATGATGTGGGAAAACCGGACATGAAAACTATAGACGAGAATGGAGTTGCACATTTTTGCGGTCATCCTTCTTTGGGTGCTACGATGACAAGAGAGATCATGCATCGCCTGAAATTCGATAATGATACCCTGAGGAAGGTGACGAAGTTAGTGGAGGTTCACGATTATCGTATGCCTGCCACCCATAAAAATGTTCGCCGGGCCATGAACAAAATCGGGGAAGACTTATTTCCCTACTATATTCAGGTGAGAAGAGCAGATGCTTTGGCTCAGAGTGATTATCAAAGACAGGAGAAACTAGATACCATTGATCAGATCGAGATGATATATAAGGATATTCTTGCTTCGGGGCAATGTGTATCTTTAAAGGATCTGGCAGTTACCGGAAGTGATCTGATTGCAGCAGGAATGACTCCGGGAAAAGAGATCGGAGAGACATTAAGACGCTTGCTGGAGTTGGTGATTGAGGAGCCTGAGCTGAATACAAAAGAAGAACTTTTGAAACGTTGTTAAATAACTTCCTCTGTGAAATTTTTGAATTTCTATCGAAAGTTTGTCAAGATATTGTATTTCGTCAAAAAGAAATACACAAGAACCCTGAAAAACCTTGAAAAACCCTGAAAAACCGCGTTTTTTTTACTTGACAACCTATATAAAAATCGTTATAACTGATACATAGGCGCTTTCGCAGATTGTTCGGGCGAAGGCCAAACGTATATCAGTTATATGTAGATATTGAGAGATCCTATGAAGACAATAAAGAGGAGGAAGTAATCCATGAACAAAACTGAGTTAGTAGCAGCAATTGCAGATCGTGCTGAGATTTCCAAAAAGGATGCTGAGAAAGCTTTAAAGGCATTTGTTGACGTAGTAACAGAAGAACTTAAGAAGGACAATAAGGTACAGATCGTAGGTTTCGGAACATTCGAGACAAGTCAGAGAGCTGCAAGAGAGGGAAGAAATCCTCAGACAGGCAAGACTATGAAGATCGAAGCTTGCAAGGCTCCAAAGTTCAAAGCTGGTAAGGCTTTAAAGGATGCTGTTAACTAATCGTTTCGATAGTTGCATGATATGAGAAGGCAGGGAGTTTTACACTCTCTGCCTTTTTTGAAGGAGAGTATAAAATGAGATTAGATAAATTTTTGAAAGTATCCCGCTTGATCAAACGGCGGACCGTGGCCAACGAAGCCTGTGATGCAGGCCGTGTGTTGGTAAATGGGAATGTGGCTAAGGCTTCCGTGAAAGTAAAACCGGGAGATGTGATTGAAATCCAATTTGGTATGAAGACGGTAAAGGTGGAAGTGCTGGATATTAAGGACACCACGAAGAAAGAAGAAGCAGGAAATCTGTTTAAATATCTGTAGAATCCGACTATTTATCGAGAACGACTTGAATTTGAGTCTTAAAAAAGATATGATAGAGGAGACTTGTGGATAAGATCGGTAGGGGATGCCGATAATTAATAAAGGTGAGTATAAGATGGGTAAAAATAAACGCAGAAGGTCGGGGAGAAGAAGGACCGGAAGACGCACATCAAGCCAGACAATCAGTGTACTTAGCATCTGCGCAGTAGTAGTATTGTTGATCGTCATGGTATCTGTAAGTAGTGTAACGTTGCAAGCAAAGGAAAAATCTCTTGCAGCTCAGGAGACGGAGCTAAAAGAACAGATCGAGAATGAAAAGACCCGTTCAGAAGAGATTGATGAATTGGAATCATACGTAGGAACCGATGAATATATCGAGAGCGTGGCAAAAGAAAAGTTAGGATTGGTACACGAGGGAGAAATCGTGTTTAAGTCAGAATAACCATGGGGCTTTGGGAAGAGATTTCCAAAGCCCTTTTGCGATACCTATGGATACCCACATGAATATTGGTATAGACAGGAGTAGATTGTGTATAACAAAGTAAAAAAATACATAGACAAGCATCGATTGATTGAAAAAGGAGACCAGGTGGTAGTAGGCATTTCCGGTGGGGCGGATTCGGTATGCCTGACACATATTCTGTGGAGACTTAGAGAAGTGTATGATCTATCTCTGGTGGGGGTTCATGTACATCATGGCCTACGGGGAGAAAGTGCAGAAGCGGATGTCGAATTTGCGAAAGCATTTTGTGAAAAACTTGAAGTTCCATTTTATTTGTATCGGGAAGACGTAAAAACTTATGCAAAAAACAATGGACTTACCGTGGAGGAAGCCGGAAGAAATGTAAGACGCTGCGCCTTTGAGGATGTGGCAACATCTATAGAAGCAGCGACAAAAGAATCGTTAAAAGATTCGGTGAAAGAAATGCCGAAAGTCAAAATTGCCCTGGCTCATCATAAAAACGATAATGCGGAAACCTTGCTTTGGAATCTGTGTCGTGGCACGGGACTTCGTGGCTTGGGAGGCATTTCTCCCGGAGAAGGAAAATATATTCGTCCCTTGCTTGGAGTTAGCAGACAGGAAATCGAAGATTATTTGAGGGAGCAAGAGCTTTCTTATCAGACGGACGAAACCAACGAGGAGGATCATTATACCAGAAATAAAATCAGGCATCACGTGATTCCTTATTTGGAAAAGGAATTAAATGCTCAGGCTGTAAATCACATGTCGGAATTGACTGAACAGATGCGACTTTTAGATGGATATGTGGGAAGACAGGTCGAGAAGGAGCTATTCCGTTCCTTTAGAATGCAGGAAGTGAATGGTGATTACAAAAGAAGTATTCTTTTAAAGGAATATTTTGACCGGGCAGATGAGGCCTTAAAGCCTTATATACTTCGAGAAATCATTTGGAAAATGACAGGGAAACAAAAGGATATTACGGGGAAGCATATAGAAATTCTGGGAGACTTAATTCATCGTCAGGTTGGAAGGAGAGTGGAACTTCCCTATGGCTTAGAAGTGAGAAGAGTCTATGAGGGGTTAGAATTTGAAATAGGAGAACTTTCAAAAGAGAATGTAGAAGAACAAGAGAAACTATGGACAATTCGTACATTTTCTAGAGCCGGTGGCCCTGTATTATTTCCGAAAAGCATCTACACGAAATGGTTTGATTATGATATAATTAGCAATGCTGTTACGATTCGACACAGAACGACAGGTGATTACATAACCATAAATAAAGAGGGAAGAACCCAGACACTGAAGCAATATTTTATTAACGAGAAGATCCCGGCAGAAAAAAGAGACGAGATCTGGCTAGTGGCAGATGGGCATCATATTTTATGGGTCGTGGGATATAGACAGAATCAATATTATCAGATAACAGAGAAAACCGGCAATGTGCTGGAGATCGTATTTCGCGGAGGAGAAAACAATGGCAGAGAGAATTAAGGTTTTAGTACCGGAAGAAGACGTGAATAAAAGAATTAAGGATCTTGGCGAGCAGATTAGCAAAGATTATGAGGGAAAGCAGATCCATATGATTTGTATCTTAAAGGGCGGCGTGTTCTTTATGTGCGAGCTGGCAAAGAGAATTTCAGTTCCTGTAACCATGGATTTTATGAGCGTAAGCAGTTACGGAGACGGAACAGTTTCCAGTGGAGTAGTTCGTATTGCTAAAGATTTGGATGAGTCTTTGGAAGGAAAAGACGTGCTGATCGTTGAGGATATCATCGATTCCGGAAGGACTCTGTACTATCTTATCGATGTGCTTCAGAAAAGAAAACCAAACAGCATCAAGCTGTGTACCCTTCTTGACAAGCCGGAGCGCCGCGTGAAGGATGTGAAGGTGGACTATGTGGGATTAGATATTCCGGATGAATTCGTGGTAGGATTTGGCCTTGACTACATGCAGAAATATAGAAATCTTCCATATATCGGAGTTGTGGAAGGCGTAGAGTAGGAAGGAGAAACCGAATTTGGATAATAAGAAAACCAGAGGGATTGGTGGAGCCGGTTTAGTACTTGTTTTGCTTGCAGTCTTTGCAGTACTGTGGCTTACCAACCAATTTGAATCTAGGGAACACACTATTACCTGGAATCAGTTTGAGGAACTTGTCAAGGAAGATAATATTTCCTATGTGATTGTTCATCAGAATAAGAGTGTGCCGACAGGTCGAGTAGAGATTGCTTTGAATACATCAGACGATGAGGATGACGCTCTTCGTTATTTGTATGTTTCTGATGTAAACGAGATTCAGGATTATTTAAAAGAAAAAGGTATTGATTATCAGATGCCGGATGTGCCCCAGGATGGTGTGATTTCCACCACCGTGGTGCCTTTGATGATCACCGTCATAGCAGTATTTTTACTGTTTATGCTGATGAACCGTCAGGGAGCCGGTGGAGCCAATGCCAAGGCTATGAACTTTGGAAAAAGCCGTGCAAAGCTAAGCTCTCCAAAAGATAAGAAGGTGACATTTGAAGATGTGGCGGGTCTTAAGGAGGAGAAGGAGGAACTTGAGGAAATCGTGGATTTCCTTAGCAATCCCAGAAAATATACGCAAGTGGGAGCGAGAATCCCTAAGGGAGTGCTGTTAGTCGGACCTCCGGGAACCGGTAAGACATTGCTTGCAAAGGCGGTAGCTGGTGAGGCAGGAGTTCCCTTCTTTACCATCTCCGGATCAGATTTTGTGGAAATGTTTGTAGGTGTAGGTGCTTCCCGTGTACGTGATCTTTTCGAGGATGCCAAGCAGAATGCTCCTTGCATCATCTTTATTGATGAGATCGATGCAGTGGCAAGACGCAGAGGAACCGGTATGGGCGGCGGCCATGACGAGAGAGAGCAGACTTTAAACCAGTTGCTCGTAGAGATGGACGGTTTTGGCGTTAACGAGGGAATCATCGTTATGGCTGCTACCAACCGTGTAGATATTTTGGATCCGGCTATTTTAAGACCGGGAAGATTCGACCGTAAAGTTATGGTAGGAAGACCGGATGTTCAGGGGCGTCTTGAGATTCTAAATGTCCATGCCAAGGGTAAGCCTTTAAGTGAGGAAATAGATCTGCAGCAGATCGCTCAGACCACGGCGGGATTTACAGGAGCAGATCTTGAGAACCTTTTAAATGAAGCTGCTATTTTGGCCGCAAAAGAAGATCGGGTTTACCTGATGCAGGAAGATATTAAAAAGGCCTTTGTGAAAGTAGGCATTGGTGCTGAAAAGAAGAGCCGTATCATTTCCGATAAGGAAAAGCGTATCACAGCCTTTCACGAGGCTGGGCATGCAATCTTATTCCATGTACTGCCGGATGTAGGACCGGTTTACAGCGTATCCATTATTCCGACAGGAGGTGCAGGGGGATATACCATGCCTCTTCCTGAGAATGATGAGATGTTTAATACTAAAGGAAAGATGCTTCAGGATATTACCGTTGCATTAGGCGGCCGTGTTGCTGAGGAAGAAATCTTTGATGACATTACGACAGGAGCTTCCCAGGATATCAAGCAGGCTACGGCTTTGGCGAAATCCATGGTCACTAAGTATGGTATGTCAGAGACGGTAGGTTTAATTAATTATGACGATGAAAATGATGAGGTTTTCATCGGAAGAGATTTGGCACATAATTCCAGAGGATATGGGGAGAATGTTGCTACAGTTATTGACTCTGAGGTGAAGAGAATCATTGACGAGAGTTATGCAAGAGCAAGGCATATCCTTCGCAAATATGATGATGTGCTTCATGCCTGCGCAGAGTTGCTTTTGGAAAAAGAAAAAATTTCCAGAGAGGAATTTGAGGCACTGTTTCCGGCAGAGGTTTCGGAAGATTAATCTAGTTATACAAAAAGGAAACAGTTTGTGAGAAAACTTCGTGGAACAGCTATCTAAGGTTGATTCACGAAGTTTTCCCGTGAAAAGAGATTTTGTCATGAAAAGAGAAAGGGGAAGCAATTATGAAGGAGCAAGCACTGTTTTGCGATGGTACTTCAGAATATGTATTTCCGCCGGAACCGGATGCATATGCAACGGTAACCTTACGGTTTCGGACAGGAAGAGATGATGTGGATCACGTCTGGTTAGTGACAGGGGAAGAACGTTACGAGCTGGCGAAGGAACATTCATGGGGAGCGTTTGATTATTATTTTGTCTGTAAAAATTTAGAACAAAAGCCACTGCGCTATTATTTTGAGATTCAATCCGGGGACATGGTTCGATATTACACTCAGTATGGTGTAACGGAAGAGATTCTTCCAATCTATGATTTTGTTATTGTTCCGGGATTTTCCACTCCCGACTGGGCAAAGGGAGCGGTAATGTATCAGATCTATACCGACCGCTTTTTTAACGGAGACAAAAGCAATGATGTAGAGGATAGGGAGTACTACTATATCGGAGATTATAGCGTCCAGGTAAAGGATTGGGATAAATATCCCGCCAGCATGGGAGTGCGAGAGTTCTACGGCGGAGACCTTCAGGGTGTGAAAGACAAACTGGATTACTTAAAGGATCTGGGAGTAGAGGTGATTTACTTTAATCCTCTCTTTGTATCTCCATCAAATCATAAATATGATATTCAGGACTATGATTATATCGATCCTCACTTTGGCAAGATCATAGAAGATGGGGGAGAGGTTTTAGCAGAAGGAGACACTAGTAATAAGAATGCCACGAAATATCAAAAGCGAGTGACAGATTATAAGAATCTGGAGGCCAGCAACAGTTTTTTTGCGGAGCTTGTGGAAGAGATTCATAAACGCGGTATGAAAGTAATCTTGGACGGTGTTTTTAATCATTGCGGTTCCTTTAATAAATGGATGGACAGAGAGTGCATTTATGAAGGGAAGGAAGGATATGAGCCTGGAGCTTACGTTTCCGGAGATAGCCCCTACAGAGATTTCTTCGGATTCTTCGGGGAGGAAGCATGGCCATATAATCCGAATTATGATGGCTGGTGGGGCCATGATACTTTGCCGAAGTTAAACTACGAGGCTTCTGAGAATCTGGAAGAATATATTTTAAACATTGGAAGAAAATGGGTTTCCCCACCTTACAATGTAGATGGATGGAGGCTGGATGTGGCAGCAGATTTGGGCCATAGTCCTGAGTATAACCATGAATTTTGGAAGAAATTCAGAAAGGCTGTAAAGGATGCTAATCCCAATGCTATTATTTTAGCAGAGCACTACGGTGATCCGGCGGAGTGGCTCAAAGGAGATGAGTGGGACAGCGTCATGAACTACGATGCTTTTATGGAACCTCTCACCTGGTTCCTCACCGGTATGGAAAAGCACAGCGATGAGTACAGAGAAGACATGCTGAATAATTCTGATAACTTTATCAAAGCAATGGCTCATCACATGTCTCGTATGTTGACGCCTTCCCTGCAGGTAGCTATGAATGAGTTATCCAATCATGATCACTCCAGATTTCTTACAAGAACCAATCATGTGGCAGGTCGGGTGGCAAACTTAGGACCGGAGGCTGCTAATGAGAATATAGATATGGCGGTAATGAGGGAAGCAGTAGTGATTCAGATGACCTGGACGGGAGCGCCTACCCTCTACTATGGAGATGAGGCCGGTGTTTGTGGATTTACAGATCCGGACAATCGCCGCACTTATCCTTGGGGACATGAAGATCAAGAATTGATTACGTTTCATAAAGAAATGATTGCCATTCATAAAGCTTATCCGTCTCTGAAGACCGGATGTATCAGACATTTATACTTGGATCATGGAATTATTGCTTATGGAAGATTCCAGGATAAGGAGCAGGTGATCGTGATTGTAAATAATCGTTCGGAATGGACACAGATCACAGTCCCTGTATGGCAGGCAGAAGTTCCTATGAAATGCACATTGAATCGATTAATGTATACCTATGAGAAGGGATATACCACAGAGTACGAGGAGTACAATGTGGAGCGGGGAGAAGTAGTTGTAAATATGGGAGCAAAATCAGCTCTGGTATTAACAAGATTATAGATCATAAATAAAATAATAATAGTTCGGCTATAAAGCTTGCAATTCTCGTGAAAGAGAATGCAGTTTTGTGGCCGAATTTTTTGTTGCAAAAATATTAAAATAAATGTTGACAATGGGGATTCCTTGTGCTATGGTTAAAAATGCACTATTGTGGAATGCTATGCTATAGTGGTTTTAGTATATTCACTAAAAAATGAATGAGGAGTGAAACGTCAAATGGAGAAAAACAGAATTCGCCCAATGAAAAGCGGAAGAAGTTCACGTATGAGCTATTCCAGACAAAAAGAAGTTCTTCAGATGCCTAATTTGATCGAGGTTCAGACAGATTCCTATAAGTGGTTTCTTGAGCAGGGATTAAATGAAGTATTTGATGATATTTCCCCTATTTCTGATTATAGTGGAAAGTTCAGCCTGGAATTTGTAGGATTCACCTTGTGCGAGGACGACGTCAAATACACAATTGAAGAGTGTAAGGAACGTGACGCTACATTTGCGGCACCGCTGAAGGTTAAGGTAAGACTTCATAATAAAGAAACCGACGAGATCAACGAGCATGAAATCTTCATGGGAGACCTGCCACTAATGACAGCTACAGGTACTTTCGTGATCAACGGAGCAGAACGTGTTATCGTAAGCCAGTTAGTACGTTCTCCTGGTATTTATTATGCCATCGGACATGATAAGATCGGTAAAGAATTGTACTCAGCTACAGTTATCCCAAACCGTGGTGCTTGGTTAGAGTATGAGACTGACTCCAATGACGTTTTTTATGTAAGAGTAGATAGAACAAGAAAGGTACCGATTACTGTGCTGATTCGTGCTCTTGGTATCGGAACCAATCCTGAGATTATTGAGTTATTTGGTGAGGAACCAAAGATTCTTGCAAGTTTTGAGAAGGATGCTGCCAGCAACTATCACGAAGGTCTTCTGGAATTATACAAGAAGATTCGTCCGGGTGAGCCTTTGGCCATCGATAGCGCAGAGAGTCTGATCACCAGCATGTTCTTTGATGCAAGACGTTATGATCTTGCGAAGGTAGGTAGATATAAATTCAATAAGAAACTGGCTCTTAAGAATCGTATCACCGGACATGTTTTGGCAGAGGATGTGGCCAGTGCGATTACAGGCGAAGTGATCGCAGAAGCCGGAACAAAGATTACAAGAGAACTGGCAAAAGAGATTCAGAATAATGCAGTTCCTTATGTATGGCTTGAGCAGGAAGAAAGCGAGAGAAATATCAAGGTTCTCTCTAATATGATGGTGGATCTTCAGGCTGTTTGTGACATTGACCCGGAGGAAGTGGGCGTTGCGGAGCAGGTATACTACCCAGTATTGGAAGGTATTATTGAGGAGAGTGCCGGAGATATCGATCTGTTAAAAGAGTATATCGAGAGAGATATCCATGATCTGATTCCAAAGCATATTACCAAGGAGGATATCCTTGCGTCCATTAACTACAACATGCATTTGGAGTACGGAATCGGAAATGATGACGATATCGACCACTTGGGAAATAGACGTATTCGTTCTGTAGGTGAGTTGTTGCAGAACCAGTACAGAATCGGTCTGTCAAGACTTGAGAGAGTGGTACGTGAGAGAATGACCACTCAGGATCCGGAGACTGTATCTCCGCAGTCCTTGATCAATATTAAGCCTGTAACTGCTGCAGTGAAAGAGTTCTTCGGATCTTCACAGCTGTCACAGTTCATGGATCAGAACAACCCGTTAGGAGAGTTGACTCACAAGAGACGTCTTTCGGCCTTGGGACCAGGTGGTTTGTCAAGAGACCGTGCCGGATTCGAGGTTCGAGATGTACACTATTCTCACTACGGAAGAATGTGCCCGATCGAGACTCCTGAAGGACCGAACATCGGTCTGATCAACTCCTTGGCTTGCTATGCGAGAATCAATGAGTATGGATTTATCGAGGCACCTTATCGTAAGATCAATCACGATGATCCAAAGAATCCGGTTGTAACAGACGAAGTTGTCTATATGACTGCGGATGAAGAAGATAACTATCACGTAGCACAGGCGAATGAGCAGTTAGACGAAGAAGGACATTTCGTTCGTAAGAATGTTTCCGGTCGTTATCGTGAAGAGACGCAGGAATATGAGAGAAGTAAGTTTGACTACATGGACGTGTCTCCTAGAATGGTATTCTCTGTAGCGACAGCTCTTATTCCGTTCCTTCAGAACGATGATGCGAACCGTGCGCTTATGGGATCGAACATGCAGCGTCAGGCTGTACCGCTTCTGTTTACAGAGGCTCCTGTTGTAGGAACCGGTATGGAAGAAAAATCTGCGGTAGACTCCGGTGTGGCTGTAGTAGCTACAAAAGCTGGTGTGGTAGAGCGTTCTACCTCCACTGAGATCACCATTAGAGAAGATGATGGTAAGCTTCATAAATATAAACTGACGAAGTTTATGCGAAGCAACCAGAGCAACTGCTACAACCAGAGACCAATCGTCTTCAAGGGAGACAGAGTGGAAGCCGGAGAAGTGATTGCAGACGGAGCATCTACCTCACAGGGAGAGATGGCTCTTGGAAAGAATCCGCTGATCGGATTCATGACTTGGGAAGGATACAACTACGAGGATGCGGTACTTCTTAGTGAGCGTCTGGTAGCTGAAGATGTATATACTTCTATTCATATTGAAGAATATGAGGCAGAGGCCCGTGATACCAAGCTTGGACCGGAGGAAATTACCCGTGATATTCCTGGTGTTGGAGACGAGGCTTTAAAGAACTTAGATGAGAGAGGAATCATCCGTGTAGGAGCAGAGGTTCGTGCCGGAGATATCCTGGTAGGTAAGGTTACTCCTAAGGGAGAGACAGAGCTTACTGCAGAGGAACGTTTGCTTCGTGCGATTTTCGGAGAGAAAGCTCGTGAAGTAAGAGATACTTCTCTGAAAGTACCTCACGGTGAGTATGGTATCGTTGTAGATGCTAAGGTATTTACAAGAGATAACGGAGATGAGTTGTCTCCTGGAGTAAATCAGTCTGTTCGTATTTATATCGCTCAGAAGAGAAAGATTTCTGTAGGTGATAAGATGGCGGGACGTCATGGTAACAAGGGTGTCGTTTCCCGTGTACTTCCTGTAGAAGATATGCCATTCCTGCCAAATGGTCGTCCGCTGGATATCGTATTGAATCCATTGGGTGTACCATCACGTATGAATATCGGTCAGGTGCTTGAAATTCACTTGTCACTGGCCGCAAAAGCATTAGGATTTAACATCGCTACACCAATTTTCGATGGTGCAGACGAGAATGATATTATGGATACTCTTGACCTGGCAAATGATTATGTCAACTTAAGCTGGGAAGAGTTTGAAGCAAAACATAAAGAAGAACTTCATCCGGATGTTCTGACTTATCTCTATGAGAACAGAGATCACAGAAAGTTATGGAAGGGAGTTCCGATTTCCAGAGACGGAAAGGTTCGCTTAAGAGACGGACGTACCGGAGAGTATTTCGATAGCCCGGTAACTATTGGACACATGCATTATCTGAAGCTCCACCACTTGGTAGACGATAAGATTCATGCACGTTCAACAGGTCCTTACTCACTGGTTACACAGCAGCCGCTGGGTGGTAAAGCTCAGTTCGGCGGACAGCGTTTCGGAGAGATGGAGGTTTGGGCACTGGAAGCATATGGTGCATCATATACCTTGCAGGAAATCTTAACTGTAAAATCCGATGACGTTGTTGGACGTGTGAAGACTTACGAAGCAATCATTAAGGGCGAGAATATTCCAGAACCAGGTGTTCCGGAGTCCTTCAAGGTATTGTTAAAAGAGCTTCAGTCTTTAGGATTAGATGTTCGTGTTCTTCATAATAACGAAGAGGTCGAGATCAAAGAAAGCGTTGATAGCGGAAATACTGATTTCAGATCTATTATCGAAGGAGACAGCAGAAGACATCGTGATAACGAGAATTTTGCAGCTCATGGATATACCCAACAGGAAATTAAGGGAGACGAGATCGTTGATGTTCAGGAAGAACTTGAAGAAGACGATGACGATATGAGCTTTGAGAATGATTTTGCAGAATTTGACGAAATTGACGACGAAGAATAGGAAGGGGTGCCAATATGCCGGAAAATAATAACGAAACATACCAGCCAATTACATTTGACGCCATTAAAATTGGTCTGGCATCACCTGAAAAGATTTTAGAGTGGTCTAAGGGCGAGGTTACCAAGCCCGAGACCATCAACTATAGAACCTTAAAACCAGAGCGAGATGGACTTTTCTGTGAGAAAATTTTCGGACCTAGCAAGGACTGGGAGTGTCACTGCGGAAAGTATAAAAAGATCCGTTATAAGGGCGTTGTATGTGACAAGTGTGGCGTTGAGGTTACAAAGTCCAGTGTACGTCGTGAGCGTATGGGACATATTGCACTGGCTGCACCGGTTTCTCATATCTGGTATTTCAAGGGAATCCCCAGCCGTATGGGATTGATCCTTGATATTTCTCCAAGAATTCTTGAGAAAGTACTTTATTTTGCTTCTTATATCGTATTGGATGCCGGAGATACAGACCTTATGTACAAACAGGTATTGTCAGAGGCTGAATATCAGGAGGCTTATGAGAAATGGGGAAGCGGCGCCTTCCGTGTAGGTATGGGTGCTGAGTCTATTAAGCAGCTTCTTGAGGAAATCGATCTTGAGGCAGAGTACAAAGAACTTACCGAGGGATTGGAGGGAGCTAGCGGACAGAAGCGTGCAAGAATCGTTAAGCGTCTGGAAGTTGTAGAAGCTTTCCGTGAATCCGGAAATAAGCCGGAATGGATGATCATGACCAACATCCCGGTTATCCCGCCGGATCTTAGACCTATGGTACAGTTGGATGGTGGACGTTTCGCTACATCTGACTTGAATGACCTGTATCGTAGAATTATTAACAGAAATAACCGTTTGAAGAGACTCCTTGAACTTGGAGCTCCGGATATTATTGTTAGAAATGAGAAGAGAATGCTGCAGGAAGCAGTAGATGCTCTGATCGATAATGGACGTCGTGGTCGTCCGGTTACAGGACCTGGAAACAGAGCGCTGAAATCTCTGTCAGACATGCTAAAGGGTAAATCCGGACGTTTCCGTCAGAACCTGTTAGGAAAGCGTGTTGACTATTCCGGACGTTCCGTTATTGTCGTAGGACCGGAACTTAAGATTTATCAGTGCGGTCTTCCAAAAGAGATGGCTATCGAGCTTTTCAAGCCATTTGTTATGAAAGAGTTAGTTCAGAATGGAACTGCTCACAACATTAAGAATGCAAAGAAGATGGTAGAGAGACTTCAGCCGGAAGTATGGGACGTTCTGGAAGAAGTAATCAAAGAGCATCCGGTTATGTTAAACCGTGCCCCTACCCTTCACAGACTTGGTATTCAGGCTTTCGAGCCAATCCTTGTAGAAGGAAAGGCTATTAAGCTTCATCCATTGGTTTGTACCGCTTTCAATGCCGATTTCGACGGAGATCAGATGGCTGTGCATCTTCCATTGTCTGTAGAAGCTCAGGCAGAATGCCGTTTCATGTTGCTTTCACCAAACAACTTGCTGAAACCTTCCGATGGTGGACCGGTAGCCGTTCCTTCTCAGGATATGGTCCTTGGTATCTACTATCTGACCCAGGAGAGACCTGGATCAAAGGGTGAGGGTATGGCATTCAAGAGTTTGAATGAAGCAATCCTCGCATATGAAAATAAGGCAGTTACCTTGCACTCTCGTGTAAAGGTTCGTGTTACAAAGACTCTTCCAAACGGAGAAGAGAGAACTGGTATTGTGGAGTCTACAGTAGGACGTTTCCTCTTTAATGAGATCATTCCGCAGGACCTTGGATTTGTAGACCGTGAGCCGGAAGAGAATAAGCTTCTTGTAGAAGTTGATTTCTTGGTTGGTAAGAAGCAGTTAAAGCAGATCCTTGAGAAAGTTATTAATACTCACGGAGCAACAGCTACCGCAGAGGTACTTGATGCTGTAAAATCTATCGGTTACAAATATTCTACCAGAGCTGCTATGACTGTATCTGTCTCAGATATGACAGTGCCGCCGGAGAAACCACAGATTATTGCAGAGGCTCAGGAGACTGTAGATAAGATTACAAAGAACTTTAAGCGTGGTCTTATTACAGAGGAAGAGCGTTACAAGGAAGTCGTTGAGACCTGGAAAGCCAGCGATGATAAGCTTACCAAGGCCTTGCTTGACGGACTTGATAAATACAACAACATCTTCATGATGGCAGATTCCGGAGCCCGTGGATCTGATAAGCAGATCAAACAGCTTGCAGGAATGCGTGGACTTATGGCTGATACAACCGGACGTACCATCGAGTTGCCTATCAAGTCTAACTTCCGTGAAGGACTGGACGTATTGGAGTACTTTATGTCAGCCCATGGAGCTAGAAAGGGAATGTCAGATACCGCTCTTCGTACAGCCGATTCCGGATACTTGACAAGACGTTTGGTAGACGTATCCCAGTCACAGATTATTCATGATATTGATTGCTGTGAGAATGCACCGGAGATTCCTGGAATGTACGTAAGTGCATTTATGGATGGAAACGAAGAAATCGAGGGATTACAGGAGCGTATTACAGGACGTTATCTCTGCGAGGATATTAAAGACGCAGAAGGAAATGTACTTGTAAAAGCTAACCATATGGTAACTCCGAAGCGTGCAGAATTAATTATGAAGAAAGGTGTGGATGAGAATGGAGAGACTCTTACCAAGATCAAGATCCGTACCGTTCTGACCTGCCGTTCACACAACGGAGTTTGTGCAAAGTGTTACGGAGCTAACATGGCAACCGGAGAGTCTGTACAGGTTGGTGAGGCTGTTGGTATTATCGCCGCTCAGTCCATCGGTGAGCCGGGAACACAGCTTACTATGAGAACCTTCCATAGTGGTGGTGTAGCCGGAAACGATATCACACAGGGTCTTCCTCGTGTCGAGGAGCTTTTGGAGGCGAGAAAACCAAAGGGACTTGCCATTATCACAGAGTTCGGTGGTATTGCAAATATCAGCGACACTAAGAAGAAACGTGAGATTATCGTAACAAGTGAAGAGACCGGAGAATCAAAAGCATACTTGATCCCTTACGGATCTCGTATCAAGATTCAGGATGGCGTACGCTTAGAGGCCGGTGACGAACTGACAGAAGGTTCTGTAAACCCACATGATATCCTTAGAATTAAGGGACTTCGTGCAACACAGGATTACCTTCTTAGAGAGGTTCAGAGAGTATATCGTCTCCAGGGTGTAGAAATCAACGATAAGCATATCGAAGTTATCGTTCGTCAGATGTTAAAGAAGATCCGTATCGAGGAAGCCGGAGATACAGGATTCCTTCCGGGAACAAATGTAGATATCTTAGAGTTTGAAGATAAGAATACAGAACTTGTTGCAGAAGGCAAAGAGCCGGCAACAGGAGAGCAGATTGTGCTTGGTATCACCAAGGCTTCTCTCGCAACCAATTCCTTCTTATCAGCAGCTTCCTTCCAGGAGACCACAAAGGTCCTGACAGAAGCAGCGATAAAGGGTAAGGTTGATCCGTTAGTAGGACTTAAAGAGAACGTTATCATCGGTAAGCAGATTCCTGCAGGTACTGGAATGAGAAGATACCGTGACGTTAAGCTTAGCACGGAGTTTGAGGAGACCGACGAGCTGTCTTTTGATGAAGAAGCATTTGATGATGTAGATTTTGACGATGATGACTTTAACAGTGAGGAACTGTTCTTCGATGAAATGGATGAAGCAGAGGATTCTATGGAAGACAATGCGGAAGAAATTTCAGTAGAAGAGCCGGTAGTCACAGAATAAGAAAATAGTCAGATAAATTTAACGTTTCTGAAATATTGAAAACCAGAAGAAATTACAGAAAGCAACCAAGGGTAACAAAAACCCGTGGTTGCTTTTTTGTACAATTGTTTATCATTTTCAGACAATTATGCTATTGACAATCATTATCAACAAGCCTATAATTACTTTGCAAATGATAATTAA
>CAVKOU010000019.1:0-41595 GCA_963658085.1 bacterium
CAAATTTCGATTCTTTATTATTCATATTTACCTCCAAATTCAAAAAGTCCGACTACGTACTAATATAATATAGTCTGATATCGGACTAATGTCAAGGGGGAATGTAGTTAGTAAGTCTACTTATTATATTGCGCTCATTTGCAAAGTTAAATTTCACCCTACTGTGGAAAGGCTATAAAAAATTAACTTAAATTTTATATCACAAGCTATTTGATTTTATTAAGAGATGTTACAATAAAAAGAACAATATTGAAAATATAGTTTTCAGAGACGGAAGAACAAAGTATATTCGAAATAATATGGGAAAGGTAAAAAAATATGAATTTAGAAAAATCAAATATTGACTTTAATGAAAAAAAAGGTTTTATCTGTGATATGGACGGTGTGATCTATCATGGAAATCAGATACTACCGGGAGTGTCGGAATTTATTCAGTGGCTCCATGATGAAAAGAAAGAATATTTATTTTTAACAAACAACAGTGGATATACTCCAAGGGAGTTGAATCAGAAGTTAGCAAGGATGGGACTTGATGTACCGGAGGAACATTTTTATACAAGTGCCTTGGCAACGGCAGCTTTTTTGAAAGAGCAGGCGGCAGGTTGTTCTGCATTTGTAATTGGAGAAGCCGGATTATTGAATGCTCTTTATGATGTTGGAATCACAATGAATGATGTGAATCCGGATTATGTTGTTGTGGGAGAAGGACGATCCTACTCTCTGGATACCCTTACAAAAGCTACAAATCTTGTCTTAAAAGGAGCTAAGTTAATTGGTGCGAATTCAGATGTTTCCGGACCGATAGAGAATGGTATTGCGCCGGCTTGCCGTGCGTTGGTTGCACCGATTGAGATGGCAACAGGAACAAAGGCATATTTTTGCGGAAAACCAAATCCGTTAATGATGCGCACAGGATTGAATATCCTTGGATGTCATTCTGCGGAAGCGGTTATGATCGGAGACCGGATGGATACAGATGTGGTTTCAGGTATGGAAAGTGGTATGTCTACTGTGCTGGTTCTCTCCGGATGTTCAACAAAGGAGACGCTGAAAACTTATGGATATCGTCCGACGGTAGTATTAAATGGAGTTGGAGATATACCTGTGATGGCAAAGTCAAGTAACAAATAATTTTAAAGAACAGCCTGTCTTGATGGAAATATTTTCTGTCAGAGCAGGCTGTTCTTTCTTTTCTTAGACTTAAGGTCGTTTTCTATACTCAGAAGGAGAACATCCCTTTAGCTTATGGAACATCCGGCTGAAATATAATGGATTAATCTGATATTAACAAGGATTATCGTCATACACCAGGAAAGCGGAAAAGCATGATATAGCATTGAAAGTGTAGGATTTTGTGGAAATATCATACAAATCCAAAGGATTCGGAATGCACAAGTTCCGATCATAGTGCTGATGGCGGGATAGAGGGCGTGCCCACTGCCGCGAAGCACACCTGCCGGTATTTCATATAGATTGCAGATGGGTTCAAAGGCAAGGATACACATGATACGTATCGTGGCGCTTTCTATAACGGTCTGGCTTGGAGTAAACAGGCCGGAGAAAAATTCTCGAAAGAAAACAATGGTATAAATTGGGATGGAACTGCAAATGGTGGAAAGGAGTAGGCTTAACCATAATATTTTTTTGCAGCGTTTCATTTCTCCGGCGGCATGATTTTGTCCGGTAAAGGTGGTAGCGGTTTGTCCAAAGGCTGTGATGATATAGTAAGTGAAATATTCAAAATTCATAGCCACAGTACTGCCTGAAATTGCTGTTTCCCCGAAGGTGTTAACAGATGCCTGGACGAAAATATTTGCAAAGCAAAAGACGGCACCTTGTACGGCGGAGGGCAGACCAACGGTCAGGATTTTCAAAGCAATCTGAGGAGAGAACACCTTTTCTGTGACTTCGGATGTAAGGTGATTTTCCTGCAAAAGTCGTCGTAATACAAGGAAGGAAGCCAGCGTGTTTGAGAGATCTGTTGCAATGGAAACTCCAGCGACTCCCATGTGAAATACCACAACGAAAAATAGATTTAAACCAACGTTGACGATGCCGGAAAGTACGAGTGCGATAAAAGGATAGCGGCTGTCTCCCCGGGCTCTTAGTATAGCAGAGCCAAAATCATAGAGTAAAAGGAAAGGATATCCCAAGAAATAAATGCGCAGATATATCGTTGCATCTTGCAGAATGGTGTCCGGAACCTGAATAAATCGCAACACTGGATTGGCGACCAATTGCCCCAGACCTAAGCCAATCAATCCGATGATGATTGATAGGAAAATTGCTGTTGTGATCACGGTTGGTATTTTTTCTTTATTTCCTTTTCCAATCAACCTTGCGATTAAGATATTCGCGCCAATGGCTAATCCAGAGGATACGGTGACGATCAGTGCGATGATTTCTGTATTAGTTCCTACGGCTGCCAAAGCATTTTTGTTACCGAAATATCCCACAATGGCAGTGTCCGCTGCACTGAAAAGTTGCTGGAGAATGCTGCTTAGGGCAATCGGTAAGGTGAATAACAATAAATTTTTTGTAAGGGGACCATGTAGCATATCGATGTTTTCGGATTTAAGGTTCATTTCAATACCTCCTGCTGTTATTGAAATATTGTATATTCGACGTTAAAATATAAAAAGCGAATATTATCGATAATATACATCGAAGAATGGAATGGATAAATTAGATAAAATGAATAAAACAGACAAAATGGAAAATCCTTTACTTAAATATCTGGCTTTTGTGAAAACAGTAGAACGAGGAAGCTTTACGAAGGCCGCAGAAGATCTTAATTATGCACAATCTTCTGTCAGTAAAATGATCGGAGATTTGGAAAAAGAATGGGGTATGACTTTACTGGAGCGAAGCAAAAAAGGAGTGTGTTTGACTTCGGCAGGAGAGCAGCTACTTCCGACCCTTCAGAAAGTGCTGAATGAACACAGGGAACTGGAAGAGCAGATTTATCAATTAAAAGGCTTAGAAACCGGATTGGTGCGCATTGGAACTTTTTCCAGTGTTGCCATTCATTGGTTGCCGGAAATTTTGTCGAAACTGCAAGAGGATTATCCTGGCATCGAGTATGAAATGCTTTTGGGAGATTATGAAGAAGTAGAACATTGGATTGATGTGGGCCGGGTGGACTGTGGTTTTTTGCGTCTGCCTACAGCAATGAAATTTGACACCATACATCTGAAAAATGACGAATATAAGGTGATTTTACCTTCGGAGCATGCTTTTGCCTTGCAGGATACGATAGCTATTACGGATCTGGAACAGCAGCCGTTTTTATTGCTTGAACATGGAGGCAAAACGGAAGTGTCGGAGTTGTTGGAGAAATATAATGTAAGTCCGGATATTCGATTTACTACCTGGGAGGATTTTGCCATTATGGCAATGGTAGAAAAAGGCATGGGAATCAGCATTCTTCCGGAGTTAATCCTAAAAAGAATCCCTTATCAGTTGGAGATTCGATCTCTACAAGAGCCCTATTACAGAGCGGTTGGACTTGCTATGAAAAACAGAAATCATTTAACGCCGGCAGTTCAAAAATTTATTGAACATCTTATGCTTTTTCGAGAAAACGAGACTTTCGATTATGATATACTGAAACAAGTGAATTAGAAGGAGAAGTTCTATGCAGGTATCCGATAAATTAACAAAACCATTGACCGAAGCAAAATACCTAAATGCCGACAATGTAAGCCGTTATCGCTGCATTATGAGGATATTTTTTGAGCATTATGAAAAACTGAAATACTGGTTGTATCAGGAAGAAGTCTATGAAGAGATGATACAAGATCCATATTTTGCGGATTATAGGCCGGAACAGTGTCAGCAGGATCTTACCATGCTTACAGAATGGAAGAATCTAAATACCATTCAGGATACGAAAAATATCTCAACAATAGAGGAATTTAAAAATAAAAAATACCGGTATCAGATGAGTGAATACAGTGTGGAGATTGAGCGGTTGGTTCTAAGGTTAGAGAATTTACTGGTTGAAAATGCTTCTCTGGAGCCTACGCTTCTAGAACGTCTCCGGAAAAATATAGGATTGTTCTCGGAGATGGCAGAAAAAGATGAAAGTCTGGTATACACTTGGTGGACGGATCTGAATAATGATTTTGTGCGCTTGAATCAGAATTATCAGGATTATATCAGAGATCTCAATAGTGTCAGAGCAGAAGAGATGATGCATACGAGAGAATTCTTAGTATTTAAGGATCGGCTGATAGAATATCTGCGGAGTTTTATCAAGGGTCTGCAGCGTAATGTAGGAGTCATCGAAGAAAATCTTCGTCTTCAAAGCGAGGAGACAAAAAAGCAAGTCTTTGAGAAAGTGATCGATTATGAACTTTCCATTCCCCGTATGGATGCGGAAGTCTCCAGAGCAATGATTGAAGAGAAGATTCAGGGACGTTATCAAAGTATCTACGATTGGTTTGTTGAAGGTGAAGGAAAGGAAAATGAGGCGGGAAAACTTTTTGATGCCACCAACGAGATCATAAGGAAAATCACAAGATATGCGGCACAGATCAGTGAAAAGAATGCTTTAGGAGCAAATCGAAAAGAAGAATACCGAAAGGTGGCAGACTTGTTTTTACGATGCACAGACTTAGAAGAGGCCCACAAGATGTCGGCCATGGTATTTGGAATGGAATGTCCAAGGCATCTTGCAGGAGAGATGATTCGGGAGACTGACAGCATGAACATTGGTGTCTACGAAGAACAGCCAATGGAAATTACCTTAAAGCCAAGGGTACGTACCTACAGAGAAAAATCAAAAAGAAGCAGCATCAAAGAATCGGCTGAACAAAAACAGGAAACAAGACGTAAGTTGCTTCAGAAACAAAAAGAAGAACTTGAAAAGCTGAAGGAGTTAGAGACAGATGGAAGGATCTGTTTTGATAAACTGCCAGTACTAGAACCGAGAATCCGGGAGATTCTTTTGAAGTGGTTGTCGGATGCCATGGAATCTGTAGATTTTATAGCAACTACAGATGATGGGAGAAGGTATGTATTGGACCGAGAGAAAGAAAAAGAAACTTGCGTGGTACATTGCCAGGATGGGAATTTTAAGATGCCTAATTTGTCCATCGTATTTTTGGAGGATGAATGATGAAAGAACTAGAAGTTTTATTAAATAAGAGATGGATCTTAAAATCCAGAGATAAGGAACTGTACTACAAAGTGAGAGACTCTTTGGGAGAGCTTAGAAAATTTACCACAGAGAAAATGGGATGCCAGATTGTTGATAATTCTCTTTTGATTAAGATGGAGAAGATTCCTGTGATTCCGGAGAGCTTTATGGGAATTGATAAGTTTTCTTCCAAGGAAGAGTATGCTTATCTTTGTGTGTTGTTGATGTTTTTGGAAGATCGGGACGCACAGAGTCCTTTTATTTTGTCTCAGCTGACAGAATATGTCACTGCCAATTTGCCGGGGAACATTTCGGATTGGACATTGTATACCAATCGGCGAAAATTAATTCGCGTGTTACGATATGCGGTGGATCAGGGAATAATTGGAATCAAAGACGGAAAAGACGATGCGTTCATGGAAGATGAAGCCGGAGAAGTTCTTTATGAAAACACAGGTGTTTCCAGATATTTTATGAAAAACTTTTCGAAGGATATTATGGAATATACGAAGCCGGAGGATTTTGAGGAAAGTGATTGGTTCGAGGTGGATGAGGACAGAGGATTTGTAAGAAGGCACAGAGTCTATAAACGACTAGTCTTTGCTCCAGGTATGTACAAAGAGGATGGTTCCCCGGAGGATTTTGAATATTTGAAATATTATGGCAGAAGATTAGGGGAAGAGCTAGAACAGCTTTTTGACTGTAACGTGCATATTCACAGAGGAAGCGCTTATCTGGTGGCAGGAGAAGATTGCAGAATGGGCACAGTATTCCCGGGAAATAATTCTGTGTCGGACATATTACTTTTGTGTTTTGGAAAGATTCGTCAGAAGATAGAAAATGGTCAGTGGAAGTGTGACGGAAATGAGACCTGTCTTATAGATCAGATTGAATTTGAAAATCTGATTAAAGAAGTAAAAATGGAAGATGGATGTGGATTTTCAAAAATTTATCGGGAAATGCCAGAAGGTGAATTTGTAAAAAATGTGATGGATGAGATGGAAATGTGGATGTTCATAAAAAAAGAAAAATCCACACATCAGATTAAGATTTACCCTTTGACGGGGAAAATACAGGGAAGTTATCCGGAGGATTACTCAGGAGGAAGAAATGATGAACAGTAGATGGCAGGCAAATAAAATAGGACTGATCAATTTCTGGTATTATGATGAGCAGGAATTTCCTTTTGTGAAGGGAAGGATGCTTCTTAGAGGATCCAACGGATCAGGTAAATCCGTAACAATGCAGAGTGTGGTTCCTCTTCTATTGGATGGAAATATGAGTCCGGAACGATTGGATCCCTTTGGCTCTAGAGATCGTAAGATGAGCAGTTATCTTTTAGAAGAAGATGACGGACGGGAGGAGCGAACAGGTTATCTGTATCTGGAGTTTAAAAGACAGGATAGCGATACTTACCTCACCATAGGAATGGGGATCCGGGCAAGAAAAGGAAAAAATCTGGATAAGTGGTATTTTAGCTTAGTGGATGGACGAAGGATCGGCAAAGATTTCTTCTTGTATAAGGATACAGGAGAAAAGGTGACTCTTTCCAAAAAAGAACTGGAGAATCGGATTGGTACCGGAGGCCGTGTTATCGATAGACAAATCGATTATATGGAATATGTCAACCGTCAAATCTTCGGATTCGAGACGGCAGAAGAATATAAGGAGATGGTGGATCTTTTGATTCAGCTTCGAACACCGAAACTTTCCAAAGATTTTAAGCCTTCCGTGATCAATGATATTCTAAGTGACTCTCTGCAACCTTTATCAGATGACGATCTGAGACCTATGTCTGAGGCCATTGAGAATATGGATGCCATGAATATGAATTTGCGAAATAGAAAAGAAGCAAAACAGGCAGCAGAAAAAATTCAGGCGGTATTCACAAAATATAATCAAAAGATTCTCTATGAAAAAGCAGAGCGATTTGAACAGGCAGAAATTAGGTTAGAAAATATAAAGACACAGCAAAGGGAGCAAGAGAAAAAAATTGCTGCCTGTCTGCAGAATATTGAGAAGTTGAAAACGGAACACGAGGAGTTGGATGCAAAGCGAGAGTCTATGGAAAAAGAGCGGGAGACTTTGAACAAAAGTGATGCCGTAGCCCTAAAGCAACAGGAAGCAAAACTTGCTATAGATATAGAAAGACAAGAAAAAAATCGAAAAGAAAAGCAGCGATTTCTTGATCAAAAACAGGAGCAATACCTAGATGCTGAGAATCATATCAAAGCAGAAGAAGATCGTAAATATGAGAAAGAAAAAGAGTTAAAAGAACTTCTGGAAGATATGCAGGAGGAGGCAGAGTGCATGGCCTTCGAAGAACATGCATTTATGAAAGAAGAACTGGAAAAAAATCCGGAAGAATTCTATAAGTTTGACTTACATCAGAAGCAGTATGAAACAACGAAAGAAAAAATTGATGAAGGGACTGAAATTCTTGCCCAGGTGGATCGACTGGAGAGGCAGAGAGATGATCTTTTGAAGGAAAGAGAAAAGAAGATCAGGGAATTGGATGTTCTTCAGAGAAAGATCGCAGAACTGGAATCAGTATTTGTACAGACGCAGAATGAATGGAAGGAAGCGTTGTATCTGTGGAATGGTGGAAACCAGGAACTGATTCTTTCCAAGGAATTGTTGAGAGAACTCAGTGATTTTGCCGAAGGTTACGAGGAGACTTCGGATTTTGGCTTGGTACGGCAGAAAATTTCAGATGTATGGATTAGCAATAATGCTGGGATAGAATCGGCGCTTTCTAGAAATCAAACAGAAAGAGAAGAAACAGAAAAGGAACTAGAAGATGTAAGAAGAGATTTGATTGAATGGGAGAATCAAAAGGAACCACAGCCGGAACGATCCGAAGCGGTTCTTCATAATCGTCAGAGATTGGATGAGTTAAAAATTCCCTATCAGGAGTTTTATAAAGTTATAGAATTTGGAGAAAATCTTGAGGAAGAGCAGTGCAATCGTCTAGAAGAAGCTTTGTTTAAGATGGGGATTTTGGATGCTTTGATTATAGAAGAGCAATACAAAGAACAGGTTCTGAAACTGGAACCGGGATGCGAGGATAGGTATCTTTTTGTTTGTCAGAGTGGACAGTTACATCCTGAAGTAAGTCTTTTGGATGTGTTGGAATTAAATGAAGAGGTCAATGATATTTTCTCCAATCAAAGATTAATCGGAATTCTCGGAAGCATTTCCTATGACAAGGAAAGTATGATTAGGGTAGCGGCAGACGGAACCTATCAAATGGGAGTCTTGGCTGGAACCGTAACCGGAGAGTACGAGGCTGGATACCTGGGAACAAAAGCCCGTGAAAGACATAGACAGGCAAGGATTAAGGAGTGTAAGCAGAAAATCCAGGAGTTGGAGGACATCCTTAAGAAATTACTGAAGAGTTACGCAGAACTTACAGAACGAAAAGAAATCCTTAAACGTGAATATGAGAATCTTCCGAAGGATACAGATATGAGAGAAGCTCTTCGGATGATGCAGGCAGAAAAACGGGTCTGGGATCAGGTAAAAGCAGAAAGCAACAAATTCGAGAATCAGATTGGGGAATTATCGGAAACTCTGAAAGAGATAAAAAAGAAGGTGCTTAAAATTGCAGAGTCTCTGTATCTAACCTGTTCTTTTGATGTATTTAAAGAGGCGAAGAATGCGGCAGAGGAATATGGAAAGCATTTGATCAGTCTTATGGCGGCTCATGAAATGTTTTTAAGAAGTCTGGAGTATCTGAAAGACAGAAAAGAACATCTGGAAGATCTGGAGGCGGATATGGATCAAATTCGATATGATCTTTTGGAAATTGAAAAAGAAATCCGGAAAAAGACCGAAGAACTAACATCTATTAGAGAACAGCTTTCGCTTACAGATTATGAGGAAATTAAGGAGCGATTGGATACTTGTATTTACTGGCTTCAGAAATATCCGGAGCGATTACAGGTGTGCGTTAGCAAGCAAACCCACGAAGAGGATGAAGTAGATCATCTGACGATAGATCTGGAAGGTTCTAAAAAGAAACTGGAAGAATATGAACAGAAAAGAAGATATTTTTCTGTTTGTTATGAACAAGAGAGGAATCTTTGTTATGTGGAAATTCCAGAGACCATACCAGAAGATGCAAGGCATATTCGAGGATATTTGGAGACCAGTTCAAAATCTGTGGATAAGGACAGTGTGATCCGGGATCTCAATAAAGTATATTTTGAAAATAGAGGATTTTTGACGGATTATCATTTGACGCAAAATGAATTGTTTGTAGAGACAGAGAATGGAGAATTTTCGCCAAAACGACTGGACATTTCCGCAAGATATCAGGGCGTAAAAATATCCTTTTCCAGTCTTCTTACCCATTTGAAAGAAGATATCGAAGAGCTAGAGAATTTAATCAAGGATGGAGACAGGGAGTTATTTGAAGATATTCTTGCTAACACCGTTAGCCGCAAGATACGTGGAAAAATTAATGCATCGAATGCATGGGTACAGAAAATGAACTCGCTAATGAATGGCATGAATACATCCAGTGGATTGAAATTAAGTCTTAGATGGAGAAGCAAGACGGCAGAGCAGGAAGATCAGCTTGATACCAAGGAACTCGTAGATCTTCTGAAGAAGGATTATCGCCTCATGAATGAAGAAGAGTCAGCGAGACTTTCCGCGCACTTTAGATCGAAAGTTGCAGAAGCAAGAAGAAATGCCAGAGATGGTGCGGGAATGGTATCCTTTTATCAGATTATGAAAGATACTTTGGATTATCGCAAATGGTTTGAATTTCAGCTGTTCTCCCAAAAGAATGGAGAGCGTCAGAAGGAATTGACCAATAGTGTATTTGGAACCTTCAGCGGTGGAGAAAAAGCCATGTCTATGTATGTACCTTTGTTTTCTGCAGTGGTAGCAAAGTATCAGGGAGGAAGAGCGGATGCACCGAGATTGATCTCTTTGGATGAGGCCTTTGCAGGAGTAGATAATAAGAACATCCGGGATATGTTCCGGTTGATGACAGAATTTGAATTTGATTTTATTATCAATTCACAGGTTCTATGGGGAGATTGTGATACCTTGGACGCTTTGGCAATCTATCAGCTGATCCGTCCGGAAAATGCAAAATTTGTTACAGTCATGCCTTACCTGTGGAATGGCAATAGGAAAGAACTTCTGGAACAGGAAGCGGAAGTAGAGCAAAGAGGTATGGAGATTGAGCAGACAGCAAAAATTTGAAAAGCTTGAAAAAGAGTGTCTGGCATATTTTAGCCAAGGATCTATTTGGAAAAAGCTTCTAAAAGGATTTCGGGAAAAATATAGTTCTTATGGGAGATTCGGTGGAAAGGTGGTCTTAAAAAATTTAGGATCACAGGATGTCGAAGAGTTAGAGGGATTTTTTGGGAAATCTTTTCATAACCAGAAAAATGTAACCGTGTCTGGAGAGAAATTTTCTCAGGCTTTGAAGGCCAGTAAGTTTGGTGAGATTACACCTGAATGGTTACTGGAACATTATTTTCAGGAACCCTTACTGGGAAAACAGGAGCAAAAAGCTTTAAGAGAGCTTGAAAAGAATCGAATTTGGGATGACTTTAGAAGAAGGTATAAGGATACGCCTATGGAGGACGCATCAGAACTTTTGAGGGGAATCGTAAAGGATAGCGAAAATCAGGAACTAGAAGAATGGTATCGGAGGTTATGTTTTGGGGCAGAAATTTTTAATCATCTGCCCTATCGACAAAATGAAAAAATTTATTTAGCAGTATTTGCGGCCATGCTGACAGGAAATCCCCACGCCTTTGACAATGGCACCGTAGATGGTGAGTTTTTATATCAGATTATTCAGATGGATCTAAAGATCAGAGAGACGGAGATCGAAGCGTCTGGGATTTTTCCGGCTTATAAACGTCAGAAAAGCTATCTCATGGCGGGAATTATGCTAGATAACATTTCAAACTATGCGATGCTCTATCGGGTTCAGGCGGTAAAAAAAGATGGAACTTTCCATAAGGGTATGGAAGGATTTGCGGAAGAGTATCACAGTGTTCAAGTCCCACTGGGGGTTGTCATGGAGTGGGATATGCTATTGTGTTCACAAAATGAGATCTATATTGTGGAGAACCCTTCTATTTTTGCAATGCTTTGTGGAAAAGAAGAAAAAACTGACGACAAATCCTATATGTGCATGAATGGACAACCGAGGTTGGCAAGCCTTGTGGTATTGGATCTGTTAAAGAAATCCGGTACAAGAATCTATTATGCGGGTGATTTGGACCCGGAAGGAATTCTCATTGCTCAGAAATTATGCCAGTACTATGAAGGCGACTTTCGATACTGGCATATGGAGGTTTCGGATTATGAAATCTGCAGGTCAGAGGAAATAATATCGCCAAAGCGAATGAAAATATTGGAACGAATTACCGATGAGAGATTGCGGCCAGTGGTAAGCATGTTAGAACAGTACCAAATGGCCGGTTATCAAGAGAAACTTATGATTTAATGATAGAAAAGATAGGACGGATTTATGAAAATAATACATTGCGCAGACATACATTTGGGATCATCCCTTACGGCAAATTTTGATTCGAAAAAAGCGAAAGAACGAAACGACGAATTGTTCACTACATTTACACGAATGTTTTCCTATGCGAAAGAACATTCCATAGGAGCTATCATTATCGCAGGAGATCTGTTTGACAGAGATCATGGAATCAAAAATTTGAAAAAAAATGTGATCAGATTGATAGAAAATTACCCGGAAATTTCTGTTTATTATGTCAAGGGAAATCATGACGGACAGAGTTCTTTTGAGAGGATTCCTGAGAATCTATACATGTTTTCGGAATCGGAGTGGACTACTTATTTATTGCCGGAAAGTAAGAAGATTAAAATTACAGGTACGGAGCTAAATAAAAATAATAAGAGTTATATTTATGATACATTAAATCTTGAAACAGAAGATTTTAATATTGTTGTGATGCATGGTCAGGAGTCCAATACCGATGGAAAAAATGATGCAGAAATTATCAATCTGAATTCTCTGAAAGGGAAAAATATTGACTATCTTTCTTTGGGACACATTCATGCCCATAAGGAAGCCAGCTTAGATACAAGAGGTATGTATTGTTATAGTGGATGTTTAGAAGGCCGTGGATTCGACGAATCCGGAGAACATGGTTTTGTGGTGCTGGATATTGATGAAGAAAATCATAGATTTACCGGGACTTTTGTGCCCTTTGCTAAGCGCAGAATCTACCATGAGACGGTAGATATTTCCGGCGCAGAGGATACCATTACCGCTATAGGAATTTTGGAGAATTTCCTTAGGGAATTAGATTTGAAGGAGGGAAGCATTGGAGAATTTATCTTAACAGGGGATATCGATTTAGATGTAACGATTGATGAATCTCTGATCCAGAACCATTTTAAAGATGACTTTTATGTGCTGAAGATCAAGAGCAAGTATAGCATTAAGATTGATTACAGCAGCTTTGAAAAAGACCCATCTTTAAAGGGAGAATTTGTTCGGTCTGTGAAAAATGATGCTTCTCTGACAGAAGAGGAAAAGAAGAAGATTATAAAATATGGACTTGATGCATTAATGGGAAAGGAGCTTTTGTAGATGCGGTTGATTAATTTACATATTGAGAATTTTGGAATCTTATCCGATTATGATCAGGAATTTGAATCCGGTCTCAATGTGATGAAAGAAGAAAATGGCTTTGGAAAGACAACCCTGGGTGCATTTATTAAGGTCATGTTTTATGGCTTTGAAAATGAAACAAAATTAAGAGCCAAAAGAGAGCGCTTAAAGTATATGCCGTGGCAGGGTGGGGTATATGGCGGAAGCATTCAGTTTGAACATGCAGGAAGACAGTATAAGATTACCAGAACTTTTGGGGACGATAAAAAGAAGGATACCTTTGAGTGTGTGGACGCTATTACAAAATTGGAGTCCGAGGATTTTGATTCAGAAACCATTGGAGAGACCATTTTTGATATTAATGGAGAGTCCTTTGCAAGAACCCTGTTCATCTCTCAGAATGAATATAGTCATACTTCTTTTACGGATATTGACGCGAAGATCGGAAATTTGGTTGAAGCTGCCGATGATCTGAACGACCATGACGAGGCCATGGAAGTGTTGGAAAAACAGAAGGATGCCATTGGAACCTACAGAAGAGGTCCCTTGAAAGAACTGAAAGGGGAATTGGATGACTTAAAGAAAAAGGTATTGGGAAAACCTGGGGTTGAAGGAGCTATAGCGGAGACGGAGACTGAAATTGAATCTTGCGATCAACAGCTTTTAGAGAGGAAAAAAGCGGAAGCTTCCATTCAGGAGCAAATGGAAAATGTTGCAAAATTAAAAGATCGCCAAAAGCACAAGAAAGCCTATGAAACGCTGCTTGCATCCTATGAGGACAGCAAAGAGAAATATCTTCGGGAAAGAAGTTATTTTCCGGGGGAGATTCCGGATCAGGGAGAGTTACATGCTGCTATGGAAGATGCAAGAAAGCTAAAAGCCCTGGATACAAAGATGGAGGATTACTTACTTAATGAACAGGAATCCAATACTTTGAAGAAATTAGAAAATAAGTATGCCGGAGTCGATTTTCAAGAAGAAGATTTGAAGCAGATTCATACACTTGTGGATTTTTGGTGTGGAGAAAGAGAGGAGATTAAGACAAGAATCCAACAAAGAAGCTTATCCAAAACCGAACTGGAGCAGTTACAGGAAGAGGAAAAAAGATTCAAGGAATATCCGGTAAATGCGGAAGAAAATCAAGAGCTGATCCATCTTTGGAGGGAGCATGAATCCTTAAAACAAAGAGCGAAAGAGCAAGAAATATCTAAAACCACAAACACAGGAAGTAGAAACAGAATCCCTTTGGTTGGAATTATTGTGGCAGCTATAGGTCTTTTGTGTTTGATCGTCCTTCCCAGTGTGAAGATTCCGGGGGTTTTCTTGATTGGTCTCGGAATCGCTGTGGCAGTCTTTGGAGCTTTAAAGAAAAAACAAAACCAGGATGTGGCGGCAACCCTCGATCCGACCGCTAGACTGGAAGAAATCGAAAGAAATATTCAGCAGTATTTATTAAAATACAACATAAATTATGATCCGGATTACGTAGAGTATAGTCTTCGAAATCTCTTAAGCCAATATGAAAGTTATAGAAGGTTAAGCCAGAGAAGAGATCAGGCTGTTAAGGACAATATGGAGGATGGACAGCGAATTTCTCGTATTGAAAATCAAGTAAAAGATGTCCTTGCGAAATATCATTTTGAATATAGTGAAGCAAATGTTTTATTAGATTTAAATCAAATCATCCAAGATTTTAAAACCTTAAAATCCTACAGAATTGGAAGAAATAACTATAACAAGGCGAGGGTAGAATATGAAGCTTCCATGAAGAAAATTACCGGCTTTTTTGGTACTTATGGATTCTCGTTATCCAAGGGCTTTGAAGGATCCTTAGATGAGATTAAAGAGCATTTGTCTTTGTATCAGGTTCGTAAGGATTCCTATCTGGAAAACAAAAATAAAAAGGAAGCCTTTGAAATCCGATATGGAAATTGCAGCCAGCTATTAGAGTCCGCAGACGAAATAGAAGAAGATGCATTGACCAGACTAACGGAAGAGAACAAGAAGAACAGTGACGAAATTACGCGTTTAACAAGACAGCGGATGACCTGTGATCAAAGGCTGAGTGACCTGAACGATTCCTACAATGAACTGTGTGAATGTGAGGAAAGAATCTTAATCTTAAAAGAACAAAAAGAGTATTATGTAGAAAAGAAAAAGATTTTGGAAAAAGCAATGGAACATTTGGAGGGGGCAAAGAATCGGTTAAATGCCAAATATACAGCCCCGATAGAGAATGCTTTGAAAGAGTATTTTCATCAGCTAGCCAAAGATTCGGATATTACTATCGATATCGACGCCAAAAGACAGGTGCTGATCAAAGAAAAAGGAGCCAGTCGTCCGGAGGAGAGTATGAGCTTTGGATATAAAGACTTAATTGATTTATGTTACCGACTGGCTTTGGCAAAGGCTATGTATCCGGAGGAGTCTTCCCTTCTGATCTTAGATGATCCATTCAGCAACCTGGATGAAGATAAATTAGAAAAAGGTTTGCAGTTAATAAAAAAGATCAGTGAAAAAAATCAGGTACTGTATTTCACCTGCCATAAGAGCAGAATGTTTTAAAAAAATAGCCATTATGAGACTTGTGGTCAGTTTCTAATGAAATTAGATGATTTCTATGAAGATTTTCCGTTTGTTTATATTTCAGATCTTAGCACGCTTGATCAGCAAAATCAGGAAAATCATCAATAGGATGAGAAATAGTCAAAAAAGTCAAGGTGTGAAAAGATACCTTGACTTTTTTGTAACATACGTATAAAATGTGCCTGTATTGTTAACTGTCTTGTCATGCCCGCGGGCAGGTGTACAGGGAGGACAAAGATGGAAAAAGACTTGCTTTTAGTCATTGATATGCAAAATGTATATGATGAAGGCGGCCAGTGGCATTGCCCGGGAGTACAGAGGGCAGGAGAGATGATTTGTAAGATTCTTGAAGAAAAAACTGAAAAGCTAGATGTGATATTTACTGCATTTGCAGCGTCGGAAAATCCCAAGGGAGTCTGGATAGATTACAATCGGGAGAATCATCGGGTGAATCAGGATGATCATGCCAATGCGATCATGGATATTTTTTCCGACGAATTAAAAAAATATCCACTATATGAGAAATCCACCTACTCATCCCTTAGTATTCCAAAAGTACAGGAGGCGGCGAGAAAGGCTCGTCGGGTAATTCTGACAGGAGTTGTGGCAGAGTGCTGCGTCCTGTCAACCGCTATGGCACTTATTGATCAGGGAAGCTATGTATTCTATCTGACAGATGCTTGTGCCGGGATTAATGAGGAAACTGAGAGAGCGGTAGAAACGATTCTTGAAGGGTTGGAGCCTCTCCATGTAAAACGGATGACTACGGAAGAATACTTACAAGGCGATTTTTAAGAAGGAGAATGAGGAGAATGAGGAACGTTTTTAAAACAAAATTTACGGCAGCGACCATCGTGTTGATCCCGGCCTGTATCGGAATTAATTATTTGGGCAAATTTTTTGCAGCTTTATTAAAATTGCCATTGTGGCTGGATTCTATAGGAACTTGTATCGGGGCTTGTCTGGGAGGTCCTATTATCGGAGCAATCTGCGGAGCTTTGAATAATCTGATCTACGGACTGACCACAGGAGATAACATTACCTTGGTTTACGCATTAACCAGTCTTGGAATCGGCCTTGTTGTGGGAATTATGGCAAGACTTGGATTTATGGATTCTATTGGAAAAAGTATTTTAACAGCAATTGTTGGCGGTCTTGCGGCAGTTGCGATTTCAACACCATTAAATATCATTTTCTGGGCAGGCACTACCGGTAATGCCTGGGGAGATGCACTTTTTACTATTACGCAGATGGGCGGAATGTCCATAAATTTAGGCTCTTTTCTTGATGAATTGGTGGTAGATGTACCGGATAAATTAATTACTATGATTATTGTATTTATAATTCTTCAGGGACTTCCAAAAAAACTCACAGCACTCTATGACGTGAATGCAAAAGTAGAGCGGCTGGATTAAGAAAAAGGATGGTAGGTTATGAGTAGTATCAGTTTGTACGAAGATAGGGGAAGCTATTTAAATAAAATGCATCCTTATACCAAATTATTGTATATACTTGCGGCAATCTGCATACCATTGATCGGGGGAAAGCTATGGCTTTTCCCTGTCCTTATTTTGTGCAGTCTGCTGATTTTAGCCTCTGGTGGGATCATAAAAAAAGCGCTGCCATTAATTGGCTTCTCGTTTACCTTGATTATAGTAATTTTTTTGATCCAGACCTTTTTATATCATGGAAATGAACATGTTTTGATAAAAATAGGAGGAATCAATATTTACCGGGAGGGATTTTTCCATGCTACAAGAATCGGCTTAAACATTTTAAATATGTTGTTGGCCTTTGCGGTTTTTGTTCTTACTACTTCTATCCCGGAGTTTGTGGATGAATTGGAAAAAAATGGCTTTTCTCCTAAATTTGGCTATATTGTAGTATCTGTTTTTCAGATTCTTCCTCAGATGATGTCTTCGAAGGATACCATCACCGATGCCCAGAGAAGCCGCGGCATGGAGACAGAGGGAAAGTTTCTTACCCGAGTAAAGGCATTTATTCCCTTAATCTCGCCGGTAGTAACCGGTTCTCTTATTAATACCAGGGAGAGAGCTATTGCTTTGGAAGTGCGAGGATTTGGAAGGAAAAACAAAAAGACTTTTTTGGATGATCGAAAAAAACATAAGGGAGATCGTGCCATTGGATTTTTTTTAGTACTTATGATCTTACTTGCCATTGTAGTTAGGGTGGCGTTGTAACAAGAGATGAATCGAGAAGGAAGATTCCTGATCGATATGGAATCATGGAGAGATAAATACATGGATATCATTAAGATCGAACATTTGAAATATAAATATCCAAATACGGAAGTTCTGGCACTGGATGATATTTCTCTCACCATAAGGAAGGGAGAGTTTATTGGTATCGTGGGAGCCAACGGTGCGGGGAAAAGTACTTTAACTCAGGCTATTATAGGACTGGTGCCTAGGTTTTATAATGGGGCTTATGGAGGAAAAGTTTTTGTAAACGATACCTTAGTGGAAGAGTGTCCTGTGGAGGAAATGTGTGAGCAGGTAGGACTCATCTTCCAAAATCCTTTTAATCAGTTATCGGGAGCCAAGGATACGGTATACGGAGAGGTGGCCTACGGCCTTCAAAATTTGGGAGTACCAAGAGAGGAGATGAAGCTTCGTATCGAGAAAGTATTAAAGGAACTGGATATCTGGCAGTACAGAGACCGAAATCCCTTTGATCTTTCCGGTGGACAGATGCAGCGTGTGGCCATTGCAAGCATTCTGGTCATGCAGCCTCAGGTTATTATTTTAGATGAACCGACTTCTCAGTTGGATCCTCAGGGAACGGAAGAGGTTTTCCGGGTGGTGGAAAGCCTCAGACAGAGTGGAGTCACTGTTATTATAGTGGAGCAAAAGCTTGAAAAAATGGCAAAATACTGCCATCGGATTCTTTTGATGCATCAGGGAAAAGTGGTGGATTTTGATACGCCGGAAAAGATTTTTTCCAGAAGTGATCTGGAGGATTTTGGTGTACAGATCCCGGCATTTACCAGGATTTCCAAAGAGTTCAGATTAACGAATCAAGACGGAACTTACCCTGCTACATTAGAAGATACCCTTCGACTTTTTCGGGAAAAGAACAGCGATTTTTTGAAGGAGAAATTGGAGGAGTCTTTTGAAAAAATAGACAAGGTAGAAGTTGGAAAAACAGGATTGGAGCTCAAAGAAATTTTCAAGGTGAACAATCTAAAGTTTTCATATAAAGAAGATACTCCTATTTTTGAGGATTTGAATCTGACTTTAGACAGTCGTACCACTGCTATTATCGGACAAAATGGCGCGGGAAAAACTACTTTGGTGCGACTCTTAAAAGGACTTTTAAAACCTTTGGGTGGAGAAATTTATTTTAGAGAGGAAGATATTTCCGGGAAAACCGTAGCCATGCTTGCGGACAAGGTGGGATATGTATTCCAGAATCCAGACGATCAGATTTTCAAACACAAGGTACTGGAGGAAGTCATGTACGGTCCTTTGAATATCGGAATGTCTCAGGAGAAAGCAAAAGAGAAGGCATTGCAAGCCATGGAGCTTATGGGACTTTCCGGAAAAGAGGAGGAAAATCCTTATGATCTGGACCTTCATCAGCGTAAAATGACGGCCATTGCATCGGTGGTGGCTATGGATACCGACGTACTGATTTTAGATGAGCCTACCATTGCGCAGGATTATGAGGGACGGTGTCGTATCGGAAATATGATTAAAGAGTTAGCGAAGAAGGGCAAGCTTGTAATTGCTATTCTCCATGATATGGACTTTGTGGATGAGAATTTTGAACGTGTTATTGTTATGGCTCATGGGAAAATTTTGGCAGATGGATCGGCCGCGGAAGTTTTCTCAAAAGAGCAGGTATTAGAGGAAGCGAGATTGCAAAAACCTTACTATAGAGAGTTGATATGGAAAGTAAAAAGGAGCATATATGTCGGGGAATGAACGTAGAGAACGAATGGAAGAAATCCTTAGACAGAGTAAAAAACCTGTATCCGGCAAGGAACTAGCCCAGATTCTGGGAGTCAGCAGGCAGGTGGTGGTTCAGGATATTGCTTTGTTAAGAGCTAAGAATCTGGAAATTACCGCTACCAATACAGGTTATGTTTTGGTAAAATCTAAGGAAGAACCTGGTAAAAATGTTCGGGTGTTTAAGGTGGCGCATTCCAGCGAGGAGACCAGGGAGGAACTGGAGATTATTGTAAAGTATGGAGGAGTAGTTGAGGATGTCTTCATCAACCATAGAGTTTATGGCGTTCTTCGAGGGGATCTTCATATTTCTAATCCTGAGGATATAGAGAGATTCATGGAGGAACTAAAAAGTGGCAAGTCCGCTCTTCTTATGAATGTTACATCGGGATATCACTATCATACAGTGTCTGCGCCTACGGAAACCTTGCTAGATCTTATTCAGGAAAAACTTGAAGAGAAAGGATTTTTAGCAAAACTTCAAGACTACGAGCCCGTAGATTTTTGGAAATAATCCTAAAGAATGAGAGTCTTAGAAAAACTAAGACAGAGGAATTAGGTATGTTAGAAAAAAATAAAGTCAGAATCTTGGGAACAGGAGTTGCTACTTTGGATATTTATCCGAAGCAAAAGCGCATGTATCCGGGAGGAAATGAATATAATATTGCCTGTAATGCGGCTTTTGTTGGTGCAGAGGCTGGATTTATGGGAGTATTTGCCAATGATCAGGCAGGAGAAATCTTAGAGGGAACCCTGAAAAATATAGGGGTGGATGCATCTTTTTCTCATCACGAGGAAGGTTCCAGTGGATATAGCCTGGTAGAGTTAAAAGAAGACGGTGACAGGGTATTTTTAATGTGGAACAAAGAGGGGGTCACCGATCTTTATCCTATTACATTTACAGAAGAAGAAATTGCCTATGTAAAGAAATATGATGTAATCTGTATGGGTCGCCTGTGCTGTGTGGATCTTTCTCATATCAAGAGGATGGCAAAGGATCACGAAATCCCCATCTGCTATGATTTTCACGCAGCGTTTACAGAGGAAGTGATAAGGGAAGTCGCTCCCTACATTACTTATGGATTTTTTTCTTGCTGGCATCTAAAAGAAGAAGAGATCAAAAAATATCTGAAGCTGACGGTAGACCTTGGGTGCAAGATCGCTGTGGGAACCAGAGGGAACGAAGCGGTGATTGCCTATGACGGAACGCGTTTTTATAAGCAGGAAACCATGGATATAGAAGCCACCGATACCCTGGGAGCGGGAGATTCCTATATCGCAGCCTTTTTGACTGGATATCTGACCTATGAAAAACAAAGAGATTTAGAAAGACAGAGTATCCCGGAAGATGAGGAGGAAATCTTAAGACAGCAGGCTCTGCAAGAGGCCTTGGCAGGGGCAGCAGAACATGCCGCCAAGGTGATTCAAATGGATGGAAGCATAGGAGTTGGATTTGATTTTGATCCACCTACCCTAAAGGGTCTGGTAAATGGCATCGAAGAATAATGGCAGGAATGATGGAAGAATGCTCCCGGGAGGGAAATTGGAGGAAAAGTAGTGCTTGACACCGCATATTTTCCTGGAGTAGAATATCCACAGTATAAGAGAAAGCGTTGAGGAGAAGAGTAGATTTGACCGGCGACCAAAGAGAGAAGCTCGTTTGCTGAGAGAGCTTTGTTGACCGACATTTTCGAAGACCACCTCCGAGCGGCCCTAATCAGGCACGGTGATTCCGTTATCATCATAAAATAAGAGGTTTTCATGGAAAGCAAGCAGGGTGGAACCGCGGGAGATATCCCGTCCCTGAAGGAGTGTTTTTATGGGAGCTTCATAAAGGCGAACATAACAGGCATTCCATAAGCGGATGCCTTTTTTATTTATTAAAAGGTTGATGTTTGCGAAACTTAGGAAAGAGAAAAAGGAGATACGGATTATGAAAATCACATTAAAAGACGGATCGACAAAAGAATATGCAGAATCAATGTCAGTCATCGACATTGCAAAAGATATCAGTGAAGGACTTGCAAGAGTAGCTACAGCAGGAGAGGTAGACGGAGAAGTTGTTGACCTTCGTACCGTAGTGGACAAGGACTGTGAGTTAAGCATCCTTACATTTAGTGATGAGAAAGGCCAGGGAGCATTTAGACATACAGCATCTCATATCATGGCGCAAGCTATCAAGAGATTATACCCAGAGACAAAGCTTGCTATTGGACCTTCTATTGCAGACGGATTTTATTATGATGTAGATAGAGAGACTCCATTTGTTGCAGACGATCTTGAAAAGATTGAAGCAGAGATGAAGAAAATCGTAAAAGAGAATTTGGAGATCAAGCAGTTTACTATGCCTAGAGATGAGGCGATTGCTTACTTTAAGGAAAAAGAAGAGCCATACAAGGTAGAACTTATTGAGGATCTTCCGGAAGGAGAGATCATTAGCTTCTATTCTCAGGGAGAGTTTACAGATCTTTGTGCAGGTCCTCATCTTATGACCACCAAACCGGTAAAAGCCTTCAAACTTACCAGTCTTGCCGGTGCTTACTGGAGAGGCAGCGAGAAGAATAAGATGCTTCAGAGAATCTACGGAACTGCATTCCCAAAGAAGGCAGAGTTAGATGATTACCTTACAATGATCGAGGAAGCTAAGAAACGTGATCACAGAAAGTTAGGAAAAGAATTAGGACTCTTTATGATGCGTGAGGAGGGACCTGGATTCCCATTCTTCCTTCCAAACGGAATGGTTCTTAAGAATACTCTTTTGGATTACTGGAGAGAGATTCATAGAAAAGCAGGTTATGTAGAGATTTCTTCTCCAATTATGTTAAGCCGACATCTTTGGGAGACTTCCGGACATTGGGATCACTACAAAGAAAATATGTACACTACAGTTATCGACGAAACAGACTTTGCCATTAAGCCAATGAACTGCCCGGGTGGAATTCTGGTTTATGAGTCAGAGCCACGTTCTTATCGTGATCTTCCGATTCGTATGGGAGAGCTTGGATTGGTTCACCGTCATGAAAAATCCGGACAGCTTCACGGCCTGATGCGTGTACGTTGCTTTACCCAGGATGATGCACATATCTTTATGACACCGGAGCAGGTAAAGGATGAAATCAAAGGTGTTGTACAGCTTATCGATGAGGTTTATAGTCTCTTTGGATTCAAATATCATGTAGAGCTTTCTACTCGTCCGGAGGACAGTATGGGAAGCGATGAAGATTGGGATATGGCTACAGATGCACTTAGAAGTGCATTGGATGATATCGGACTTCCTTATGTGGTAAATGAAGGAGACGGTGCCTTCTACGGACCAAAGATCGACTTCCACTTGGAGGATTCTATTGGAAGAACCTGGCAGTGTGGAACCATTCAGCTTGACTTCCAGCTTCCGCTTCGATTCAACTTAGAGTATACAGGAGCAGATGGAGAGAAACACAGACCGATTATGATCCACCGTGTAGTATTTGGATCCATCGAGAGATTTATCGGAATCCTGATTGAGCATTTCGCAGGAGCATTCCCAACCTGGTTGGCTCCGGTTCAGGTAAAGGTACTGCCACTTTCTGATAAATTTATGGGATATGGCGAGAAGGTACTGGAGGCTCTTAACGCAGCCGGTATCCGTGCAGAGATCGATACCCGTGCAGAGAAGATCGGATATAAGATCCGTGAAGCTCAGATGAAGAAGGTTCCTTACATGTTAGTTGTAGGTGGTAAGGAAGAGGAAGAAGGAAAGGTATCTGTACGAAGCAGAGTTGAGGGAGATGAAGGACAGTGCACACTGGATGAATTCATCGCCAAGATCAAAGAAGAAATCGAGACAAAAGAAAAATAGAGTTTAGTAAAGAAAGATAGTGAATAAAGTGACCTATAAAGAAGCAAGGGTATATTTGGAGGAAATGTCCAAATACGGAAGTGTACTTGGCTTGGATGCGATTCGAGGTCTGTTGCGTGAACTGGGGAATCCTCAGGAGGATCTGAAGTTCATTCATATTGCAGGAACGAATGGAAAAGGATCTGTGCTTGCATACACTTCCACGATTTTAAGTAAAGCAGGATACAGGACTGGGCGATACGTTTCACCGGCTGTCATGGGATATCTGGAGAAAATTCAGGTGGATGGCCGATGGATCTCGGAACAGGAATTTGCAGAGATCACTACAGAGGTTCAAAAAGCGATTGCCAACCTTAAGGTGTCGGGAGGATTACTCCCGACCCTCTTTGAGGTAGAAACGGCCATCGCTTTTTTGTATTTCAAGAAAATGAATTGTGATCTTGTGGTATTAGAAACGGGCCTTGGGGGTGCTCTTGATGCTACCAACATTATAGAGAATACCTTGTGTGCCGTATTTACCAATATCAGTGTAGATCATCTAGGCGTGATTGGAGATACACTGGAAGAAATTGCAAAAACAAAAGCAGGAATCATGAAGATAGGATGCCAGGTGGTGTCTGCCAGTCAAAGAGAAGAGGTGGCTAAAGTTCTCAGACAGCAGTTTTATGAAATTTGTGGGGGCGAAGAAGGTGGATTCGGAGACGAAACTGCAGAGAAACATGGAGTTCAGAATGGATATCATACAACCTATCAGAAGAACTACCGGGAGGCGGATATGAGACAACTCCAGGTTCTTTCAGAAGATCATAGATCCATGATGCTTCACTATAAAGATTTTAAAAATTTAACCAGTCATCTTACCGGCTTTCATCAGAAAAAGAATCTGGCTACAGCCCTGGAAGTGATCATGACTCTTAGGGATATGGGGTATGAAATTTCCGATGAGGCAGTTTCTAACGGGGTATTGGAAACAAAATGGTCCGGAAGATATACCTGTCTGATGGAAGATCCTATTTTTATGATAGACGGAGCCCACAACGAAGATGCAGCCTATCGGCTGGCAGAATCTTTGCAGCATGATTTTCCGGACAAAAAACGAATTTTAATTCTGGGGGTTTTTAAGGACAAGGACTATGAAAAGATCACATCCATCTTGTGTCCATTGGCTAGTCAGGTATATACGGTGAATTTGCCAAATAAAGAACGGACGCTATCAGCTGCAGATCTTGCCGGAGTCGTGGAGCAATCTTGCATGCAGGTGAAATCCGAAGCCACGATAAAAGAAGCAGTGGAAGATGCCATAAAAGAGGCAGAGAAAATTAGGTTGGCAGGAGAATCCTCGGTGATCATAGCTTGTGGCTCCCTGTCCTACTTAGGAATTGTCAAAGAGTTGGTAGAAAATATGGAAAAAACAAATGCACCAATAGATGCAAGGAGGATACCAGATGTTTGATCATGAGAAGATAGAGACCGCCGTTCGCCTGCTTTTAGAAGGCATCGGTGAAGATGTAAATAGAGAAGGTCTTATAGAGACTCCGGATAGAATTGCCAGGATGTATGAGGAAATCTGCGGAGGTATGAAGGAGGATGCCGGAGTGCATCTGTCCAAAACTTTTACAGTAAATAGCTCAGAGATGGTGCTGGAAAAAGACATTACTTTTTATTCCATGTGCGAGCACCATCTCATGCCTTTTTATGGAAAAGCCCACATTGCCTATATTCCGGATGGAAAGGTAGTGGGACTTAGCAAGCTTGCAAGAACTGTAGAAGTATTTGCAAGAAGATTGCAGCTTCAAGAACAGCTTACCGGTCAAATCGCTGATGCCCTGATGGAGCATATGGCACCTAAGGGAGCCATGGTGATGATCGAGGCAGAGCATATGTGTATGACTATGCGGGGGATCAAAAAGCCGGGAAGCCAGACGGTGACAGTGGCAAGAAGAGGTGTCTTTTCTGAGGACCCACTTTTGGAAGAGCGATTCTTTCGTATGTTAGGAAAGTAAATTTTTATGAATACAGACGATATAAAGAATACAGAAATTAGCGTTCTAGAAGAAATGCCAAGACTTCAGGCGGTGCTAGATCACCCATTGTACCGGCAGCATTATCAGAAGATTCAGGAACTAGAGCTGGACAGAGAATACTGTCATCACGATATGGAACATTTTCTGGATGTGGCGAGGATTGCCTACATTCGAAATCTGGAATTACAATTGGGATATCAGAAGGAGCTCATTTATCTGGTGGCACTTCTTCACGATATTGGAAAAGATCAGCAATATCTGAATAAAATTCCCCACGAAGTAGCCAGCAAGGAAATTGCTGAGGTGATTTTGCGAGACATTTCCGGCGATTTTCGTTCCCAGGTTTTTCCTGAGGAAGAATTGGAGTGGATCCGTCAGGGAATCCTTGGACATCGAAGAATAAAAGAACATATGACAGAGGCTCAGAGATTATTTTATTGGAGCGATAAGCGTTCCAGAAAATGCTTTGCCTGTAAAGCGAAAGATACCTGTAACTGGAAGCTGGAAGAAAAAAATATGGAGATACGAATATGATCATTGGAAATAAAACATTTGATACCCAAAACCAAACCTATGTCATGGGGATTTTGAATGTGACACCGGATTCCTTTTCCGATGGAGGGAAATATGACGGTTTGGAGAAAGCCCTGGTTCACGCCGAACAGATGGTAAAAGAAGGGGTGGATATTATCGATGTAGGAGGAGAATCCACAAGACCCGGACATACACAGATCAGCGACGAGGAAGAAATCGCAAGAGTAGTACCTGTTATTAAAGCTTTAAAGGAGCGATACGATATTCCGGTATCTATTGATACCTACAAAAGTGCGGTGGCGAAGGCGGCTATAGAGGCAGGAGCGGATCTGGTGAATGACATCTGGGGGTTCAAATATGACCCTAAGATGGCTTCTTTGGTGGCAGAGACAGGAGTAGTCTGTTGTCTGATGCATAACAAAGAGACAGCAGAATATCAAAATTTCTTAAAAGATTTCATGGAGGATATGAGAGAGTCGGTGGAAATTGCAAAGGAAGCCGGAGTGGCAGATGATAAGATTATCTTGGACCCGGGAGTTGGATTTGCAAAAACCTACGAAATGAATCTGGAAATTATTGATCGTATGGAGACCATGCAGGAACTAGGATATCCCGTGCTTTTAGGAACATCCAGAAAATCTGTGATTGGATTGACACTGGATCTTCCTGTTACAGAGCGAGAAGAGGGAACCTTAGTTACCACAGTATTTGGGGTGGAAAAAGGAGCGGCCTTCGTGCGGGTTCATGATGTGGAAAAAAATAAACGAGCTATCAAAATGACAAAGGCAATATTGCATCATAAAAAAATCTAAAGAAATAATATGGGAGATAAAAAATTGGATCAAATCAGAATCGAAGATTTGGAAATTTTCGCAAATCACGGAGTGTATCCAGAGGAGAATACTCTGGGACAGAAGTTTTTGGTTTCAGCAATACTGTATACAGATACCAGAAAGGCAGGCCTTGCCGATGACCTTTCTGCCTCTATTAATTACGGGGAGGTCAGTGCCTTTATTACCTCCTATGTAAAGGAACATACATTTAAACTTATCGAGCGGGTAGCAGAAGGATTGGCGGAGGAATTATTACTTCGCTATCAAAGTCTGGAGAAAGTCGAGTTAGAAGTAAAAAAACCTTGGGCACCGGTGGGCCTTCCCCTTCGGAGCGTAAGCGTTGCCATAGAAAGAAGCTGGCATACAGCTTATATAGCCCTGGGATCCAATATCGGAGATAGCAAGCAGATCCTAAAAGATGCCATCGCATCCTTAGATCAAATAAAAAGCACCCATGTTGAGAAAGTCTCTACCCTAATATCCACAGCCCCTTACGGCGTGGAAGATCAACCGGATTTCTTAAATGGATGTCTGAGGCTGCGAACCCTCCTGTATCCCAGAGAACTGCTTTCGGAACTAAACCGTATTGAAAAAGAAGCAGGACGAGAGCGGATCATACACTGGGGACCAAGAACCTTAGACCTAGATATCATCTTCTATGATGATCTGATCTGCCAGGAAGAAGACCTGTGCATTCCCCATGTAGAAATGCACAAGCGGGACTTTGTTCTACGTCCATTAGAAGAAATCGCACCATACAAAAGACACCCGATCTATGGGAAAACCGTGCGAGAAATGTTAGAAGATCTGTCACATTAAATACGCAGACATGACATCTTGAAGGGGGACACACCACAGGGAGTGAGGTACGCAGACCTGACATCTTGAAGAGGGACACACCACAGGGAGTGAGGTATGCAGACCTGACATCTTGAAGAAGGACACACCGCAGGGAGTGAGGTATGTAGACATACTTTCTTGGAGTAAACAGCATAGCATTGTGCGAGATATGTTTATCACAAACGGTTGCGAGGCTTCCGTAGGGAGTTGCACGCTAGCAGCGAAGGCGGGCACTTGTTTGAGCCGCCCCGTTTTTCAGGGTGGCGAGTTGTGCAGGAGCCTGAGCGGCTCAGCGCGTGCAACGAGTAGGAAACGAAGCTTGTTTGTGATAAACATATCTCGCACACTGCGGAGCGTCCGTCTCTGGAGTGTTCATCTTTTGATTTTTTGTCTTGCGTGTTTAATGCAACAGATTTTTTATAGTTTGTAGCGCTTTGTAAAAGACACAAAACATTCTACACTGTTATTTAGATACTTGTCTTTGGACCAGACAAATCCGATTTCCTGCTGAATCGTTGGAACCACAGGGATGCCTACAAGGTCCGGCAAATTCTTTAGGAGGGAAGCATATAAAAAAGCCCCTCCTAATTTTTCTTTCACAAACTGATGAATCGTAAATAACTGGCTGGCGTGCATAATGACATTAGGTGAGATGCCGCCGGCTTTAAAATAATTCATTAAAGTAGTATTCTGCACGGAGTCTGTATTATAAAGGATCACAGGCTCCTGTTCTAATTGTTTCGAAGTTAATTCTTTTTCCTTTGCTAAAGGATGATCAGGAGCTACTACAAATACAATCTGATCCGTCAAAAGCTTGAAGGAATTCAACTTATCAATATTATAAAAATCCATATTTACCAAAGCCACATCCAGGGTGCCGTCCTGCACTAAGGAGGCAGCCTTTAGAGAAGCATATTCATACAGCTCTACAGGGATCGCCGGATATTTTTCCTGAAAGACCTGGAGAAGATCCGGGAAAAACAGGGTGCTGAGAAGGGGTGGAATTCCGATCTTTAATGGTGCGATCTGTTTGGCCAGGTCTCCCATTTCTGAGGATGTTTGATGTACCATCTCTAAAAGTTTGGAAGCTTTTTGATAAAAAATCTCCCCCTCCTTTGTAAGGGTGATATTACTTTTAGAACGTATCAGAAGATTCACAGAAAACTCCCGTTCCAATTCTTTGATGGCGCTGGAGATAGCCGGTTGCGTTACGTATAGTTGGCTTGCAGCCTGGGTGATGCTATGGCATCTGGCAACTGCACAAAAATATTCTAATTGCGTGATCTTCATGGGGAAAACCTCCTGGATGTTGAGTTTTACTGGATTTTCTCGTAGCCACAGTAGAAAAACAATACAGTACAAGCTTGGCATTTTCACTATAAAAATCCTTTAAATTGGAATTATTATAGCATATTTGTTGTAAGAGTTGCTAAAAAAATCAAAAATCATAAATTTTCCTTATGCATACATCATTTTCATTAAATGTACAGTGATAAATACACCGGCTATAATAAAGACAACATAAAGATCATGCATCGGCCGAGAGATCACATGTAATAATGAAAGTTAGTCAACAGGGGGAATTATTATGAGTGCATCAACTATTACACTTTTGTTTCTTCTCTTTGCGGTAGTCATGTTCGTGTTTGAAAAGATACCGCTTGGAGTAACGTCAATGATTGTCTGTATCGGTTTGGTGGTTACCGGAGTTTTAGATGTGGAGACTGCCTTTAAAGGATTCATTGACAGCAACGTTATTTTGTTTGTAGCAATGTTCATCGTAGGAGAGGCATTGTTTGAGACTGGTATGGCAAATAAAATTGGTGGAATTATTACAAAATTTGCCAAAACTGAGCGAATGCTCATTGTTGCCATCATGGTGATTGTAGGTCTCATGAGTGGTGTGTTATCGAACACCGGTACCGCAGCTATCTTGATTCCGGTAGTTATCGGAATTGCTGCAAAGTCAGGTTATAAGCGTTCCAGACTTTTGATGCCGTTGGTATTTGCGGCAGCTATGGGTGGAAACCTTTCTCTGATTGGTGCTCCCGGAAACCTTATTGCACAGAGTGCTCTTCAGGAAATAGGACTTAAATTTAGCTTCTTTGAGTATGCTATCGTAGGGATGCCGATCCTGGTAGTAGGAATTATCTTCTATGCTACCATCGGATATAAACTTCTTCCTTCCCATGATGTGACCGATGATGATAGCTTTGATGTTCATCAGAATTTTGATGATGTTCCGGCTTGGAAACAGTGGTTGTCCTTGATTATTTTAGTACTGACACTTTTGGCAATGATCTTTGAAGATAAGATCGGTATTAAGCTTTGCATCTCCGGATGCGTGGGAGCTTTGGCTCTGATTCTTACCGGTGTTATTTCTGAAAAAGATGCTTTAAAATCTATTGATTTAAAAACCATCTTCCTTTTTGGCGGAACCCTTTCTCTTGCATCTGCCCTTCAAAATACAGGTGCCGGAGAGGAAATTGCTGAAAAAGTAATCGGAGCATTGGGAGAGAACCCATCTCCATATGTACTTACCTTGGCAGTATTCTTATTGTGTGCAGTATTAACCAACTTTATGTCCAATACGGCAACAACAGCTCTGATGGTTCCGATCTGTCTCTCTATTGCTCAGGGAATGGGTGCAGATCCAAGAGCCGTACTTATGGCTTGTGTCATCGGTGGTTCCTGTGCTTATGCAACACCGATCGGTATGCCGGCAAATACCATGGTTGTGGGAGCAGGTGGATATAGCTTCCTTGACTATACAAAGTCAGGTCTTCCACTCATTGTTATTGCAACTGTAGTAAGTATGATTATACTTCCGATAGCATTCCCATTCTTTCCATAAAAGATTGCGGATCAACTATACATTTACTTAAGAAAAAATTAGGAGGCGTTAGAAAATGGCTAACAAAGAACAGCAAGTAGAACAGCTCACCAATTATATGGCGAATTTTGTGTCCTATATTGGTAAAGTATTACCGGATGATATTCGGGAGAAAATTGATGAGTTAGGAGCAAAAGAGGATAGTCCTTTGTCAAAGGTTATCTATGAAACTATGAAAAGAAACCAGGTGCTGGCTAAGGAGTTAAACAGACCAAGCTGCCAGGATACAGGTGTACTTCAGTTCTGGGTAAAATGTGGAACAAACTTCCCATTGATCGGAGAATTAGAGCCACTGTTAAAGGAAGCTGTAGTAAAAGCAACCTTTGAAGCTCCGCTTCGTCACAACAGTGTAGAGACTTTTGATGAGTACAATACAGGAAAGAACGTTGGTAAGGGAACTCCTACTGTATTTTGGGATATTATTCCGGACAGCGATGAATGCGAGATCTATGCATACATGGCAGGTGGCGGATGTACCCTTCCCGGAAAAGCTATGGTATTGATGCCGGGTGAGGGATACGAAGGAGTTACAAAGTTTGTATTAGATGTAATGACATCCTACGGTATCAACGCATGTCCACCACTTTTAGTAGGTGTAGGTGTAGCCACTTCTGTTGAGACAGCTGCGCTCCTTTCAAAGAAGGCTCTTATGAGACCTCTTGGAAGTCACAATGAGAATGAACGTGCTGCCTCTATGGAAAAATTATTAGAGGATGGAATCAACTCTATCGGTCTCGGACCTCAGGGAATGGGCGGAAAATACTCTGTTATGGGAGTGCATATTGAAAATACCGCAAGACATCCATCAGCAATTGGTGTGGCTGTAAATGTGGGATGCTGGTCTCACAGACGTGGTCACATTGTATTTGACAAGGATCTTAACTACACAATCACAACACATTCGGGGGTGACATTATAATGATCGAAGTAAAAGACGGAAAGAAAATTCTTACAACACCAATTTCAGCAGAAGACCTTAAGGATATCCATATTGGAGATATCATTTACTTAAATGGTAGCATGACAACCTGTCGTGACGTAGCTCACAGACGTTTAGTTGAAGAGGGAAGAGACCTTCCTGTAGATGTAAAAGACGCAGCAATCTTCCACGCTGGTCCGATCATTCGTCCTTTGGAAAATGACAAATTCGAGATGGTTTCTGTAGGACCAACAACTTCCATGCGTATGGAGAAGTTCGAGTATGAATTCGTAGAGAAATCCGGTGTTCGCGTGATTATCGGAAAAGGTGGTATGAAAGAAAATACCGAGAATGCTTGTAAAGATTTTGGCGCTATTCACTGTGTATTCCCGGCAGGAAATGCAGTTGTAGCTGCTACAGAAGTAGAAGAAATCGTAGATGCTCAGTGGAGAGATCTCGGAATGCCTGAGACTCTGTGGCACTGTCGCGTGAAAGAATTCGGACCTTTGATCGTATCCATCGACACAGAAGGAAGAAATCTCTTTGAGGAGAACAAAGTTATCTTTAATGAGAGAAAAGAAAAAGCCATTGAAGAAATTTGCAAACATGTAAGTTTCATCAAATAAATTAGAGTAATTCATTTAGAATAACTCCTTATACCTTTCATCAACCTTATACACACCTATGAAAAAAGTCATTGCGGAAAACTTACGCGGTGGCTTTTTTCTATGAAAAACAATTGAAAAACCTTCGAAATATCCTCTTGAAAATTATATTCAATTTCAAGAAAAGCCTGAAAATACGCGGGTTTCAGGTATTTTGAAAATGACTCTCTTTATAACATGATAAAATTTTTTCAATAAGGAAGTTAGGGGTGACAATTGGCTTTGATATGGCTATAATGTAATGAAACGTGAGGCGAGAATCCCTCTGGATTGGCTGAGAAATTTGATAGAAATATAAGGGATCATACGGATTGCGTTTGAAACAAATCTATAAATTTTTATTACAGGAGGTATTTATTATGGATATGAATTGGAAAAACACAGGATTATTTGCTGCAGGTGTAGCATTTGGAACCGCAGGAATCAAGGTTCTAACCAGTAAGGATGCTAAGAAGCTTTATACAAACTGTACGGCGGCTGTTCTTAGAGCAAAGGATTGTGTAATGAAGACAACTACAACAATTCAGGAAAACTGCGAGGATATCTACGCAGAGGCAAAGCAGATCAATGAGGATAGAGCTGCTGATGAGGCTGAGTTCGAAGTTGAAGATGAGGATGTTGTAGTAATTCCAGACGAAGCTGAGGTGGAATAATCGTGAGATTCGTAATTAAAAACGAAATCCGAGGAAGAGTGCGTATTCATTTGAAACAGAATCGCATGACCTATGAGCAGGCCGATCTGCTTCAATATTATTTGGAACATTTAAATGGGGTGCGCTTTGTGAAGGTTTATGAGCGTACCTGCGATGCAGTGATTACTTATACAGAGGGCCGAGATGACATTCTAAAGAATGTAAAGGCCTTTCGTTATGAGGATGTGACTGTACCTACCGGATACTTGGAAAATTCCGGCAGAGCCATGAATGCAGAATTTAAGGAGGAGCTTATCAGCAAGGTCCTTTACCATTATGCAAGAAAGGCTTTCCTGCCGGCACCTTTGGCAGCAGCTTATTGCACTGCCATGTCTGTGAAATATATTTGGAAGGGAATCACTACTCTGGCAAAGGGAAAAATCGAGGTTCCGGTACTGGATGCCACAGCCATTGGGGTTTCTATTGCAAGAGGTGATTTTGCAACTGCAGGCTCTGTTATGTTCCTTTTAGGCATCGGAGAACTGTTAGAAGAGTGGACCCACAAGAAATCTGTGGGAGATTTGGCTAGAACCATGTCTTTGAATGTGGGTAAGGTATGGCTAAAGACAGAGGACCAGGAAATTCTTGTGGATATGCACGAGGTTCAGGCGGGAGATACCGTAGTAGTTCACGTAGGAAATGTAGTTCCTTTTGATGGTACCGTTGTAGATGGAGAGGCTATGTTAAATCAGGCGTCTCTTACCGGAGAGTCTGTACCGGTTCGCAAGGTCTTAGACAGTACTGTTTATGCCGGTACTGTAGTGGAAGAAGGAGAACTTACTGTATTAGTAAAAGAAGTAGGTGGATCCAGCCGCTACGAGAAGATTGCTACCATGATCGAAGAGTCAGAAAAATTAAAGTCTGGCGTTGAGAGCCGGGCAGAGCATTTGGCAGATCGACTGGTGCCTTACAGCTTAGGCGGCACAGCTCTTACCTACCTTCTTACTAGAAATGTGACAAAAGCTCTTTCTATTTTAATGGTAGACTTTTCTTGCGCATTGAAGCTTGCGATGCCAATTTCTGTGCTATCTGCCATTAGAGAAGCAAATACTCACAAAATCACGGTAAAGGGAGGCAAATTCCTAGAGGCTGTATCTGAGGCAGATACCATTGTCTTCGATAAGACAGGAACTCTTACCAAGGCAGAACCTACGGTGGCAAAGGTGGTCCCTTTTGTAGGAGAAGATAAGGACGAGCTTCTTAGAATCGCAGCCTGCATGGAAGAGCATTTCCCGCACTCTATGGCTAAGGCCGTAGTGGATAAAGCAAAACGCAAGGGCTTAGATCACGAGGAGATGCACTCTAAGGTGGAATATATCGTAGCTCACGGTATTTCCACTACTATCGATGGAAGAAAAGCAATTATCGGAAGCTATCATTTCGTATTCGAGGATGAGAAGTGTAAGATCCCAGAGGGAATGGAGCAGAAGTTTGCAGAACTTCCGGAGGAATACTCCCATCTGTATCTTGCTATTGAAGGTCAGTTGGCAGCAGTGATTTGTATCGAAGATCCTCTTAGAGAAGAGGCAAAAGAAGTAATTAAGAAGCTGAAGGAGGCAGGCATCTCTAAGGTAGTTATGATGACAGGAGACAGCGACCGCACCGCCAAGGCTATTGCGGTCAAGGTTGGTGTGGATGAGTATTACTCAGAGGTGCTTCCGAAGGATAAGGCAGATTTCGTAAATAAGGAAAAGGCTTTAGGTCGTAAGGTGATTATGATCGGGGATGGAATCAATGATTCACCGGCTCTCTCGGCAGCAGATGTAGGAATTGCTATCAGCGAAGGAGCAGAGCTTGCAAGAGAGATTGCAGACATTACCATTGGAGCGGAAGATCTTTATGAGCTTTTAACCTTGAAAAAGATTAGTGATGGATTGATGAAGAGAATTCATACCAATTATAGAAATATTGTGGGATTTAATGCGGGATTGATTGCCTTAGGCGTATGCGGTATCCTACAGCCGACTACTTCGGCATTACTTCATAATACATCTACATTATTGATTGGTTTGCAGAGTATGAAGCCACTTCTTGATGAAGAATAATTATATTGGATTTATAAAAGGGATATTGTAGCAAAATGTTTGGGGAACCCCTCGCACTTTAGTTGCAGTGTCTCTTTTTTATGTTTGTTTACGGTAGTGCCTAAAGAAATGATGTGTTATAGTGGTGTTACATAAGTTTAGAATAAGGATATAGGAAATGCTTTATAAGATTACGGACGGAACGGTATCTATGGGTGGGGAGATTATTCTTTCTCACATAGATTTTGAAATCAAGGGAAAAGAAAAGATCGCTATTGTAGGTAAAAACGGGGTTGGAAAAAGCACCCTGTTACGATTGATTGCAGGAGAGCTTTCTCTAGACCGGGACGACAAACGGAAGGAACCTGGGATCTGGAAATCCAGATCTGTAACGATCGGGATGCTTACCCAGACCCGGGAGAAGGATAAAGATAAAACTGTGGAATCCCTGATCTTAGAAGGATGCATAGAAGAAAATCCTCATTCTAAGGAGCGTTACCTTTATGAGATGGAGTATGATAGGCTATTTACGGCCTTTGGTTTTTCTAAAAAAGATAAGACAAAGAAGTTAGGGGATTTTTCGGGCGGAGAGCAGACAAAAATTTCTCTGATACGACTGTTTTTAATGAAACCTGATATACTGCTTTTAGATGAACCGACCAACCATCTGGATATACCGACTACCCAGTGGCTGGAAAATTATCTTAGAAATTATGAACACGGGATAGTATTAGTTTCCCACGATCGCTTCTTTTTGGATCAGGTGGTGGATGTGGTCTATGATCTTGATGAGCAGAAACTAAAGAAATATGTAGGGAATTATACATCTTATAGAGTGCAGAAACAAAAGGATTTAAAGAATGCCAGAAAGGCCTATGAAAGACAGCAGCAGGAAGTGGAGCGATTAAATGGTCTTATTGAGCGCTTTAAAAATAAACCGAAGAAAGCGGCCTTTGCAAGATCCAAGAAGAAGATTTTGGAACGCATGGAGCTTATGGAACAACCTATGGGAAGTGAGACTCATATTTTCACAGGGGATATTACTCCGAAACATATGGGGAGTAAATGGGTTTATGAGGCAGAACATCTGAAATTAGGATATGAGAAGGTGCTTCTGGAACTTTCTCTTCGGGTGAGAAGGGGACAAAAAATTGGCATTATTGGGGATAACGGAGCCGGAAAATCTACGTTTTTAAAAACTGTAGCAGGGGAAATTCCCCCTTTGGGTGGGAAATCCCAATTGGGAAATCATATTCTCATGGGATATTTTGATCAGCAATCTGCCGCATTATCATCAGAAGAAATCGTATATGAGCATTTTCATGATCTATTTCCTTCTATGACAGAAAAAGAGGCAAGAAGTAATTTGGCGGCTTATTTATTTCCGGGAAGAGAAGCTCAAAAATCCGTAAGCAGTCTTTCCGGAGGAGAAAAATCCCGGTTGCTGTTGGCAGAGCTTCTTACAAGTAAACCGAATCTCCTTGTACTGGATGAGCCCACCAATCACATGGATATACCGGCCAAGGAAACTTTGGAGTCGGCATTTAAGGCCTATAAAGGGACCATGTTGTTTGTATCCCATGATCGGTATTTTGTAAAAGAAGTGGCAGATGCCATCCTGGTTTTTAAAGATCAAAAGGTTATGTATTATCCCTTTGGATATGATCATTATTTAAAGCACTGCCGTCAGGAAAATGAAGATATATCAGCTTTAGTACAGGCGGAGGATCAGGCTCTAATCGCAGGAATGAGGGCGGTGCCGGAGAAGGAAAAGCATAGATTAAGAGAAGTCAGCACCGAGGAAGCATACTTGGATTGGAGATTCTCACAGGTACGAGGCCCTTTGGAAGAAATCGAAGAACAGGTGGCGTATCTATGGGAAAAATCCAGGGAACTGTTGAAAGAGATCGAGGAATCAAAACTTCGAAATTATGAAACCAAATTGCCGCAGGCTTCCAAAGGCCCCACAGATCCGGCAGAAGCGGATTTAAATCAGCAATATGAAGAGGTAATGGAAAATCTGCATAAGCTTATGGAAAACTGGACAGCGAAGTGTCTGGACTGGTGGGAGGTTTACGCAGAACTTTTCCCGGAAGAAGAATAAGAAAGCTAAAAAAGTAAGAAAAAAAGCAAGAAAAAAGCAAGAAAAAAGCAAGAAAAAAGCAAGAAAAAAGCAAGAAAAAAGCAAGAAAAAAGCAAGAAAAAAGCAAGAAAAAAGCAAGAAAAAACTGGGAGCCTAGATACTGGACTCCCAGTTTTTTCTTATCCTTTATTGTAGCTGGATAAGAATTGTTTTGTACGTTCTTCTTTTGGATTTTCAAAGACTTGTGCAGGAGTTCCCTGTTCCAGGATATATCCATCTTCCATAAAGATTACCTGGCTGGAGACATCTTTTGCAAAGCTCATTTCATGAGTTACGATAATCATGGTAGTGTTTTGATCCGCCAGTCCTTTCATAACCTTTAAAACCTCGCCGGTAAGCTCCGGATCCAGGGCTGAGGTTGGCTCGTCAAAGCAAAGGATATCCGGTTTTAAAGCCAAAGCTCTTGCAATGGCTACTCGCTGGCACTGTCCGCCGGAAAGCTGGTGCGGGTAGTTTGCCATTCTGTCTGCTAAGCCCATCTCTCTTAATAAAGATTCTGCCTGTGCCTCAATTTCCTGGTGGATCTGCTTCTTGTTTGCGTTGTAATCGGGCTGTTCTTTTGCAAGAAGCTCTTTGGCTAGCATTACATTTTGAAGAGCCGTATACTGAGGAAATAGGTTGAAGTTTTGAAAAACCAAACCAAAGTGCAATCTCTTTTTACGGATTTCTTCTTCTTTGGTAGTTGCCGGATCGCCGGCATCTAAAAGAGTCTCGCCATTTACACGGATGATTCCTTTCTCCGGTCGCTCTAAGAAATTTAAGCAGCGAAGCAAGGTGGTCTTTCCGCTTCCGGAGGAACCGATAATGGAAAGCACCTGGCCTTTTTCTAAGGAGAAGCTAATGTCTTTTAGAACTTCCGTACGATCGAATGATTTGCAAATGTGTTCTACTTCTAATATGGACATGATTCCCCTCCTATCTAAAATATTCTAATTTCTTTTCAATCTGTCCTAAAACAATGGTAAGGATACCATTGAAGATCAGATAATAGACAGCTGTGAAAAACAGAGGCCAGATGGCTCCGGAAATTCCCTGGGAACCTTTCATGAAGGCCTGTCCTGCCCAAATGATCTCCTGAAGGGCGATGATACGAGCCAAGGAAGTATCTTTTACCAGAGTAATGATCTCGTTAGACATAGGAGGAACAATGCGCTTGATCATCTGAAGCAAGGTAATCTTGAAGAAAATCTGACGCTTTGTCATACCAAGAACCAAACCGGCTTCCTCTTGTCCTACAGGTACTCCTTGAATTCCTCCACGGTAAATCTCGGAGAAATAGCAGGAGTAGTTAAAGATAAATGCTACAGCTGCTGCTAAAAATCTTCCGGATTCGCCACCGCCCCAGATAGGATTGTGGAGAACAAGTCCCGGGAAATAGTAAATGATAAGCAGCTGGATCATAAGAGGAGTACCTCGTACGATCCAGACAATCACCTTGGTCAAATAACTCAGAGGTTTAAATTTGGACATAGACCCAAAGGAGATGATAAGTCCGATGGGAAAGGCACCGATTAAGGTGACAAAAAATAATTTTAAAGTTTGAAGAAATCCAATATTTAAGGATTGAACAACTGTTGGAAATTGTTCCATGATTAAACTCATTTTAAAATCCTGCTTTCTTTATTATTGTTCAATCAGAGCGGCCTGTACACCGTAGGTCTCAGCGATTTCCTGGATAGAGCCATCTGCATAGCTGTCGGTTAAGAACTTATTTAACTCTTCACAGATATCAGAACCTTTACGGAAACCAACACCATATTCTTCGCTATTTAAGCTGGCAGTATAAGTGAGATCTGCATAACCTGTTCCTTCTCCTACCATGGCAGCAGCCATAAGAGAGTCAATGACAGCTCCGTCAGAGGTACCGGAAGCAACTTCCATAAGAGCATCTGCCTGAGATTTCACAGGAGTTACATCGATGCCAAGCTCTGTAAGTGCAGCTTCACCGGCGCTTCCTGATTCTGCAGCGAAAGAGAGATCCTTGATGGAATCAACATCCTGATAATCCGATGCCTTATCAGATGGAACTACCACTACCTGAGCATTGTTGCAATATGCGTTAGAACATTCCATAGAGCTTGTAACCTCGTCGGTAAGGGTCATTCCATTCCATACACAGTCGATGGTCTTTCCGTCTAACTCCATGATCTTGTTGTCCCAATCAATTTCTACAAATTCTACATCTACCCCTAATTCTTCAGCAAATGCGGTAGCAAGGTCTGCATCAAAGCCGATCCAGTTTCCGTCCTCATCCTTATAATCCATCGGCTCAAAATCTGTGATACCAACTACAAGAGTTCCCTTATCCTTTACATATTCAAGGTCACTTTCGCTACCGGAAGCGGATGTGCTGGAATCAGAATTTGAAGATGTGGAGCTTGAACTTCCACATGCTGTGGCAGAAACTACCATCATACCTGCAAGCATAAGAACTACTAATCTTTTTTTCATAATGTATAATCCTCCTAAAATGTCGTTCTACTAGACTTTCTAATAGTAGCAAGTTAGCACACTAAAGTCAACTAGAAAAGCAAAGGGATGCCCGAAAAGGCATCCCCGTAGATATATCTTATAAAGTTTTTCCTGTAAGCATTTCATAAGCCTGAAGATATTTATCGATGGTCTTTTCAACGATATCCTCTGGCAATGTCCAGTCATTTCCCGGGTGAGAAGTTAACCAATCTCTGGCAAACTGCTTGTCGAAGGATGGTTGTCCGTGTCCCGGCTCGTAGGTATCAGCAGGCCAGAAGCGGGAACTGTCTGGTGTAAGCATTTCATCGCCGATGTAGAAATTTCCTTCCTCATCAAAACCAAACTCGAATTTTGTATCTGCAATAATGATTCCACGGCTTAAAGCGTAGTCTGCACATTTCTTATAAAGCGCGATGGTGTAGTCACGAAGCTTTGTAGCATATTCCTCACCTTTTCCAGGGAAATATTTCTCTAAGTGATCGATGCTCTGCTCGAAAGAAATGTTCTCATCGTGATCGCCGATCTCAGCCTTGGTAGAAGGAGTGTAGATTGGCTCTGGCAGCTTGTCGGATTCTTTCAGTCCTTCCGGAAGCTTGATTCCGCAAACGGTTCCGTCTTCTAAGTAGCTCTTCCAACCACTACCTGTGATGTATCCGCGAACGATACACTCGATTGGAAGCATCTCTAATTTCTTACACATCATGCTGTTGCCATCATACTGTGGCTGTTGGAAAAATTCCGGCATATCCTTGACATCCACGGAAATCATGTGGTTAGGAACAATGTCTTCTGTCAGATCGAACCAGAATTTAGACATCTGAGTCAGGACAGTTCCTTTCTTAGTAACTTGATTATTTAAAATTACATCGTAGCAACTGATACGGTCAGTAGCCACCATAATGAGGCTGTCGCCGTTGTCATAGATCTCACGTACCTTACCTTCTTTGATCGGTTTCAATTCATTCATACTCATAATGATTATCCTTTCTACGAAATAATAATAGTATCCAAATATAGCGGTTGTTAATTAAACGCTCCTTATAATAGTATGCAGATTTATAAGAAAAAGCAATAGAAAATCTATAGAAAAATGGAATGTTGGAATAAAAATACACCTTTCTGCACAAAAGGTTCTGTGCTAAAATTGAAAAATGCGTGAAGAAAAGACGCACTAGGTAAAAGATAAGGGGACATTTACTATGAATAAAAAAGAAATTTTAGAGATCCGCAAACAATTCACACCGCAAAACTGTGCGATTACCAGGATTTGCGGTTGCTATGTGGATCATGAGAAAGAAAAGAAGACGGAGTTAAAGAAAGCATTTTTGTCGCTGCCGGAAGAGGAAGCTTTTAAATATTTTGATATTTTCAAAAAGACATTATCAGGAACTTTAGGAAAAAACGTGATCAATATGGAATTTCCTTTGGAACAGGAAGCCCCCGGAGGAACTCAGGAATTCTTGTTAAAGCTTAGAGACAGCAAGCTACAGGACGATATGCTTTTAGAAGAATTTTACGACAAAGTCATTGAAAATTATGTATATGATGAGAATTATTACATTATATTAATACATGCAGCCTATGACGTTCCGGGAAAATCCACGGACGGAATGGAAATGTTTGACTCCTCCGATATTGTTTATGAGCATATCTTATGCAGTATTTGCCCGGTGAATCTGTCCAAGGCGGGATTAACCTACAATGCAATGACAAACAATATCGAGGACCGGATTCGTGACTGGTTGGTGGAAGCACCGGCGAAAGGATTCTTATTTCCGGCATTTACGGATCGCAACAGCGACATTCACGGAGTGTTGTACTATACAAAAAAACCGGAGGAACTTCAGCCGGAATTTATATCCAATGTATTGGGTGCGAGAGTTCCCCTGACTGCCGGAGATCAAAAGTCAGGATTCCAGGCGATTATCAGCGATACCTTGGAGGAAGAATGCAGCTTCGAAGTAGTAAAGAATATCCACGATACACTAAATGAAATGATTGAGGAGGCCAAGGATTCTCCGGATCCATTGGAATTGTCCAAACCGGATGTAAAGAGACTTTTATCAAGCAGTGGCGTGTCGGAGGAAAAGATGGAGGTCTTCGAGGAAGAGTTTGAGGCGGTCATGGGAGAGCAGAAAACCGTGCTGGCCACCAATATAGCAGACACTCGCACCTTCCAGGTAAAGACTGCAGATGTAGTGGTGAAAGTAAATCCGGATCGGTCGGATCTTATCGAAACGAAGGTGATCGATGGGCGGAAGTGTCTGGTGATTCCGATCGATGATCATTTGGAAGTCAATGGAATCGAAATACACTAGTTGGTAACGGACGCATCATATTATTGTCCCTACAAATGCTGTTTTATTTGCAATACTAGATTTTGGAAAAAATAAT
>CAVKOU010000020.1:0-10715 GCA_963658085.1 bacterium
ACCGTCTCCACATGATACGTCCCCGGAAACAAATCTATACAAGCAATCTTCTCCACCTTATAGCCCCGTCCCTGTATCATCTCCAAATCCCTAGCTACACTTGTTGGTTTACATGCAATATATACCAACCGTTCTACTCCGAAATTTAAAATCTTCATTAATGCTTTTGGATTTACGCCGTCTCTTGGCGGATCTAACATGATCAAATCCGGAACTTCTCCCAGCTCATCAATAACCTTTAATACATCTCCTGACCAGAATTTACAATTTTCCAAGCCGTTTAATGCAGCATTCTCTCTGGCAGCTCTTACCGCTTCGTCTACAATCTCCACTCCTACTACACGCTTGGCCACCGGCGCTAAGATCTGGGCTATGGTTCCGGTTCCGCTGTAGAGATCAAATACAATCTTATCTTTCGTATCCCCGATATAATCTCTGGCTGTCTCATATAAAACTTCCGCTCCCAGGGAATTGGTCTGAAAGAAGGAAAATGGGGTGATCTTAAATTTCAATCCTAACAGTTCTTCATAGAAATAATCCTGTCCATATAGTACTTCCGTTCCTTCATCTTTAACTACATCTGCCAGGCTGTCATTGATGGTATGTAGGATTCCTGCGATTTTTCCTGTTAGATTTAACTCCAAAATTTTTTCTGTCCAGTTCTTTAATGCCTCCTGAATCTCCTGGCTTGATGCCTGAACTTGCAACTCCGGTTTTGCAGCACTGGTGGTTATCAAATCCAACAAGATTTCTCCCGTCTTTACTGCCTTACGAACCAACAAATGTCTAAAGTATCCCGTATGTCTCATTCTGTGATAGAAAGGTAGTCCCGTTTCCTCCGCCCAGTCTCTAGTAAGAGTAAGAATCTTTCTATAATCTTCATCTACAATCTGACATTCCGGAACATTTACGATGTCATGAAAACTTCCACGCTTGTGCATTCCGAGAGCGATCGGGCCGTCTTTGTATTCATCTCCAAAAGAAAATTCCATCTTATTTCGATACTGAGATTTTACGGGACTTGGTTTCACGCCCTCCCAAAGATAATCCCCACAGACTGTCTCATCCATCATTTTCTTAATCTGTGTTTCCTTTAATTTAATCTGTTCTTCATAAGAAAGATTCTGATAGGTACAGCCTCCGCACTGTCCAAAATGAGGGCAAGCAGGTTCCACTTCATTTGGTGCTTTCTCTAATACTTCCAAAATCCGACCTTCTGCCTTGCCCTTTCGGATCTTATTTACCGAGACTCTTACCTTCTGGCCAGCGATCCCATTCTTTACTTCTACAGATTTTTCTTCTCCTTCTATCACTACTTTTCCCTTGGTCGGAAAATCTACTCTTTCAATAATGCCTTCGTAACTCTGGCCCTTCTTCATCTTTTTTCTACCTCACCAATTCTCTTAATTTATATTTCATACAAATTATATTTCATACAAAACAAAAGCAGGTAAGACGCCTGAATCAAATGGTTACAGCTCCTGCCTGCTTTTCGTTCTTATAAATAAATGTTCTGTCTTTCTTACTCTCTCTTAAACTTCATCAGCATCGCTGAAAAAATCATCCTCGAAATCGTCATCGAAATCATCTTCAAAGTCTTCCAGGTAATCTGGTGTAAAGAACATATAAACTGCATATGCAATCGCTGCAACTGCTGCCACTGCTCCGATAATAGCCAATACCCAAAGGATCGCTTTGCAAGGAGTCTCCTCTTCTTTCTTGTTAATCAAATCATTTAATTTGGAAGCTGTGATAATATCTTCTACTCTGCTCATACTCCCTCGTCCTTTCTTTTAGTTTTCCTACGATGCCCTTCTCTTAAAAGCATCCCGAATCATTGGTTTCATTATAGCACTATCACTTTCTAATTACTATATTATTTTTCTAGATTTTACAAAGATGATCTTATTAGAAATTTTATGATAATACCTTCTTTAATTTTGCAAATGCAGCAAACATCCGCTTGGTTCCTGCGGTATCAAAGTCCACCGTCACCTCATAGTCTCGTCCACCTTTTACAATATCCTTTACAATTCCCTCTCCAAATTTCCCGTGGCTTACCCGGTCTCCAACTACATAATCTAATCCCCGGTTACCGGCATTTCCAAAGCCTTTACTGATTCCTGCTGCCGCCAGTGCTTTTGCTCCACCAAATGTACTGACACCCCCGTAGGCCTTACTCTTAAATGCTGTTTTTGCCTGCTGATAGGCTGGCTGCTTCTTTGGCTCTTCTTGTTTTTCTTTTGCAGAAATCTTTTTGAAGATCTCTCCCGTTGACAAAAGCTCATCCGGTATTTCTTTTAAGAAACGGGACATTCTATTGTATTGCATCTCTCCATGAACCATTCGTCTTCTGGCACAGGTCAATGTCAGGTGTTCCATGGCTCTGGTAATTCCAACATAACAGAGTCTTCGCTCTTCCTCCAGTTCCTCCGGATCGTCTGCTGTTATAGTCATATAGCTTGGAAAAATCCCATCTTCCATACCCGCCAGATACACATGTGGAAATTCCAGTCCTTTTGCACTATGAAGAGTCATAAGAACCACATAGTCGCTATCTTCTTCCAGGTTATCAATCTCCGCCACCAAGGCTACTTCTTCTAAGAATCCACTAAGGGTCACCGGTTCATTCATTTCCTCACAGTGTTCCTCATAATCTGCAATCTTGTTTAAAAGCTCGTCAATATTCTCCAGACGCATCTTAGCTACTTCCGGATCCTCATCCTTTAGGCTATCCTCATAGCCTGTCTCATCAATGATTTCTCTCATAAGATCCGATAAAGCAAGATCCTTTGCATCTGTCTTAAAATGTTCGATCAAAGCCACAAAAGATTCTAATTTTGAAAGTCCTCTTCCAATGTCAGGAATTAAATCGGCTCCTAATAAAGCATCGTAAAATCCAATCTCCCGTTCCGCGGCATATTCCTGCACTCTATTAATAGATGTCAGACCGATTCCCCGCTTCGGTACATTGATAATACGTCGAACTGCCAGATCATCTTTTCCATTGTCTACGGTTTTCAAATAAGCCAAGAGATCCTTGATTTCCCGTCTGGCATAGAAATTGATACCTCCAATAATTTTGTAAGGAATATTTGCCGTTACAAATTTCTCCTCAAAAAGTCTTGACTGAGCATTGGTTCGATATAAGATAGCGTGATCATTATAAGTACTACCATCGGAATCTACATGTTTTTTTATATCGCTTGCTATATATTCTGCCTCGTCAAATCCGGTCTCGAACTGTCTGAAGTCAATGAGGTCTCCCTCTCCATTGTCTGTCCATAGGGTCTTATCTTTTCGGCCTTTATTGTGATGGATCACTGCATTGGCAGCATTCAAAATATTACTGGTGGAACGATAATTTTGCTCCAACTTTATGATCTTTGCATCCTCGAAAATATTTTCATAATCTAAAATATTTCGGATATCCGCTCCGCGGAATTTGTAAATAGACTGATCGTCATCTCCCACCACGCAAAGATTTCGATACTTTGCCGACAAGAGTCTTACAAATTCAAACTGCACTGCATTGGTATCCTGATACTCATCTACCATAATATATTTAAACCGTTCCTGATAATATTCCAGCACATCCTTTTGGGTTTTGAAAAGCTGTACTGTCTTTACTAGAAGATCATCAAAATCCAGGGCGTTGTTAGCCTGCAGTTGCTTTTCATATTCAAAGTAAACATCTGCAATCTTCTTATTCCCAAAGTTCCCCTGATTTTCAGCCAGATACTCTTTCGGCCCAATTAATTCGTTCTTCGCCTTAGATATTGCACCAAGAAGCATGCGCTCCTTATACTTCTTAGTATCAATCTGCATAGATTTGCAAATATCCTTCATAAGAGTCTTTTGATCATCCGAATCATAAATGGTAAAGTTGTTATCATATCCCAATAGATTGATATGACGTCTTAAAATTCTCACGCAACAAGAATGAAATGTGCTGACCCAAATACTCTCGGATCCAAATCCTACCAGCCGGTCCACGCGTTCTCTCATCTCTCCCGCCGCCTTATTGGTAAATGTAATGGCTAAGATATTCCATGGATTGATTCCCATTTCTTCTATAAGATATGCAATTCTGTGGGTCAATACTCTTGTCTTTCCGGAGCCGGCTCCCGCTAAAATAAGAAGTGGCCCTTCGGTACAAAACACTGCTTCTTTTTGTTGTTCATTTAAGGTATCGTAAATACTCAATGTTATGAATTCCTTTCTCAAGTCAATGTCCTCATTATACCACGAACCCATCCAATATAGTTATCTTTTACAAGAATTCTTATGTCGCAAAATAATTGCCAAAAAGCGAGATGATTTTATACTTTTTTTAGAAATTTGCACCAAAATATTTGTTTTCGCTAACTTTTCGTTAATTTTTTATTTACAAATCCGCTCATAACTGTATAATAGGTTCTAACAAAACGAAGGCGTTTTCCCTACGGGGAGAGCGTCTCTTTTTTTGTTAAACAACCAAAGGAGCTTACCTTTGTTTGCTCCTTTAGTTTCCCCCTAATGAATGAATATTGGCAGTAATCCCTATCTGAAAAACTGTTACTAAGTAGGGATTACTGCAACCACGGAATATCAAAGGAGATAGTTCAAGACACACTTGAACTATCTCCCTTTGTATTTCATAGGAATCATTCATTAAATTTTTTAGTCACTAATGTAGGAATGAAGAAAAGGAGGATCTTATTATGACTGAAGAAATCTTAAGTGCTGTCAGCTCCCAGATTTTTGGTGTCTGGTTCCTTATTGGAGCCGCGTTAGTATTCTGGATGCAAGCTGGTTTTGCAATGGTGGAGGCTGGATTTACCAGAGCCAAAAATACTGGTAATATTTTGATGAAGAACCTGATGGACTTCTGTATTGGTACTGTAGTATTTATTCTCATTGGTTTTAGCCTGTTACTCGGTGAAGATTTGATGGGAATCATCGGAAAACCTGGTTTTGATATTTTTACAAATTACGCTAATTTTGACTGGTCAGCATTTGTATTTAACTTGGTATTCTGTGCTACAACAGCAACCATCGTTTCCGGAGCTATGGCAGAACGTACAAAATTCTTATCTTATTGTATTTACTCTGCTGTAATCTCTGCTTTTATTTATCCTGTAGAGGCTCACTGGATCTGGGGTGGCGGCTGGTTATCACAGATTGGCTTCCATGATTATGCAGGTTCTACAGCCATTCATATGGTTGGTGGTATCTCCGCTCTCATCGGAGCCGCATTACTTGGACCTCGTATCGGAAAGTTCTCAAGAAACAGCAAAGGTGAGATTACAAAGGTTAATGCATTCCCTGGACACAACCTCCCTCTTGGATGCTTAGGTGTATTCATTCTGTGGTTAGGTTGGTATGGATTCAACGGAGCTGCTGCAACTACCGTTGATGAGCTTGCTTCTATCTTTGTTACAACAACCATCGCACCAGCAATTGCAACTGTTGTATGTATGATATTCACTTGGGTGAAATTTGGTAAGCCAGACATTTCTATGTCATTAAATGCTTCCCTTGCAGGACTTGTAGCTATCACAGCTCCTTGTGATGTTACCGATGCATTTGGTGCAATCATCATCGGTGCTGTTGCCGGAGTATTAGTTGTCTTTGGCGTATGGCTCTTAGATGAAGTATTAAGAGTTGATGATCCGGTTGGTGCCGTTGCTGTTCATATGATGAACGGTATCTGGGGCACCATCGCTGTTGGTTTATTCGCTACAGATACAGCTCCTGGATTTGTAACCGCCGGAATCAAAGAAGGTCTCTTCTATGGCGGAGGCTTCACTCAGTTAGGTTTACAGCTTGTAGGTTTCATCGCTGTTGCCGCTTGGACAGCAATAACTATTACAATCGCTTTCATGGCAATTAAAGCTACCATCGGTCTTCGTGTTTCTGAAGAGGAAGAAATTATCGGTCTTGATCCTGTTGAGCATGGACTTCCATCTGCTTACTCCGGATTCAGTATCATGGATGTATCTAACACCATGACAATGTCTGTAAATGAGAACACTGACTTAGGTGAGAGCAATTACCTGAATGCTTCTGAAATTCAGAAGGCTGCAGCTGTTCCTGTAACAAATACAAGACTTACAGCTGACACCGGAATGTACAAAGTTGTAATCATTGCAAAATTATCTCGCTACGATAAGTTAAGAAAAGCAATGAACGATCTTGGTGTAACCGGAATGACTGTAACACAGGTTATGGGTTGTGGTATCCAAAAGGGTGCCGGAGAGCTCTACCGTGGAGCTGAGATTGATGCTACTCTTCTTCCTAAGGTTAAGTTGGAAGTTGTTGTAGGTAACATTCCTGTAGAAAAAGTTATTGAAACAGCAAAAGCTACTCTTTACACCGGACATATCGGTGATGGTAAGATCTTTGTTTACAACGTAGACCGTGTTGTAAAGGTTCGTACAGGAGAAGAAGATTTAGCTGCATTAAAGGATGTAGAATAATTCAAATTTAATATCCGAACTTTTAAAAGGAGCTGTCACATCCGTGGCAACTCCTTTTTATTATTAGAAATAATTTACTTCTACATATCAACAGAGATCCAATGTAGTTATCCACATTAGATCTCTATTTCTTACCAGTCAGTATAAATATCAATATTTCCAGATCCGCTTCCGCAGTCATAAACCTTAGCTGTTCCAAGGGAGGTCTCTACAACTGTTCCCTTCTCATAATCATCACTGGCTACTACGATATAGCCATCAGAATCTCGCACCGTTCCATCACTGGCCACATGTCTTCCCGGAATATTAAGTCCGCCTCCAGGAAGCACCTGCTGAGAATAATAGGTCTCTGTATGATCTCCGAAACTGATACGACCTGCAGATGGAGTAAGTCCTCCAGCCGGTATAATATAATCACCCCAGGCCGTTCCCTCTGTGCTGACATATGTATTTACCTGCGTAGATCCACTAGAGCTATCTGAGGAGCTTGATGAGCTGCTAGAACTACTAGAGGAACTGCTAGCCGCCTGGGCCGCAAGAGCCGCCGCTGCCTGAGCTTTCGCCTGAGCCTGTCTCTCTGCCTCTTCCTTGGCTGCCTTTTCCTTTGCCGCTGCCTCCTTAGCCGCCGTTAATTTACTCTGAAATTCCTTTAGATTGGTAGATGTAGCATCTGCCTTTGCCTGAAGCGCATCCTGCTCTTCTTCCAATTCTTCTTGAAGGCTTTGTAATTCAGCCTGCTGATTTTTGAGATCCTCTTCCTGAGTCTCAATACCCTCTCTGACTGCTACAAGGTTCTGCAACATCTCCCTGTCATACTCTGTAACATTCTGAATAAATTCTGCTTTATTCAGAAAGTCCGACATACTATCTGCCTCACAAAGCATGGTCAGAAGGGTTGTAGATCCGTTCTCATACATGAACTGAATCCTTTTTTTCATATTTTCATATTGGGTTTCTTCATTATTTTTCGAAATCCGTAGAGAAGCTTCCAAACGGTATACCTCATTGTCTGCCGCCTGAATCTTATCCTCCGTATCTGAAATTTTTGTTCCGATCTCTACCAATTCGGAATTGTAACCCTCCAACTCCTTCTGAAGACTACTGGTTTGCTTTTCCAAGGTAGAAACATCATCCGCTGCATACACTGGCACACTTGTCAGTGTCATACCGAATGCACAGACTAGAGACAATCCCAAACTGGTCATTCGCTTCCTATGCATACTCATATAAATATTCGTTCCTTTCTCTTTTGCATCGAAGAATTTTTTACTCTTTGATTATTGTAACTGCGAAATTCAAAAGTTAACACCGGCTATTATAAAGCATTTACTGAAAATATGCAAGTTTAGGGGAGTATGCTCTCCTTAAGTAACGCTTAAATCATCATAGTTCCAAAGCCAAGAGGCCTTGTTTATTCTTTTTTTACTTGTCATATAGTTTTTAAAACTATATAATAAATACGTCGAGGTGATAAAATGAAAACAGACACAAAAGACATGTTAAGGAAAATTCTTGATAGCATTTCAAATATCGATTATGTGGAAGCTTCTGACATTCCTAACATTAATTTATATATGGATCAGGTAACTACCTTTATGGATGAGGGATTCGCATCTACCAAACGTTATCCGGAAGATAAGATTCTTACAAAGACCATGATCAATAATTATGCAAAGAACAATCTTCTCCCCCCTCCTGTGAAGAAGAAGTACTCCAAAGAGCATATCCTTGCTATGATCTTTATTTATTATTTAAAGAACATTCTATCGATCAAGGATATCGAGACTCTTTTGAATCCTATCACAGAAAAATATTTCCATAATGATTCCTCATTTGGAATCTCGGATATTTACCAAGAGATTCTAAATATGGAAAAGGAACGCATTCCTACTGCTCAAAAAGACATTGCCAAATCCTATCAAAAGGCCATGGAGCAATTCGAAAACATAGATAACCTAAGCGAAGAGGATTTAGATGAACTTCGAACCTTTGCCTTTATTTGTAATCTCAGTTTTGATGTCTATATCAAAAAACAGCTCATCGAACAGCTCATTGATGAAATGCCTGCGCCACAACATAAAAAGCAAAAATAAATATTTCTAATAATGTTAAAAGCGGTGCAATCTATATGGTTGCACCGCTTCTTCAAAAGTTGCCCTTATCCCTCGTATGATATTTATAATCCTTCTTTCAAAAACTTCGTATAAAGATCAAAATCCCTGCTTCCATAATATCCTACAGAAAACTTTCCTTCTCTGATACTCCAATCCATCAAAACCCCTCTGTCGATAACAAGGATCATGTGGGTTAATTCATCCACCGTCATGTCATCCCTGATCTGATGACGCTTCTGACCTTCCTCAATAATGCTCTTTACCAGTTTCACGTAGTATCGATCTGGATTCATAAAACAATCCTGACGTTTGTCCAAAAGTTGTGCCTGATAGAGTCTTCCAAGAAGCTCCGGTGCAATGTTGGTCTCTGTATAATAATAAGCATATTGCGCGATCTGCTGAAGTTGCACGTAACAATCTAGGTTCTTATCCATATTGTCATAAAACTTCTTATATTCTGCATCCCAGACGGCATATAAGGACTCAAGAAGTTCATCCTTGGCACTAAAGTAATAATAAAAGCCCCCTTTTGATGTATTCGCTTTTTTTATAATATCATTGACCGTAGTCTTCTCATATCCTTTTTCATGAAACAGCTCCCATGCCGCATCCACAATTCTTGCTCTGGTATCATCTTTGTAATCTTGCTTGTCTTGACTCATTTTGTTCCCCGCCTTTATATAATATCCGATTCCCCAAACAGGTATCATACATACTTGGTAATTATAACACATTCACTTTAAATTAAAAAGCAACCTTTCAAATATTCAAATAAGTACAAATAAATGAAAGGCTGCTTTTCGCATCTTATGTTTTATTCTTCTGATTTCTTATCAATCCGCTCGAACACCATATCATATCCATCATTGCCGTAATTCAACGATCGATTCACGCGGCTGATGGTGGCTGTGGAGGCACCTGTCTGTTCAGCAATCTCAAGATAGGTTTTGTGTTCTCTAAGCATCTTTGCTACTTCAAATCTCTGAGACAGGGACAATAGCTCGTTGATGGTGCAAATGTCCTCGAAAAATGTATAACATTCTTCTTTGTTCTCCAAACTTAAAATCCCCTGAAACAAATAGTCTACCGCTTCAGTTCTGATTTTCTTACTCATACCTTATATATCTCCTTCACGAACGTTCCGTACATTGACATTTTAGCACAGTAAATTCATAAAGTCTATAATTCCCATGAAATAAATCTCAAGTAAACATATCTTAAACAAATAATTCTTAGGTTTCCAACAAATGTCTTAGCGTTTTCATTTTGTCTCTACTAACAGGCAGCATATTTTTTTCATATCCATGCATTCTTAGGTTAAAGCTATTATTTCCCCAGGGAAATACCTCCGATACTTTATCAATATTAATGAGATAGCTTTTATGAATTCTAAAAAAATGGCCATTTTCCAACTTTTTTTCATACTCTCCGATCGTTCGACTATCGCTGTAAGTATTAGAAGTGGTATATACCATACAACCTCGATTATAAGTCTCGATGTAAACTATGTTTTCTACATCCTCAAATATAGTTTTCGTTCCTATGTTAATGGCAATCCGCCTGGGAGATTCCTGCTTTTTCTCCTGATTCGAAAATTGATTTGAGAATTGATTCGAAGCTTGATTCAAGGTTTCTCTCTCCTGACCTTTTCGATATTTCAAACGATCCAACACTTGCTCCAACCGCTTCTTGGAAAAAGGTTTTAAAATATAGTCTTCCACACCTAGCTCGAAGGCCTGAATCGCATATTCAGAATAGGCAGTCACAAATACCACCTGAATGCCTGGCTGCATTTTCTTAATGGCATTTACCAACACAGTACCTGTAAGGTCCCCAAGGTTTATATCTAAAAATAAAATATCTATAGCCTCTCTTTCTGCCAGCGCAAGGGCCGCCGCCCCGCTATCCCCCTCAAAAATTTCTGCATTAGACAAAATTTCTAAAAGCTGGTGCTTAAGTTCGCTTCTTGCCGGTCTCTCATCATCTATAATTCCAATTCTCATAAAGTTTTTCTCTTTCTATACTATACTATTCTCTCTACTGTTCTCTCTACTATTCGCTTTACTATTCTCCTTACTATTCTCCTTACTAATTTTCTTTTCTAAATTCCATAGAGACTTTGCTTCCATCGCTTCCGCTG
>CAVKOU010000020.1:10940-39217 GCA_963658085.1 bacterium
GCATTTTCTACAATAGGCTGTAAGATCAGAGTCGGCACCTTTATGTCTATTCTGGATGGAATTTCATAGCTGACGATCAATTTATCTTCAAATCTTGCCCGCTCAAGTTCCAGATAATCCATCACATGAGAAAGTTCATCGTCAAGGGATACCATATATACTTCGTCATGTAAATTATAGCGAAAATACTCTGCCAAAGTAACAAGAAGTTCCCTGGCCCTGTCAGAATCTTCTCTGCAAACACTGGCAATTGTATTTAAGGCATTAAATAGGAAATGTGGATTTACCTGAAATTGCAACGCTTTAAACTCTGCCTTCTGAAGCATGAGCTGACGTTTTTCTAATTCTCGTACTGCCATCTGATAGGATGCGATAGTTGCAAGATTTCCGATCATATCCAGCTCGCTTTTTCTTCCTGTCCACTGCTTTTTCATAAAAACTACCAGACAGCCCTTTGATTTTCCCTCGATTACGAAGGGAGCTGCCACCACGGAGCACTCCCTCATGGTTCGATACCAAGGACTACTTTTAGGAATAGGAAATACCGTAACCATCTCCTGCCGTTCCATCGCCAAGGCTGCAATTTCCGGAATATTCCACAGTCTCTTGATACTTTTCAACTTTTCAACTTCCAATAGGCTGTCACCGTCAGATATATTTTCAATTTTACTTTTTATCGCCTGTTCTAAGGTTTCTGAACTTTCCCAGGCATTTTCAGGCAAGCTAAGTGCTTCCCAGGATTCTTTTAAATCCTCCACATGATCCATAGGACTTTTTATATCCATATCAGCAATGATTTTCCAAGCCAGCATTTCTTTATGATCCATGATCATTGCCCCCACCCATCCGGTTTCCTCGATAATCAAATTTACCAAATGATTCATGGTCTCTCCCTTTACCAGATCATTTTGAAACATAGGCATACAATGTTTAGTAAGTTCTAACATTTGCTGCAGTTGTCTGCTAATCGAAATATCCTGCCGAACAAATACGGTATTAAAACAAGACACGAAAATCAAAATTCCAATGGAATTCATAAGAATCATAGGCACCGCAGCATCTACAATGGCGGACACCGCCACCTGAATGGATACCGTGATTCGGATCAACGTGACCATCTCTATAATCTCTCCAAAACAAGCTAGCAAGAAAAGATCCCGATATTTCCATCTTCCTCTCTGAAAATAGGGATAAAATCCAGCGCCCAACAACCCACACAAAAGAGTGGAGAAGGCGGCGCTTTTGGCAAAAGTACTGGGAACAAAGAAAAACATCACATACAAAGCTCCAATGCAGGAGGATAAAAATCCCACCACAGGACCTCCCAAGAGCCCTGCCGCTATAGCTCCAATGGCCTTTGTATCCAGACGATAGCTTCCTATATTGACACCGATCGCCGTTGATAAAATAATGATTCCACCAAAAATAAGGGACAGCATAATAATCTGTTCCCATCTCCTTCGTTCATTTGAAATTGCCTCCTGAATAGGTGGAAATCTAGAAATAATTTCCGCTACCAGAGTTAGAACAGCAATGTTGCTGATCAGTTTTGAAATCAATTCCTGGTTCGTCATTGAATGGCTCCTACCGCATTTTCCAATTACTTACAACTATTCTAAAACCCTCTAATAGAAAATGCAATTACAATAATAAATGCCCAAAATTCCTTTAAATAGAAAATGCAAGTACTTTTATAAACATCGAAAAGCCTCTGATATGGATTCTCCCACATCAGAGGCTCTTCGATAGTTATGTATGATTTTTTCGATAACGGCAAATTATTTAACAAGTAACTGTTTTCTTCTCGTCAAATTAATTAATAAGTAACTGTTTTCTTCTCGTCAAATACATCGTGGTCCAACTCACCAAGCTTGTTAGCTACCAGCATACCTACCATAACATCAACATCTACATTCATTAAGGTACGGAACATTCCTGCGAACCAGTCAATACCAATAAGTACGGCAATGCTGTCCAAAGATAATCCCAAGGAACTAGCAAGGAATGTATATACAATCACAGATCCTCCCGGAACGGAAATAGTTCCCAGGCACATGAGGCAGGAAAGTAAAATTGCCATTCCCATTTGATAAGGAGTCATGGTTACTCCGGTAGCCTGTGCCATGAAAAAGATTGCTGCCACATAGCACTGTGCTGCACCGCAGCTATTCATGGACATTGTGATCGGTCCTGTGAAATCCGCTACCTTACGACTTACACCAAACTTTGTTACCTCATCTTCAATCTTCGTTGGAAGGCAGATAGCTCCAGAGGTAGTAGTAACTGCCATGATAGACATTTTTGCAAATTTCTTTGGCATCTTAAACAAATTCACCTTACACAAAATTGCTGTAAGAGGTGTAAATAAGATAAACTGAATGGCATCTCCAATTAAAAGTACTAAGAGGAACTTAAGCATTGGAATAATAACCTTGATTCCTGTAGATCCGGCAACATTTGCCAATAAGCAAAAGATACCGATTGGTGCTACTACCATAACATTTTTAATAATATTGGTAATAACTGCATTCAGGCTTGTCACCCAGTCAACAATGATACGATTTCCTGATTCTTTTGCGTAAGCCCCCATAGCTACTCCAAAGAACAGGGCAAATACGATACAAGGTACCATAGAACCATCTGCCATAGATGATACAATATTGGTAGGTACAAAATTCAAGATAGTTTCCTGAAGAGATGTAGACTCCACAGTCTGCTCTGCTACCTGCTCAGCACCGGACAGTGAAATTCCAATTCCCGGCTGAAATAAGATAGACAAAATAACCCCTAATCCTGCAGATACTATGGTAAATCCAATAATCCATTTAAATGTATGGAATCCCATTTTTCCTACATCCTGACCATCACCACTTCCAACAGCACCCGCTACTGCAGACATAACAAGCAGTACTACCGACATCTGAATCAAACGAATAAAGATGTCTCCAATAAACTTCAAATTGGTAGCCCACTCACCTACCACAGTTCCAAAAACGATACCTCCCACAGTAGCGATCAGAATCTGGGTGGTAAGGGACATAGAAAATTTCTTCTTTTTTTCCATAACGTTCACCTAACTCCTTCTTTTTCTCTTTTATAACGACCTCTCAATTCTATGAATTTATTTTATACTTTTTTTATAAAGTAACAATAGATTCTGCATAAACCGTTCTTTTACCTGTATAAAATGTGAATATTGATGTATAAACCGTTTTCCATAACATATGCAAAAATAACCGGTTATCTGTTATACAAAATTTTCAGATTTGTTATTGCTTTCACGAAGTAGAACTCTTATACTCATACTAAGATTCTTTAAGACCTTTGCATATATAAGAAAGGATTTTATTTATGAAAACTAAACTAATCGTCTTACTGGGAGTGCTTGGCGTTTCTTTTTCAGCCATATTTGTAAAATACGCTACTGCCCCTTCCGCAGTATTAGCCTTTTACCGTATGGGATTTACTACTTTATGTCTCCTTCCTGTAGTGCTTTTAAAACACCGAGAAGAGCTGAAACAACTTACTTCCAAGAACATTCTCTGGTGCATGGTCAGCGGATTCTTCTTAGCCTGCCACTTTACCTGCTATTTCGAATCCATCCGTTATACCAGCGTGTCTTCCAGTACGGTTTTAGTAGATACGGAAGTTTTCTTCATATGTATCTTCTCATATCTTTTATTCCGTGAGAAATGTTCTCGTTCCGGTCTCCTGGGAATTGCCATTACATTCGGTGGAAGCGTGGTATTAGCTATGGCCGATCGATCCGGCGGCAGTGCCATTATAAAAGGAGATAGTTTAGCTCTTATGGGTGCCTGCTTTATGGCCATTTATACTATGATTGGTTCTAGACAGCGAAAAGGCCTGTCTACAACAGTATATACCTTCTTTGTATACGGAACTACAAGTATTACCTTGTTCCTATTTAATCTTGTGACTAAAACTCCTGTATATGGGTATGGTGGCATGAATTATCTGTGGGGATTCTTACTCTGCATTTTCTGCACTTTAATGGGACACAGTATTTTCAACTGGGGATTAAAATATCTCCCTACTGCTTTGATCTCAAATATGAAGCTCGGAGAACCGGTATTTGCTTCCATCCTGGCCCTGTTCCTGTTTGGACAGGTACCCGGTATCCAACAGATCATCGGAGGAATCCTGGTAATTGTAGGAATTTACATTTATCTTAAAAATGCAAATAGTATCCAAGAAGATTCAAATAGTCCCCAAAAAGAAGCCAATTAAAAAACTAAAAAAGGATTTCCAAGGCGATGAACTTTGGAAATCCTTTTTTCTTATTCTTTTTTATTTCACAACTTTTTCTAAGACTGCATCCCTACGAGCAATTATTTCTACAAAAGAGTAGGAATCAAATCTTGATGTGGATGTGGCAATACTACCTGACTGATCAACAATCCTTCCTCGATTGCCTGCTTGCATCCTGCCTCAACTGCAGCCTCAACTGCGGATACATCCCCTGTCAAGGTTACAAAGGACTTTCCACCAATTCCGGTTCCCAAACGGACCTCCATAAGAGTAACTCCAGCTGCTTTTACTGCTGCATCTGCACCGATAACAGCCTGTACAACCGAGAAGTACTCCATAACCCCAACAGCCTTGATCTTCTCAGGCATGGTTGATAAATTAATGGCCTCTATTACCTGTGGATGTACTCTTGGAATTACCAACTCATCGATTAATGAGCCACCAATTCTCTCTTTACCTGCATCCATTGCGGACTGCACTGCGGATACCTCTCCGCTGATCATAATATGATATTTTCCGGGACAGCTTGGACGAGCCGCTACCAGACGGATCTCTGCTGCCTTGAGCATAGCATCTGCGGCCTCAATACCTCGGGCTATGCTATTACTTTCTAAAAATCCAATCGTTATCATGTGAGCTCTCCTTATATTCTTTCAATTTCAACGATGCCGTTCTCGATCTTGCGAACAATTCCATCGATTCCACAATGAATATTTGCTCCCAGTCCCTTCTCCGGCAACTTACCAATAAGACTACCTTTTGAAACCTTATCTCCTACCTGAACCACAGGCTCCGCCGGAGCACCGATGTGCTGCTGCAAAGAAAGGTTTATTTTCTCAGGAGCCAGCTCACTAAGCTCTCTGATTGTATAATCATAGTACTGCTCAACTCCAAGTCTTGCAGCAATTCTATGAGATGGAATTCTTCTGTACTCTCTGTCTTCTCTTGATTTGAATGTCGTTTCTGTATCTTTCTGATATCTGAATCCACTCTGTCTAAGTGCATTCTTTACCTGAACATTCACCTGTCTAGGAGCAAGTCCCATCGGACAGGCAAAAGCTTCGCAGACTCCACATTCACTACAAGTCATAGCCTCTTTAATAGCCGGATCGTCCAGTACAGACTCAATGCTATCAGCATAAGCAAGCTTGCGCATGATCTTATGTGGTGCCAGCGGATGTCCGCTTAAGTATCTTGGGCACATCTGTGTACAAGTCTGACATTGAATACAAGAGCCTTTTGCTCGCTTCATAATGCTCTTAATAGAGGTCTCTCTCATTTGCACTAAACGAGTATCATCCGGAACGATTACAATACCAGAAGTGGTTTTTGTTACAGAATACTTGTCCAAATCTGACTTCGGATACAACTTACCCATCATTGGACCACCTACTAAGATGTGGTAATTCTCTGTGGTAGTTCCACCGGCAGCCTTTAAGCAGTCTGCAAATGGAGTTCCAAGAGGAGCCTTCACGATAATCGGATGTGCAACCGCACCGGTTACTGTGAGGTATTTCTGGGTAAATGGAATTCCCTGAATCGCTTCATAAATTCCATACATAGATGCAACGTTTGATACAACAGCGCCTACATCCAACGGAATTCCTGTAGGAGGTACGGTACGTCCGGTTACTTCCAGCACCATAATCTGCTCATCACCTGCAGGATAAAAGTTTTTCAGCATAAATAACTGAACCCGGCTATTCTTTGCATCGATGGCGGCCTGCAGGGATGCTATCTCATCCCTGTAGGTCTCCTTTAATGCTATATAGATTTTCTGGGCTTTGGTTAATTCTGCTACAGCTTCAAGAGCTGTAATGATTTCTTCTGCTTTATTCAGCATCAGGTATCTGTCAGTACGAAGCAATGGCTCACACTCAGCCGCATTTACGATCAGGTACTCTACCTGGCAATTTAACTTCACATGGGTCGGGAAACCAGCTCCTCCGCAACCAACAATACCGGCATCTTTAATTTGTTCTAAAACGCCCATACAAAAACCTCTCCTTATCTAATATGTAAGGCATCAGCCATTACACACTTTCTCTTTCTGCAGAAGGAGCGAGCACTTGTTAAGCCTTCTCCTGTTGGTCCTGCAATTGTAAAGGTTGTATGGCCCTCTCCACCTACACCGATTCCGGCGAAGGAAGGAGCATTTTTTACAAAAATGGTTGTCTCAAGAAGTCTTGCCATCTTTGTAAGCTTATCAACATTCTTTGAATGCATCATAGCTGTATGACGGTTACCGTGCTCTGCCTCGTATGCATTGTCAATTGCCTCATCTACATCGTGGCAACGTACGATTGGAAGGATTGGCATCATCATTTCTTCTGTTACTAAGTGATGATCCTTCTTAGCTTCCATAATGATAACACGAACATCATCACCAACCTGAATTCCGAGCTTATCTAAGATATATGGAGCACTCTTTCCTACAAATTCAACCTTCGGAGCACCCTTCTCATTAGTTACCAGCTGATCAAGCTTCTCAATTAAGGCTGGATCTGTCATCTCATAAGCACCATTCTGCTTCATGCAATGAATAAGATAATCGCAGATCTGATCTACAGCAAATACTTCTTTCTCAGCAATACAAGGAACGTTATTATCGAAAGAGCATCCATCGATAATATCCTTTGCAGCCTTCTCGATATCAGCAGTCTCATCAACAACTACCGGTGGGTTACCGGCTCCGGCTCCGATTGCTTTCTTTCCGGTAGACATTACCTTTCTTACGATAGAAGGTCCGCCGGTTGCTACCAACATTCTGATCTTTGGATGCTCACACATTGCATTAGTATTTGCAATGGATGGCTCCTTGACAGTAGTAATCATATTTGCCGGAGCTCCAGCCTCTTCCAAAGCCTTGTTAAGCAACTTCACAAGAAGGTGAGAAACCTTTGTTGCTCTTGGATGTGGGCTAAATACTACAGTATTTCCACCTGCAATCATTGAAATAGAATTGCAGATAATAGTTTCTGTTGGGTTTGTAGTTGGAGTAATTGCTCCAATAACACCAAATGGGCAATACTCAATAAGAGTTAAACCGTTATCTCCGGTTTTTGCCTCTGTAATAAGATCCTCTGTTCCCGGTGTCTTCTCTGCAGCCAAACGATTCTTAATAAGCTTGTGCTCATATTTACCGATTTTTGTCTCCTCTACAGAAAGTAAAGACATCATCTCCAGATTTTCTCTCTTTAAAACTGTTTCGCGGATAACATCTACATATTTTTGTCTCTGCGCCATAGTTGAATGTAATAACTCCTGCTGAGCTACTACAGATGCTTCAATTGCCCCATTCATGGTATCGAAAACACCATAATCCCCTGCTTCTACAGCTGGAGTCGCTGGTTTTACCTCACCTGCAGACTCGGCAATTGCTTTTCGTACCATCTTTTCAATAACATTTACATCAATATCCATGATATTTCCCTCCGATTCAAGTATTATTTTTTGCAATTCATTGCAATACCAAGCGGTGTAACCAATAATGGTTGATTCGATTTTACCGTTGTAATTCCGATTTCTTTTTCGAATACGGCTGTAAACTCAGAGAAGCTACAAGCACCACCAACTACATAAATAGCTGGAACATCATAGCCTTCTACAAAACGCTTCACAATGGAAGCCATCTTCTGAACTACCGGCTTTACAATCGGGAAAATCTCCGACTCTTTACTCGAATCTTTTTTCATCGCTTCTGCTTCTTCCATGGAAACATTATAGTATCCAGAGATCACTAAGGACATGTGCGTACCACCTGTTGGTTCATCGGCTGTATAGATGACCTTTCCGTCTTTCAGGATACTGATACCTGTGGTACCACCACCTACGTCCACCACTGCTCCGTCACTGATTTCAAGAACAGTTGCAGCTGCAGTAGGTTCATCCACAATATTGATTACGTCAAATCCAGCACCTTCCACAACGTTGGCGATAGCTTTCACACTGCCATCCACAACTCCGGGCGGAATCGCACAGGAAGCCTCCGTAAGCTCTACACCCAGGGTTTCTTCCACCTGAGCCTTTAGATTTCTTACGATCCTTATAGCTCCCATATAGTCTACGACGATACCATCTTTTACAACGGAAGAAGGAAATGTGGCCCCGGCAACCGGGGTATCATTCTCATCAACCACAGCAAGGACGATATTCGCAGTACCCAAGTCCACGCCGACTTTAAGTTTTCCTTCAAATTGATTTCCACTTTTCTCCTCTACCAATTGGGCAAAAGAATCTAATACGTCTTTTTCTAAGATCACTGCTTTGTCTCCATTACTTTTATTTCTAATTTATTTCTTTATTACTACATAATCTTTATTTCTCAGAGAACATGCATTTGCTTCATCAATGTCTACATGCATTTCCAGTGCAAATTTATCTGAAACTCTTACTAGAACATTTCCTAAAACACCTGCTCGTTCACCGAAAGTCTCAACCTCTACCACATCTTTATCCTTAAGTCCCATAGAAGCTGCCTGTTCCGGTGTCATATGGATATGTCTGAGAGCTACGATGGTTCCTCTTGGCATCTCTACGGTGCCTTTTGGTCCGATTAAGGTAACTCCCGGTGTATCATCCAAATGTCCGGACTCTTTAATCGGAGCCTTTACTCCAAGCTGGAATCCATCGGTAAGAGAAATTTCCACCTGACTTTCAGCTCTTACCGGTCCTAAGATACGAACCTTACTAAACTCTCCCTTCGGTCCTCTGACTACTACCGTTTCGTTGGCAGCATATTGTCCCGGCTGAGCCAGGTCAGATTTCTTTGTAAGTTCATATCCTTCTCCAAACAGCTGATCTAAATCTTTCCTGGATAAATGAACGTGACGGTTAGAAACTCCAATCGGAATCTTCAACTCATTGTACTGGTTGAGCTGCGCCATTACATTCTTTACGATTTCCTGAATCAGTTCTTCCTGATTCTTTGCTGTTGTATTCATCTTATCTTCCACTTCCTTGCATAAAACTTGCATATTGTTTTGCAATTACAGTTTGTCTGAGAGGTTCTACCATATCGGTCTTCTCCCATGCAAAACCTTGATCTTCTCTTCCAAAATGACCATAGGAAGCAGTTTTCAAATATTGTGGTTTTCGAAGATCTAATTTCTTAATGGTTGCTGCCACTGAGAAATCAAATAATTCCTTCACTGCCGCCTGAATCAAACTCCTGTCTACATGTTCTGTTCCAAACGTATCAATATTCACTGCCTCCGGTTCGATCTGACCAATGGCATATGCAATTGCAACTTCGCATCGATCTGCCAAGCCTGCGGCAACTACATTTTTTGCCACATATCTTGCCATATATGCTGCACTTCGATCGACTTTTGTAGGATCCTTTCCTGAGAAAGCACCTCCTCCGTGTCTTCCGATTCCGCCATAGGTATCAACCATCAACTTTCTTCCTGTAACACCGGTATCTCCTAATGGTCCACCTACTACAAATCTTCCTGTAGGATTGATCTTAATACTGGTATTACTTAGATCAAAGAAATCGGATAACGTAGGCACTACTACCTCGTCCATCAATGTGCTCTTCAAGTAATCATAATGAATGGAAGCATGATGCTGTGCAGAAAGTACAACATCCTCTAGCGATACAGGAACATGATCCTGATTATAGCGAATTGTAACCTGTGCTTTACCGTCCGGATACAACCAAGGTACAATTCCCTGCTTACGAATTTCTGCTAATCGTCTGACCAAACGATGGGAAAGTTCTATTGTAAGTGGCATGTAGTTTTCTGTCTCGTTGGAAGCAAAACCATACATAATTCCCTGATCGCCACCACCGATGAGCTCCTCGCCACTGGCATCCCGGTTAACCCCCTGCGCAATATCCGGTGACTGTACATTCAAGTTTGTCAGTATCATACAATGATCTGCGTCGATACCACTCTCTTCTGAAGTATAGCCGATGTTTCGCATTACATCTCTTGCAATGGCTGACGGGTCAAGATTTGCTGAAGTCGTAATCTCACCGGCAATCATAAGCGTATTCTTAGATGCCATAGTCTCCACAGCCACATGCGCCTTCGGATCCTGCTTTATAGCCTCATCTAATATTGCATCCGCCACCTGATCACAGAGTTTATCCGGATGTCCCTCTGTTACGGATTCAGAGGACAATAAATAAAAATCATCCACCTTATCTCACCTCCTACTCTTTCGAGGATAAGATTGTTTTTCGGTACTGCTGTACCGTCATATGCTCATATTTTTTAAATACTTTGCTGAAATAGCTGCTTTCATTATATCCAAGGCGATCTGCTATCTCTGCAACACTGTCATTGGTAAGAAACATATAGCATTTTGCCAAATGTAACTTACGCATGTGTAAATATTCCATTACACTGATTTTAAATTGATCTTTGAAAATTCTGCTTAGATATCCCTGGGATATGGCACAATTTTCTATGATCTGATTTAAGCCAATATCTTCGCTGATGTGCTCATCTATATATTGAAAAACATTGGTAAGCACCGGATATCTTCGAATGCTCCGCTGCTTAAAGACATAATCCATAACTTTAAACAACCACATCTCTCCTACTTTTGCACCCATGACCACGTTATCGTTTAGAGAAAGCAGATCATCTAAGTTCTTAACCTGTCCCTCCATACCCCCGATCATGGAAATCATGTGTTGTCCAAAATACCGGAAAACATCCACCAGTTTTTCTCCATCATCACCGTATTTTTGATAGATTTCCTCCACCTGTTCTTCATAACTGTAATAGGCTTTTCCAAAATCTCTTGCCTCTATAATCTCTTCCATGATATGCATGGAAATACTAATATTATCATCTCTTGCAGTTTTGTAATCCACAAGAACAGTTATCAAAGTTTTCAGAGGAATCGGTTTCAAAAGATATTCCTTAACTTCCAACTTCATTGCTTCCTTCGCTAGATTGAAATTGGTATAAGCGCTTAGAACATAGATTGTAACCGAGCTATCTGTTTTTCGAATGGACCGGATTGCTTCTAATCCAGTCATGACCGGCATTACATTATCCATAAAAATGATATCAGGATGAGTTTCTTTGTATCGAAGAATTGCATCTCTTCCATTGGTTGCTTCTCCGCAAATCTCAAATCCCTCTACCTTACTTATCATGACGCCTAATGCCTTTCGCATTATGGCATCATCATCTACGATCAGAATCCGATACATCCACATCTATCCTTTCGTCAAAATATCTGGGATAGCGAATACAAACGCGTCTTCCTTTGCCTTCTTCTATTTCGGTGATTACATCATAATCATTTCCAAAAAGAATTCGCATCCTTTTACTGGTCTCTTCCACGCTTTGTAGTATTCCGTCTTCTGACGCATTATTTCTAAACGGACTAAAATACTGTTCGATTTTTTCTGCATCGAAGCCAGGACCGTCATCTTCTACATACAAGATCACATCTTCATCATCGTATGTTCCGGTTATTTTTACACTTCCTCCAGATTCATTCATTGCGACTCCATAATCAATCGCCTGTTGAATAAATACAGGCAAAACTTGCTGCGGTGTCTTCCACATCTTCATTTTGTGAGACACCTCTATGGAATAGTTCAAACGATCACCAAGCTGCATCTTACGAATTTCCAGGTAGCGTCCTGCATTGTCAAGCTCCTCTGAAAGGGGCCAAAATGTATTTTTGCTTCCCATGAGATTCTTCATATAATCTGCAAACTTGATCAGAGCTTCATTTGTTTCTAAGGCACCTTCCACCATCGCCATATTGGCAATAGCTGTAACAGTATCCATAACAAACTGAGAACTTCTTGCATAGCTCATGGATGAAATTTTGAGATCCTTGATCTTATTTTGATATTTCAGATTCTGATTCTCTTTGTCTAAGGCATCTACCTTTTCCTGATTTGAGTATCCATGTTCTATTCTTGCCAGTTCTGTATCCCTCAGCTGGTTAATAACCATCGTTGCAAGATCCGCAATATCGCAGAACTGCTTGTAAGTCATCTGGGTGGCATCTTTCTTCAGATTCATGTCAATCCCAGCCTCGGTCAAAAGCTCATCTCGTTTAAAGATTGTCTCCAATCGAACTATATCTTCCGGAGCATCTGTGCATGCAATTTGCCCGCCGATAAATCCCCCCAGATAATGTCCCTTAACTACTAAAGGAATTGCTACTTCCAATAATCCGCAAGGACAATAATAAATACTGGTCCTCTTAGTGGTTGCCGCCTGAATCGCTCCATAGGCATCCGATGACCAACATCCTCTTTCTGTCAAAGGATTCTCACGAACACATTTGCATAAACTGGTAAAGCAGGTTGGCTCTGTAACAGGTTCTCCTTTATAGTCAACCGTTACAAACGCCAACCCTGTAACCTTGGAAATCGTTTCCTGAATTTCCTCCAGTTTTTCCTTACCAAATAAGTGAATAATGTCAAATTCATTGACATTTATCTCGCGTTTTTCCGTTTTTTGATCCAATGGTTTTGCTTCATCGTTTCTTGTCATTATTTCATTTCCCCAAGAACACCTTGTGTTCAATTTTCTAACCTAAATAGCTAGAATAATTATAACACACTCAGCAAAATCTTTTCAATGTCAGCCTTGGTATAAACCATACGTGCCTGCGGAACACATCCATCTTTTAAAGCGTTCTCACACATCTCCGGCATCTTTGCTTTTACATCTGCCGCTGAGACATTGCACTCCGTAATTCTTGTAGGCATCTTCATCTCTGCTTTACATGCATCAATCTTTTCACACAGATGCATAACAGCCATTTCATCGGATTCCTGGAAGGTTGCCAGCCCCATCTTACGAGCGATGGTTGCATATCTGCTTCTCATGTAGGCATCCTCTGAATTTTTCTTGATTACTTCATTGAGGATCAATGTATTTGCTAAACCATGTGGAATATGGAAAGTACCTCCAAGCTGATGGGCAATCGCATGATTCATGCCAAGCCCTGCAATATTAAATGCACTTCCCGCTATATTGGAAGCTTCTTGCATTTTGCCTCTGGCTTCCAAATCTTCTCCACGATCGTAGCATGTCTTTAAGTACTGGAATACCAATTCCACACCCTTCTCTGCCAATGCATCCGAATATGCATTAGAGTTCTTAGCCACATAAGCTTCCAAAACATGTGTCAGAACATCCATTCCTGTATTTGCGGTAATAGATGCCGGTACTGACATTGTAAGCTGTGGACAAAGGATAACTTCATCCGGAAGCATGTCGTGGCTTACTACTAAGTGTTTGGTCTCCATCTCTTTGTCTGTGATCACTGTAACAGAAGTAACTTCTGATCCAGTTCCACTCGTCGTAGGAATCGCTACAAATTTAGGCTTTTTATCATATCCTGATAAAGGAGCAAAATAAATAATTCCTTTCGCTGTATCGATAGCCGATCCACCACCAAATGCAATAATGACATCCGGTTGGATATTCTTTAACAGGGCAACCCCCTTAGCTATGTTCTCAAGGGGTGGATCCGGAATAACATCCTTACATACAACTACTTTGTTGGATTTACTAATTTTGCTGGTGATTAGATTAACGGTTCCGTTATCAACTAAAAATCCATCACAAACCAGCCAAATCTTTTTATCTGTGAATTTTCTCAGACGTTCCAGGGAATCCTGTCCGGAAAAAACTCTTGTTTTGATATATACCTGTTTCATATTCTTTTAACCTTATCGAATTGAAAATCCATTCGTCAAAATGCATTTTCTTCTTCTAGTGAAATGTCTTGCACTAACTGCACCTTCACCTGTTACATTTGCTACTGTTAAAGCAAACGGACTATTTGGTGTTATAAGTCCAACACCACTTAAGCTCGGGCCATTCTTTACAAATACAGAAGTCTGTAAGACTTTTGCAGCTTCACTTAACCGATTAATATCTTTGGAAAAGATCGCTGCTGTATGTTTGTAACGCTGCTCAATATCTAAGGTCATCTCCAAACCTTCCTCGTAGCTTTCTGCTACCACATAAGCAACTACCGGAGCTCTAAGTTCCTCTGTCACAAATGGATGTGGCAAATCTGCTTCAACCAGAATCAATTGCACATCACTTTCGTGCGAGATGCCTGCTGCATCTAAAATTTCTGCCGCACTCTTTCCGATCCATTTTCTTTTGAGAATCATGTCTCTTCTTAAAATGGCATCCATAAGCTTCTGGCACTCCTCCGGTGAAGAAATCACCTTCGTCTTGTTATGTGCAAATGCTTTCATAAGCTCATCTTTTACTTCTTTTACAACCACGATGGTCTTTTCAGAAGTATGAATTAAATTGTTATCAAAAGAAGCGCTTCTAAATATATCAAATGCTGCTGCATTCAAATCTGCTGTCTCATCAACGAGGACAACAGCATTACTCTGACCTTCACCAATAACCTTTTTACCGCAAGACAACGCTCCCTTAAGAGCCGCTTCTCCTGCATTGCATACAATCATATCCACATCCGGATGATGCATAATCTCCTGTGCTTTGTCGATGGAGCTTTCATCTAATGCCACCACCAAGTTATCGATTCCACAGGTTTCTACGATTGCACTACTGATAAGACTGGTTACATATTTGGTAGTCTGTAAGGCTCTAGGATTCGGACAGATCACTACTGCATTTCCTGCAGCCACCATGCTGATTACATGATTCACTAATGAAGCTGCCGGGCTGGTCACCGGTTCCAATGTACAAATCACTCCGAAGCCACTGAGTTCATAAAGGACCATTCCTTTATCTCCGGTCTTGACTTCTGTAATAAGATCTTCCACTCCCGGTGTATTCTTAATTGCCGCCTCTAATTTTATCTTCTTGTCAGCGTAATTTCCCATTCCTGTTTCTTGCAAAGCAAGCATTGCAATAACATCTATCTGCTCTGACAGCTTGCATCTGATGGCTTCTATGATTTCACATCGATCCTCAAGGGATAATGTCTGATAACGATCGTGAGCATTTCTCACAAACCCAATCGCATCATTTACAGATGCAAAAATTCCTATTTCCATAATTAAACCTTTTTATGTCCTATTATTGTCCTGAGGTATCAACACTATCAATGATTCCTATTACCGCCATATCAATTGTTTTACCACGTTTATCGTCATCTACACGAACAGAGGATCCTGTTGCACAGAGAACAAACTCTCCGATACCACAGCCTACATAATCTACTGCAACCTGCTCAGAATCAATATAAGATCCCTCTGCATTTACCCGGCGAACAATCATTAATTTTGTTCCTTCCAAGGTTGGATCTTTGCGTGTAGCTACTACATTGCCGATTACTTTTGCTAAAACCATACGTTAATACTTCCTTTCTCATCTAACTATTTCTTTCTTCTAGATGATCGTCTAGGTTTAGCCTGGCTCTTCCCTTCTGTTTCCTTCGGGGTCTTTGTTGCCTTAGGTTCTTCCTGCTTAGGTGTTGCTTCCGCCTTGACTTCTTCTACTTTTGGTTCTTCTGCCTTTGGTTCTTCCGCCTTAGCTTCTTCTATTTTCGGCTCTTCTGCCTTTGGTTCTTCCACCTTAGCTTCTTCTACTTTCGGATCTTCTGCTTTTGGTTCCTCCGCCTTAGCTTCTTCTACCTTTGGTTCTTCCACCTTGGCTTCTTCTACCTTAGCTTTTTTAGCCTTAGTCTCTTTCACCTTTGGCTCCTCAACCGCTTTCGGTGCTGCCTTCTTTACCGCATAATTTAATTTTTCCGGCTCATCTTCCTCCCAAGCTTGAGGAATCGGCTTCTTGTTAACGGATTGATATGGAACCTTAGGATTACAGAAAAGAGTTGACATGCCATCAGAAGGTCTTGCAATCACTGATGCCGAAACAAGATTTCCATACTTGATTCCGGCAGCTTTTGCAGCATTCACCGCGGCTTTTACAGCTCCTACATCACCTACAACTTTGACAGTCATGTATCCGCCACCTTTACTATTCTCCAATTCAAGGATTTTTACATTGGCCGCTTTTACCATGACATCCGCCACTTCAATAGCTGTAGAAATACCAACGGTTTCTACGAGTCCCAGTGATTCACGCATCTTTTCACCTCCTCATATCTTCTATAGTTCTATTTCGATTCCATATTCCAATAATGTCTTAATATATCCCAAAATACAATTTTGATAGCTCTCTGGTTCATTTCCTGTAAATGGACTTAAAGCATTCTTAGATAGTACGATCGGTACTGATTCCTCGAATGCTTTCTGAATTAAGGCTACTTCGTAGGTATCCGGAATACACAATGCACACTTAGCGAGAATGTCCCTCGGCATAGCTGGGAAAATTATCTTTTCATAGCTAAGCGGCTTAGATAGAACTTCTTCCGACTGGATGATTTTTTCACAGGATTTACAGATAAGCTGTCCTAATTCTTCATTTTCCATGAGTTCCTTCGTAACCACAATGGTTCGGTTCTCATCGCTCGATTCAGGCAAAGCTTCAAGTGCTGTCTTCAGCTGTTCCTGGTTTCCTCCAGCTAAAACTACCAAAATCTCCTTTTTTACACTATTCGATTCTGTAAGTTCAAGAGTAAGCTCCATGATCCGCTCAACTAATTTTCTTAGCTGTGTTTCATTAATTTCCATGGGCACCTCTATGACTAGCGGAGATTAATTTCTTAATCTCCGCCCCGTCCCTTTAATTCTTATTAGTCTGCTAATTTCTTTGGAATAATCTTCTCTGTATCCATGTGTGGACGTGGAATAACGTGAAGAGAAACAACCTCACCTACTGCTCTTGCAGCTGCTGCTCCGGCATCTGTAGCTGCCTTAACTGCTCCTACATCACCTCTAACCATTACAGTAACAAGTCCAGATCCGATTTTCTCATATCCGCATAATGTTACGTTAGCTGCTTTAACCATTGCGTCGGCTGCTTCAATAGCACCAACAAGTCCTTTTGTTTCAACCATTCCTAATGCATCTGAATTCATAGTATGTCCTCCTTATGATTTTATGAATCTTAAATGTATGGCTCTGTAGTTGACTGTGGCTCATCGCCTAATGCTCCAAGAAGTTTCTTACCAACTTCAATTGCTGCACGTACAGCCTGACGAACCGCACCAGAATCACCTGTAAATGTTAAAATAACCTCGTTTGAGTAGCTGGTTCCACCATTTCCAGGTGAAGAATATCCAATTACTTCAACGTTAGCTGCCTTAACAGCTGTATCTGCTAATACTGCACCGATTGCTGCAGGACCTGCACAAGTCATTCCCCAAGCTTTTCCAAGAGTAGCTCCCATAGCTTTCTCTAAGCAATAGCTTGCTCTAGCTGTATACTGGAACTCAAGATGTCCGGCATCATTACCATAAACGTCTCCAAAATATTTAGGAAGTACGCTTAATGCAATCTCAACTGCTCTTCTAGCATCAGATACGTCTTCAGCACCGATAAGGATCAATGATCCGTGTCCAGCGCCACCCTTTGTATCTCTTGGCAACTCAACAGAAATAACTTCTGTATTTGTAGCCTTAACAGCCTCATCAACTGCCATGATCTGTGGACCTGCTCCTGTACGTCCTCCGATGATACCGATAGAACGGAACTTTCCAAGGTTCATAATATCTGTGAGCATTGGGTCTACACTTGCGATTACTAAACCAATTGTATCTCCAATTGATGTTCCTACATACTCTGTAAGTCCAACACCATCTACACATCCATCGCATGCAACAGATGTAGAAGAAGCGCTAGCAGAAGCTGTCTGGTTTGCTGCGAGCTCGCTAGAAACCTGTTTCATCACTTTTTCAATTAACTGCTGATCCATTTTCTCTCCTCCATTTTTTTATTTAGCCTACGCGGCAATTAACGCCGCATTGGTCTACTACTTCTTTTAGTTCGTTGATATAATCTTTATCCATCATTTTTACACCATGGAGATCATAATCACGACCTAACATCTTATATTTATTCTCACCCATTGAGTGATATGGCAAAAGATTCACCCCTTGCAGGTTTTCCTGATTGAGAGTCTTTGCAAACTCTGCAATCTGACGAATCTCTTCTTTTTTGTCATTGAAGCCCGGAATAACTGGCACTCTTACCATTATTTTCGTAATCTCCGAAACAAGCTTTACTCTCTCAAGAATTTCCTTGTTGGATACGCCGGTAAAATGTGTATGCTTCTGGTCATCTATACTCTTTACATCTGCCAGAGCCAGATCAATATGAGGAAATACATTTCGAATCACCTCTTCACTGGCACAGGAAGTTGTCTCTATAGCTGTATTCCAGCCCTGAGCATGTGCAGCCTTCAAAAGCTCAACTGCAAATTCTGACTGCATCAGAGGCTCTCCACCTGACAATGTCAAGCCTCCTCCGGACCTTCTGTAATGTGTGCCATCCTTTTTCAGAATACGAATAACTTCTTCTACCGTCATTCGTTTTCCCTTCATAATAAGCGCTCCTACCGGGCAAACCAGAGAGCATTCGCCACAACCAGTACACTTGTTGTGATCGATCATCCCACGATTCTTGGGATCAATTGCTCCCCGTTTGCATGCTGAAATACAAGCACCACAGTGAATGCATTCCATGTCATTGTACATAACCACAGGTCTTAGTAACTGTGATTCCGGATTTGAACACCACTGACAACGTAAGGGGCATCCATTTAAAAACACAATTGTGCGGATTCCCGGACCATCATTCACGGAAAATCTTTGTATATCAAATACAAGACCTTCCATGGCATAATCAATCCGCTCCATATTTAACCTTCTCCTTCAATTAACAGCTTGAGCAGCCAAATTCATGCTCTGTACGCTCAATAATGTTGTCCTGAACTTCCTTAGCCAATGTAACGAAGTGAGCACTGTATCCGGCAACACGAACAACTAAGTCCTTATGAAGCTCTGGATGCTCCTGAGCGTCGATCAATGTCTGACGATCAATTACGTTGAACTGAACGTGCATTCCCTTGTGATCGAAGTAACTTCTTACAACTGCTGCGAAGTTCTGAAGTCCATCATCTCCTGCAACTGCAGAAGGAGTAAACTTCTGGTTGTAAAGAGTACCATTTGAGAAGTACTCATGATCAAGCTTAGCTACAGAGTTTGTTGCTGCTGTAGGTCCACTTACATCCTTACCTGCACGAGGTGAAACACCATCAGCAAGAGGAGTTGTTGCAAGTCTTCCATCCGGAAGAGCTGCTACGTCTTTACCAAAGAGAACGTTTGCAGATACCGGATAGCATCCTGCCTGGAACTGTCCTCCACGTGGGTTTGTATATTTCTCAACTTCTGCACTGTAGATACGAGCAACTCTAGCTGATACGTAGTCTACTTCATCGATATCATTACCATACCAATCGGTCTTCTCCATAACCTTCTTGATTCCGTAATAATCTCCGCCAACTGCTGCTGCAGGGCTAACAGAGTTGTTAACTGCATTTGTCACTGTAGCAAGATCTACAGATCCATTGCTGCTAAGAATCTTCTTAACGATCTCATATACCTTCTGCTCATCTGTCTGAACAGCAGCTGCTGTAGCATTAGGAACAGCACCTGTTGCACGTTGTGCATCAAAGGCTTTCTCTGCCTGAGTAGAGCTGTCTACCGGATAACCGAAGTTGTGATCAAGAGCTTCTTTTAACTGAGAAATTGTAACTTCTTTGTTCTCAAATACGTGTTTTTGCATAGCGTAAGCAGAGTCACCAGCATCAACAACACCGAATGCCTGTGGGCCGGTAAAGTTGTAGATTGCTCCACCTTCTTCTACTGTCATACCACGTCCGATACAGTCATCAACAAGAGCTGAAAGGAATGGCAACTGGTCTCTTTCCATATGAGCAAGGTCAACTGCATTATCAGCTTCTGCCAAATGATATACAAAGTATTCCATCTGCTTCTCAAATGCTGTAAAGAAGTCTTCGATGCTTGTCCATGTGCTCATCTCTCCAGTTACAGGTCCTAACTGCTTGTCTCCAACACGTCCGTTGTTCATTGTAATCTCCATTACCTTAGCAACGTTGAAGAATGCAGCATCATGCCAACCTTCTGTCTTGTGTGGGCACTGTGGCTCTACGCAACCGATGATACAGTAGTTACGAGCATCTTCCAATTTAACACCACGGTTAACCAATGCCGGGATGATAACTTCGTCATTGTACATAGCAGGAACACCAAGTCCTAAACGAGCAAGCTCGCAAGCTCTGTACAAGAACTCATCTGGTGTGTTCTCATGTACACGAATTGAGAATGAAGGAGCTGGTAATTTAACATGTGCACAAGCCTGCATAGCCATGTAAGAAATATCATTTGTAATATCTCTACCCTTCTCATCCTGTCCACCAACACCTAAGTTCTGGAATACAGCGTATCCAGCAAATGCCTGATCAGAGATCGCATCTCTTGTCTTGTTGATGTCGTTTAATTTAACCCAGATACAGTCGATGAGTTCCTGAGCAAACTCCGGAGTGATGCTCTTATCATCTTTGTAATATGGATACATATAAGTATCAAATCTACCTGGAGAAATTGAATGTCCAGAAGACTCGATCTGAAGCATTAACTGAATGAACCAGAAGGACTGGCAAGCCTCATAGAAGTTTGTTGCTCCGTTCTCCGGAACTCTGTCGCAGTTAGCAGCGATCTGAAGAAGTTCAGCTTTTCTTGTTGGATTAGTCTCAACAGCTGCCATCTCTCTAGCCTTTGCTGCATAACGATGAGCAAAATTAATAGCTGCAGAATAAGTAATGATTACTGCGTTGTAGAACTGCTGTTTCTTAATATAAGTAGGATCCTTGCGGTCCATCTTCTCCATTGCACAAACAACTTCTTCGATTACTCCGCGGAAACCTTTCTCAAGAATCTTGCCATAATCTACGCAAACATGTCCAACACCACCATAGTAGTAGTTACCAACTGTAAATACACCATTTGCCTGGCATGCTTTTGTTTCTTCTGACATGTAAGAGGTAGCCAAATCACTTACAGTCTTTCCCGGCCAATAAAGGAATGCTTCGTGAAGTTTTGCTGCAACATCCTTCGGAATCTTGAATGGATCAGCCATTCTAGTCTCCATGGTATCAAACTCAGCCTCAACCCAGTCATAAGAATACTCTGGAGCGATCTGGCATGAACGAGGATGCACAGTCAAAGAACCAACTACCAACTCGTCATCTCTGATAGTTACAGGAAGCTCATTAAACAACTTCTCTGCAACTTTTGCACGACGCATTACGTTAGGCATACCTTCTGTCTCTTTGTATGCTTCTGTTGTAAGTACAGCTCTTTCAGCTTCTACTTCAGGAAATGCTGTTACAACAACGTTAGCCAAACGTTTGATTCGTTCTGTTGGCTCTGTAAACCCTTTTGCTATCATATTAAATAACCTCCTTTAATATTGTGCTCTATTTACGAGCATTATTACATAGTTCGCCCAAAATCTACAGGTAGTTCTGAAACCATCCTTGGTAAATTTAAAACGCCCTTATGATTCAAAAATTGTAATTCGAAGTAACTTCAAAAACTCTCTCAAAAGAGTGATATGTCCCGGCCAGGCTGGGGATGTTACCAGATTACCATCCACCACTGTTTCTGTTACCGGCACCTGCATGTAGGTGCCTTTTGCCATAGTTACTTCCGGTGCCACAGCATCGTATGCAGTCAATATTCTTCCCTGCAGTACATCTGCGGCTGTTAAAATCTGTATGCCGTGGCAAATCGCTGCTACCGGCAGATTCATTTGAAAGAAAAACCGAACAATATCCAACACTCTTGGATCTCTTCTTAAATATTCCGGACCTCTTCCTCCTGTGAGATACAGCCCGTCATACTCCGCAAGCTTTAGATAGTCAAACGAAGCATTTAATGTAAATAAATGTCCTGGTTTTTCCGAATATGTCTGTTCCGCTCCAAAATCATGAACTGCTGTCTGGATATGATCCCCAGCTGTTTTTCCGGGGCAAACCACATCAACTTTAACCCCAGCCATTTCCAGGGCCTGATAAGGGACCATAACCTCATAGTCCTCTGTATAATCTCCAGCGATCATTAATACGCGTCTCGCCATCTTTCTTCCTTTCCGGACGATTAATCAACTTGACTCCATCTTCGATCACGATATTCTCGTGTTCATAGCCAAGTTCTCCTTCGTGGCCTTCTTTCTCCCAAGGCATCACATCTCCTTCTTCTCTCAAATACAGAAGAATATCTGCGATTCCTTCTCCAATGACTGAATCGACAAAAAATATGGTCTTGCAACCTGCAAGTCGAAGCCACATTTCTGCCATATCAGGTCTCGCTCCCAAATCATTGATCTTTGTCACAATCCCCACAACCTCACGGGTTGCTAAGGATGCGATATTCGGGCTGTATACAGAGTAATCCTCTGTGGAACTCATCATAAGCCCCACAATACTGGCTTCATAAGCATATAGGATTACTCCATTTGCCAGCTCCCTGTTTTCACAATACTCTCCGGGAGTGTCAATGATTACATCATAATGATTTACATATTGTGTCTTGTGGTAAGAAATCTTGTTGCCCTTTAAAGCTTGCGTTAAAGTTGTTTTTCCAGTTCCCGTTCGACCTATAAATATAATCTTTCTCATAATTTAAGCCTTCGTAATCTCACAAACCGAAAATCCCATTTCCCGCTTTGCATAGAGAAGAACTGCCTCCCAAGCAGTAGTCACATCTGCAATCCTTCCTGTTATAATCAGTGTACCGCTGAAACGATCAATAAAGCCCAGATCAATTCTTGCTCGCTTCATGGCAATGTCTGCTGCGATAATGGCTGTCTCGCTCGGGGAAAGTGTCATGACGCCAATGGCCGCTTTGTTATAATCTACTGTTGGATCCAGACCAAGTTTTTGATAGATCAGCGGGTTCGGGCTAGACACTACGTGAGCCATGGTAATCTGCTTACCAGGTACTGTTTCCTGAATAATTCTCTCTAATCCCAATTCTCCCAACTGTTTTCTTTCCATATATACTTCCTTACCTTCTTTTCTAAATACGTGAAGCACCTTCACGAGGGTTTCATCAAATGAAATTCGCCTTAATCACAAGAACTCTTGGATTCCGGCGAATTTCTTAACTCATATTCAATTTTGATTTTGCTTTTTCAAAAGCTTTCGGTTAACCTTGATTTTCTCTTAGAATACTGCATTTACTGCAACTACTGCTAAGATTCCGCCGATACTACTTCCAATCAGGTTAACAACGATCTGATAGGTCCAGTCAACTTTTTCTCCATCCTTATGTGGAATTGGCAAAATAGCAAACCAGATACTACTAAATACAGAACGCATTGCATTCATTGAGAATCCTGTCAGATTCAATGTCAATGACAGGAAAAATACTGCTGCAAATCCGATGACACCAATCTGAAGTGCTGCTGTAGGACCATCTGTTGCATGAATTGTTCCAAGCACTAAGAAAAGGAACAAGAATGTTGCACAGATCTCCTGGATAACATTCAATGGAAGATTCTTTGTAACAGCTCCAGCAGAGAAGATTCCAGCCTTGTTAATTCCCTCGCTGTCCTTGAAGCTATCATAGAAGTTAACAACTGTAAGCGCTACTGCTACGCCTGCTGCCAAGAATTCCATCAGCAGATACATTCCAGCTTCCCCTGCGGTGATTCCTCCAACAATCAACTGTCCGAATACAACACCTGGATTTAAAAGTGCAGGACCTCCCATTACAACTGCGATACAAAGTCCAAAGCCTACTGCCAAAGACCATGCAAATGAAAGATCTACCCAACTTAATCCCGGAAGCTGAGTCTTCTTAAGGGTAACATTACTCATGTAGGTATAACCTCCCAACAGGAAAACCAAACTACCTACAAATTCTGATAAATAAACCATAGTCAATAATGACCTCCTTCCTTTAGTTTCCCCTTGCTACTCACCAATTTATCATCTACGAACCGGCAAAAAACAGTGATTATTCAAACTTAATATGGTAAATTTCGACCCATTTTCAGAAAGTTTGTTTTTTACCTTTATTTGTTTCAAAAAACTATTCTTACCAACATTCTGCTTTGGTAGAATTATCTGAGAATTACTAGGGAGGTGCTATATGAAACGTGATATTCAGATCTTAGACGGTAATAAAGCGGCGGCAACTGTTGCCTATGAATTTACGGATGTAGCTTTCGTATATCCAATTACACCTGCCACACCCATGGCTGAATATACCGAAGAATTTTCCGCCTCCAACAGGGAGAACCTGTTCGGAAATAAGGTCAGCGTTTCTCAAATGCAATCGGAAGCCGGAGTTTCCGGTGCCATGCACGGTGCATTAGCTTCCGGGGCACTGGCCTCTACTTACACAGCTTCTCAGGGATTGTTGCTTATGATCCCCAATTTATATAAGATGGCCGCAGAGCATTTACCTGGTGTTATTTATGTAGCATCCCGCTCCATTGCCACTCATGCGTTGTCAATTTTTGGAGATCATTCCGATATTTATGCCACAAGACAGACCGGTGCCTGTATTTTCAGTGTTTCAAATGTACAGGAGATTGTGGATCTTGCTCCGGTGGCTCATTTATCAGCTATTATTGGAAAGATGCCGGTGATTTTCTTCTTTGACGGGTTCCGTACCTCTCACGAGATGCAAAAAGTTGAGATATGGTCCAAAGAAGATTTAAAGGATTTCTTGCCGGAGGAAGCCGTCAAAGCTTTCAGGGAACAGGCCCTAAATCCCCGCCACCCCAAAGCTATGGGAAGTGCCCAAAATCCGGATATTTATTTTCAGGCCAGAGAAGCCAACAATCTCAATTATCTTATGATGCCTGAGGTTGTTTCTATTCAGATTGATAAGATCAATGATAAATTAGGAACCAAGTATGCTCCTTATGAATATTATGGAGCTTTGGATGCAGAACATGTGATTATTGCCATGGGGTCTGTGGTGGATACCATCAAATCTACCGTAGATTATTTGAATTCAAAAGGCGAGAAAGTTGGTGTTTTAAACGTACGTTTATTCCGACCTTTTAGCACCAGCAAGCTGATCGGTGCACTGCCCGCTTCTGTGAAGCTCATCAGTGTATTAGACCGAACCAAAGAACCCGGTTCCGTGGGAGAACCTCTTTATCAGGATGTGGCAACTGCTTTGAACACCTCTTGCCTGCATCATGTAGAACTCCATCACGGACGTTATGGTTTGGCTTCTAAGGATACGACTCCCGAACAGATTGTTTCCGTATTTGCCAATCATGATAAGGAAGAGTTTACTATAGGAATCCACGATGATATTACCAACCTTTCTTTGGAGGAAGTGGAATCTCTCTCCTTAGACACCAGAGATTGTATTTGTTGTAAATTTTACGGTCGAGGCTCTGATGGAACCATCGGAAGTGTCAAAGCTGCCGGAAAGATTATCGGGGAACATACCGATCATTTTGTACAGGTCTTTTCTGAGTACGATTCCAAAGTATCCGGAAGTCTGACCACCAGTCATTTGCGTTACAGTAAGCACAATATTTTAGATCCTTATCTTGTAAATAAAGCTCATTTTATTGTTTGTAATCATTTTAAAGATTTAGAGAAATACGATTTGCTTTATGACTTGTTGGATCACGGATCTCTTTTGTTAAATTCTTCTTATTCCATCGAAGAATTATCAGAACACCTTTCTGCTAACGCAAAGCAATATCTTGCAAACCATGACATTCATCTTTATACCATCGATGCGGATCATCTTTGCAGGAAGATCGGTTTAGGAAATCATATCAATATGATGATCATGACCGCTGCTTTTTGCATTATGGATCTGATGGATGCAGATGCCTGCGCTTCACTTTTAAAGAAATATGTGCAGATCGCCTATAAAAATTACGGAAGCAGTGTTCTTGAAAAAAATAACAAAGCAATCGAATGTGCAAGGGAAAATCTAAAACAATGGGAAATCCCAACAGAATGGTCAGATGCAAAAGATTCTAATGCTGATTTGTCCGATTCATCAGAGAATCTTTCCCACATAGAAAATATGGATTCCAAGAAATATTATTTTCTAAAAGAAATCCACGAACCAATTATGACGAAAAAAGGTGATGAGATACCAGTCTCTTCTCTTCTGCCTTATTCCGACGGAAGCAGTCCAAGCGGCACCTCCGCTTACGACAAGCTAGGGGCTGCAGGCTATGTGGCAGTTTGGAATATGAAAGAATGTATGCAATGCAATCATTGTTCTTTTGTTTGTCCACATTCTGCTATCCGTCCTTATATTTTAACGAAGGAAGAAATAAAGAAGGCTCCTGCAACCCTCAAACATTGTATGCTGACAGGAAGTTCAGAGCACGAATTTACCATAGCTGTATCTGTAATGGATTGTACCGGCTGCGGCTCTTGCCTAAGCAAATGTCCAGCTTCGGGTAAGGCACTTCGCATGATGCCTTTAGAAAAAGCAAAGGATCAGCAAGAAATCTTTGACTATTTAGAGTCTTTACCAAAGAAGGATATTGCATCTAAATTATTTAGACCTACATCCGTAAAGGGAAGTCAGTTTAAGAAACCGTTATTAGAGTTTCCCGGAAGCTGTCCCGGATGTGGCGAGACACCATATGCGAAACTATTAACTCAACTTTTTGGGGATCGGATGTATATCGCAAATGCTACCGGCTGCTCCTCTATTTGGGGAAATTCCACTCCTAGTATGCCTTATACCACCGATCAAGAAGGTCATGGACCGGCCTGGTCCAACTCCCTTTTTGAAGATGCGGCAGAATTTGGATATGGCATGCTTCTAGCTCATAGTCATATACGAGATACCTTAAAAGAAAGGCTCTTAAAGCTTCAAGGTACCTTAAAAGATACAGATCCTCTGAAGGGATCTATAGAAAACTGGTTGGATACCTATACTTCCGGCTCATTAAATTCATCAACCTCTGATGACCTTTGTCATCAACTATCAAGCCATTCTTCACCGGAAGCTATCAGTATCCTTCAATATCAAGACTATCTCTCAAAGAAATCCCAATGGATTTTCGGAGGAGATGGTTGGGCCTACGATATCGGATTCGGAGGATTGGATCATATCCTAGCCTCCGGTAAAGATATCAACATTCTAGTATTTGATACGGAATGTTATTCCAACACTGGAGGGCAGGCATCTAAATCGACACCTCAAGGTGCCATTGCCAAATTAGCCTCTACTGGAAAAATTACTTCCAAAAAAGACCTGCCCTCTATTGCAATGAATTACAAGGATGTATATGTCGCCAGTATCTCCATGGGTGCAGACATGAATCAGTGTATCAAAGCCATGGTAGAAGCGGAAAGTTATGAAGGACCTTCCCTGTTGTTAGCCTATGCTCCTTGTAAACATCACGGCCTGCCTCGAGGCTCTGCCGGTGCACAGTATGAGGAAGAAGCTGCTGTTGCCTGCGGATACAAGAGTCTCTTCCGTTACAACCCATCCAATGCAAAGAAAGGACTTCCTTGCATGCAGGTGGATGCCTACGGAGACAGCAAAAAATTAGATCAATTTTTATCTCAGGAAAAGAGATATAAAACAGAAAATTATTCTGATAGACAACACGGAGAGGAACTGAAAGAGCACTTAAAGGATGATATAATTTATTCTTCTGATCAGCTACTCTCTCATTTAAACAAAGACAATTATCTATAATCTAGAACTCCATTTTGAGAAAAAGTTGGCAGGAAACTGTCAACTTTTTCTCTTTTCGCCTCTAACTCCTTATCAACTTAATTCAAAACTTTCCTTCAAAGAGGAATCTTGCAATAACTAATACAAAGAGTAATACAGAGGCATCCTGCAATAACTAACTCAAAGAATAACACAGGGGAATCCTGCAATAACTAACTCAAAGAATAATCCCAGATAGAAAGTATCTTTCTACCCGGGATTATCCTTAATATATTTGGTTAAAAATTTATGAAACAGCAAATGATTATGGTCTTTGTCCCATTCCACCTTCCAGTGTCAGGGTCTCTCCATTCATATACTTAAAATCCGGTGATGCCAACTGTACGCATACCCGTCCGATTTCTGTCTCAACGTTTCCATAGTGGCCTGCCGGCGGCATCTTAACATTTGCTTTAAAA
>CAVKOU010000021.1:0-35004 GCA_963658085.1 bacterium
AAAAGATATAAAGGATGCAAAGGTGCCATTCATATGAAAAAAACAAATGAGAAATATAACGCGTATATTCAAATTTTAAAAGAGGAGCTTATCCCTGCCATGGGATGCACAGAACCCATCGCAGTCGCATATGCGGCTGCAGTGGCCAGACAAACCTTAGGAGAACTTCCGGACAAAGTCATCGTGGAGACTAGCGGAAGTATCATTAAGAACGTAAAATCTGTCATTGTGCCCAATACAGATAATATGAAAGGGCTGGATACCGCAGCAGCTGCTGGAATCGTGGCAGGCAAGCCAGAGAAAGAGCTGGAGGTCATCGCAGAGGTAACACCGGAGCAAACATCCCTTATCAAAGAGTTTCTCAAAAATACAGATGTTTCCGTGACATATGTGGATAATGGAATTACTTTTGATATTATCATCACAGTACTTAAGGGAGAAGAAAGTGCAAAGGTACGGATTGCTAATTACCATACAAATATTGTATATGTTGAAAAAAACGGTAAAGTGCTGAAAAACATTCCAATCTGCGGCGAATCAGAAGACAGCTTAACCGATCGGGACCTTCTGAACATGAAAGACATCTGGGATTTTGCCAACACCGTTGATATTGAGGATGTGCGTTCGATCTTAGAACCGCAGATCCGATACAATATGGCCATTGCCGAAGAAGGTATCCGTGGCAATTATGGAGCCAATATTGGAAGTGTCCTTCTAGATATGGAAGGAGATAATTTAAGAGTTAAAGCTAAAGCCATGGCGGCCGCGGGCTCTGACGCCCGTATGAATGGCTGCGAGCAGCCGGTTATCATTAATTCCGGAAGTGGAAACCAGGGAATCACATCTTCCGTTCCGGTCATTGTCTATGCAAAAGCTTTGGAAGTAGGGGAAGAAAAAATGTTTCGTGCATTGACCCTTTCTAACTTAACCACTATCCATGAGAAAACACCAATCGGACGTCTTTCCGCATACTGCGGCGCAGTCAGCGCCGGTGCCGGTGCCGGTGCCGGTATCGCTTACCTGTGTGGAGGCGATTACGATGTAATCATCCATACGGTGGTCAACGCACTTGCAATTGTATCTGGTATTGTCTGCGACGGAGCCAAGGCTTCTTGTGCGGCAAAAATCGCCACAGCTGTAGAAGCAGGTATTTTTGGTTATAATATGTATATCCGAGGACAGGAATTCCACGGAGGAGATGGAATCATAGCCAAAGGTATCGAATCTTCCTTAAAGAACGTTGGCCGTTTAGGAAAAGAAGGTATGAAGGAAACCAATCAGGAAATCATAAAAATTATGATCGAAGATTAAAGTTTTGCATACATACAACAATACTCAGGCAGGAATCTATATTTCTGCCTGAGTATTATTATTTAGAAACTGTATGATAATGTCTGTTACTGCTTTACAGTAAAAAACATTTCCCCCGTGATCTGCTCCTTTTACTTTATAAAATTCTGCATATTTTCCCAGTGCCTTCAAATATTGAAAAAAATCAAGGGACTGTGCAAAAGGAACTGTCCGATCCTTCGAACCATGCATAATCAGAATTGGCGGAAGAACACTGTCTTTTTTTATGTAATAAAAAGGTGTTCTTCTAAATGCTTCCCCCGGATTTGTCTTTGCCTGAAATCCCAGATAACAACTTGCGGGGGAATCTGGTGCATCGTGATCATATGCCGACAGTGTATTTCCCATAGTAAGACAATTCAGGGATCCATATAAATCAATGCATCCTCTTAATTTGGGAAGTTCGGTTTTTTCTGCATCACATTCTTTTGAATCCCATGTAGCCATCATCATCATAGCAGTATGACCGCCAGATGAATCTCCTGACAGAAAAATATTATTCAGATCAATGGGATAATCTTCTGCATGTGCACACAGATATCTGACTGCCGTTTTCCCATCTTCAATCTGACAAGGAAATCTATACTCCGGAGCATAACGATATTCTACAACAGCCAGAACAAATCCCGCTTCTACAACTGGGATAAGATTTCCTATATTGCAATTTAGATTCTGTTTCATCCAGGCACTTCCCTGAATATGTATGATCAATGGATATTTTTTTCTCTCATCCAAACATAAAGGGGCAACCATTCTGATATGAAGGGATTTTCCATCCTTCACAGCGTATTCGATATCCGGATAACTTTTAATGCGAACTTCATCTATCCCGTTAATTACCTGCATTCCATCACATTCAGATAGATCTTCTTTAAACTCAGCATAGGTATATATTGGTTCCATTCTATTCCTCCATTTCTTTTACTTTTATTATGATGTTACAGCATTGATAATTCAATACATTTACTACCAGATTAAAAACAGAAAATAGTTGGGGTATATCTCATCTTGATTTCTTTGAAAGGGAATGGTAAAATGGGTAGGTATTTTAGCTTTACTTAATACATGTCCATATAGCTCAGCTGGATAGAGCACTCGCCTCCTAAGCGAGGGGTCGGAGGTTCAAATCCTCTTATGGACGGGCATAGAAGAATCCAGGCTTTCAAAAGCCCGGATTCTTCTATTTATACAATTTCTTTATATAAGCACATCCAACATTCTTATATTTTTAGTAACTATTTTTTATAGTTAATTTTTTTCAAAATTTTTATCCCTCCTTGAAAGATCGTTCGTATATATAAGCAACAAGAAACAAATACAAAATTTAAAATTCAATAAATAAAAACGAAAGCAAAGGAGACAAAATTATGACAAATACAATTATTAAGAAAATGTTAGGATGTGCAGCAGCTTCAATCATGTTAGGAACTTTAGCAATTGGAACCGTATTTGCAGCAGGAACAAAGAATGATAACGCAAATAACGCTACAGAAGCAAGTGCAGTACAGGAATCAACAGAATCTCCGATTTTTACATGGAGTGGAGATTATAGCAAAGCAACTGCAACATTTATCAATGAAAACAACGAAATGGACGTTGTAGAGTGTGATGTTTTAGTAGATGCAGATTCTGATCATGTAACTTACACCGCAATTTGCAGTTACAATACAACAAACGGTTACCAGACTTTCATCGATGAAAAAGTTGAATATTACGATGAAATGAATAACACTGTTTCTCATACTTTAGTAGATGATAATTCACAGATTGCTTTTTTCAAACATTAATAAAAATCAGAAATTATAATTATTATAACAACAAAAAAAGGAGAGGTTCTATTTAAGAATCTCTCTTTTTTTATGTTGATATTTTGTATTTTTAGAAATTTACTCTTCCCTGCAACCAGATATTTCCCTTAAATCTACGCCCCACTTCCGGCTCTCCCATTACGGAATCCACAGGTACGCACACATCAAATTGCAGCTCATTGACATCCAACCGCATGATATATATCTTTCTTCCAGATATCTCATTTTCTATAGTTTTAAGATCCATAATTTCCCCTAGAATCGAATATCTGTCGCACTCTATTCCGTAGGGCATCAAGGATGTATCTACGATGGTAAATAAATCCTCATTTACCAGTCTTTTTGCCACCTTTGAATAGGTGTCAAAGTCATCTAGGGTCAGGCTTTCCAGTGCCATCTGATCCCCTGTTTTTGCCGCACTCTGGAGCATCATCCGGTTTCTTGATTTTTCCATCTGAAGCTTCGTCTGCTCCTCATTTTTGCTAATAGGAAGTAGGATTGTGCCCTCGTTTGCTAAGCCGGAAAGGGTAACGGAGCGAAATTTAACGGAATGATCACTAAGCTGTCTTTCCTTCATATATTCCAAAGTATTTTGCAATGTAAAAATCAAGCTGATTCCGACTTTGGAATCCTCACAAACACCTACGTAAGCCTCTCTGTCAATACGTCTTTGTATAAATACGTCTGCGTAACTGGTAACTCCTCTTCCCAGGAGATATGGCATGTAGTAGACTCTTTCAAATTCTTCTGTATCATCCACATCTCCGTAGGCTAAAAGTCCTATATTTTCACCAAATTCCCTTCGATACATTCCAAAGTCCATATCCTGGGTAATTTTGATCAGTTTATGTTCCGAAAAGGTTATTTCCATCCATTGCAGAATATTGTTGATTATTCTTTTGTCTGGTAAATCTCCAAATCCTATGGCCTTTAGATATTGATGCATCCTAATTTCCTTTATCTTAATCTTTAATCTTAATATTTTATTTAAATATTTGTTTTAATATGTTATCATATACGTTATTTTGTCTTTGGAACCAAAGCTTCCTTGCCACCCATATATGGTCTTAAAACCTCTGGAATCTTCACAGTTCCATCTGCCTGAAGATTGTTCTCTAAAAATGCGATAAGCATTCTCGGAGGTGCTACTACTGTGTTATTTAAGGTATGTGCAAAATACTTTCCATCTTGTCCTTTTACGCGGATACCAAGTCTTCTTGCCTGTGCATCTCCAAGATTTGAGCAGCTACCAACCTCAAAGTATTTTTTTTGTCTTGGTGACCATGCTTCTACGTCACAAGATTTCACCTTAAGATCTGCTAAATCTCCGGAACAGCACTCTAAGGTACGAACCGGGATATCCAAAGAACGGAACAAATCTACAGTATTTTTCCACAATACGTCATACCATTTCTTGCTTTCTTCCGGCTTACATACTACAATCATTTCCTGTTTCTCAAACTGATGGATACGATATACACCACGTTCCTCAATACCATGAGCACCCTTTTCCTTACGGAAACATGGAGAATAACTTGTAAGTGTCTGTGGAAGCTGATCTTCTGTCAACATTGTGTCGATAAACTTACCAATCATTGAGTGCTCACTGGTTCCAATCAGGTACAGGTCCTCACCCTCGATCTTATACATCATGGCATCCATCTCTGCAAAGCTCATAACTCCCGTTACAACATTGCTACGGATCATAAACGGAGGTACACAGTAGGTAAATCCTCTATCGATCATGAAATCTCTTGCATAAGAGATCACTGCAGAATGCAATCTTGCAATATCTCCCATAAGATAATAGAAACCGTTTCCTGCTACTTTTCCGGCACTTTCAAGATCAATACCATCAAAGGTCTCCATAATATCTGTATGGTATGGAATTTCAAAATCAGGAACTACTGGATCTCCAAACTTTTCAATTTCCACGTTCTCACTATCATCTTTACCAATCGGAACTGAAGGATCGATGATATTCGGAATGATCATCATGTTTTTCTTCAGTTCTGCTTCTACTTCCTTTTCTTCCTTAGAAAGTTCTTCCATTCTATCAGCAGATTCCTGTACTTTTTTCTTTAACTCCTCTGCTTCTTCTTTCTTTCCCTGTGCCATACATGCACCGATCTGCTTAGAAGTTTTATTCTTCTCTGCACGAAGAGCCTCAACTTCCTGCTTGATATCACGGTTTCTCTGATCAAGTTCAATCACCTTATCTACCAAAGGAAGTTTCTCATCCTGGAATTTATTCTTGATATTTTCCTTAACCACATCTGGGTTACTTCTTACAAATTTGATGTCTAACATTGTTCATCCTCCTGTATACTTACATTCCAATTATAATTATTATCTTCTGGCTATTTTTTAGCAATCTTAAACGTTTATCTTCTGACTATTTTTCTCAATCTTAAATATTTATCTTCTGACTATTTTTTTGCCAATCTTAAACATTTATCTTTTGCTATTTTTTCTATTTTTCGTTTCCAGCTTACACTTCAAGAAGCTCATCAGAAAAGATGGCCTTGTCCAAAGATTCTGCTTCTTCATCTGAAAGCTCTACGAAACTTTCTCCCTTAATGATCTCTTTCACATAAGTGTAACAGCCTTCACGACTGTGCATTGCATTTAAAATCCATCCGTTATTATTGTGGTCCAACATTGCAATTGCAAAACTTAATTTTCCACCCATCTCGTTAAATGCGTCATATTTTACAATTCCTACTTTCTGGAAATTGTGATCGAACTTTCGATTCAGTTCCTTAATATCCGCACGATTCTGTTTTACGACTTTGATCAGAGTATCTACTTCTCCAAGACGATCTTTAAATGCATCTTCCAAGGTTTTTCCGTCTTTTCCCTTCATAAAGAAATTATAACTATTTCTCAAACGAACATACTTCATATTTATATTTATACAAAATACAAATAAAGCAATTATCAATATCAGCAAGATCAGAAGCAAAATTGCTGGATCTATGCCGATGGCTTTCAGTATCTTACTTTCCATTGGCTACTCTCCCTTTCTTAAGCTCATAATCATGTCGAACACTCGTTCTAACTCTTCATCTGAGTAATATTCAATTTCTATTTTACCTTTACCCTTGCCTTTAGAAGAAATATTAACCTTGGTTCCCATAACTTCCTTCATCTTTTCTTCCAGGTTTGTGTAAATAAAGTCGTTTTTAACTTCTTTTTTCTTTTTTTCTTTTTTAGGATTTTTTATGGTTTTAACCATTTTTTCCACATCACGAACACTCAGCTTTTCATCGAAGATTTTCGTTGCCAATTCGTATTGGAAATCTTTATCTTCTATAGCAAGTAAGGCTCGAGCGTGTCCTGTGGTAATCATATCATCTATGATCATTTGCTGTACTCTCTCATCTAGTTTCAGCAATCTCATAGAGTTTGTCACTGCCGTTCGGCTTTTCGACACTCGCTCTGCTATTTCATCCTGCTTTAATCCAAATTCATCCATAAGCCTCTTGTAAGCCATGGATTCTTCAATAGGATTCAGGTTTTCGCGCTGTATATTTTCAATAAGACCAATCTCAACAATTTCTTGTTCCGTAAATTCCTTTACAATCACAGGAACTTCCTTTAGTCCTGCCAGCTTTGCAGCTCTCCATCTTCGTTCTCCGGCAATTATTTCGTAATAATCTTTTTGTTTTCTCACCAACAACGGCTGCAAAACACCAAACTGCTTAATAGAATCTGCCAGTTCTAGTAATGCATCCTCTTCGAAATGCTTACGTGGCTGATCTCGATTTGGTTCCACCATATTGATTTTCATCAGTTGCTCACTTTTTCCAGAGTCCTCATCTTTTTTCGATTCCGACTTTTCTTTAGAAATAGCTTCTATATTTCTATTAGGAACTATCAGACTGTCCAGTCCTTTTCCCAGGCCTTTTTTCTTAACCGCCATTCTAACCTCCTTCTTTAATTTTCCCCTCCTATAATAAAATACTTTTCTAAATATTTTCTAATGTTTCACGTGAAACATTAAGATTTTCTAAATCTAGCGATTCTTAATAACTTCCTTTGCCAATTTAGCATAGCTTTTTGCTCCCATAGACTTAGGATCATATAAATTCACTGGCAATCCATAACTTGGAGCCTCTGCTAAACGAATATTTCTAGGAATCAACGTTTTAAATATTTTTATCGGAAGATTTTCCTTTACATTATCAACTACCTGATTTGCAAGATTTGTTCTAGAATCGTACATAGTAAATACCACTCCCTCAATCTTCAAATCCGGATTTAATCTCTCTTTTACCAGGTCCACAGTACGAATCAACTGACTGAGACCTTCCAATGCATAATACTCGCACTGAATTGGTACAATAATAGAATCAGCAGTCGTCATTGCGTTGATCGTCAACATACTAAGTGATGGCGGACAATCAATAATAACAAAATCATAATCATTGACAATGCTCTTTATCTTGTCTTTTACGATATATTCTTTATTTTCAACATCTACTAATTCAATCTCAGCAGCCGACAATTCCACATTAGCAGGAATAACATCCATCCTCTCCTGTGCGTTTTTTACTAAAACATCCTGAACCATCGTATCGCCGATAATCATATCGTAAATGGTATATTCCTGATCATCCTTATCAACTCCCAATCCGCTGGTCATATTTCCCTGTGGATCCATATCGATAGCAAGGACTTTTTTCTTTCTCGCCGCCAAGCAAGAAGCTAAATTGATAGCCGTGGTAGTCTTACCAACGCCACCTTTTTGATTAGCAATCGCTATAATTCTCCCCATAATTCAACTGCCTTTCCGAATAAACTGTAGATTTTCTACAGATAAAAGTCATTTTTTCAAAATGCATTCTAATTATAGCACTTTTAGGAATGCATATCTATAAAATGTTTCACGTGAAACATAAATTCAACGATATGCTAAAAATGCCTATTTTATAGAATTTTCTCTTGTACAACTCTACATAAATGTTTAATTTCATGCCTTTTTTAGTACAAGCAAAGGTTTATTTCACAAAAGACATTCGTAATTCCAACCATATTTAAACGTTTACTATTGGGATATCACATAACCAATCAGAAACATCATAATTATTAGATTTATAACATTAGGCAAACTATGTTTATTAAGCTTAGGGGATTTTATGTTTCAAATAATATTACAAGGCGAATAATTGTATTATTTTTCAATATTGGAAAAATTTAGTAATTTACGTAACTATTCAGTGTTATAAATAGCAGTGTTCTATGAATATTGGCCTTCATGCTGATAAGCATTTTTATAAAGTGAATTAACCCGTATGAGCAAAAAATCAGTAATAGATATTCATTAGACTTCTACTTAGTGATCATCATAGTAAAACAAAGAAAATTCACAGAAACAATTTGGCAAACAAAACCCTGAATAGTTGCTGAATTTTATACAAAAACCTTCTTCTATAATCTACTTTTTTTTCTATCTTTTTTGTTGTTATATTCTCCTGTTTTCTTTTCCATCCCATTTTCTTTCTCCACACCTCATCTCAACACTCATTTCCACACTTTTTTTACTTTTATTCAACTTTTCCGCAACTTTTTTTAACAAAATCATTTTCCATCATTTAGATAGCATGTTATGCATTATCTATTTTAATCATGTTTTTTGATTTTTATTAACCACACCAAAAAAACTAAAAACCCAGACGCAAATGTTTCACGTGAAACATTTGCGTCTGGGTTTTTTTAATATTTTCCACTTTATTGTCAGTTAACACACATCCTACTTAATAGGTTCTTTTGTCGGTAATCCTGCTTTTCTCGGAAATTTTTTTCCAGTGTTTTTTACTTTTTTTATTCCTACAAATGATCTTCCAATATCTGTTCCTAACAGCTGGAATTTATCGACTTTTCCAAGTTTTCCACCTAATACTTTAATAGCAGTCTTACTATTCTCTACTTCCTCGTCAATGTCTCCGGATTTATAGGATATGAACTGTCCTCCCACCTTCACATAAGGCAGGCAATATTCACTCAAAGTCGCCAGGTTTGCCACGGCTCTTGATACGCACAAATCATATCGTTCTCTATATTGTTCCTGTTTTGCAAAGTCCTCTGCTCTTCCATGAATTGTAGAAATATCTTCTAAATCAGTCTGATTAATTACTTCGTTTAGGAATTTTATTCTCTTATTTAGTGAATCTAATAGCGTAATATTCAAATGTGGAAATGCAATTTTTAAAGGAATTCCAGGAAATCCTGCTCCTGTTCCCACATCTATCACCGTACTCACATTATGAATATCCAACACTTTTACAATAGACAAACTATCTATAAAATGTTTTTCTACAACTTCATCATACTCTGTGATTCCGGTAAGATTCATCACTTTGTTCCATTCCACCATCAACCGATAGAATTCGTTAAATTGATCAATTTGATGATCTGTAAGTTCAATACCAATCTCTCTCGCTTTATCTTTTAACAAATTTTCATTCATCTTCTTTTTCCATCTCTATCTTAATATCTTAAATATCCTAATATCTTAATATTCTAATATCTTAATATCCTAACATTTTAACATCCTAACATCTTGATTTTAATTTTACTCTCACTTCAATCTTTTACTGTTTTATATCCTCCAACTTATCCACATACCTTATAAAAATTTGTTATATTTTCACCAAACCTCTCATAAATTGTGGATAAATCATTCTATGTTACAACCTAAAATAAATTCAAAGCATTCTTCCAACTGTAATATTGTTAACATTATTAAAATCAGGAACATCACTTTTTATATAGTTTCTGTATGTATATCACCGATTTTATCACCAATCAAGTTAATATATAGTTAGCTATTTACTGCTCAAATATACTAACAGAACCGATATATCTGCCGGAGATACTCCCGATATTCTGGAGGCCTGACCGATGGATTCCGGACGGTATTCTTTCAATTTTTGAACTGCCTCTAATCGAAGACTGCTTACCTCATCATAATTAAGATCTACAGGAATCTTCTTATTTTCCAACTTCTTAAATTGCTGCACCTGACGCATCTGTCTGGTAATATATCCCTCATATTTGATAGAAATATCCACCTGCTCAATAATCTCATCTTTTAAACATTCCGGAAGCTCTGGTCTGGTTTTATCCACATCTTCCAAAATTTCATAGCTAAGTTCCGGTCTGCGGATTAACTCTGCCAAGGTAGTTCCTGAAGTCAATAAAGTACTTCCGTGTTCTTCTAAGAGCTTCTGTACTTTCTCACTGGTTCCTACATGAACGCCTTTTAATCGTTCTATCTCTGATTCGATCAAAGCTTCTTTTTGTTTCAATCTCTCATATCTCTCATCAGAAATAAGTCCAATCTCATATCCTAATTCTGTCAATCTCTGATCCGCATTATCCTGTCTTAATAGCAAGCGATACTCTGCCCTGGAGGTCATCATTCGATACGGTTCACGGCTCTCTTTTGTAACCAGATCATCGATAAGGACTCCTATATATCCCTGGGATCTATCTATAACTATCGGCTCATGTCCATGAAGTTTTCTTGCAGCATTTATGCCGGCTAATAGCCCCTGCGCTGCCGCCTCCTCATAACCGGAACTTCCGTTAAACTGTCCTCCACTGAACATTCCCTCAATATTCTTAAATTCAAGGGAAGGCTTCAGCTGTCTGGCATCGATGCAATCATATTCTATAGCATAAGCATTTCTTACGATCTTTGCATTTTCAAGCCCTGCCACACTTCGGTACATTTCATACTGTACATCCTCCGGCAAGGAGCTTGACATTCCTCCGATATACATTTCATTCGTATTTAGACCCTCTGGTTCAATGAAAACCTGATGTCTGTCTTTATCAGAAAATTTAACCACTTTATCTTCAATTGACGGACAATATCTCGGACCTGTTCCCTCGATCATTCCTGAGTAAAGAGGAGATCTATCCAGGTTATTTTTGATAATTTCATGAGTTTTAAGATTGGTATAAGTAAGCCAACAGGATACCTGCTCCTTTTGTACACTTTCCGGATCTGTAGTAAAGGAAAACGGTACCACTCTTTCATCACCAAACTGCTCTTCCATCTTACTAAAATCAATGGAATTTTTATCGATACGGGCCGGAGTTCCTGTCTTAAATCGATTCATTTTTATGCCCAATTCTTTCAGACAATCCGTAAGATAATTTGCCGCCTGCAATCCATTTGGCCCTGTATGATTGCTTACATCTCCGTAAATACATCTGGCACGAAGGTAGGTTCCGGTACAAAGTACCACCGCCTTACATCTGTAAATAGCCCCAGAATAGGTCTGAACGCCTGTGATCTTATTATCCTCCGTCAGAATATTTACAACCTCTCCCTGCTTCACTTCCAGGTTCTCTTGGTTCTCCAAAACCTGCCTCATAGTCCTGCTGTAACTAGCCTTATCTGCCTGGGCTCTTAAGGAATGAACCGCCGGTCCCTTAGACTTATTTAACATCTTAGACTGTATAAATGTCTGGTCAATGACCTTTCCCATCTCTCCACCAAGAGCATCCAACTCCCTTACCAAATGTCCCTTAGAACTTCCTCCTACATTCGGATTACAAGGCATCAGGGCAATGCTATCTACACTAACCGTAAACACAATGGTTTTACAGCCAAGCCTCGCACAAGCTAATGCAGCTTCACAGCCTGCATGTCCGGCTCCTATTACAACAACATCATACGTATCTTTATTTTCCCATACAGAATTTGCTGAATATCTCATTTACTAAATCTTCTCCTATCGTTTCTCCTGTAATACTTCCTAGCAATTCATATGCGTCCATCAAATCTATAGAATAAAAATCCTCCGGCATTCCCATCTCTATACTCTCCAACACTTTTTCAAGAGCCGACTTTGCATCTTTCAAAGCAGTTTTATGTCTCACATTGGTAATATAGATTTCGTTATTAAATGCAAGATTTCCTTCAAAAAACATATTCTTAATAGTTTCTTCTAATTCTTCCACACCATTTTGTTGTTTTGCTGAAAATTCTATTATATTTATATCATTTAAATTATTTGATCTATTTTCATCACATATTCTTTTTATATCCTCTTCGGTTACCACCGTATCCAAATCCGTTTTATTAAGCAATATGATGGTTTTCTTATTTTTGATCAGCTCAAATATCTCTTCATCACTATCATCCAACGGTACAGAAGCATCGATTACATAAAGAATCAAATCCGCTAATTCCGCCTGTTCTCTGGCTTTGTCAACGCCAATTTGTTCCACCAGATCTCCCGTTTCCCTGATTCCTGCAGTATCTATGATATTAAGTGAAATCCCCTGCAAATTGATATGCTCTTCCAAGGTATCTCTGGTGGTTCCTGCAATATCCGTTACAATGGCTCGATCTTCTTTTACCAGCAAATTTAAAAGGGATGATTTACCTGCATTTGGCTTTCCTAATATAACGGTCTTAAGCCCCTCTTTAATGATTCTTCCATCCTCGCAGGTATTAAGAAGGGACTGAATTTCCTTCAATAATTCATCCACCACAACCTTCAAAGTCTCCCCGTATCCATCCACACTAATGTGTTCCGGATCATCTAAAGCAGTCTCTATAAATGCCGTATGATAAATGATTTTACTCCTTATCTCAGTGATTTTATTTCTTACATTTCCCTTTAACTGCTCGATTGAGCTCTGAAGAGCATACTCATTTTGAGATACGATCAAGTCTCCCACAGCCTCCGCCTGTGACAAGTCCATCTTCCCGTTTAAGAAAGCTCTTTTCGTAAATTCGCCGGGCTCTGCGGGCCTTGCTCCGTTCTTGATCAGAACCTCCAGAATCCTCTTCATAACAAAGACACCGCCATGACAGTTAATTTCTACCGTATCCTCTCCTGTGTAGGTATGAGGGCCTCTCATAAGCATTATCAACACTTCATCAATCGTCTCCCCTTCATCAGCGATATAGCCATAATGAATGGTATGCGTCTTCTGCTCGCTCAGTCTCTTATTCGATTTACTCACATAAACCTTATCAGCAATCTCTACAGCCTCGCTGCCACTCATCCGGACGATTCCAATACCGGAATTACTCATGGCTGTTGATATAGCTGCGATTGTTGTATCTATATTTTTCAACATGTGAGTCCCCCTTTTTTCTATATATTTTCTATATATATTTTCTATATTTTTCTATATCTTTCTATATATATTTTCCTATATGTTTCTATATAACTTTCTATATAACTTATTTTAAATGTTCAGAACCACATTTGCAAAATCTACTCTGCTATCTTTTACTTTTGCTCATGTGGTTACTTCTTCATATAAACATAAAGGGAGCTTTTGACGGCTCCCCTTACAAATTCTTTTATTTATCTCTATTGCGTACATAAGTAACAACTACTTTTCTGTAAGGCTCTTCACCTTCACTGTGTGTTGCTACTGCAGGATCTGCCTGCAATGTAGAATGAATGATTCTTCTCTCGTAAGGATTCATAGGCTCAAGAGAAACAGTTCTTCTTGACTTCTTTACCTTGCTTGCAATATTTCTTGCAAGATTCTCAAGAGTATCTTTTCTTCTACTTCTGTAATTCTCAGTATCCAACTTCACACGAACATATCCGCTCTGTGCTTTGTTAGCTACACGGTTGGTTAAATATTGAAGAGAATCTAATGTCTGTCCTCTCTTACCGATGAGGATTCCCATGTTCTCACCCTCAACATTAATTGCAAGGGCTCCCTCTTCATCAACCTTAGAAGTTACCTTCACATCTCCCATATCCATTGCATTTAATACATCGTAAATGAATTTCTCGCATGCTTCGATGGTGGCATCTTCTACTTTTGCAAGTTCTACTTCCTTCTTTACAGGAGCTTCCTTTGTATATTCTTTCTTAGGAGCTCTTTTCTTAGAAGATTTCTCAAACTTCTTTTCCGGATACTTCTCACTCTTATGTGATTTTTCTTCTTTCTTTGTATCCTCTTTTACTTCTTTCTTTTCTTCTTTGACAGCAGGTGCTACTTCTTCTTTCACTTCTGCTTTCTCAGATTCTACCTTCTCAGATTCTTCTTTTACAGGCTCTTCCTGAACGGATTCTTCTACTACAGGTTCATCCTCTTTCTTTCTGGCTTTGATCACTGCCTGCTTCATGCCGATACCTAAGAATCCAGCACTACCCTTTTCAATCACCTCATAATCCAGATGATCTCTTGTTACGCCTAACTGGATTTGTGCTTCAGTAATTGCATCTTCAACATTCTTTGCTGATACTGTAATAAATTCCATGATAGCCGCCCCCTAATTATTTTCGTTAAATTTCTTGACCATGTTTGCCTTAGAAGCAAGACTTCCTGCTTTTGCATTCTTAGCCTTCTCCTTAGCAGCCTCTACCTTGGCTTCTTTTTCCTTTGTATCTTGTACATTTACCTTAGAAGCTGACTTGCTGAGAGTCTTGGTGTTCTGCTGAGCCATAGCATTGATACGATCAGCTTTCTCACCTCTTTGCTGTTTCTTCTTAGCAGCCTTCTCTTTGTTCTTCTCTACAAGCTCTTCCAAAGACATTTTGGATAAATGCTTGTTAATTGCTACCTGCTGTACGATACGTACTACAGCACTGACGATCCAGTATACACCGATACCTGTAGGTAATGTAAATACCATGAAAACTGAGAACAGTGGCATCGTAATCATCATACTGTTCATAGAACTTGCCATCGGATTATCCTGCATCATCTCTTTCTGTCCGCTCATTGCCTGAGAAAGTTTGATACTTGCAAACTGCGTCGCACCAGACAATACCGGAAGAATAATTGCTGTAATGATAATGACAACAGCCGGCAGATCATAGCTGCCTGCATTCTTGATCAAAGTTGTAGGTGATACTGTCATATCCGGGATTGTAAGGAATGTATTTACAATAGCCGGTGCATTTTTCATAGCCGGCACATAATCCTGGATATTATAAATGACTGGGTACAATGCAAAAAGTAAAGGCATCTGAATCAATAATGGAAGGCATCCTCCCATCATAGATACACCGTACTTGTCATAAACCTGCTGAATTTCTTCCTGCTGAGCCAAAGTAGCTGCCTGATCTAAGGATCTTCCTTTACTCTTCTCTTTATACTTCTTCTGAATCGCTTTGATCTCCGGATTCATAGCAGCTGTCATTCGAGATGATCTCTGCTGTGTCACCGTAAGAGGAAGCATAAGAGTATATACCAAAATGGTATAAATAATGATCGAAAGACCAACCAATCCTGCATCACTAGGTAACGTACTGTCCAAGGTCTGATAGATAAAGTTCATGACCTTACCTAACAGCCAGCATAACTGTCCTACGATTGGCCAGCTTGCTGCAGTAAGTAAACTTGGTGCCATAATCAATTCCTCCATATTCAATTTTTTTGTTTCACAACATCAAGGAACAGGGTCATATCCGCCCTTTGAAAAAGGATTACAACGTAATATACGATATGCAGCAAGGCCACCTCCCTTAAGCGCTCCGTACTTTTCTACCGCCTCAATGGCATAGCACGAGCAAGTGGGATAATATTTACAAGTAGGGCCTCCCTTTAGTGCTGATAAATACTTCTGATAAAACCTTATACACCCTATCAGAAACCTTTTCATATTACGTGACTCCTAATCTATAATATTATGAAGACCTGCCAGATGGAGCATTGCGCCGTCAATGTCTTTGTATGTTTTTTCTTTGGCGCCTATTCTTGCTATTACAACGATATCTATTCCACATCTGTATCGGTCTTCTTGCAGTCTGTAACTTTCTCTGATCAGTCTGGCTAATCTATGACGTACGATACTGTTTCCTACTTTTTTGCTAACGGAAATTCCCAGTCGGTTTTTATCGCTATGATTCTCAAGGACATACATTACCAAAAATCTGTTGGCATAGGATTTCCCCTTCCTGTATACCTGCTGAAAATCTTTGTTTTTCTTCAATGACTCGGAATATTTCATACCTTCTCCTAACCTATGTGATCCTTCTTCTCATTTAAAAAAGTATAGAAGAAAAGGCCACATACATGCGGCCTAAGCTGATAATTTCTTTCTTCCTTTAGCTCTTCTGCTAGCAAGTACTTTTCTTCCACCTGCTGTGCTCATTCTCTTTCTAAATCCATGAACTTTGGATCTATGTCTTTTATTTGGCTGGAATGTCATCTTCATTGATATCCACCTCCTTATTATTTATGTAAGGGTACTCCCCTGTTTTTTCTAAAGACACTGCTCTCATTATATTAAAAGATATAATTCAAGTCAAGCAAATTAGCCATTTTTCTACTAAATTTACCTATTTACTTTTCCACAATTTGTGGAAAACTTTGTGATTTTATGTGGAAAACCTGTGGATTTCCACATTTTCATTTAAATATTCCCCCATTTTTGGGGATTTTCCTGTGTTTATAAAGTTATCCACATGGATTAATGTTTGCCTATTCTCATCTTTTGATGTAGAATAAGAAAGAGTGGGTAATTATATATTTTACCCTTATAACAGTTAATTAGGAGTATTTGATAATGAGCATAGTAGAGGAAAAATGGCCTGAAATTATTGAACATTTACGTGTAGAACACGATCTTTCCAGTACTTCTTTCCGTACCTGGATTCTTCCATTGAAGATTTTTAAGGTAACAGAAGATACGGTTTATATTCTCGTGGTTCAAAGTGCGAGTATTGATTATATTGATAAAAAGTACATGCTTCCTCTCAAGGTTTGCATTGCCGATATTGTAGATAAAGAGTACGACATTGTCTTTATCTCCGAGGACGACAATGAATATGAAGCTTTAAAAGAGACAACTGAGGATGTGGTTCAGAAGCGAAAGGTGAAGAGTGCAGCGGAAAAAGCCGGACTTAATCCTAAGTATACCTTTGACACCTTTGTAGTAGGTAGCAACAATACATTTGCCCACGCTGCATCGGTAGCCGTAGCGGAATCTCCGGGAGAAGTCTACAATCCTCTCTTCTTATATGGAGGTGTTGGACTGGGAAAAACTCATCTTATGCATTCCGTGGCTCATTATATATTAGAAACAAATCCGAAAAAGAAGGTTCTCTATGTAACCAGTGAGACCTTTACCAATGAACTGATTGAATCTCTGAAGATGGGACGTTCCTCAGGAAATGATTCATCTATGACAAATTTCAGAGATAAATATAGGAATATTGACGTTCTTTTAGTCGATGATATTCAGTTTATTATAGGTAAGGAGAGTACCCAGGAGGAATTTTTCCATACTTTTAATCATCTCCATACCTCCGGAAAGCAGATTATTATATCTTCTGATAAACCGCCGAAAGATATTGAAACTTTGGAGGCCAGACTCCGCACTCGTTTTGAGTGGGGCTTAATTGCTGACATTTCATCTCCAAATTATGAGACTCGTATGGCCATTCTTCAGAAGAAGATTGAGTTGGATCATTTAGAAAAATACAACATTTCCACAGAAGTACTTGATTACATTGCTTCTAATATAAAGTCAAACATTCGTGAGTTGGAGGGATCTCTTAATAAATTGATCGCTCTTTATAAACTGACCAATAATGGCGGAGAGATTGATATTTCTCTGGCTGCGGAGGCTCTCAAGGATATGATTTCCTCTGAAAATAGAAGAGAAGTGACTCCGGAATTTATTATTGATATCGTTGCAGAACACTTTGGGGTTTCTATCAGTGACTTAAAGAGTACCAAACGTAATGCAGATATTTCCTATGCAAGACAGATTGCAATGTATCTTGTAAGAACCATGACGGATACATCCCTAAAAGCAGTGGGTGTTATGTTAGGCGGACGGGATCACTCTACCATCAAACACGGAGTGGAACTGATCGATGAAAGGATCAATAACGATGATTCTGTAGCCAATACTGTCAACATTATCAAAAAGAAGATTAACCCGGCCTAGGAGTTTTCCCCGGTTTTTTCAAAAAGTGTTGATAGGTATGTGGATAAATACCCCTATTTGGGGGATAACTTTTGGATTTTATGTGGATAATTCAAGGTTTTTGAAATTTTGTGGGGATTTTACCTGAACTTATCCACCACACCTCCACAGACATTCAACGTCAATTTCCCAAAGATATCCCAAGGCGAAATCCTTGTATTTACTGGGTTTGAGAGGGTTTTCCTCTTATCCACATCCCCTAATACGAATGAGACGAAATTTATTCATATATATCTTTATATGTTTGCGTGGTGAAAGGAGTTTTACACATATGAGGTTAATTTGTTCGAAGTCCGAACTTTCCAAGGGAGTTAGTACCGTAATGAAGGCTGTTCCTTCAAAGACTACTATGGAGATTCTTTACTGTATTCTCATAGATGCTACCAATGATGTAATCCGACTTACTGGTAATGATATGGAACTTGGTATCCAGACAGAGGTATCCGGTGAGATCCAAGAGAGAGGTTTGATCGCTCTAGATGCAAAATTATTTTCTGATATTGTAAGAAAGCTTCCTGACAGTGAAGTTATAATTACTACCGATGAGAACCTACAGACATCTATTATCTGTGAAAAAGCAAAGTTTTCTATACCCGGTAAACCCGGAGATGATTTTTCTTATTTGCCTGTTATTGAGAAGAAGGATTCAATTGAACTTTCACAGTTTACCTTAAAGGAGATTATCAGACAGACCATTTTTTCTACTTCTGATTCGGAAACGAACAAGATGATGAGTGGAGAGTTATTTGAAGTCAGAGATCAGATGCTTCGTGTTGTATCCTTGGATGGACATAGAGTATCTCTTCGTAAAATTCCTCTAACGGAATCAACTGAAAATACCAAGATGATAGTTCCCGGAAAAACCTTGAACGAAGTAAGTAAAATTTTACCGGGAGAGATGGATGCAAAGGTAATGATTTCCTATACCGGCAATCACATTGTCTTTGAATTTGACAAAACCATTGTTGTCTCTCGACTGATGGATGGAGAATATTTCAAAATCGATCATATGTTCTCTAATGATTACGATACTAAGGTACGTATCAACAAGAAGGAACTTATTAGCTGTATTGACAGAGCAACCCTTTTTGTAAAAGAGGGAGATAAGAAGCCAATTATTATTAATATTGGAGATGAAGTGATGGAACTTAAAATTAAATCTCCAATCGGATCTCTCAATGAAGAAATTTATATCAACAAAGAGGGAAAGGATCTCTTAATTGGATTCAATCCTAGATTCTTGTTGGATGCACTTCGTGTTATTGACGATGAGGAAGTAACCCTGTATCTTATGAACTCCAAAGCACCATGCTTTATCAAGGATGAGGTAGAAAGTTATATTTATTTGATACTTCCAATCAACTTCAGCAGTGTAGCTTAAAGTTCATATGTATTTTGTTATAAAATATAATTTTTAAGGAGAAATCAGTGGAAGTTATTAAGTTAAGAGATGAATTTATTAAATTAGGCCAGGCTCTTAAGGCTGCTGGTCTTGTCGAAAATGGAGTGGAAGCCAAAGAAGTCATTCAGGATGGCTTGGTCCAGGTAAATGGTGAAGTAGATACAAGAAGAGGTCGTAAATTATACGACGGAGATTTGGTAAAATTTAACGGAGAAGAGATTAAAGTTGAAAATTAAGTCTTTAAAGTTAAAGAACTACAGAAATTATGAAACTTTGTCTTTGAATTTCGACGATGCTGCCAACATTTTTTATGGGGATAATGCCCAGGGAAAGACGAACATTTTGGAAGCTATCTATATGACCGGTACTACCAAGTCCCACAGAGGGGCAAAGGACCGGGAGATGATCCGCTTTGGGTGTGAGGAATCTCACATGGAGACTATCATTTCCAAGAATGGAATTGATTATCAGATAGATATGCATCTAAAGAAAAATGGTTCCAAGGGAATCGCCATAAACAAAGTTCCCATAAGGAGAGCCAGCGAATTATTTGGAATTGTAAATTTAGTATTTTTCTCACCGGAGGATTTGAATGTAATAAAAAATGGACCTTCGGAGAGAAGAAGATTTGTCGATATGGAATTGTCCCAAATTGACAAGGTATATATGAGCAACCTTGCGAATTACAACAAGACGTTAAACCAGCGTAATCATTTGCTGAAGGAAATGTCTTTTGGAAAAAATGATGCACTGGAAAGTACCCTGGATGTATGGGACATGCAGCTTATAAACTATGGCAATAAGATTCGGGAGAGAAGATTAGAGTTCATCGAGGATATGAACAAGATAGTATCTTCTATCCATAGCAATCTTACAGGAAATAGAGAATCCATTCGTTTGATCTACGAGATACAGGGTGGAGGTCTATCATTCGAACAGTCTTTGAAAAAAAATAGAGATAGGGATTTAAGATTAAAAAGTACTTCCTCAGGTCCCCACAGAGATGATATTTGCTTTCTGACAGGAGAACTGGATCTTAGAAAATACGGTTCCCAGGGACAGCAGAGGACAGCAGCTTTATCTTTAAAACTTTCAGAGATTGAGTTGGTGAAACAATCAATTCATGACACTCCGATTTTACTTCTGGATGATGTATTATCGGAGCTTGATAAGAATAGACAGAATTATTTGTTAGATAATATCCATGATATACAAACCCTTATTACCTGTACGGGAGTGGAGGAATTTGTAAATCATCGATTTTCCATAAACAAAGTATTTAAAGTCCATGAAGGACAAATTATTGGAGAAAACTAGGAGGAGTAGAATGAGTACAGAAAAAGTACAGCACGAATATGGTGCAGACGAGATTCAGATACTGGAAGGGCTTGAAGCCGTAAGAAAAAGACCAGGAATGTATATTGGAAGCACATCATCGAGGGGTCTGCATCATTTGGTTTATGAGATTGTAGATAATTCGGTGGATGAGGCGCTTGCAGGTTTCTGTGACACAATCTCCGTATGTATTAACAAAGACAATTCTGTGACTGTCATCGACAATGGTCGAGGAATTCCGGTAGGAATCAACCACAAGGCAGGACTTCCTGCAGTAGAGGTTGTATTTACAGTACTTCATGCCGGAGGAAAATTCGGTGGAGGAGGATACAAGGTATCCGGTGGACTTCACGGTGTAGGTGCCTCTGTTGTTAATGCCCTTTCTAACTGGCTGGAAGTAGAAATTTCCAGAGACGGAAAGGTTTATAAGCAGCGCTATGAGCGAGGCAAGGTTATGTACAAGCTTCAGGAAATCGGAGAGTGCCCGGAGGGAGTTAGTGGAACCAAGGTTACCTTCTTGCCGGATGATACCATTTTTGAGGATACAGTATTTGACTATAAGACATTAAAACAAAGATTCCGTGAGATGGCATTCCTTACCAAAGGATTAAAGATCGTGCTTCGGGATGAGAGAGAGGAAGAACCTATCGAACAGACCTTCCACTACGAGGGAGGAATTAAGGAATTTGTTCAGTATCTGAACAGAAGTGCAACCCCACTTTACGAAGAGATTATCTACTGTGAAGGTGTGGTAAATAATGTGGCGGTGGAAGTGGCTATGCAGCACAACGATTCCTACTCCGACAATACCTATGGATTTGTAAATAATATTACAACACCGGAAGGTGGTACCCATGTGGTGGGATTCCGTAATGCCATTACCAAGACTTTCAACGAGTATGCCAGAAAAAATAAACTGTTAAAAGACAGCGAACCCAACCTTTCCGGTGAGGATATCAGAGAGGGTCTGACTGCTATTATCAGTGTAAAAATCGAAGATCCTCAGTTTGAGGGACAGACCAAACAGAAGCTTGGTAACAGTGAGGCCAGAGGAGCTGTTGACAATGTGGTAAGCAAGCAGTTGGAAATTTTCTTAGAGCAAAATCCCCAGGTTGCAAAGCTTACAGTGGAAAAATCCGTACTTGCCCAGAGAGCAAGAGAGGCAGCAAGAAAAGCCAGAGATCTTACCAGAAGAAAATCTGCCTTGGATGGCATGTCACTTCCGGGAAAATTGGCAGACTGCTCCGATAAGGATCCAAAGAATTGTGAAATTTACATCGTAGAGGGAGACTCTGCGGGAGGATCAGCAAAGACAGCAAGAGACCGTGCAACTCAGGCAATCCTTCCACTTCGTGGAAAAATTTTGAATGTAGAGAAGGCACGTCTTGATAAGATTTATGCAAATGCCGAAATCAAGGCTATGATAACAGCATTTGGTACAGGAATCCATGATGATTTTGATATTTCAAAGCTTCGTTATCACAAGATTATCATCATGACTGATGCGGATGTGGACGGTGCACATATCAGCACCCTGCTTCTTACCTTCCTGTATCGATTCATGCCGGAGCTTATCAAAGAGGGACATGTATATTTGGCACAGCCACCTCTTTACAAGCTAGAGAAAAATCGTAAGGTATGGTATGCATACAGCGATGAAGAATTAGATGGAATTCTTCAGGAAGTAGGAAGAGATTCCAACAACAAGATCCAGCGTTACAAAGGTTTGGGAGAGATGGATGCAGAACAGCTGTGGGAGACTACTATGGATCCGGAGCATCGAATCCTGCTACGCGTAACGATGGATGAAGAAAGTACCTCAGAACTGGATCTTACCTTTACCACCCTTATGGGAGATAAAGTAGAACCGAGAAAAGAGTTCATTGAGGAAAATGCAAAATATGTTAAGAACCTGGATGTATAGTCAGGCAATGCAAGCATAGGAATTAGGAGATAAAGGATATGGAAGACAATATTTTTGACAAAGTCCATGAAGTGGATTTGAAGAAAACCATGGAGACGTCCTATATAGATTATGCCATGAGTGTTATTGCGTCTCGTGCGCTGCCTGATGTCAGAGATGGTTTGAAACCGGTACAGAGAAGAATTTTATACTCCATGATCGAGTTGAACAACGGTCCGGATAAGCCACATAGAAAATGTGCCCGTATCGTCGGTGATACCATGGGTAAATATCACCCACACGGTGACAGTTCTATTTATGGTGCTTTGGTAAATATGGCCCAGGAGTGGTCTACCAGATATCCATTGGTAGATGGACATGGTAACTTTGGATCTGTGGATGGTGACGGAGCAGCGGCCATGCGATATACCGAGGCCAGACTCAGTAAGATTTCCATGGAACTTACCGCAGATATCAACAAGAATACTGTAGACTTCTCACCAAACTTTGATGAGACAGAGAAGGAGCCGGATGTATTGCCGGCAAGATTTCCTAATCTTTTGGTAAATGGTACCTCCGGTATCGCCGTTGGTATGGCTACGAATATTCCACCTCACAACTTGAGAGAAACCGTTGATGCGGTGGTTCGTATCATCGATGATCAGATCGAGGATAAAGAAGAGACCAGCATTGAGGAAATCTTAAAAATTGTGAAGGGACCGGATTTCCCGACCGGAGGAGTGATTCTTGGAACCAGAGGAATCGAGGAAGCCTACAGAACCGGTAGAGGAAAAATCAGAGTTCGTGCCGTTACCAATATCGAGACCATGCCAAATGGAAAGAGCCGCATTATCGTAACGGAACTTCCTTACATGGTAAATAAGGCAAGACTTATCGAGAAGATTGCGGAGTTAGTTCGTGATAAGAGAATCGATGGAATCACAGATCTTAGTGATCAGTCCAGCCGTGAAGGAATGCGTGTTGTCATCGAACTTCGTAAGGATGCCAATGCCAATGTAATCTTAAATCAGCTGTATAAACATACCCAGTTACAGGATACCTTTGGTGTCATTATGCTGGCCTTGGTAGATAATCAGCCGAAGGTTATGAGTCTCATCGAGATGCTGCAGTATTACCTGAAGCATCAGGAAGAGGTAGTAACCAGAAGAACAAAATATGAGTTGAACAAAGCAGAGGAGAGAGCTCACATCTTAGAGGGATTACTCATCGCTTTGGATAATATTGACGAAGTTATTCGCATTATCCGTAATTCTCAGAATGTGCAGATTGCCAAGACAGAATTAATGGCTCGCTTTGGTCTGACAGATGTGCAGGCTCAGGCTATCGTAGATATGAGACTTCGTGCTCTCACCGGTTTGGAGAGAGAAAAGCTTGAAAATGAATATGCAGAGCTTATGAAGCAGATTGCCAGATTAAAAGAAATTCTGGCAGATCATAAAAAGTTATTAGGTGTGATCAGAGAAGAAATCATTGTAATCAGAGATAAATATGGGGATGACAGAAGAACCCAGATCGGATTTGATGTCTATGATCTTTCAACAGAGGATCTCATTCCAAGAGAAGATGTGATTATTACCATGACAAAACTTGGATACATCAAGAGAATGAGCGATGACACATTCAAGGCTCAGAACCGTGGCGGCAAGGGCATCAAGGGAATGCAGACTTTGGAAAATGATTATGTGGAAGAACTTTTCATGACAAATACCCACCACTACATCATGTTCTTTACCAATACCGGTCGTGTATACCGCATGAAGGGATATGAGATTCCGGAATCCAGCCGTACCGCAAGGGGAACTGCCATTATCAATCTTCTGCAGTTACTGCCGGGAGAGAAGATCAGCGCTGTGATTCCAATCGAGAAATATAGCGAGGGAAGCTATATCTTGATGGCTACGAAAAACGGACTTGTAAAGAAAACTCCACTTACAGACTATGCAAATGTAAGAAAGAATGGTCTGACAGCCATCACCCTTCGTGAGGATGACGAGCTAATCGAAGTAAAATATACCGACGGAAAGCAGGATGTAATTTTAGCTACCAAGTACGGACAGTGCATCCGCTTTAAAGAGACAGACGTCAGAGCCACCGGAAGAGCATCCATGGGAGTTCGAGGAATCAATTTAGTAGACATGGACGAAGTCATTGGAATGCAGCTTCAGGTACAGGGAGAGGAACTTTTGATTGTATCTGAGAAGGGAATGGGGAAAAGAACCGCAATTTCCGAGTTCAATGTGCAAAACCGTGGCGGAAAAGGTGTGAAATGTTATAAAATCACCGAGAAGACAGGTTACGTAGTTGGAATCAAGGCAGTTAATGATGATAATGAGATTATGATCATCAATACAGACGGAATTATTATCCGAATGCTGTGTAGTGGAATCTCTGTACTGGGAAGAATTACTTCAGGTGTGAAACTGATTAACCTGAAGGAGGGCGAGAAGGTAGCAAGCATCGCTAAAGTAAGAGAGGCTCAGGAAGAAGAATCAGAAGAGTCAGGAGATACAGAGAATTTAGAAAGTTATGAGAAGGTAACTTCCGAAAGTGAAGTTTCTGAAGAAGTAGAAACTCTGGAGAATACCGGAGATTATGATATTAAGGAATTAGCAGATTCCGAGATAGAAAAATCAGATGATTATGAATTAGAAATCATTGATCTGGATGATGAAGAGTAAAAATTAGACAGGTTATACATCAAAAAAAGTCGTTTATCAGGATAGGTCCTGATAAGCGACTTTTTTTCGGAATACCATAAATCATCATATAGAAATTGCAAGAGCGTTTAAAATGCCACATGCATAAACAGTGCAACGCAGCAAAGAATCAGGGCCAGTGGAACATAAACAAAACGTCCCAGGTAGTACCAGACATTTCCTCGTATCTTTTTACCTCCGGTATTGATAGCAGCAAGAAGAACATCCCTTTTCATAACATAGAACCAGGAAACTGCTCCAAGGGTTGCACCGATAGGAATAATGTAGATAGAAACAATGTCCATCCATGGTCCCCATTTGGAAATAGGTTCCATGCCAAGTCCAAATCCAAGACAGATTACGCATAAAATAATCAAAACATTCATACGATTGAGCTTTGGAAATTTATAAAGCAGGGACTCGGCAACTGCCTCAAACATATTTTGCAGTGAACTGATTCCCGCAAAGATCATTGCTACATAGAGAATGATGGCGAAGAGCCGCCCAAAAGGAATATCCTGCAAAATCGTGGGCAGAGTAACAAACAAAAGGCTAGGTCCCGAACCTATATCCAAACCGTAGGAAAAGCAGGCTGGAATGATGACCAGTGCTGCAACCACAGCTGCAATGGTATCAAACAGGGCCGTATGTCCGGCACATCCAACAACATCCTCTTCCTTGGAAAGATAAGCACCGTAGGCAATCATTCCACTGCCTGTAACGGAGAGAGAAAAGAAAGCCTGTCCCATAGCCCAAATCCAGATCATGGGATCTAGGAGAGCCTCCCAACGAGGAGTGAACATAAAGATGTATCCTTCCATAGATCCCGGCAACATGGCTACGCGAATTGCCAAGATAACAAAGATGATGAAGAAAACAGGCATCATGATCTTGTTTGTTTTCTCAATGCTTTGTGCACCCAGATAAAGGGTAAGCAGAGTTCCGACCACCACGATAACGTGGTAGGGAACTACTGAATAGGAAGAGGCAGAAAAGCTTTCAAACCAACTGGCGGTATCAGTAGTCATTAAGGTGCCAAGAAGCGAGTCAATCAAAGCTTTAAGGATATAGGTTAAAATAACCGCATAACCAATGGCGATGCACATGGAACCTGCAAGAGGAAGCCAAGCTAGAACACCGCCAACCTTTCCGGCCTTTTTACCCCGGGTAGCCCAGGCCTTTTCATAAGAACCTAAAGTACCGGTTCCGGATTGCCTTCCGATGGCAAATTCCGCCGGAAGACCAACATAACTGAAAATAAAAATAAAGAGTAGATAGATCAGCAGGAAGGCACCGCCTCCGTTGCTTCCCAGCTTGTTGGGAAATCCCCATACATTGGCCATGCCTACGGCAGAACCAACAGAAGCCAGAATAAATCCCCAGCGGCTGGCAAAATTTTTCGTATTATTTTTCATGTTTCCCCCAATAATTCCAAAAGAGCATACCACGGGCGCTCTTTGGTTTAAATAACAATAGTAATATGCATTTTGATTTTAAAGTTTTAATGTACCAAAGTCAACATTCAATAATTTATTGGAAAATGGACAGGAAATCTGGATTTATTAAATATTATTTTCCTAGGAATATCGAAAAAAATTCCTGAATATGATGAAACATATGATTTGCATACCATATTAAAACATCATATAGGAAATAATAAAAATCCGAGATGCATTAGGGCACCTCGGATTTTCTATGACGGTATGTAATTTTTTCACAGGCTCATTTGTTTCTTCGGATTTACATGAACCATGATATGTTTCACCTTGGAAAAATTCTTTTCTATACTGTCATGGACTGCCTCTGCAATGCCATGAGCTTCCTGCAGAGACATAGTTCCATCCACTGCAATTTCCACATCGACATAGATTTTATTTCCAAAAATTCTTGTCTGTAGTAGATCAATTCCCAAAACATTTTCGTTTTTCCTGACACAATCCCGAAGTTTGGTCTCAGTGCTTTCATCACAAGAGTGATCCACCATTTTGTCGATGGCATCCTTGAAAATATCATAGGCTGCTTTTACGACAAATATGAAGATCATAAAACTTGCAAGGGAGTCCATGATGGGGTAACCAAGTCTTGCGCCGGCGATTCCCACGAGAGCTCCGATAGAGGATATGGCATCGGAACGATGATGCCAGGCATCTGCTAAAAGAGCACTGGAATCAATCTTTTTTGCATAATATCTTGTGTACCAGTACATTCCCTCTTTCACAGCGATGGATACGATTGCCGCAACCAATGCCAGAATCCCCGGAACCTGTAAGTTCCGATAATCTCCATGCAGAATTGCTTTTAAGGCTTCCATGCCGATTCCCAGTCCGGTAATTAAGAGAATCACAGACAATATAACGGCCGCCACACACTCCAGACGTTCATGGCCGTAAGGATGTTCCTTGTCCGGATTCTTTGAAGACAATTTAATTCCGATCAGAACAATTACTGTGCTAAATACATCGGATGCCGAATGAATGGCATCGCTGATCATTGCATTGGAATGTGCGATGATCCCGGCTAAAAGCTTAAAAATCGACAGTAGGACATTACCTGTAATCGTAGCAAAAGATACTTTGTTTGCTACCTTTTGAAAATTCATATTTTCCATATTCGTTACCTCCAGATATGTAAGATAGCTCAATGGCACTAACGATGTGTGGGAGTTTGTTTTGATGAATTTCAAAGAAAAAAGAAAACACCCACGAACCAGTATTAGCAACAACTGTCCCGCGGATGTAAAGATTCATTCCACTGTCACCTTCTGTGACCCGACTCCATGATGATTAATCACGGTCTGCTCAGTTTGTACTGTAGTTTTATATGCAGTGCAAAGAGTTACGATAGATATACCACATGGAAATGGATTTGTCAATTTCTGAAAAATTTTGTCCAAAAGTTTGCACTCGGATTTTTTAATGTCTCGGATCATTCTGCCACAACAGCATAAACACGCAAGCTAACAGCACCACCAGCAAGATCAGAAGTATCAAAACCACGAATCGCTTCGTAGCCATAGACATCTTTTTCTTCTTTCTCTGACTCTTGTTCTTACTTTCTGTAACATCATTTATAGATTCCATATAAACATCCTTTCAGATTTATTCTCTTCATTCTCTATATCTATGCTCCATATTTTATCGTTTTTAGAAAAGTCTGTAAAGATATTTGAAGACCTTATGTTTTATTGAAAAAGACAGACGAATCCCGTATACTTTAGATAAATATATCTATTTTAGAAAATCACAAAAGGAGAAGAAACGTGCGAGACATCCATGTAAACGAAATTACAAAGAACATCAAAGAAATGTGCATAGAAGCCAACCATTTTCTGTCCAAGGATATGGATGCGGCTATGAAAAAAGCCACTGCAGAGGAAAAGGCTCCTCTGGGAAAACAGATTTTAAACCAATTACAGGACAATCTTAAGATTGCCGCAGAGGATATGATTCCTATTTGTCAGGACACAGGTATGGCAGTAGTCTTCATCGAAGTCGGCCAGGAGGTTCATCTTACAGGCGGATCTCTGGAAGATGCGATTAACGAGGGGGTACGCCAGGGTTATGTCGATGGATATTTGCGTAAATCCGTAGTAGGTGATCCGATCCTCAGAGAGAATACCAAGGACAACACTCCTGCGATCATTCACTACAGCATCGTGGATGGAGATAAGGTGAAGATTAAATTGGCACCGAAGGGATTCGGCAGTGAGAACATGAGCAGGGTGTTTATGCTGAAGCCTGCAGACGGAATCGAAGGTGTGAAAAATGCCATCCTCACAGCAGTAAAGGATGCAGGCCCAAATGCCTGTCCTCCGATGGTTGTTGGTGTCGGCGTGGGAGGAACCTTTGAAAAATGTGCCATTATGGCAAAGGAAGCTCTCACAAGAGAAGTAGGCAGTCATTCTGAAATTTCCTGGGTTAAGGATCTAGAAGAGGAAATGCTCACCAAGATTAATAAGCTTGGCATTGGACCGGGAGGCTTGGGAGGAAGCACAACAGCTCTTGCGGTCAATGTCAATACCTATCCGACCCATATCGCAGGACTTCCTGTGGGAATCAACATTTGCTGCCATGTAAACAGACATGTAATCAGGGAGGTATAAGAAGATGGATAAGCATATTACAGCACCAATTACAAAAGAAGTATCCTCCACATTGCGGGCAGGAGATTACGTTTATATTACAGGAACTATTTACACCGCAAGGGATGCGGCACACAAGCGCATGGACGAAACCTTAAATCGTGGGGAAGAGTTGCCAATCGATATCAAAGATCAGGCAATTTATTACATGGGGCCATCTCCTGCAAGACCGGGACGGCCTATTGGATCCGCGGGACCAACAACCGCCAGCCGTATGGATAAATATGCTCCGAGACTCTTGGATCTTGGACAGTCTGCCATGATTGGAAAAGGCAAGCGCACCAAAGAAGTTTTAGATGCAGTTATTAGAAATAAAGCCGTTTATTTTGCAGCCATCGGTGGAGCAGGAGCCCTGCTTTCCAAGTGCATCAAGTCCTCGGAAATCGTAGCCTACGAAGATTTAGGAACCGAGGCAATCCGAAAGCTTGAGGTAGAAAACCTGCCGGTAATCGTGGTAGCTGATTGCGAAGGAAATTATTTATACGAATCAGCCATTAAGGAATATCAGGAAATATAAAGAAATATAAGGAAATATAAGAGAGGATATCAGGGACAAAATCCATCTTGGAAAGTGCTCCGGTATCCGTTGGGAGTAAAATCATAAAAATAAGGAGGGAAGAAGAAAATGAAGAGAATCCTTGTTATGGTGTTGAAAAATATCATATTTGTTCCCTACATGTGGATAAGATTATGTTATCATGCCTCTCATGTGGATAAATACACATTGAAAGAGCATTTTAAGTTGCTACGCTATATTGTAAAGAGGGCAAACAAAGGCGGAAATGTAACTGTCCTTTCCTATGGAAAAGAAAATATTCCAAAAGAAGAGGGATATATGTTTTTCCCAAATCACCAGGGACTGTATGACGTGTTAGCTATTATCGATGCCTGTGATGCAAACTTTGGGGTGGTGGCTAAGAAAGAAGTGGCGAATGTTCCATTTTTAAAGCAGGTATTTGCCTGCACCAAATCCTTGATGATCGACCGGGATGACATCCGTCAGTCCATGAACGTGATTTTGGAAGTATCCAAAGCAGTATCCGGTGGAAAAAATTTCCTGATTTTTCCGGAGGGAACCAGATCCAAGAAAGGAAATCAGGTGGGAGATTTCAAAGGTGGAAGCTTTAAGGCGGCCACTAAGGCAAAGTGCCCTATCGTGCCTGTAGCGTTAATTAATTCCTTCACACCATTTGATTCCCATACCATAGACCCCGTAACCGTCCAGGTACATTTCTTGGAGCCTTTATATTATGAGGATTACAAAGATATGAAGACCCCGGAGATTGCGGAACTTGTGAGAAATCGGATTCAGGAGACCATTGACGAAAATAAATAAGTAAATAAAGAAAAACTATCAGATAACTGTTCAGAGTCAGATAAGAAACTGATTCTGGGCAGTTATTTTTTTGAAAAAATAAAAAAAATTCAAAAAATCAATAAAAACGTGAACCATTCCTGTAAATAAAAGAGTCTTATATATTGAACGGAAGAGAATAATTAGAATTACAAGTTCTGATCAAATAATGAAGGGAGAAGGAAATGTAAATGAAAGGACTAGAATTGCGAAAAAAGCGAATAGTTGTAACGACTGCAGCGATTTTAACAATCACCAGTATATCCGCTGGGAATCCTTATCTTGTATATGGACAGCATAACGAGTCTAATAATAAGTCCATTACTATAGCAGGAACTACCACGGAAATCCTAAGTAGTTCTTCTGATGTAACAAATCAGGAGAGCCACTGGAGTATGAAGATCGATAACAAAACAGGAAAAGATATTCTGTTTTATGATCTCAAAAAAGGAGACGAGGTGATTACCAAGAAACAGGCTTTTAAGGGAGACAGCTTAGTAATCGACCTTGAAGACTATGATGGTGATGCTGTGTATACCGTTGAAGTTTACGGAGTGGATAAAAATATCAAAGCTTCCGCAAAACTTTATCAGGTTCAGGCAAATCTGGAGGGCGAGGATGCTTCGGAGGAAACCGTAGCTTTAGCAAATGGAGTGGTTACCGAGACAGAAGAAACAGATACCTACAAAGCCAGTGAATCTTGCGCGGTGGATGGTGCGGATTACGATCTGGCAGATTCCGGAGAGGTAACAATTAATTACGAAGCCATGGAGGCAAGCTCCGGATATACCGTGACTTACAAAGAGCATGAAGCAGGCTCCAATGGAAAAGTTTATAAGGCTGGGGTTCAGCTAACAGACGATTCCGGCAATGTTCTCAATTCTACAGACATTACCTATTATGGAACCTACACCTATCAGGCGCCGAGAACCTTTAGCTGTACATCCACAGATGAAAATGGAAACAATGTTGTGACTTACTATAGGGCTCTAGATGAGAAGGCTCAGGCAGTTTTGACAGCAGATTCCAATGGAAAGACGGTACAGATTGCATACAGTGAGATCGACAGCCAGACACCGTATGACTGGAATGTTAATCTCATCGATCTTATGACAGGAAAGACCCTAGATACCGTCACAAAACAGATCGGTGTGGATCAGTCTCAGTCCTATGACGCGGACGGCACCATTGAAAAAGATGGAGTAACCTATACCTTAGATTCTTCCATGGATACTTCCTATACTCATCAATATGGAGACAAGGAAAGAACAACCAACATTTATTATTATGACAAAGAAAACTGGGATCCGGAAAATGGATATGAGATTACCGTTAAATATATAAATATTGCGGATTCCTCTGAGATTGCAACAAAGACCCTTACAGTGACAAATGAGCAGGATACAGAAATTTCTTGTCCGGAAGAGTATCAGAGTAGCGGTCATACTTACATTCGCCTGAAAGGTCAGAGCGATACCCTTCGTCACAGCTACTATTCAAATATCCGTCAGTATACCATTTACTATCGAGATATTAACGATACTATTAATGCAGATGCAGAGATTACCTATGTGGTAGTAGACGGAGGAGAGATTACCGTAGATGATGTAATCTACAGAGTTGTACCCGGAACCACAGTGGCAACTGTAGTAAATCCTGGAACCACAACCACAGGAACTACAACAGGAACAACAACGACGGGAACTACCACCACCAATGGAACAACTACAGCTGGAACAACTACAGGCGGAACTATCACCGATGGCACCACTACCGATGGAACTACCACCGACGGAACAGCGACAAATGATACAGCAATAACTACCGTATTAGGAGATGGAAATGCAGAAGGCGTTACATCAGAAGTGGTAGAGAATGCAGATGATCAGGTGCCGTTGGCGAACGAGAATCTTGAAGATAGCAACAGCTCTCCAAGATTTGCAAGCAGAGCAATGGTAGCCGTTGCGGTAATAATTGCAGCACTTATCGTTCTGTTTGGTATTTATTTCGTAGCAAAGAAACGCAATGAGAAGAGGAGGTAAGACAAGATGAAAAATATGAGACGTTGGCTTGCCCTGATTCTAGCAATCGTGCTGGTTGCAGTAAGCGGATTTTACCAGTTGGGAACATCTTTACAGGCAAGCGAAGATGAAAATGCAGTAGCAACAGCAAGTGGAAACAGTGATGAAAACCTTGATACAGGAAGTGTAGAGGAAAGTGGAAATCAAGATGAGAATAGCAATGAATCCACGGACTCCGATCAAACCTCGGCGGATAACGAACAGGTAGAAGTTCAGGTAATAGACGGACAAAACCAGGATAATGGTGAAACAAGTGATGCTTCCAGCCAGTCCGATCAAAATGAAGAAAATGAGATATCTCTGGCAAATGAAGGAAGTTGGCTAACAGCGAACGAGGATGGAAGTGTCAGCGGAAGCGGATACGATAGTATTACACTGGAAATTAATACCGATGGTATTGTGAACCAGAATGGTACATCATTTAATATTAAATTTGACACAGGGGATCAGGAAAACAATAAAAAGATCTCCGCTTCTAATCTGAATCCATCGGAGGGAGTTGCAAAGAATCTAAAGAAAAATAATTCAGGAACATTTACAGTAACAGGATTTAATCAGAATGAATTTACCATAACGGTATCAAAAGGCGAGAGCAGTAAGAATTCTGTAAAGACAGTGGCAGCTGTTGATGCGTCGAATAGTAAAGTTACCTTGACCATCTCTGATTATTATGAATCCTCTTATACAGGAACGACATTTACATATCCTTCTAAAACATCTCTGGGAAGTGTAAATGATTTTGCAATATTTGCAAATAATTACACCAATGATGTAGATATGGAAGGTAATATCGCAGTAAAAAATTTGCTTAAGGCCCAGACCAACGGAGGAAATTCAGGCAATGTACAGGAAAATGATTTTAATATAAATTATGTGGAAAACTTTACTTGGGATTCAATGAAGGCTGAATTTTTCCGTCTGGCAGATCCTTTGATCGTGGGAAATGATTACACCATCACCACAAAGGATTCGAATTTTTACTTAATAAGTTCCGATGGAAAAGAAATCAATCTTGGACCAAGTAATAAGATGAAGAATGTTGTAAATATCAAAAATTCTGACTATAAGATTGAATTTGATAAGGCTATGAATGGCTTGAGAGACTATGCAAGTAATCTTTATGGAAAGTCCGATAGTACGGGATTGGTATTTAAAGATTCGAGTGGAGATGAAACAACGGTATCAGGAAACGTGCAGACCATTGAATGCAAGGCCGATGTTAATAATATTATCAATATTAAGGCAAGTGACCTGCAAAAATGGGCGGATAGCGTGCAACTTAATAATCTTGGAAGTGCAGGATCTGTAACATTTAATATAGAGTACGATGAAGCAGAGACATTTACAAAACCGCATTTCAAGATAAATGACAGTGATACTGGTGGATATGTTGCAGATGGTGGAAGAATTCTATTAAACTTTGGAACTCAAACCGGAACTTTAGCATTTGGCGAATTGTATTCCGGCACTATCTTAGCGCCAAATGCAAGTGTATATATTTATTCAACTCACAACGGATCTGTATTTGCAGATGCTGTGGAAAATGTTAGTGGAGAGATCCATAAGAATCCATGGAAGCCGGGAAAGGATGACGAGCAACAATCTGTTAGCGTAGAATTCAAAGGAAGTAAAACTTTAGATGGACAGTTGGCAGAAGACAAAGCATTCTCATTTATCCTCCAAGAGACAGATGCTGAAGGAAATGTGGTAACAGATGGATCTGGATCTCAGGAGACTGTACAGAATGCGGCAGGTGGTGCAATTGCATTTTCTAAGATTACCTATTACGCTCCGGGAACTTACTATTATCAGATCACAGAGGTAGCAGGAAAAAATTCCGATATCGAATATGACGCATCTGTTTATAGAGTAACAGTGACAGTTGATGACACCATGAATGCAACGGTTGCTTATACAAAAGATGGAGTAGCGGTGCAGGAAGCAACATTCTCCTTTGTGAATACAAGTAAGAATG
>CAVKOU010000021.1:35549-38202 GCA_963658085.1 bacterium
GGAAATCTTCAATTTGAAGCGATTCCTTACACAGAAGCAGGAGTTCATTATTATGAAGTAACAGAAGTTGATAACAGCAAAACTACGACTGGAATCACCTATGACAAGACGGTATATACAGCGGTAGTAAATGTAGACAAAGATAACAGTGAAGGTAGCACAGGATTAAAGACAGAAGTTAAGTATTATAAGTCTTATAACTATAAAGAAAAGACTGGAACAGAAGTTTCAAAAGTTACCTTTGCAAACACCATGAGCGCATCATGGAATATTTCCGGTACTAAAACCTTAGATGATGAAGCTGTAACAAAAGCTGGCGAATATCAATTCGATATCATCGAAGCGAAGGATGCTGCTGGGAGTCCATTGGATGGTGCAGCAGTTCAGACAGTATCCAATGATGCGACAGGAAAAATTCAATTCCCTACGTATACTTATACGGAAGCTGGAGAACACTATTACAAGATCACGGAGAATCAGGATAGAAAGAAAGTTGGTATCAATTATGATAACTCCATCTATATTGTAAAAGTTACAGTATCTAAAACTACAGATGATGATGGAAATGTATCATTAAAAGCAGAAAAAGCTGGTGTTACAAAGATAGATCCCAATAACACAAAAGTACCTGCAGATGAGATTACATTTAATAACAAAACAATCGAAACAAAAGAAACGGATATTCAGTTAACCGCAACCAAGAATCTCGCAGGAACACCATCTGCAAAATCCTTCGATTTCGAATTGGTAGAATGCGATGAAAATGGTGTGGCATTGGAGGGCGCAACACCCCTTACAGCGAGCAATGATGCGAACGGCTATATCCAGTTTGATAAGATTACATACAAAGAAGCCGGAACTCATTATTACAAGATGAACGAAGTGATTCCGGAAGATGATAATAAAGAAGCTAATATCACTTATGATGAAACTACCTATATCGTAAAGGTAGAGGTAACGAAGGACGCTGCTACAGGTCAGTTGACTGCAAGTGCACCTGAGTATCAGAAGATTGTGGCAGGCGAAGACGGAAAAGCAACAACAGAGCCTGTAGAAACGATTGTATTTAACAACGGAATGACAGCAACCACTTCCTTTGAGGGAGAAAAATATGTAAATGGAGAGCTGGCAGAGAAAACCGAAGCTGGAAAGTATAGCTTTACACTGACAAGAACTGATGAAAACTATAAAGTTCTTGAGGGAGATGATGCTTACAGCGAGACAGTAGCCAATGACGAATCTGGAAAGATTGCATTTACAGAAATTACCTATCACACACCGGGAGATTATTACTATACAATTTCCGAAAACGTACCAGAAGATCCGGATCCAAATATGTACTATGATGAGGCAGTTTATCTTGCAAAAGTCGCTGTAAGTCAGGATGGAACTGTGGAGGTAGAAAAGAGTGTGATTCCTTATGATGGTTACGAGGAAGATAGCGGAGTAGCCTACGAACCAGTGGAAGACGATGAATTCCTGATGTTCAATAACTATGAAGTTGAGTTAATGAGTATGAACTATGGAATGGCAACCATCACAGGAACAAAGACATTGACAGGCGGTAATTTGGAGGCCGGAGAATTCCGTTTCGGACTATACGACGAAAACGGAGAGTTGATTGATACAGCAACCAACGATGCTTCCGGAATCATCGAATTCCGTACACTTTCTTACTTCGTTGAAGGAACCTATAAGTATACGGTAAAAGAAATCATTGATCAGGATGAAGCAAGTTCTGATAATATTACCTATGATACATCTGTATATGAAGTCACCGTAGATGTGGATGAAAATATGGATGTGGTGATAACTTATACAAAAGATGGATCTGATGTGGATAAGATTTCCTTTGAAAATAAGATGGCAGTAACAGCAGCTGTTATTGACCCGGGAGTTACAAAGAAACTTACAAATGCAGAGCTTCAGCCGGGAGAATTCACCTTCCAGTTATTTGATGAAAATAATAACTTGGTAGATACTAAGAAGAATACTGACAGTGGATCTGTATTATTTGATTCTGTTATATTTGATAAAGAAGGGGAATACCACTTCACCATCAAAGAGCTGATTCCGGAAGATAAGGGACAGATTATTTATGATGGAAGAAAAATCGGAGTTACTGTAAAAGTAACAAAGAATGACGAGGCAGGAACTTTGGAATCTACCGTAATCTATACAGAGGACGGAGAAGAGACAGAAGATCCAACTTTCGTAAATACCTACCATCCAATTAGTATCTGTGTTCAAAAGACATCCAAAGATGGAAGCAAAGATCCATTGCAGGGAGCAACCTACTCACTTTATAGAGTACTTGGCTTTGGAGGTCGCAGCCTGTTAGTTGATAGTCAGCTGTCAGATGCAAATGGATATATGACTTTCAATAACGTAGAACCGGGAATCTATTATTTCAAAGAGGTATCAGCGCCTGCCGGACATACGGTAGATGAATATGCAACAAAGAAATTTGTCGTATCCGAAGATGGAAGCATCACTTCCTATATGGAGACAAGCAATGATACTTCGCTGTTAGCCCAGGCGGCACAGGAGGAGACTACCGCAGATACTCAGTTATTTGCAGATGTAGAGCCATTGGCTACCGCGGCTAATACAGAAGCTTTATCTTTCGAAAATATAGAGGTTCTGGCAACAG
>CAVKOU010000022.1:0-35538 GCA_963658085.1 bacterium
TCCCAGTACTTGATTCTACCATCCATTTCTTTTTCCGGCTGTATGTATGTTAAGACTTTTGTGTGAATATTTTCGTAGGCTTTCAAAACTACAACTTTTACTCTATCAACAACCCAAATGGCACAAGTATAAAAGATAAGCTTTAAAAGTATTATTATACTTAAAAGACCGACCGTTCCCAAATGTAACTTTTCTGTCAGCAGACTATAGATACGACTCCAAGAGATCACATCTAAATCAAAAGCATGAACACACAGCAGGACCAGAGAATTTCTCCCCCAGAAAATCAAGATTTTTGACAAATTAGGAAGCATAGTTTCCATTTTTTTACAGAGAACAATGACAACATAACTTCCTGCCAAAGCTCCCAAAATATCTAAAAAACCATTCGCACTATAATTTCTAACTACATAGAATCCAGCAAAGTGTAATATGCTAACAAGCCAAAGTACTGCCCCCCCAGTTAGTAGAATTGAACTTTGTTTTTCTAACAGATTCATTTTCTTCATCTGATATCCACAATAAACAAAAATAGATGCAAATAGCCCGGCCTGAACACTCAGCGGAAGCCAAAACATATTTGTAGTTTTATATCCGACATAAGAGCATATGATTATAAGCAGCAAATTATATTGTTGTTTAATCAGATATTGAACGAGAATTAAGGAAAAAAATAATGCCGGCAAAAACCATAAAGCACCTATGATTCCTATATGAAAAGATCCATTGTATTCGATTGTTCCACTTCCGTATACTGCCGCCAAAAACCAGTATTTCATCGTGGAAATCGCCTGAGAAATTCCACGATTTGTAATAACGCTTACAATTGCTGCACCTAATATAACAAACGCACAAGCGATTACATATGGTAACATTAGTTGTTTGGCCTTTTTCTTAATAAATGGAATATCATCCTCTGGTTTCATAAAATATCCGCTAATCAAAAAGAAAATAGGCACATGAAAGGTAAATACAACCTGATTAATTGCACCATTTCCCAAGTGTCCCGCAATGATTGCTATCATCGATATTCCTTTTGCCATATCCAGATAGTCAATTCGTTTATTCTCATTCATCAAATTTCCTCATCTCTTCTCCATCATGTATTCTTTGTATTTATTGTTTCATCCGGCAAATCAGTATTTCTACTTCATTCCTCAACCACCGTTACCTTATGCCTCTTGGCCTCAAACTCCTCTGCGATTCCTTCCGTCACATACAGACTTCCATCTTCCTCTTCTATAATGGCGTCGAATTCCCCACTATGTTCCCTCCAAAACTCCACTGCCTGATCCTTCCCCATGATAAACAATGAGGTAGATAATCCGTCCGCCAAAGTTCCATCGGAGCTTACGATAGTTACGGATAGCAATCCACTATCCGCCGGATATCCGGTTCTTGGATCGATGATGTGATGATAGGTTTTTCCGTCTTGTTCGAAGTATCTTTCGTATCCCCCGGAGGTGATGACAGCCTTGTCTTTGATGGACAGAGTTCCCAGATAATCTTCCTCCCCTTCCGGGTCCTGGATTCCTACCTTCCACTTGCTACCGTCAGGTTTTGTTCCCAAGGCCTGAACATTACCTCCCAGGTTCACCAGGCCGCTGGTTACTCCGGCTTTCTCATAGATTTTCATAATCCTGGAGGAGGTATATCCTTTGGCGATTCCACCAAAGTCGATTTTCATTCCTTCTTCCCCAAAGCTTACGGTTCCCGCATCCTGATCATACTGGATTTTCGAGACATCTGCCAAAGCAAGAAGATTCGTAAGTTCGCTCTCTTCCGGCACCCTGAAGTTCTGGGTCGGAAATCCCCAGGCTTCCATAACCGGATAGATGGCGATATCAAACAAGCCTTCTGTATCCGTATATAATTCCATAGATTTTTCTAATAGATACTTGGTATCCTCCGTCAGGCTTCCGCCGCCATTCTCATTTAGTTTTGTTACCACGCTATCCTCTGAGCCTGTGGAAAGCGCAGCATCCAGACGCTTGATTTCTTCTGCCGCCTGCTCTACCGCTTCTTTTCCATTGTCTCCATAGGCTGTCAATGTCATATAGGTATCCATGGCAAATAATTCCTTGGTGGCTACTTTGTCTCCCCGGGTGGTCATGGTTACCTGGGTTTCTGATTCTGCATTTGTCTCTGTTTTCGTCTTCGTAGAATCCAAGACACGCTGTTTGCTTCCGGAGACTCCTGTTCCATTACATCCCGTCATGAGTAGCATTCCTACCATACAGCCAACGGCTACTCTCTTTTTATTCAATTTTATTCCGGCCATAGTTCCACCTCCTTATTTTTTAGGAGTGGCGCCATATTATCTACCACACCGATTCTACCTATAATCCTGCCCCTCAATCCATGGCTCAATATATACCTGGGCTCCTTCTTCTTTGAAATTCTTCTCATCCACGGTACAGCTGATACTTCCATCTTCCTCTACCTTAAAGTCAAACTGTTTCCCATCCATGATAAGCCACCCTCTTGCAGGCCAGGCATCTCCGATTCCCATTTCCTCTCTGGGAATATGGATTTTTACTAAACATCCTTCTTCCTCGACCTCATAATTCAGATCTGACAGATTCCTTAGATCATCTGCATGTTCCGTAAGATCTAACACCGGATTCAAAATCTTGTATTGAAGTCCATCCCAAGAGAAATAATTGCCGTTAATGGTATATTCGGCAGTTTCTAAGATCACAACCTCCGGCTGGAAGATATTGAAATAATAATCAAAATCCAGGAAATTCTCGTAGTTATGAATGGCATCGTATTCTTTAAAAGATGTCTCGATCAATCGATATCTCTCGTTGGCATTGTAATAGCTTCCCTGGAACATAAGTACCCTGGGCAGATCCTCGGTATCTTCCCCGGTATTTACTAGCATCACCCTCTCCTGATACTCCTCATTCAGTTCAATGGCGCTGTATTCTTCCGTATGATCCTCTAAGTCTCCCTCTTTTAGATTTTCAAAATAAGGAACCTTCTCATCGATATTAAATTTGGATACCGGAAGTGTGAGTTGCTCTTCTTCCCAAATATTAAAATCTGACAACTGAAGTTGCTTAACTGCCGGATAATATTCTGCTACCTTCTCAAGAAGATGGTTGGTTCCGTAAAAGGCTCCCAGCTCATTCCAATGTCCCGCATCATACAGCTTATTGTAGACCTGCTCGGTTTTGTGCTTTTCGATTAAAAGCTCTTCGTTGGAGATATAGTTGATGCCATACTCCTTAAGCTTCTTCTCCATAGTGGTATTCACCATATCCTTATAATGATACCCCTCTGGTAAATATTCCCGGTATACCGATGTTTTCGATGGATTCATACAATAGATAAACGGCACCCCACGAGCCTCACAATAATCCTGTACCATTTTTAAATAGTTGCAGAACAGATCCTCATATTCTTCATCACAGGTCTCATCACTCATTTTTGAAAAAACGTAACCGTCTTTTCCCCAGGTATATTGGGGATGTACCATCATGCCGAAGATATCATTATTTAACTCTGTATAAAGATCAATGGCCTCGCTTCGAAATCCGATACGGTCACTTAGATAATCATCTACCATGGAGGTAAAGTCTTTATCCTCTGTCACTTCCCACTCTGTCAGCATACGGTTGTCTATTTCAGAAATAGCTTCAGGCTCTGTATTTAATTTGTACATCAAACTTCCAAGACCCAGGGCTACGAGGCCCAAAAACGCTCCCTGGATCACTGGCTTAAATTTCATTTTATTCATAATACATTCTCCCTGACGTCTAGAATTGGAAGTACAAGAATGGAGAATATCCCTCTGATACGATGGTAATGTAACACAAGAACAGGCAACCTAACAGGAATGCATATTTTACGATTTGAAATATCAGACTCTCCTGCTCCAGCTTTCTATAAAGCTCCTGAACTTTTTGTCTGCTGCAGATAATGGTTCCAAGAATAATCACAGCCCAAATAGTAAGAAGTCTCGGAGTTAAATAATAAATAGTTGAGAAAGAAGATTTTCCTCCTATTCCTACTAAATATCCGCAGAACATCTTAAGCTGTCTCATACTATTTACATTAAAGGCGATCCATCCAAGGCTTACGATTAAGAAGGTCACCGCCCATTTTATGAATTTCGGAATTTTCTCATACCAATCTTTTTTCATAATAAAGCGCTCGATGACCACGCATACACCGTGCAGGCATCCCCAGAGGAAATATACCATTCCGGAGCCATGCCACATTCCCGTTACCAAAAACACGATGAATAGATTGACATACACATTCCCTGTACGGCTTCCTCCCAAAGGGATGTACAGATAATTTTTAAACCAGGTTCCCAGGGAGATATGCCATCTTCTCCAAAATTCCGTGATAGAAGTACTAAGATATGGGAAGTTAAAGTTTTCTTTAAAATGAAATCCAAACATCTTTGCCATTCCAATAGCCATATCAGAATATCCGGAGAAATCCATGTAAAGTCCCAGAGCATAGCAAAGCACCAGAACCCATGCGGTTCCCGCATCCATTCCCTCTGCCATATTATAGAATTGGTTGGAATAAGTTTGACTTAAAATATCTCCTAGCAGTGCTTTTTTCGTCAATCCTATGATAAAGCGCTCTGCCCCTGATACAAATTCCCCGTAAGTAATCTGACGGTCTCTTAGCTCCTGTTCCATATCCCGGTAAAGCACAATGGGCCCCTGGGTGATCTTTGGAAAGAAGGAAAGATATAGGGCAAAGTGCAAAAGATTCTTGGTTGGTTTTGCATGCCCCTGATAAAGATCCATGAGATAGGAAATACACTCGAAGATGATAAAGGAGATTCCTAAAGGTACTACAATGGTCTTTAGGTCCGCCTCTCCCTCCCGGAGTTTGGCTAAAGCCTCACATATCATGGTAAAATATTTGTAATAAACCAACAGTCCTGCGTCAAAGATCACACCTATGACTAATACCCATCGAAATTTCTTACGAGTTCCCCCAAAAAGCCCTACCAGATAATTGATGAGGATCAGATATAGGAGGATCTTGAAATACTGGCTTCCGTTCCAGTAATAAAAAACAAGAGAAAACACAAGAAGCACTATATTTTCTAGTAGGATCTTGCGTTTTCCTCCTATATTATGAAGAATTGCTACCAGCAAAATGGCTGGTAGCAAACAGATATAAATAAATGAAAACGAGTCAAATACCATAGGCTCTCCCTAGCGGATGATCCTTTATTTTCTATTTCGAATCTTAGAAAGTCCTACGATCAATCCGTACATTTTAAAATTAGTTTTTCTTAAGAGTCTGAGCATACCGCTAAGCTCTCCCGATCTTTTGTAAACATAAGGGCTCTTTTCTTTGATCTTGGCATCAAATTCCATAAACATTTTTTTAATGTGTTGATCCCATACAGAATAACTGGAGAAGATGGAGGCTTGATCGTTTACCATATCCCCAATTCTTCTGGCCATATAGGCGCCCTTCAACTTATTGTAATCTGGTTGCTTTTTGTAGTCAATAATATAATCCAGCACATGATAGATGACATCGATATGATTTTGGATATGCTTCTGAAATCCTGCCATACTGACACTTTGAGTCGCCTGGGCCAGCCGGTACATATATACATAAATATCAAAATATTTTACGGTATTTACGTAAGGGATCGGATATAAAATATATTCCACATCCACATAGAAACAATGTTCATCCAACCGGATGTTGTTGTCCTTTAGGATAGCGGTTTTAATCACCAGGGCATGCATGGAGATCCTGGTCTCTTTTGCTATAGCAGAAAATTCCAGGTTTTTGTCCGTCGGAAGCCAGCCAAAGCTTACCGGTGTTTTTTCTTTAGTTCCGTCATCCACCTCATAATAATTGGTGACTACGTAATCTGCATCACATTTCTTTAGATTTTGAATCAGCTGATAAAATCCATCTTTGTCTACCCAGTCATCTCCGTCTACTACTTTAAAATAGGTTCCTCTTGCTTCTTTGATTCCTCGGTTAATGGTAGATCCGTGTCCCCCATTCTCCTTGGAGATTACTCGGAAGGTGTCAGGATATTTTTCCTCATAGGTCTTTCCGATCTTGGCTGTGTTATCCTTTGATCCATCGTCTACGATCAGCACCTCCAGATCCTCCAGAATCCTTGTATCCAGGAAGGAATCTAAGGTGTTTTCCAAAAATTTCTCTACATTATAGGACGGTACCGTTATGGTTAATACTTTACTCATCATTCCTTTTTCCTCTCTTTTATCTATGAGCCTTGCTTCGAAGCCAGGACAAGAAATTTACCACCCAATACTTTTTCTTGTCAATCATGAGAAATTGCAGCTTCTCTTTTCCTGACATGGTAGCTAAATAAATATTTTTTCTATAATCCGGATATTGTTTCGCCACAAAATTCTGAAACTTCTTGATATACTCCCGATCTCCCCTTCGGTAAAGGATTTCCTTCACAGGAATAAAATAGGCATGAAACAAAGCCATGTATTCCAATTCACTGCGGTACTTAAAGAAGGCACCCTCATCCTCAAAAAACTTCTTCACTGTTTTGATCATGGCACAGCGATCTTTGAAATTCTTTTCTTCCTTGGCTGTGGTCATAATGGATCCTTCTCTTATTACATAATTGTAGAAAGGTTCTTTTACATAGGAAATAGTACCGGCTTTTAAAAAAAACTTTGGACTGCTGCCAAGATCCTCGTAGTAATAGCCTTCCGGATACCGCACCCCGCTTTTTTCAAAGAACTCTCTTCGAAACATCCGATTCCATGCGGAAATGGATTCAAAGAGAACCATGGGATATTCTTTTAAGGTAAAGCCATAATCTTCCGGCAGGGCATCCATAGTACAAACTTCTATGGATCCGTCCGGCTCCAGCCGCTGATAATCAAAAAGTATGATATCACTTCCATACTTATTTCCGGATTCCACACATTTTTCTACCAGATAGCGGGAAATGTAATCGTCGCTGTCTACAAATAACAGATACTCTCCGGTAGCCTCTTTGGCTCCTTCATTTCTGGCATTTCCAAGGCCTCCATTTTTCTTATGAATCACCTTGATCCTGTCATCTTCTTTTGCAAATTCATCACACATTGCCGGACAGCCATCCGGGGATTCGTCGTCCACCAAAATAATCTCTAAATCCTGATAGCTTTGCTGTCTAAGGCTATCCACGCAGCGATGTAAATAAGGCTCTACGTTATAGATAGGTACTACTATGCTTACTTTACTCATGTTCTTTTCCTTATCTCTAAAACAACTCTAATATTTCCTGGGTCTGTCTCTCCAGGTCGTAGACATCGGCATTTTCTAAAAATCTGGCTGCCTCTCTTTTCTTCTTATGTTTTACGATTCTCTCCGCCCAATATTCCGGCTTCTCCTTAAGCGGAAGGAAATAGCAGTCTTTGGTAATCTTAGATTCCCCGGTTATGGCATCGCTCATAAAGCAGGGAAGACCTGCGGACTGGGCTTCGATTCCTGCGATGGGAAGTCCCTCAAAATTAGAGGGCAGTAAGAATGCATCCATGCCCTGGTACAAAGCGTCGGCATCCGACCTTCGTCCCAGGATCTCTACGCAACTTTCCAGTCCCATATCTTTTACTCTGGTTTTCACTTCTTCAAAGCGAACACCGTCTCCCACAAGCCATAGCTTTGCCTCGGGCTGGATCTTATGAATAGCCGCAAAGATTTCCAATAGGAAATAATGATTCTTCTGATAGCAGAAATTTCCCACGTGGCCATATACGTAATCCTTTATACCGGAAGCGTCACATCCCAGTTCTTGTCTAATCATCTCTCTTCTCTCAAGATCATAGGCAAATCGCTTTCTGTCTACTGCATTGTGAATCACCTGAAAATTCTTAGACTCCACGATCTTCTTTGGAAAGAGCCACTCTCCGGCTTTCACGGAACATCCATAGAATTCATTTCCGTATCGGTACAAAAAATGTTTGCAGATACCGTGGATAGAGTCAAAAACCAATCGCTTTAAATTACTCTCACAGTCATTTCCGCTGGAATGGCTATGAATCATGCGACGTTTCACACCTGCATCTTTAGCTGCTTTTGCTGCAATAAGATCAATGGCGGTGGAGATATTAAAATACATCGCATCATAATTTCCGTGAGCAATAATCTTTCGCACCCTGTCATACTGAGCCTTTGGATGTTTTAAGTTTGGTATGGCATAGATTTTTGATCCATAAGCCGCCAGTTCTTTTTGAAGATCTGGGTCTACCTCGTTTGTGAGAAAATCCAGGGTAATAGACCCCTGGATTGACACTTGCTCTAATACATTTAATAAATATTTATCGATTCCTCCGGACTTTCCATCCATGATAAATCCTGTAAGAACTTTCATTGATACCTCTCATTTATCCTGTAATCTTTTTTATTCACACTTCGCCTCTATACCGTGTCCTGCCAGATTTACTAAGTAACCACCAAAGATCCAAAGTACTGCAGCGCTGACAGAATTGGTATAAAGTCCATCTAGCAAGAATACCATTCCCACTACTACGGTTCCTACGCAGCATAACATAGGTACCGGATAGAAATCTTTCTCTCCCTGACTCAAAAATACTCCTCTGATTACATATACCATGAGTCTAAGGATCATCAGCACAAAAATGATGGCGCCTAGAGCTCCCTGATAAGCTAATACATTAAAGAACTCATTGTGAAGGCTGGTATAGACACCCTGAGCATTATCCACTGCATAGGTAGTTGGCACATTTTCCTCTGCATATTTTGAAAATGTACTATATCCGGTTCCATAGATCGGACTACTCTCCCACACCTCAATGGCACTCTTCCACAGGCTCAAACGGCCATTGGAAGCATCCTCGTTTAACTGCTTCTCACGTTCTGTTACCACCTTCTCCTCTGTGGTATTTTTCGATGCGCCGGTATTTTTATTGGTACTGCCGGTAGAATTTTTGTTGCTATTTTGCGTTGTCGTTGTGTTTTTATTCGCATTCTGGGCAGCTTTCTTTGCTTCCTCCTGCTTTTTCGCTTCCACTTGTCTTTCGGCTTCTTCTAATTCCTTAGCTACCTGCTCCTGATACTGGATATTATGTTCCTTCCAGACATATCCACCTCCGTAAATACTTCCGGCGAGAAGAACTAGCACAAGCATAGAAACTACAATGCCTGCGATATGCTTTTTCCCGTCAGCATCAGGATCTTTTTCCTTGATCTTCTTAGCAAATAATGTGATGATTAAGAAAAACACTCCAAGAATCAAGGCTACATGGGAGGTTCTGGAATCCGCAAAGATCACATAACCATAATCTGCTACCGCAGCAAGCAGGCATAAAATCTTCACAAAAACTCTTCTACTTATAATCACCCATCCAAGAGCAATAAAAATTCCGATAACACTAATAAGTGCTCCGTAGTTTGGATCCGTATATACACCCCAAAGGCGATCCCATGTAAATCCTGTGATAATGAGTTCTCCGTCAGCGGTGGTCAAAAACTCAGAGTAAGACTCCGACAGCATTTTCATGCTGGCAATGGAACCTACCACTGTAGCTACAAGCACGATACTGCTGATAATCTTATATTCGAAAATCACATGGCTTTTCTCGCGTTTTAGAGGCATGGCATAGAGTCCAAAAAACTGTATTCCCATCCAGATCAGCCATTTTAGGTTGTCTGTCATGCCATACTCCCGGTTCATCACGGTACTAAGTAAAAAACTTGCACACATCAATGCCATAAGTATCAGTCCCGGAGTTTTTATATAATCCTTCCAGTGAATGATTCTCACCAATATTATCAAAGCTCCGAGTACCATAGTAAGTTTTACAAAAATGGATTGTGCAGACGACATATAAAGCACCGTCACATAGGTAGCAAAGGCCAGGAGAATATAGCTGATTTTAAATATTAATTCCAAATATTCCTGCCAAGTAAATTTTATCTTATTAATTTCCATTACAAATTCCCCTTCAAGTTCTCTTTCAAATTCTTTTTTCTAGTTTAAATATTCCTTCAAATATTCCTTCAAATATTTTTCAGCCTTGCTTCCCCAAACGCTAACCCTTTATTTATTGTTCTCAATCAAACCTCTGATCAATTCTTCAATCTTCTTGTAAGATTTTGGACGATCGAATTGCTCCTCGGCGATCTGTCTTGCCTTCACTCCCATCTCCAGACGTCGCTCCTCATGGGTATAAAGCTTCTCAATCGCATTGGCAAGGATCTCCGGATCCTCCGGCATAATGTTAAATCCGAATCCGTCTTTCTTTACTTTGCTTCTAAACTCCGGGCTCATACAGGTATTGATCATGGCCTTCCCTGCTGCCAAGTAATCCCCAATCTTGGTTACGATACTCTGTGGTGCCTTCTTTACAAATGAATTTACCAACACATCGGACTCTGTAAGATAGGCTGCCATTAGATCATATGGTGTATATCCCAAAAACTCCACATTGTCCGCCTTGATATCCTTTGCCAACTGCTCTAGCTCCGGCTTTAACGGACCATCTCCCAAAATCTTGATCTTAATATCGCTGTGGCCTCTTCGCTTTAATTCCTCTCCGGCCAATACCATAGTTTTAATATCATAGCTGGTTCCGATGGTTCCTGCATAGGATACCCAAAACTCATTTCCGGGTTTTTCGATATTTTTTGCCTGCTCCCTTGCCCCCTCATCGAATACTGCCAGCTCATTTCCTACATAAACCGTCTCTCTTGGGATCGGACGATTCTTTTTCTTAAAAGGACGATCTCTGTACTCATCTGAAGTTCCGATGACGCCAGATACCAAACTATATACTTTTTCAGCATCCCGAAGCAATGGATAGAATACGATATCACTGACTACCGGGATATCCACTACCATGCGCATAGCCTCCGGCCAAAGGTCGTTAACATCTGCCACGAAAGGAATCCCCTTCTTCTTTGCATACTCCGCTGCTGCCAGTGCCACATCATTTGGTGGAATCTCAGCATAGAGAAGATCGTAATCTCCCTCTTCCTCCAAAAGCTTGGTCAGATTCTTTGCCGCGATCTTGTGGCTCTTCACGCGTCTTAAATCAATATTTTTCTTATAACCAGGCTCGTAAATAAACTTGATGCCGAATTTGTAATCTTCTTCTTTAATCTTTTCCAAATCTCTCTGAGCCTTCTCCCAATGCTGGAAGGTCGTGGTAATCAAATCTACCTCATAGCCTGCATCTGCCAAAAATTCACAGACAGAGCGAAATCTCGTATATCCCTTCTCATCATTGAGGCGAACCCCCATAGTAATAACTGCTACCTTGTACATGTTTTACCTCTATTATTATTCATTCTCATTCAAATACTTATTCTCATTCAAACTAATTTTCCAGAAAGTTTTCCACAGTCTCTTCTGCGTTTCCTAACGAAGCACTGCAAAAACTGTTTCTATCATAATCTTAATATCTCCAAGAGCACTAAAATGCTTCAGATAGGACAAGTTATGTTTCATCTTGTCAGGCAAAATCCTCTGGATGTAAACATCATCCACAGACTCTCCTTTGGAAATATATTTTTCCATAATCTCATCTTCGTCCTTGTAGACGATGCTGGTCTTGGATGTGATTCCTGCCGGCAATAAAAGTGTGGCCCACATTTCTTCTGTATAGGCATCCACATATTTCTTCACTTCCGGCCTGGTACCAACAAAGCTCATGTCACCTGCCAGCACGTTGAAAAGCTGTGGCAATTCGTCCAGTCTGCACTTTCTCAGAAGATTTCCCATGCGAGTGATACGACTATCCCCGCTGGTAGTCACCGCCGGCCCCTTCTTATCCGCATCCGCTACCATAGTACGAAACTTGAAGATCCGGTAGGTGCGGCCGTACTGGGTGATGCGCTCTTGTCGGAAGAATATCGGGCCCGGGCTGTCGGCCTTAATTGCAATAGATAAGCCTAGCATCACGGGCGAAAGGATAACAATCAAGATCGACGAGCCAGCTATGTCAATCCCCCGCTTAACCTTGAGGCTTAAAGTTCTTTTTCGAAGCCTCTTGTAATAGAGCTTAACTTTTTCATTTCGCATTTCTGCCGGGAGTTCTTCCCATTTTCTTAAAGTCATCTATTCACATTCCTTTACTTAAGATTAATTCACATTATCGGCTACGGACGGATACGAATTTTAGCAATAACTGAAAAGTAGCCATCTTGCGGACCCGACAGTCACAAAGCCACTATCGCCCGGACTTCGTCTTGGAATAAAGCATCGGCAGTCCGCTGCGTACGATATGGATGCATCGTCCGAATCCGGTGCTAAGAATCGCCGACCGTGTCTTAAGCACCTTCAGGGCGATTTTAAGCATCCGACTATCCTTAGCCTCTGCCTGCATGACAAGCGTCTGAAACAGCGGATCTTTAAAGACTTTCCGCGCAAATTTTCTGCGGTCCCGCCCCTTCATGCCGGATCTTGGATCGCAGTTTCGCTCCAATGCAGATAGGATGTAACGTCCGTAGAGACCTCCTAAGAGACTTCTTACCGCCTTGGTATCGGTCCCCCAGTATTTTTGCTGGTCATATAGCATCTGAATTCTTCGTCTGTGTACCGGATAGTAGTCCGGCACGAATTTGGTTGTGAGACTTCCTGTCATACGCTTTGCATAGTGATAGGGAGCGATGGGCAATAGATTCATGGATGTTATATCGTTGCAATATTGGATGTTAAATACGATATCTTCTATGAGGCGCACCGTTTCATAACGGAATCCTTTTTCACGGATGTAGTCTAGATCATACATTTTGTTCCAGGCATATCCGTATATGGTTTCCTGCTCCAGTTTTAGTACATACTCTCTAAGTGCCTTTTGGTTTGCAAAAATCTTTCCTTCCGGGCGGATCTCATGGCTATAAGAGAAACTTCCGTCTTCTGTGTAATACTCTTCGATATGGCCGAATACGATAAGTTTCGCCGGATTTTTTTTCAGAGAATCTGACACCTTTTCCAGGAGGTCACAGTCTACTGTATCGTCGGGATCCATGAACCAGATATAATGTCCGTGAGCATTTTGGATTCCTGTATTTCTGGCTTCGCTTAATCCTTTGTTTTTTTCGTGATGGACTACGAAGATCCGATCGTCCGTTAAGGCCAGTTCTTCTGCCAGCTGTCCTGTTTTATCCGGTGATCCATCCTCCACAATCAGTAGCTCCCAATCGGAGAAGGTCTGATTTTTGATGCATTCGACTGCTTTGGCTAAATATTTTTCCACGCCATAGGATGGCATTACCACGCTAAATAGTGGGCGTATTTTTTCCATAGTTGAAAACTCCTATTTTTGACCTAAACTTTAGAGACAACTTTTGAAGGTTTCTATTACATAGGCCTGCTGTTCGTCTGTGAGACAAGTATGTAACGGCAAGGTAATCTCACATTCAAACTGTCCATAGGCATTTGGGTAATCCTTGATATCAAATCCCAGATTCTTGTATGCGGTAAGCATTGGCAATGGCTTGTAATGCACGTTAGTCGCAATTCCTGCCTCTGCCATCTTAGTTATAATTTCGTTACACTCTTCTCTGGTTTTTCCGGGAAGTCTTGTAAGATACAAATGTCCTGTAGATGTGCTATCCTCAGAGAAATGCTCTAACACGTCCACACCCAATGGTTTTAAGGCCTCGTCATATCTTTCGATAAGTTCCTTACGTCTTTCCAGGATGCCATCGTAGCGCTTCATCTGAGCCAATCCAATGGCTGCCTGAATATCTGTCATGTTACATTTGTAAAGAGGTGCCACGATATCATATTCCCAGGCACCGGCCTTGGTTTTTGCCAGGGCGTCTTTGGATTGTCCGTGAAGAGAGAGGAGCATATAGTCTTTGTACAAGGTTTCCTCGTCGATTCCGGCATCAGTGATGGCTGTAGACCAGGTTGCTCCGCCGCCTTCTGCAGTAGTTAGATTCTTGACTGCATGGAAGGAGAAGCAGGTAAAGTCTGCTACCTGTCCGCAATGTTTCCCCTTTGCCTTTGCTCCAAAAGCATGAGCCGCATCTGCCATTACAAGGATTCTTCCAAGCTTCTCCTGGCGTTCACCGGTAGGTCTGAATAAGTCTTTCTTCTCTTCTACAATCTTAAAGATCTCATCGTAGTGAGGATACATGATTCCTGCAAGATCTACACAGATAATAGCCTTGGTCTTTTCTGTTACCGCAGCTTCCACCTGTTGTGGATCCATAATATAGCTTCCCGGCAGGGTGTCCACCAGCACCGGTGTAGCTCCCACATGGCAAATCACACTGCAGCTTGCAGTATAGGTATAAGCGGTAGTGATAATCTCATCACCCTCGCCGATTCCCATTGCTCTAAGAGACATTTCCATACAGGCTGTGGCAGAGTTTAAAGCTACGGCTTTTGATGTGCCACATCGTTCTGCGATCTGCTTTTCAAATTCTTTGGTGCGAGGTCCTGTGGTAATCCAACCACTGCGAAGAGCCTCTGCTACTTCATTTATTTCTGCTTCTGTAATATCCGGAGGTGAAAATGGTACGTTCATAATTTTCTGCCTTTCTTTCTAACGATCCAACTGATTAATCGCAACTTTATTTATTAAATTTCATCTTAATTTCCAAGTTCCAAAAATGCGCTGGGAAGCTCTGATCCTGTGTCAGGATACTCATCGTGGAGGCTTTCTAAGATTTTCTCATCTCTGATTACATCCGCCTCTCTGATATGGTAAGTTGGAACAATCTCGCTTACCAAATGCTTCATATCTTCATTTTCACTGTATGCTTTCTTATAAAGCTCAGCCAGTTGCTGCTGGAATAATTCTTCATTAAATTCAATTGGCTTGCCGATATGGATCAGTTCATTGTCTGTGGACTGTAAGCCTTCCTCATCCATAAGAAGTTCTTCGTAAAGCTTTTCTCCCGGGCGAAGTCCTGTATACTTAATCTCGATATCTTTTCCTACGGTATAACCGGACAGTTCAATCAAATTCTTTGCAAGGTCTGCAATCTTCACCGGTTGTCCCATATCCAATACAAAGATTTCTCCACCCTTGGCGCTTGCTCCTGCCTGAAGTACTAAGGATACCGCCTCTGGAATGGTCATGAAGTAACGGATAATATCCGGATGTGTAACGGTTACCGGACCACCCTCTAAAATCTGTTTTCTAAATAGAGGAATGACACTACCGTTGCTTCCTAATACATTTCCGAAGCGAACCGCCACGAATTCCGTCTTGGAGTGGCGACTGAACATCTGTACTACCATCTCACACATACGCTTGGAAGCTCCCATAATATTGGTAGGGTTTACTGCCTTGTCTGTGGAAATGAGTACGAACTTAGAAGCCCGGAAACGGTCTGCTGCAAGAGCTACCTTGTAGGTTCCAAATACATTATTCTTGATAGCCTCATTTGGGCTATCCTCCATAAGAGGCACGTGCTTGTGAGCTGCCGCATGGAATACGATATCCGGACGATATTTTGCAAATACGCTATTTACCTTACGACCATTTCTTACAGAACCGATAAGCACAATCAAGTCCAGATTCGGATACTTGCTTCGAAGTTCCTGCTGAATGTCATAGGCATTATTTTCATAAATATCAAAGATAATTAACTGTCTTACACCATTGGCTGCGATCTGACGACAAAGCTCACTACCGATGCTTCCGCCTCCACCGGTGACCATAACCACCTTATCTGCCACATAATGACCAACAACCTCTGTCTGAATACGAATAGGGTCTCTTCCCAACAGATCCTCGATCTCTACATGGCGAAGCTTTTCTACGGTAACTTCTCCATTTACCAACTGATATAGTCCCGGAAGTGTCTTCAGTTCGCAGTTTGGAATCTGCCGACAAATTTCGAGAATCTCTCTCTGGTCTTTTTTATCTGCACTTGGAATTGCAATGATAATCTCTGTAATTCCAAATTTCTTGGCATACTCTAAAATGGTATTGCGGTCTCCCACAACCTTTACCCCATGAATATAAGTTCCGTGTTTTCTCGGATTGTCATCGATGATACAGCAAATCTTCGCATCCAGCTCTCTGCTAAGTTCCAACTCCTTCATTGCCACGTTACAGGCCTCGCCGGCACCGATGATCATAGTCCGGCGCATATGTCCTCCGTGGATATTGGAGCGATACCAGTATCGTACCACCCGATAAGAAAATCTGCTGAAGCAGGTTAAAATAAACAGGAACGTGGGATATAGCACAAAGTAGCTGCGGTACATCGGATAAAACATAAAAGTATATGCAATGATATTTGCCACTACTGTAATCACACAGGACTGCACGATGGAAACCAGTTCCTTTACGCTGGCAAAACGCCACAGGCTAGAATACAGATGCATCAAAAAGAATACCAAGATGGTAAAGATGGTATTAAAGATCGCCATATCCTCGGCCCAGGCAGCGTATTCTCCCGGTATCTCAGAAATGCTCATATTAAAACGAACCCACAATGCCAAGAAAGAACTAAGGTTGATAAAAATAATATCCAATACTACCAGCATAATCTTATAAGTTGCTGACAAATCCCATTTTTCTTTTATATCTCTTATTTTTTTCTTCATAATAACCCAAAAAAGTAAGGGAAGAAGGCATTCGCTCTACCCCCCCCTTACTTTTCTCCTATTTTATATTTTCTTCGTACATACGCGTATTTACGCTACTCTGTTGTCACAACATCATCCAGGGTCTCGCCATTTTTCAGGGAGGTGATTGCTGCTTTAATGGCATCCACAGATGTTTGATCCGGCTGCATAACGTAAAGTGCAGATCCTTGATAAGAGTAACAAATCTGTTCGTCTCCGGTACCTGTTGCTGACATAGACTTAATGCTCCACTTCGGTGCCTCATCAAGCTGTGTCTTAATCAGATCCTGGATCTGAGTCGTAGACATGTTGGTGTCCACATTTCCGCTTACACTATTTAGAATGTCGTTGGCTCCCATAAGGATTGCCGGAGAAACCATCTTCTTGATCATGGCTACGATAACTGCCTGCTGATTCTTACCTCTCTGGTTGTCTCCGCCGTCTAAGTTGTAACGCTCACGGGAGAAAGCCAAAGCCTGCTGTCCGTTAAAGTGGTTTGTTCCCTGAACTACGTTCATCACAAGTCCCGAGTCCTCGCTGGTGGTAAATGAAAGTTCAGAATCTACATCCACGCCACCTAAAGCATCTACAATATCTACAAGAGATGTAAAGTTTACTCTTGCATAGAAATCAATATCGGTATCATATAACTGTTCCAAAGTTGCCATGGAAGCATCTACACCATAAATACCTGCGTGAGTCAACTTGTCTTTCTGTCCTCCGGAAATATTCGGAATCTCTACATAGTAATCACGAGGGGTGGTCACTAAGAGAATCTGATGAGTTTCCGGATTTACCTCTGCAATAATGTTTACATCGCTTCGGCTGTTGGTCTCAATCGCTCCGTATACATCAATACCACTGATATATACACAAAAGCTCTTGTCTACATTTACATCCTCTGCGGTATTCTCCACAGCAGTCTTAATCTCATAAGTATAAATGATCTTCACACTGTCAGAATATCCATCTACGGCTTCATTTAAGATACTGGTATAACCTTCGTTGTAAACGATGGCATTCACCTTGCCATCAGAAAGAGCCTGCGCCTGCTCTGCTAAACTCTTATATTCTACAGTAGCTATATCACTTCCAAGTTCTGAATTGATAGCAGATACTGCATCCTTGATCTGGTTGCCGTTCATGGCATATTGTACACCGAAATTGTAGCCTGCCGCATCGTTAATAGTCTCCGCTGCATCATCCGACTTTACAGCAACTACTACACGATCCAACTTGTATTCGCTACCGGTAATATCATTCAAGGTACTGTTACCTTTGGCAATGTAATAACTTCCCGCAATCAGGCAAATGGAAATCAGTACGCTTACGACCTTTCCAATGATACCCTTCTTTCTGGAATAATATTGGGATACCAAAATGGCACTGCAAAGAAGAAGCAGAAATGCTCCGATTACCGCCAGATATCTTCCTGGTAGCATATTTAACATAAACAGGGTACCCATAAATACTACACTGGCAACTGCCTGAATAGCTACTAATACTAAACCAACATTTCTTGAAATCTTATTATTTCTTCCTCTTTTCCCGGAAGATTTTCCCGAAGACCGTCCTTTTCTGGAAGAACCTCTGGAAGATGAATAATCATCATAATCATAATCTGAATATCCTCTGGAAGATTTTTTCCTAGAAGAACTGTTTCCCGAGGATTTTCTCCTGGAAGCTCCTGATCTGGAAGATCGTCCTTCTGAGTATTCCCTGTCACCTCTGCTCATATCCTACTTTTCCCTTCTCATCACTCATTCAATAATATTGGGGTCACAAAGTCCTTTGCCCCAATGTATACAAAACCATATATATTTCAAATGGTAGCACAATCCTGGTCATTATACAAGGATTTCAACTTTTTAAAATCGTTTTTATATGCATACAAGCACCACATGATCATCAACGGCATGGTATAGACCAGCGGATACAGATATCTTTTCCCTTCCAGCTGATAGGACACCGGTGCCAGCCAACATCCTAAGAATAAAGAAAACATGGTTGGGCAGATTCCCATCCAATATTTGATATCATGATTCTTCCATTTTCGAAATACTGTACAAACCGCAAAGGCCGGCAGCAAGGATGCGTAAAATCCAATAGACAGAAAAATTTGTATCAAAGGAATATTATATAAATTATGAAACATTTCCTGATAAGCACTTGCTGTCTTTTCTGTAATCCCCCGCTCCAGTACCCATTCTGGAATCAGTCCAGTATTTTGTTGCCCCCTCCAGTCACTATTCATCAAAGGATCGTACTCCGTCCAGGAAAACCATCCTGAAAGCATTGCACAGGTAGCTTCCATATAGGAACCAGGATGTCTTAAGCCTTGCTTAATCCATACACCTATATATTTCACATAGTATTCATCCTCTGCTTTTTGATAATAATCCTTAACCGGATCTGCGTTGGTGGGCTCATACCGCTCTACCAAAGTATCCATGGTAAGAACTTTATCAAGAATCTCATACTCTTCCTTTGTCACATCATCCCCATGTTCCTTCACATAACAAGCAGTCATCTGAAAGGGCAGAGATAACATTTCCTGCTTCCCGCCAGGTTCTATATCCATAGCATCCATCAGCACCGGCATGATGCCCTTCATGAGAATCAAAGATACAACCACTGGTATCAGGATATATTTTCTATTATTTTTCTGAAATATCAAACAAAGAATCAGGGATAATAGCACAACATAAAAGCCCACCTTTTTAGAAAGACAACAGTATACGATTACCAGCAGAAACCTTATTAGAAATTTCTTTTCCTTGATGGCCTCCCCTTTGGTTCTGATTAATTCTATATACATAAGCGAAAATAAAACAAATCCCCAACTGTGCATAGCATCTTTGGAAACGGTCTGAACCGCCGCCGGGAAGATCGGAACTATACAGTAAAATAACATTAGTATTCCCGAAATTTTAGCTCCCAGGTCAAGCTTTCTGTATCCATAGGTAATGGTACATGCAAAAGTCAGACTCGTGATAAAAGCCTGAATTAACACATAGATAAATATAATGGAATTCCATCTTCCTGTAATATTTGCAAGAGGCACAATACAAATTCCCATAAAAAAAGTATCAAATAACGGATGATGGTCTGTAAGAATGTGTTCCCCTTGAAAATAACTGATATATTCCACCAATTGCCCCCAAGTATCATTGATAAAGGTTCCCGGATACAAGAAGAATAAAGGAATGGCCCAGGCTGCACAAATGATTAAGGCTATGATCAGAGTAGAGTGCTTCTTTGTCATGATATGTTCAAAAATCCGGATACCTTTTAATCTTGAACTTGTATTATCCCAATCATAGCTCTTTAAAAATCTCCGAATGAGATATGTCGCAAGTATAAAAATACAAAAAGTCACAAGAGTCGTCAACACAAGACCCAGCGTTATTTTGCAGTTCCCATCCTCTATATAGGAAGGAGCCGCCGAAAAAGCAACTGCAAGGATTGCCGCAACCGGAAAATCAATTAAAGATAGAATTTTTTCATTCACAATTTATAATCTCCATATCTTAAATTTTCTAAAATATCTATGTCATTCTACCACAACAATCTGTGAATTCCTACATAAAACAGCGATTCCTGCTATGGTTCCTACAATAGTGCCACTATAATTTTCCAAAGCAAAAGACCGCTACGCTTTTAGGAAAAAACATAACGGTCTCATCTGATTTTATCTTAAGGATATTATAGCCTAAGATATCTCAAAAATTCTTATGCAGTTTTCTTAGCTTCCATCTGTTTTTTGAAAGTCTGAACACCTTCTACAACCAGAATGATAGCCAAAATTGCCATTGCTGCTGCGAAGAATAACTGGAACCAGTCTCCCCACAAAGCCTCTCCGGCACCGATCATAGCGATCTTATTCTTAACAGTCATGATTAAGCTTGTAAGAGTTGCTGCAAGCATAAATACCATTGGAATGTAGAACATTTTGTTGTTCTTTCCTGCCTGACCAAGCCAAGCTGCAACAGCCATAAGAGCAATACCTGCAAGAAGCTGGTTTGCAGCTCCGAAAAGTCCCCAGATCTGACTCAGTGATAATCCACCAAGGATACATCCGATAACTACCATGATAGTAGTACCTACTGCCGGATGAGCCAGGAACTTGCGAGCCCCCTTTGCTTCCTTCCAGCTCTTCTCACCTTCCTGAAGGAACATCTCTGAGAACAAGAAACGCGCAAGACGTGTACCTGTATCAAGAGAAGTAAGTGCAAATACAGAAACTGCCAAGGTAAGGAGTGCGTAAATCGTATTGTAAGTAGCAGAACTTGCATCTGCAAACATGAGTCCGATACCAGCTGCAAATGCTGCCGGAGGTCCACCGAACTCACCGCCGGTATATTTATCAAATACCATACCTACGGCAATAAGAGCTACAATACCAAGGGCAGACTCTATTAACATAGAACCATAAGCGATTGGTTTTGCGTTTGCCTCATTGTCCAACTGTTTCGAAGAAGTTCCTGTAGCGATCAAGCTGTGGAAACCAGAGCAAGCACCGCAGGCAACTGTGATAAACAGTGCCGGGAACAGATTACCAATAGAAGAAGTCCATCCTGTGAAGGCCGGAATCTGGAAATCAGATCTTCCGGTAAATCCTGCATAGAAGATACCAACGAAAGCAAGAGCCATCATAGCGTAAAGCAAGAAACTTGAAAGGTAATCACGTGGTTGTAACAAGATCCATACCGGAACCAAAGAAGCCACTGCGATATAGATACCGATCAAAACGATCCATGCCAAACGAGATAATACCAAACCAACGTTCAGTCCGATTGCTACGATTGCTACGATCCCGATGATACCCGCAATAGTAGCCGGTAAGGTTTTTACGCCTAATCGATTGGTAACATATCCATAGATAATTGCCAATACGATAAACAGTACAGAAATCATGGCTGTAGTCTGGTTTCCTGTTGGATTTGTAGTAAATCCAATGCCCGACTCACTCATGAAGGTTCCTGCAACTACGTTTACGAAAGAAGCGATTACCAGGATCAAAACAAGAAGGGCGAAGATGGTAAATAGCTTCTGAGCCTTCTTTCCCATAGAATCGTGGATGATCTCACCAACAGATTTTCCTTCATGACGGATGGATGCAAACAGGGAACCAAAGTCCTGAAGTCCTCCAAAGAAAATACCTCCGATGATACACCATAAAAATACCGGTACCCATCCAAAAACTGCTGCCTGGATTGGTCCGTTAATCGGACCTGCACCTGCGATAGATGAGAAATGATGTCCCATCAATACCGCTGGCTTTGCAGCAACATAGTCAACGCCGTCTTCCATTTCAACTGCCGGTGTTTTCTTGGCCGGATCCACGCCCCACTGCTTTGCAAGCCAGGAACCATAGCCAACATAACCAATCAGCAACAGTACTACGGCTACTACAATGATTAAAATAGCTGTCATTTTTCCTCTCTCCTTTTTAAAACTATTTTTGGGATTCTACTCCCTCTATATAAAAACAAAGAAGGTTTCTTCTTCGCTTTTATATGCAAAGTAATTTAAAAACATTATTTTAAAAATATTATTTCAAAAGCTTATGAAAACTTTTTCTAAGATCAGCTCCCTGACGGTTCCAGAACATCTTTTTATCTGAAAGATCCACCACAAGCAGGCGATAATGACTAAATCCCTGCAGGCTGAAACGATAGCTCTTGTAGTGCTTCAAGCTCTTCACCGCTTTTCTTGCTTCCTCTGTAACAGTATCCGCAAGAACGATCAGGGAAATATCTGTATTTCTGTGATGTCCATGAGGCTTCACCCTGGAAATTCCCTTCTCCCAGGCAATTTCATCTAAGCTTTTTAAACTTACAAGATCCAGGGTTTCCTCGGAAGCAAAGAATACATACTCATTAGATTCGGATTCTCCAATCACTGCCCCGTGTACCAAAAAATAAGCGTCCTCATGGGAATGAAAACTGGCCTCTGCGAAAAATGGTTTCTCCGGGCTCTCTTTATTCACATCATAATAGGCTTCATAGGCACGAACTGCCTTTTCCATCGCTTCGTTTCTATTCATCGAATCATGCCTTTCTATTATAAAATCTATAAAATCAAATATAGAGGAAAAAGCACAAAGTCAAACCGCCGGATTCCGTCAAGAACGCAAATCCGGCGGTTGCCCTGGACGCACATTTTCTGCCTACACAGATCATGCTATCCCCACTCATAACACTCAACAAACACATAACACCGCTAAATAAATTTAGCAATATTAAAGAGAAACTTAAGATTCTCTTAACATTTCAACGTCTCGTATGTTAACACAGCACTAAAAAAAATGCAAGGTTCTCTATTAACATAGAAGAAAACCTTACATTTCATCAATCCGATTTTTTTAATTCAGATTAAAATCGCTCCGGTTAAATATTCCTAATAAGCATTTTTATTAACAAATCCCTTAAAGAATGTCAGTAGAATAATCTTAAAATCAAATCCCAGGGTCCAGTTTTCAATATAGTAAAGATCAAATTCAATCCGTTTTCTAATAGAAGTATCTCCTCTATAGCCATTGACCTGAGCCCACCCCGTAAGTCCCGGGCGAACCTGGTGCTTGATCATATAGCGGGGAATTTCTTCCTTAAACTTCTCAACAAATTGAGGCCGCTCCGGTCTTGGTCCCACAAGACTCATGTCTCCTTTTAGAATATTAAAAAGCTGAGGCAACTCATCGATGGAAGTCTTTCGCATAAATCTTCCGATAGGAGTGACCCTTGGATCATCCTTCACCGTCCACTTCGTCTTCTCATCAGACTCTTTTTGCACTACCATGGAACGGAATTTGTACATATAAAACGGCTCATTTTTAAGTCCCACCCGCTCCTGCTTATAAATAAGCGGTCCGGAATCCGTCATCTTAATAATAATAGAAACCACCAGCATGGTAGGTGAAAATAAAATAATAGCTACCAGAGCTCCAAAAATATCTACACTCCTCTTCACAAAACGATTAAACCAGTTCGTCAAAGGTACGTGGCGGATGTTAATGACCGGAAGTCCTAAGATATCCTCTGTATAGGGCTTCGTAGGAATTATATTATTATAATCCGGGATAAATTTGGTATGGACTCCCGATTTCTCACATTTGTTCACCACCATACCTAGCTTGGTATATTCATTCAATCCCAGAGTAATAACAATCTCATCCAGATGGCTCTGCGGCAAAACAATATCCAGATCTGCCAGCCAGCCAACCACTTTAATCCCCTTATACTGATAACCGATTTCCTTATGATCGTCTAAAATTCCCCGAATCTCATAACCCCATTCCGGATTTTGCAAAATACGATCAATATAACCTTCTGTGGCATTGCTGTACCCCACCAGAAGAATCTGCTTTAGGTTATAGCCCTTCTTACGGATGCTTCGAAGGCCGAAACGGATAAGATTACGTTCCACTACCGTCATACAAACATTTAATACCGCAAAAACAGCCAGCATTCTTCGGGAAACGTCGATCTGCTTGGTCACATACAGCACCACAATAAGAACCATGACACCGATTGCGTTGGCCTGCAAGATCCTCCAAGCCTCCAAGCGTCTGCCTAACACCCGCTTAGGCTCATAAAGCTTGTATACATAATATAGAAGCAAAAATCCCGGTACGATATAAATCAGGAAATACATATATCCCCGAAGGGACAATACCCACAGATCCTGCGGAAAAATCCCCGTCTTAAAACGGATATACCAAGCAATGGCATAGGTTAAAAGCATAACCAACCCATCCAGCACTACCTGGATCTTATTCAACAACTTTTGATTCTCTTTGATCATACCCCAAATGTCCTTTTATACTCTTTTGAATAGTTATCATCATACAACATTTTTTCTCATGGAACAAGCCACAAGTCCCAATACAAAGAGATACAGAGACATATTTCGCACTTTGTTCACACTTTCATGCGTATCCGAGATACAATAACTATTGCTCCCACTCCCATACATTATTTACAGAAAAAGCAAATAAAAGAAAGATAGCGACCTCAAAACGAGGTCGCTATCTCCTTGCATAATCTATCTAAATTGGAGAAAGCGTCTATTTTACTGCCTCGAAAGCCGCATCTAATGCTGCAATCAAGTCTTCCACTTTTTCAATACCAATAGAAAGACGAATTGTATTTGGCTTGATTCCCTGATCAAGAAGCTCTTCTTCTGTGCACTGGCTGTGTGTAGTTGTTGCCGGATGAATTACTAATGATTTTACATCTGCAACGTTTGCAAGCAGTGAGAAGATAGATAAGTTGTCAATAAATTTCTGTGCGGTTTCAGCATCTCCCTTAATTTCAAAAGTAAAGATGGATCCACCACCATTCGGAAGATATTTCTTATAAATTTCGTGAGTTGACTCTGTCGGAATAGATGGATGATGAACAGCCTCAACCTGTGGATGATTTGCAAGGTAGTCAACAATCTTCAATGCATTGCTTACGTGGCGCTCTACTCTAAGGGACAATGTCTCTAATCCCTGAAGGAAGATAAATGCATGGAATGGTGAAAGTGTTGCTCCTGTATCTCTTAAGATGATTGCACGGATATAAGTTACAAATGCTGCCGGACCTGCTGCCTCTGCAAAGCTTACACCATGGTAGCTTGGGTTTGGATCTGCAATCCATGGATAATTTCCGGAAGCTTTCCAGTCAAAGTGTCCTCCGTCAACAATAACACCACCGATAGCTGTTCCATGTCCACCGATAAACTTTGTAGCAGAGTGAACAACAATATCTGCACCGTACTCGATCGGACGTACCAGGTAAGGAGTTGCAAATGTAGAATCTACTACCAATGGAAGTCCATGCTTGTGAGCGATCTCAGCGATTTTCTCGATATCGATAACGTTGGAATTCGGATTTCCTAAAGTCTCAACGAAGATTGCCTTTGTATTTTCCTGAATAGCTGCCTCGAAAGATCCCTCAACCTCAGGATCTACGAAAGTAGTTGTTACATTATTATTTAACGGGAAGGTATGTGCTAAGTAGTTGTAGGTTCCACCGTAGATTGTCTTTGCTGCTACGATATGATCTCCGGCTTTTGTAAGAGCCTGGAATGTATAAGCGATAGCTGCTGCACCGGAAGCCACTGCCAAAGCTGCGGAACCTCCCTCTAAAGCTGCGATTCTTTCTTCAAATACGCTCTCTGTAGGATTTGTAAGTCTTCCGTAAATATTTCCTGCATCACGAAGACCAAATCTGTCTGCTGCATGCTGTGAGTTATGGAATACATAAGATGAAGTAGCGTAAATCGGTACTGCTCTTGCATCTGTTACCGGATCAGCCTGCTCCTGTCCGATGTGTAACTGCTTTGTCTCAAATCCCCAGTTCTTTGAATCCTTAATATCTGCCATTTTTTACTTCCTCCTAATTTCTAATTTTTTTTGATTATGCTTAGTTTTGGCAACACATTTTGTATTGGTTGCCTTTGTTTTATCTTGTGACATTATAGTAGCACGAAGGCATTTTCCTGTCTAATATACAAAAAAAATACCGAGTTATAGAATAAATTTATAGCCCGGCATTCTTTCGCGACATTTCGTAAATTTTCAAATATTCAAATACGCCTATTCTTATATATTCAAATACTTCTTAATACACTCAATATAACGTTCACCCATATCACTGAGGATCATATCCTTCCTTACCACGTATCCGATCTCCATGAGGCTGTTGGGATTCTGCTCATCATCCTTATACGGTACGGCAATATACTCATCACCATTTAACTCCTCACAAATAATACCGGAGCATAGAGTATAACCATTTAATCCGATCATCAGGTTCAACATGGTAGCCCGATCGTTAGCCTTGATGACCTGCGGATATTCATTGGTGGACAAAATCTCCTCCGCGAAATAAAAGGAACTATTATCTCCCTGTTCAAAGGCAAGACAAGGATATCCTTCCAATTCCCGAAAGCTAATAGACTCCTGCTTTGCCAGGGGGTGATTCTTCCAAATATATACATAAGCCTGGCATTCTATAAGATGATGGAACTTAAGACCCGATCCCTTCATAAGCTTCTCTAAAGCCTTTCGGTTAAAATCACTAAGATACAACACACCGATCTCACTTCGCATGGTGCTGACATCCTTTATCACTTCCTCGGTCCTGGTCTCACGAATAGCAAATTCATATTGGGACATATCAAAAGCCTTGGCCATGTCCACGAAGGCCTTTACCGCAAAGGAATAATGTTGGGTGGAGACACCAAATTTCTTCTTATAATTGCCACCGTGACCATATTTTTCTAAGACTGCTTCATACTGTCCGTAAATTTGCTTTGCATACATAAGAAATTCCATGCCATCATTCGTGAGAGTAACACCTCTTCCACTCCTGTGAAGCAAGGTCACTCCCAGCTCCTTTTCCAGCTCCTTCACCGCACTGGTAAGAGATGGCTGAGATACATAGAGAAGCTCCGCAGCCTTGTTCATGGATTTCGTTTCTGCAATAGTAATAATATAATTTAATTGTGTAAGAGTCATAATTCACTCCCGCTTTCTCTCATTATTCACTGGATCATACAATAAATTACTTAAGATTTTTTTATTTTTCCAAAATACCATAAAATCTTTCCCTTGATATCCGACACATTCACCGTGCCAAACTCCCTGGAATCCTTGGAAATCTCCCGGTTATCCCCCAGAACAAACACTTCCTTATCCTCCACCACCAGAGGATAGGTAACCGAATCGGACATAGCCTTAGTCTTACCTAAGGCTTCCTCCGTCTCAACTTTCTTGCCGTTGACATATACATCGCCGTTTTGAATATTCACCGTATCTCCCGCAACAGCAATGACACGTTTTACATATTCCTCTCCGTCAGGGCGCATGATTGCCACCACGTCTCCCTGCCTGTACTCCGAATTGTGCCTCTTATAAAAAACAATATCCCCATCGTGAAGGGATGGATACATGGAATCTCCACTGACAGAAGACATACCCATGTACCAGTAAAAACCAAGACCTACCACCAGAAAAATGGCGAATATCTCAAGCACAGTCAGAATACGCTGCTTGCGCATCTCTCGCTTTCTTGCCTGGATTCTCACAGGATCCACATCGTCTAGAACTTTCTTTTTGATATCCTCAACATTCATATAATCTTCCCCAATAATTTTCTCTTAGCGGATGCATTGCAGTTACTCACAATATCCATTGCTGATATTTAGGATAACAGTTTTCCCTATAAGAGTCCATAGATTTCCGGTAGCATATCTCGCCCGCGTAGTGCGTCCCCCTCAACCAAAGAAGTTTAGGGATATTTTCCTGCTGTTTTATGTTATACTATGGGCATTGAAGATTACATCTTACAAAGGGAGAATTTTACATATGAAGCGTTTTCACTCATCGAAAATAATACAACTACTCATTCTGATCGTGCTGACCCTTATCAGCCTTTTCGCCCTATTGCAGCCGGAGGTAAAGCAATTCGTTTTTTCTAATACCCCTGCTACCGTGCTCTTTCTTATGATATGGGCGGTATTATTGCTCAGTTTTATTTTTATATTGATTGATTTTAGTATGATATCCTCTATGAAGCTTGATTATCACGATCTTTACGGCGTAGCTTATGGGGATCAGGTCTCTGGCATGCCCAATCGTTTTAGTTGTGATACTTTGATCGAGAAATATTACGACCGGGACCTTCCTGCAGATGTAGGCTGTGTGATGATCGATCTTTCCAACTTAACTCAGGTAAATCGCCTACATGATCGCAAAATCGGAAACCAGCTGTTGAAAGATTTTTCCGATATTCTTACAGCCTCTGCGGTTTCTCTATGTTTTGTCGGACGAAATGGTGGAAATAAATTTCTTGCAATCTTTGAAAATTGTACGGAAGAAAAGCTTCAGATTTTCTTATCCCGCATCGAACAAAAAGTGCAGGATCATAACCGTCAGCCGGAGGCTATTGCCATTGAGTATGGCACCGGAGCTGCCCTTAATTCGAAGGAACATTTTAACCAGATTGATCAGTTAATTTCCCTGGCAAATAAGCGCATTCCAAACGCTTCTTAAAGCAAGAGAGGTCTATACATGGAACAACTTGATTATGATTACCTTGCGAAGTTGGTAAAGAAAACCCAAGCAGGTGACAGCAATGCCTTTGCGGAATTATATGCCGCCACCTATCAAAAGCAGTACCGTTTCGCCTACCAATATGTAAAAGATCCTTATTTAGCTCAGGATATTCTCCAGGATCTGTATATTGTCGTTTTAAAGAATATTCAAACTCTAAAAAATCCAAAATATTTTGTTTCCTGGCTGCATCAAATCTGCTTCAGGATTTGTTTTGATGCCGCAAAAAAACATAAAAAACAGGAGGCGGAGCTTTCCTACGATGACGCCAGTCAATCGAATGATTTTGCAGATATTCCTACCCCCCCTCAGAAGAATCCGGAGCATCAGGTTGTGCTTCAGGATGAACAAGAGGCCCTTATGGAAGCGGTACTTTCCCTACCTCCTCAATATGCCCAGGTTATCATCATGCGTTACTACAGTAACATGGGAATCGATGAGATTTCCCATGCTATGGACTGTAGCCGCAGCACTACAAAACGACGCATCAAGAAGGCCACGGAGCTTTTAGAGAGCCGTCTTGAAAACCAGAAGGGAGGGATTCATTTTGATTAAGGATTTAGAAGATTTAAGAAAGAATACAAATGAACCAGAGATTCCCGAACTGGATGCAAAAACTGCTAATCAACTGTTAAACAATGTTTTAAGCAGTTGTGAAATGAAGCCCAATCTCATTCCGGTAGAAACTTTAGAACAATGGGGCAATTATAAAAAACCGGCCTTTAACATCGGCCGTGCGATTTCCTATATTTTTACCGTGATTTTAATTCTTCTTCCACTACTGTTTTTTACGCCCACGATTGTAGCGGAACGCACCAACGTAACCGTTGCAAGCTCTGCCGAGTACGATATCCATATTAAGACACTCATCCCTATTGGCAAGGTGACTGCCAAACTTGACGGTGTACCTGTTGGAATTTCAGAGAAAGGAAACCACGAATATATCGTAGATGTAGAAAATAACGGAACCCTGGTAATCACAGCCACAGCCATTAACGGCCAAAAGGTTTCTAGAACTTGTGAGGTTACTCATATTGATAAAGATAAACCTGAATTAAAGGATTTCTACTCCAAGGACGGAAAGGTTTATCTGACGGTGATTGATGCTTTTAGTGGAATTGATTATAATCATATTTCCGGTTTGACACCGGAGTCCTATAATTCAGACAGCGGATTAATTGTATTTGCAATTCCCAAAACCCCGTCTCAGGTGGTGATTCCTGATATGTCCGGAAACGAGTTAACGCTTCTACTATCACCCACCTCTTAATAATCAATGCAATAGAAAGGAGGGTGCCCGTTAATATGAACCGAATGCGCTGCATAATAGCAGTATTTATGGCATGCACCCTCCTATTTTCCGGAGGATGTTCGAAAAGTGCAAGTGCCGGCACTTCAGATCAAGAAGCGAAACATAATGGCGATCCAAGAGATCCCACCCCTGTGGTTTTAGTCCCATCCGCCGATGAAGTCATCACCTTCCAAAATGACGTTTCTTCCATTGATGCTTCTAATAGTTCCAAAGGCTATATCATGGCTAGCTACTTCGGCACCAATGAAAAAGTGAAACTTCAAATCACCGGCCCTGACGAAGATTGCTATACTTATCTGATCTCCGATAGGGGAAGCTATACAGCTTTCCCGCTAACTGCAGGAGACGGTAACTATTCTTTGCAGATTTTGGAAAATATTTCAGGTGATTCCTATATGGTATGTCAGGATGCTACCATCGATGTCACTTTAGAGGACGAATTCGATCCCTTTCTCTATCCCAACCAGTATGTGAATTTTACCCCAGAATCCGCCATCGTGGCTAAAAGCGAAGAACTGGCCACAGATACCTGGACGGATCTTGAAGTGGTAGAAAATATTTATAATTATGTTACTGAAAATATTACTTACGATACTGAAAAAGCAGAATCCGTATCCTACGGATATTTACCATCGGTAGACGAGACCCTGTCTTCCGGCAAGGGAATCTGCTTTGACTATGCAGCCCTTATGAGTGCCATGCTGCGAATACAAAAAATCCCCACAAAACTTCAAGTAGGCTACTCCGGCGATGCCTATCACGCCTGGATCAGCACCTATGTAGACGATGCAGGCTGGGTAGATAATATCATCCAATTTAACGGCAAAAGCTGGCAGCTAATGGATCCTACTTTGGCCGCCAGCAATGACAAAGCCTCTGTAAAGGAATATATAGGAGACGGAAGTAATTACGTGGTGAAATATTCCTATTAATTTGCCTCCCCTTATCAATACCTAATAACCACACATAGCAAAGGAGATCTTCCATGGCTACACAAAACAAACCTTTATCCAATGCAGAAACTGCTGCTTTCTGCTCTCAGATGTCCATGATACTAACCTCTGGAATTTCCACCTTAGAAGGTGTTTCTATTCTACTAGAAGATTCCACCAACGAAAAAGAAAAAGAACTTCTAAAGATTATGAACGACACCCTTCTGTCCACTGGATCCTTTTATCTAGCCGTACAGGATGCAAAGGTTTTTCCGGAGTATATGCTTCAGATGATTCAGCTTGGAGAGCAAACCGGTAAATTGGATAATGTTATGGATTCTTTGGCAGAATATTATGAAAAGGAGCATTCTTTGAGCCTGTCTCTGAAAAATGCCATTACCTATCCTTTTCTTATGATCCTTATGATGATCGTAGTTATTTTAGTATTGATCACTAAAGTTATGCCCGTCTTTCATCAGGTATTTAATCAGCTGGGAACGGAAATGAGCGGAGCTTCTTTGGCTTTGCTTAACTTCGGGCAATTTTTAAATAGGCATTCCCTGATCTTCGGAATCATTCTGGTTGTATTAGCACTTTTCCTAATTTTTCTTTTTAAAACTCCTAAGGGGCAAAAATACTTCCGTTGGCTCCTTGAGAAGAATCCATCCTTCCGGAAATTACAGGATCTAATGAGTGCAAGACGTTTTGCCAGCGGTATGGCTTTAACACTAAGCAGTGGTCTGACACCTTTAGAGTGCCTTCACCTTTCTATTCCTCTGGTCACCAATTCTAATTTTCGCGAACGCTTGTATAAATGCGAACAGGAAGTTTCCGCAGGAGCAGGTCTGTGCGAGGCCCTACTGTCCCAACATATTTTTACAGGACTCTACGCGAAAATGACTTTCATTGGTGCAAAAACCGGTGTTATGGATGAAATTATGGAAAAAATTTCCGGTCAATATGAGGATGAGATCAACGAGGGACTGACCAAGGTAGTAGCCGCCATCGAGCCTACCCTGGTGATCGTTCTGTCACTCATCGTAGGAGTGATTCTTTTATCGGTTATGCTACCACTGATCAGTATCATGGCAGGACTTTGATAGTTAAAGGATAAATATATGAGCACAAGATTTATATCAAAAAAAGAAAGTTCATATGGCAGGAATCTGGTGATTTCCCTGTTACTCTTTGCTGCAATCTTCACCGGGTGCCTCTATGGATTCACTTCCGTAAACACCCGCCTTCAAGAAGAGCAACTGCAAATTTTACAGGATGCAGTCACAAGAGATATTACTAGATGCTATGCAGAGGAAGGATCATATCCCGAGAGTTTGAATTACTTAAAGGATCATTACGGCCTGACCTATGACGAGGATAAATACTTTATCGACTATCAGCCCTTAGGCACTAATATCTTTCCTGACGTAACCATCATTCAAAGATAGCAAAGGAGTTTCTCTATGATGTTTTATCAATCAAAAAAGCACGTCATTGACGTTATATTTCCTCTGGCTATTCTCTTTACATTTGCAGTTTCCGCACTTCTGGTTTTGATTTTGTCTGTCCATATCTATGGCGACCAGAACGATAAGACGAAGCTAAATTATGAAAGTTCCACACCTCTTTCCTACATTACAGAGAAGGTGCGACAAAATGATGCCCAAGGAAATATTTCCATAGAAGAACTGGATGGCATTTCCTGCCTGACACTCCATGGTTTCTCTTCCGATGTAACCTATACCACCTATCTCTATGTTCATGATGGATGGTTAAAAGAGCTTACGATCCGGGACGACACAAAAGGCTCTCTGGACGCCGGAAAAAATATTATAGAGGCCAAAGATCTGCAGGTTAAGGAATTTTCTGCTTCTGCAGCTTCCCATACTTATCAAATAACCATCACGGATCTTAGCGGTGATGAAGAAACCCGCATCCTGACAGAAAGGAGCCGCTGATGAAACACTCCCGAAAACATTCTTCTATATTTTTGTTGGAACTTATGATTTCCATTTTGTTCTTTGCCCTGGTAAGTGCTTCCTGTCTGAAGGTATTTGCAAAGGCACGCAACCTAAGCATCGAAACCTACAACTTGAATCACGGAATCTCCCAACTAGAAAATGTAGCTGAGCTTCTAAAATCTATAGATCCTAGTGAGATTTCTAATGCCGATACCGTCACAGAGGTCTTAGAATCTTTCTATGATAAATCCGTGGAAGCTGACAAAGAAGGAGATGCTACTTGGTGGATTTATTTTAACAATAACTGGCAAGCCTGCAATGTTTACGATACCGCCTTTGTCGTTGAGTTACAGAAAGAGGAAACAGAAGGCTCCTCTTCCCTATGTAGCTATTCTATTACCGTCAAAGAAATTATAAAAGATGAAGCTATTGAGGAACTGACCTTGAAACTACACACTTCCTAGGACGATGGAGTTAACATATCAGAGTATACAAGACTCTTAATATTTTGAATTAGGATATCTAACAAAATAGAGGTATAATATGTCGAATTATGGATACATTTTAGATCAAAAAGAAAAGAAGCGACCATCGACGAAAAAACAGACCGAGAGAATTTATTTTCCTATCACAAACATAGGATCCGTTACCTTGATGATGATCTTCATTGTGGTCTGTATGGTATCCTTTGCTGCCTTATCACTTTCTACCGCCGCATCGGATTACAGGGCTGCAAAAAAATCCGCCACCCATGTAACGGATTACTATGAAGCCTCCAACAAAGCTGAAGAAAAGCTAGAGGAACTTGAGAAAATTTTTTCAGAAACATATAAGGCTTCCAGTGATCAGGATAACTATTATCAAACACTCACTGAAAAACTTCAGGCTATGGAGGGCATCACGGTTGGTGAAGATGTGTCTGTTTCTTCAGAAATAACCATCTCATATGACTGCAACATTAGCAAAAAGCAGGCTCTTCATGTGGAACTTTTATGTGGATATCCCCAGGGTTCTACAGACACAGTTCTGTATCAAATCACTTCCTGGCAAACCATCTCCACAACCCAGTGGGAGGGAGATAATAGTATAAAGCTTATCGGACAATAATATCTATATTTATAAGGTTTATATTTATAGCATCTATATTTACAAGATCTATATTTATAAGATATATTCTTAAGATATATTTTTAAGATATATTTTTATATGATATATACTAACAAGGAGCATCACTAATATGTTAAATATCAATACCCAAGAACTGTTAAAAGCCGCTGTAATTTCCCAGGCTTCCGACATCTTTATCGTAGCCGGTCGCCCCGTGTCTATGCGCTTAAATGGTTCCATTACTATGCAAAACGAAGAGCCACTCATGCCAGATGATACCAAACAAATCCTGGAAGATATTTACGAATTGTCCGGTCATCGGGACATGAGTATTCTCGAAAGTACCGGAGATGATGACTTCTCTTTTGCCGTTCCAAAGCTTTCCCGATTTCGCGTAAATGCATATAAACAAAGAGGATCTCTCTCTGCCGTTATTCGAGTCATTGCATTCGATCTTCCTAATTTTAATGAGCTGGGAATACCGGAAAAAGTCATTAAATTTGCAGACAATACTAAGGGATTGGTTTTAGTTACAGGCCCTGCCGGAAGCGGCAAATCCACTACCTTAGCCTGCATGATTGACCATATTAACAGAACCTATAACAAACATATCATTACCTTAGAGGATCCCTTAGAGTTCCTTCACAGGCACAATAAGAGTATTGTTAGTCAGCGAGAAATTAACGTAGATACAGAAAGCTATGTCACCGCTCTCAGAGCGTCTCTAAGGCAAAGCCCAGACGTTATTCTTTTAGGAGAAATGAGGGATTATGAGACCATGCAGGTGGCTATGACAGCGGCAGAGACGGGACACCTGATTTTTTCTACCTTACATACCATCGGTGCCGCAAATACCATCGACCGTATTATCGATGTATTTCCACCAAATCAGCAGCGCCAAATTGCGGTACAATTATCCATGGTACTTCAAGCCGTGGTATCCCAGCAATTGGTGCCAACCATTGACGGCCACATGGTGCCGGCCTTTGAGATTATGACTGTCACACCTGCTATCCGAAATATGATTCGAGATAATAAGATTCCCCAGATTGACGGTGTAGTCTACTCCTCTTCAGGCGGAGAACTGGTATCTATGGATTCCAGCCTCCTAGCATTGTATCAGAAGGAAATGATCAGTAAGGATGTGGCTTTAACCTACGCTTCAAACCCGGAGATGATGAAGCGTAGAATGTAGTAAGTAAATATAAATATAAAAAAATCGAGTAGGTTAATGTCTACTCGATTTTGCGTTTCACCAATCTTGTTGCTACTAATTAGCATTAAAAATAGCCACTTGCAAGCAAGCTTGCAGTGGCTATTTATTACGCATTCAATGCGTTCATATCTTTACTTAAGCGTAGATTACTCGATGATTGTAGCAACTCTACCAGATCCAACTGTTCTACCACCTTCACGGATAGCGAAACGAAGTCCCTGCTCCATAGCTACTGGATGAATCAATTCGATTGTCATCTCTACGTTATCACCAGGCATGCACATCTCTGTTCCTTCTGGAAGGTTGCAAACACCTGTTACGTCTGTTGTTCTGAAGTAGAACTGTGGACGATAGTTGTTGAAGAATGGAGTAT
>CAVKOU010000023.1:0-35475 GCA_963658085.1 bacterium
TATAGAAAAAAGCTCTGACACCGTTTTTACTTGTAAATAATATCCAATCTACTCCGGAAATTTTTCTGGCAAAATCTGAGATCAAAATCGGTTTAATCCTTCCAGTCTTTATGACTTTGACTTCTGCCCCAAGTTTTCGAAGATCTGTAATTAATGCATTGGTGTCAGAACCACCCATAGGTTCTATATAAGGCACCGAGATCTTTCTTCCAAACAAAGGTCTTGTCTCAAAGAAATTCAATCTATCACTTAGGTCCACCACATCTCCTACAACGATGATAGCCGGGGATTTTAGATTAGCCTCCTTAAGCTTCTCTCCAATATTTCTTAAGACCCCCACACATTTTCGTTGAGTAGCCAACGTTCCATTGGATATAACCGCCGCCGGTGTGTCCGGATTACGCCCTACCCTCATAAGTCCCTCCGCAATACTTTGCACGTGAGCAAGTCCCATTAAAAAGACGCAAGTGATAGTTGGATCTGTAAGAAGAGAGTAGTCGATGTCCGCCTCCTGATCTTTTCGACTGTGAGCCGTAATGACCTGAAAGCCCTTCGCAATCCCTCGGTGGGTGATTGGAATTCCCGCATCCGCCAATGCCGCAACAGAAGAACTTACCCCCGGCACAACTTCTACATCCACCTGTCTTTCCACCAGATACAAGGCTTCCTCTCCGCCTCTTCCGAAGACATAAGGATCTCCTCCTTTTAGACGCACCACCAATCTGTGTTCTTTTGCTTTCTCATATAACAACTCATTGATGGCTTCCTGCTTTAAGACATGCTTGTGGTTTTCTTTTCCCACATAGATACATTCACATCCCGACTTTGTCATGGACAAAAATTCCGGCGAGGATAGCCTGTCATATACCAGACAGTCCGCCTCTCTTATATAAGATTCTCCTTTTAAAGTAAGCAGGCCCGTATCTCCCGGTCCTGCTCCTACTAATACTACTTTTCCCATATATTCTTCCATATTCTGTAACTATTCAGGATCACGCAAAATTGCGTTCTGTAAACGGTGATACTGAATAACTACCATAATTCTTTACATTTTCAATTGAGACTTAATATCTTGCACCACCTGCTGTACAATGACGTGTTTATCTTCTGTCACATCTGTGATCTGCAGGGTACTTGCAAGCTTACTCCCATCTTCATTTCCAAACATCGCTCTAAGTCGCAACTGATCATCTACGATATCGCAATAGGCTCCCACAGGCAGATGACAGTTTCCTCCAATCTGCTTTAAGAACTCTCGCTCCACATTGACACATAGATCTGTCTCGTCATCGGACAATGCGTCCAGTTTCTTTCTAAGCTCCGGGGCATCCTCCGGAAGTTCCAGAGCCAAAGCTCCCTGGGCGGGGGCCGGTATCATTTCCTCCGAGGAAAGATATTGAGTAATCTCCTCTTCTCTTCCCAAACGTTTTATTCCTGCTGCCGCCAGTACAATACCATCTAATGTCCGCTGTATCCCCTGCTCACCAAAGTCTTTCGAAAATTCCACAGGCGCTCCCTCGTAAAGTTTCCGAAGTCTGGTATCAATATTTCCTCGAATCCCCACCACCTGAAGATCCGGACGAAGCTTTAGAAGCTGATATTTCCTTCGCTTGCTTCCGGTTCCAATGACTGCTCCCTTTGGAAGTTCTTCCAAAGAAGATGCATTCTTTAATATCAGCACGTCCCTGGAATCTTCTCTGTTCCATATCTTTGCAAATATAAGTCCCGGTTCCGGTTCCTCCGGCATATCCTTCATGGAATGCACCGCCATATGAATCCTTCCAGATAACAAGCCTTCCTCGATTTCTTTTACGAAAATTCCCTTGGATCCAATTTTATCCAGGGCTTTTTTTTGCTCCACATCCCCGGTAGTCTTTATAATCACAGCCTCAAAGGTATCCTCAGGATATGCTTTTTTCAATTTGTCTATTACATAATTAGTCTGAACCAGGGCAAGCTTCGATCCCCTGGTTCCTATAAAATAATGCATATCCTTCCTCCTCTAATCTATCACTCTATCAAACAATCACTCCGGCAAAGTTTCGCTTTCTATTGCCTTGTACAGAATTTCTTTAAATGCTTCTTTCCTCTGCTCTTCCGTATCGTATGCATCGATTACTGATTGTCTAAGATGTCCCATGGCTTCATTGAGTTCTCCCAAAAACGGAGTTAAAATCTCCTGTTCTTTTCCCTTCAGATACTGGGTAAGCACAGGGCTGTTACCGCCACTGGAAAATGCCGCTACCAGATTTTGTTCTTTTACATAAGATGGGAAAATAAACGAGCAATCCTCTTTCTGATCCACGGCATTTACTGGAATACCTTTAGACTTACAATACTGTGCAATCTCGTGGTTGAGATCTTCATCATCTGTAGCCGCAATCACGAGAGCCATGCCCTGACAGTCCTTTTCTTCAAATTGCTTTTCTTTAAGCTCTACCAAATCTAATTTCATGGAATCTCGCTCCAGATCGCTCAACTCCCGGCAAACCGCTTTTGCCACCACAGTAACCCTCGCCTCAAAGTCCAACAGCACCTTCACCTTGCGATAGGCTACCGTTCCCCCACCCACAATCAGGCAGGGCTTATTCTTAAGATCCACAAACATAGGAAAATATGCCATCTTACATCACCTTATTATTTGCTTTGGCTTTCATGCTGTATCCCTTCACTACGGATAAAAATACCGGACGAAGCTTTTCTGAGAAAAGTGCTGCCCATACGCAGAGTATAAAGTCCGGTGCCACAGTAATGAGGCAGTAATCCACAACCACCACAGCGAAACTTACCGGAGTTGCCGCATAGAAATTCTTGATACAGTAAAAATAAATCGCTCCTACACTATAGTATGCCACCAGTCCTACAGTTGCAGGCAAAATCAGTGACAGGGTATTATGCTTTTTCATATGGTCCGTTATATATCCAATGAGAAATGCTGCAAGGACAAATCCTAATAAAAAGCCAAATCCCGGTCGGAAGATATAAGTAGGGCCACCTCCTGCTGCAAATACCGGAACGCCCACCAGTCCGATACACAGATAGGTCACTACACTAAGGCTTGCAAGCTTCGCTCCCAAAAGGAATCCTGCCATCAGTACGAAAAACCATTGCATGGTGAAATGCATGGTATACATAGGCAGCGGAATGTCGATTTTTATAAATGCTCCCACAGCGATAAGTGCAGCAAAAAGGCCACAAGTTGTAATTTCTTTTGTCTTTAATTTCATATTTAAGTGCTCCCTGTTATTCCCACTTTTCCATTGTTGCTATACTATCATCTTTCCTAAAAAAAAGAAAGATGGTTCGGGTGTAAGAACATCCAAACCATCCAATTCCTTGGCCTAGAATCATTTGGAATCATTTAGAAAAAATATTCCTCTGAATAAATTCTAAGGTCTTCTTTTGTTACTTCTCCCCCTTCAATATGGAAGGAGTTTAGTACCGGATTCTCTGCCATCATGGATAAGATCATATAGCTGGCCTTAGAGTCGTATGCCAACTTAATATCTTCCTCGGAAGGTCTTGAGGGACTTTCCGGATGGGAATGCCAGTTTCCCAGAGGCTTTAAACCGTTGGATCTCATATCCTTGATGGCCGCAAGCTGTTCCTTGGGGTCCATGGTAAAATGATCCTCCGCATGATCTACATTGGTAAGATAATAGACCTTTGTCACCAGGCGTCCATTTTCGTCTTCCTTTCCGGCCAGAAGGCCACAGGCCTCCTCCGGTAAATGTTCTTTTGCATAATTTACCATTTCATCCAGAAATGGATAGTTCATTCTTATGATACTCATACTGTCTCCTAACGAGGTGCATCAAATCTTCCGGCAGTTTCCTCACAAACCTCCTGCTCATAGTCAATCGGCTCCAAGATCGTCGGATGGTCTCCGCAGACCGCGCAATTGTGTGTATCCTTCGGAAGCTTAATCTTATGAAACTCCATAGTAAGGGCATCATAAGTCAGCAGATATCCTGTAAGAAGTTCTCCCACTCCCAGCAAATATTTAATAGCCTCCATGGCCTGAAGAGAACCAATGACTCCACCCATGGCACCAATAACACCTGCCTGCTTACAGGTCGGTACTGCATCTTTCGGTGGTGGATTTTTAAATACACAGCGATAGCAAGGCCCCTCTCCCGGAACATAGGTCATAAGCTGTCCCTTAAAACGAATGATTCCTGCATGGGAAAATGGTTTCTTCTCTAATACACAGGCATCATTGATAAGAAATTTTGCCGGGAAATTATCGGTTCCATCAATAATAAAATCGTATTCACGAATAAGTTCTCTGATATTGGAAGAATCTACAAACATACGATAGGTATTTACCGTCACATCCGGGTTCATGGCATTCATGGTTTCTTTTGCTGATTTTACCTTTGCCTTACCTACGTCTTGGGTACTGTGGATGATCTGTCTTTGAAGATTGGAAAGATCTACCTCATCTGCATCTACGATACCGATAGTTCCCACTCCTGCTGCCGCAAGGTACATGGCCGCCGGAGCTCCCAGGCCACCGGCTCCAATAATTAACACCTTTCCTTTTAAAAGCTTCTTCTGTCCCTTAGCCCCAACTTCTTTTAAAATAATATGTCTGGAATAGCGCTCGATCTGTTCATCTGTCATTGCCATCTAGCATCCACCTCCCATGAAATAAAGGAATTCTACGTTATCTCCTTCCTTTAATACAGTAGAGGCTTTATCCTCTGTTGCAACAAATTCTTCATTAATAGAAACAGTTACATATTCCGGCATCTCCACATTTTCCTGCTCAATAAGCTCCGGTAATGTAATGCCATCTTTTACTTCTTTTTTCTCTCCAGCCACAGTGATAATCATATCTGCTCTCCTTTATGTGCTCTAACTATTCTTTCATGTATTTGCAACAATTCAGAACTCCATTCGCAAAATACATTTTGACACGGCTCCGAATAGTTACTTATATATCTTAGCTATTTTTCTTAAATATTTTCTTCAATCCAGCCATTTAATTCTGCTGATTTCAGTGCACCGACTTTCCGGCCTGCTTCCTCTCCGGCTTTAAAAAGAATCAGGGTTGGATTTGCCTGCACTTTATAAGTTTCTGCAAGCTCCACGTCGAAATTTGTATTCACCTTGTAGACTTTAATCTTGTCTTCGTATTCATCCTCTGCATTTCCAAGAACAGGTGCCAGTTTTTTGCAGGCCACGCAGGAATCTGAATAAAAATCCACCAGTACCGGAAGGGATTCCTTCAGCACCTTCACTTCAAAGTCTCCTTTGCTTACTCGCACTGCCATTACTCTTCCACCTTTCTAACATACAGAGTGTAGGTACCATCTTCGTTGTCCGAAAGCTTCAACACCTTGTGTCCCTCTTCCTTCATACTTCTTGGAACATTCTGAACCGGCTCTCCGTCATTCATGCGAATGGCCAGGATTTCTCCATCATCCAATTCCTCGATGGCAACCTTTGCCTTTACAAAAGTCATCGGGCATACCTTATCGGTAATATCCACTTCATCATTTACTTCAAAATCTAATTCTGCCATGGTTTCTCTCCTTTTTTCTGATCTATCCTTCATAGGCTTCTTTTAATTCCTTGCGGAATTCTTCGTCTCCAACCCTCTGTAAAGTCTTGCGGAAACGTTCACTTGGGTTTGCATTTTTCTCAAAGAAACCAATTGCCGCATCGGTTACACGAAACAGGGTGTCTTTATCCGGAATCAAAGGAAGTAACTCTTCGCCCTTGTAAATATTATTTCCAAAGGTTCCTCCGAAGGATACGATATATCCAGGAGTTCCCTCCCAGGCATCCACCGGGCAGCTCTTCACGCATCGTCCGCAGTGATTACATTTTTCCGGATCTACTTCCACCTTGCCATCTACCATTTTCAGTGCGCCCTGGCGACAGGCTTTCACACAGACACCGCAGGAAATACAATCCTCTTCCTTATATTCGATGTTCATTCCGCCCTTGATTCCCACATCATTTTCTTCGGCCTTCAGGCAGTTGTTCTGACATCCCGTCACGCCAAATTTGAATTTATGGGGAAGCTCACGGCCAAAATATCTGGCATCCAGTTCTTTCGCCAGTGTGTAAGTATCTATACATCCGCTGGGGCAGATTTCTGATCCCTGGCAGGCGGTAACAGTACGAACTCTCGGGCCGCACACGCCGGTTCCCACACCGCCTTTTTCTAATTCTTCTTTTACTTCCGCCAGCTCTTCCACCTTAATAAATGGAATCTCAATGCCCTGTCTGGAAGTCATGTGGACATAGCCCTTGCCATATTTTTCTGCCACTTCTGCAACGGTTTTTATATTCTCAGCTGTCAGGTTACCGCCGATAACGGCAAGTCTAAGAGACCCGTAACCTTTCTGCTTTTGTCTCATGAATCCGCCTTTTTTCAAGGCGGAATAATCTACTTTCTGTGCCATCCTTTTATTCTCCTTTTCCTACAAACCTATCTAAGTCCGATACTTTCCATCGCCTGCGCAAAATCTGCTTTCAGATCTTCGATATCTTCGATTCCCACGCTTACTCGGATCAGATCTTCAAAAACTCCTGCATCTTCTCTTTCTTTCTCTGAACTGTGAAGACTGATGGTAGATCCCGGATGAATCACCAGGGTCTTGGTATCTCCAATATTGGAAATGGAATAAGGAATCTTCAGGGCATCGATGAATGCAAATGCATTTTCCTTACTTCCCACTCGAAGGGTTAAGATTCCTCCGTATCCCTTGGTAAATTGTTTCTTTGCGATTTCATGCCAACTGCTGCTTTCAAGACCCGGATAATTTACGGTAACGGATGGATAGGTAGTTTCCAACCACCGAGCCAGCTCATAAGTGTTGTCACATTGTCGTTCCATTCGAAGTCCTAAGGTCTCCATCCCAAGAAGATTTAGATAGGCATTCATAGGAGCAAGACAGGCACCGGTATCCCGAAACAGACTGTTTCTAAGCCTTGCGATGTAAGCCATAGGACCGAATTTTTTATAAGCAGCAATCTGCGGATACATAGCCGGATCCCATGTAAATTTTCCACTGTACGTTAAAATACCACTGATGGAATTACTATTTCCGTTAATGTATTTGGAAGAGGAATTCACTACCACATCAGCACCGTGTTTTAATCCCCGGAATAAATAAGCAGTTGCTGTGGTGTTATCTAAAATCAGAGGAATCTTATGAGCATGAGCAATTTCTGCCAAATGCCCCACATCCGTCACATCCAAACAGGGATTTCCAATGGTCTCCGCAAAAATCAAACGAGTATGCTCGTTGATGGAATTTTCGATTTCCTCCCAATCGTTATTTTTCACATAGCGAGTCTTGATGCCGAATTCCTCGATGCCCCGGAACAAATCAATGGTTCCTCCGTAGAGACTGGCGGAGGAAACTATCTCATCTCCACACCGTACGATATTTAAAATGGCATTCATAATGGCTGCCATACCGGAGGCGCAGGCGATGGAAGCCATACCTCCCTCCAGTTTTGTAATTCTATTTTCAAATGCAGTTACTGTTGGATTTCCCACACGGGTATAACAGTAACCGGGAGCTTTGTTCTCAAATATTTTCTCCAGATCCGCGGCGGTGTCCTGCTCAAAGGCACTGCTTTGATAAATCGGCGGGAGGGTTGCTCCATTAACTTCTCTGACAACTCCTGCATGGAGAAGGTCTGTATTAAAACGCATCGGCTCATTCCTCTCTCGGTAATGTTTTCTTTTGGATCATTTCCATAAATGATCCTTTTTATTTCTGATCATTGTTCTGAATGTTCTCTTTTATTTCAGATGTTCCTGTATGTCCACTTTTATTTCAGATATTCCGCCACTGCTGTGGTTGCATTTGCTCCATCGGCGACTGCCGTTACTACCTGACGAAGTTTCTTGGTTCTGGCATCTCCTGCCACATAAAGTCCCGGAAGGCTGGTGCTTCCTGTCTCATCCGCCTTTACATATCCGGTCGGATCAAGTTCTACCAAATCCTTTAGAAGATCGGTCTGAGGAATGGATCCGTAAGCCACGAAGACTCCTTCCACTGCCAACCCAGTTCCATCTTCTAAAATGACTCCTGTCACCTTCTCTTCTCCGACAATCTCCATCACCTGATGTTCCAGCACAAAAGCCACATTATCTTTTTCTTTTAATTTTTCTACCGTAGCGGCTGCCCCGCGAAATTCATTTCTTCTATGAATCACATAGACTTGCTCGGCAAGGTCTGCCAGGTAAAGGGCATCATCTAGGGCTGTGTCTCCTCCGCCTAAAACTGCAACCTTCTTTCCTCTATAGAAAGAACCGTCGCAGATGGCACAGTAGGAAACACCTTTTCCTGCATACTCCTGCTCTCCCGGAACATTGGCCCTTCTTGGAAATGCTCCCGCTGCATAGATCACAGCTTTGGATTCCACCGTGAATCCATCTGCCAGAGAAACTTCAAAGGTCGCATCCTCAGTCTTTTTGATCTCTGTCACTTCCTGTTCCAAAAAAGGAACTCCAAGTTTCACGGCATGTTCCCTGAAGGCTTCTCCCAGATCATATCCACAAATTCCCGGCATTCCCAGATAGTTATCCACCTGTCCGCTCTCGGCGATCTGTCCGGTTCCCTCATATTCTTTTTCTATAACTTGAACCGACAAATTTGCCCGAACTCCATAGATGGCTGCACTAAGTCCCGCCGGACCGCTGCCAATAATACTAATATCTATCTTCATATACCAGACTCCTTCTTAAAGGTCGCCCTTCTTAACAGAGGCAACGCAGAAATCTAATCGTTCTTCATCATTGTCCTCATCGTCTCCGTTCATACCTGTAACACTGGAACGATTTGGATTCACACCCTCAACCACTGTTACCTTTCCGGTTCCTGCTCCCTTTGAAGCTCCCGGCACCCGGAAGGTTTCCACATCCAATGGTTCGATGGATACTTCCTCCCCGTGGGTCGCCTGTGGTACCCACTCATAAGGCACACGGTATGCACGGTAAACCATGTTCATCTTGATATTTCCACCAATGTTCTTAAAATACGGATTCACATATTCCCATACAATCTCATGCTCCGGTGTTACTTCCAGTAGATGTCCATCGGATCCTTCCGTAATCAGAGTATTGCCATTCGGCAGACGCTGTGCGGAACTGATATAGGAACTGTAGAATTTAGAAGCATCGGTAAATAAAAGATTTCCTGCTTCGATCGGTGTATACTGCCAGATGATCTCCAAGGTAATAGGATCAAATTCTAAAACTCTGGAGTAATCTCTGTGGGCATTATTATTTCCTGTAGGAGCAGAAGGATTTGGATTCCCATAACCACCTTCTCCACCATTATCAAATACCAGAAGATTTCCCTCTCCCGGAAGCCCTTTCGGAATCATGTGAAAATGATGTTGTCCGATAATCCATCCCAACTTTCGAAGTTCCTTAGTCTTGGAAAAATCAGGTCCGATCTGCCATACGATCTCACCTGTCTTCTTACTGATAATTGCAAGAATATTGGAATTTCTTGCATCGAAGATCAGATTGTCCGGATGGAATCTCTCGTCTCCCGCATCGTACCACTTGTTCTCTCCAAGCACCGATACACAGTTAATATGCATCCAGTCTCCGCCTGCTTCTCCGTGAAGTCCCGGATTTCTGAACAGTACATTTTTTGCAGACTCATCAAAATCAAATTCTTCAAAATGATCGGAAGCCCGCCAGCTCCACAAAATATTACCTTCCCAGTCCACTTCGATAATCTTATCGTCAATCAGCTTCTTATCAGAAATCTCATGGTTATACACATTTTCATGGGTCAGGATGATGGTTTTTCCACCATCAGTCTTTGGTTCTCCACCCGGATAATAATAACCGACAGTATTTCCCTCTCTCTGATAGTCATGATGTTGTCTTGCCTGCCAGGTAGGCTCTTTCCCCGGGTCTGCGATCAACTCGTTGTGGTCGAATTTCCAAACAATATTTCCGTCGTAATCTACCTGCACCAGATCCAGCTGATCCTGGTATGCATATTTTCCGCCTCGCTCTCCGGTGGTTCCCATAACATATCCTCCCGGAAGAATCTTATTTGGAAATCCTCCAAGACCTGCCCAGAGATTTACTTCATTTCCGTTCATATCAATGAGGAGTGCCCCCTTTGCAGATGGATAAATGGTATAGCCGTTGTAGGCTTTTTCTTTGTTATATACTAAAACTCCTGTTGGAAATACACTTGGATAACCCATGTCTTTTAACCTCCTGTGTTCTGTCTGATTTCTTATTTCTTCATTCTTATCTTCTGAATCAGTTTTTTATCTCTTCCTGAATGATTAAATCAGTTTTTTTATTTCTTCCTGAATAATCAGTGGATGAATCTCCCCCACCAATCGGTTTTTAATCTCACCATTTTTGATAAATAAAATCGTTGGAACTACAGTAATGTCAAATCTCCCCTGCAAAAGCTCCTCCTCATCGATGTTGCATTTTCCAAAGAAAACTTCCTCTTCTTTTTCTTTTGCAATCTTATCCAAAGCACCTGCCAGCTTCTTACAGTGGCTGCAGGTGGTGGTATAAAATTCCACTACCACCGGTTTTTCTTTGTTAATCTCTGTATCAAAATTATTTACATTTAATTCCTGTATCATAAATTCATTGCTCCTTTGTCTATTCGATATCTATTCACAATCTGTTACGATCGCTTTCCTGTCTACTTCGCGATCGATTCTCTATCTACTTCGCGATTGATTCTCTGTCTACTTTCCTGTCTATTGTTCAATAGTCACATTATCCGGAAATGCGATCTTCACTACATCGGTATTGATGAAATCCCGGATATTGTAATCTGTCGGGAAACTTCCGTGTTCATAACCCCAAGCTTCAATATCTTCCAAGTGTTTGGTAGCCTCCTCAGAAAATCCCGGTTCGAAGCTATAGTTTTTCCAGTTCTCTTTAAAGTCATCTGCCTTCACTCCAAGCTTGTCTGCCAGATATTCCGCAGATTCGTCTAAATTGTCATTAATATACTGGGTGCTCTCGTCTATCGCCTGCAAGAAATTTGCCAGGGTGTCTGTATTTGCTGAAATATATTCATCTGTTGCCAGGAAATAAGATCCCGTCTGGATTCCAATCTCTTCAGAAGTTGCAACCTGAACCCATCCTGCATCCTCAATATATTTTGCCTCGGAACCGTTTGCATAGACTGCAGAAGCACCGTCTTTTTCAATCAAGGCCAATCTTGTCTGAGAGGAATCCGTATTAATAAGATTCTGCTTACTCTCATCTAAGCCCAGATACTCGATGCACTTGCATGCATAATAATAAGTAACAGTTCCTTCCTGATACATAAATCCGGCAGAACCATCCAGGCTATCTAAATCATCCGCATACTTTGAATCTACATAGAGACCACCGGACAATGCAGACTGTCCTCCGGAAATCTGAGAAAAGATCTGTAAATTTGTGGCATCCAGGGTATTTCCCAGACGGTTTACTGTGGCGTAGTCTGCCATCATTCCGATGTCTGCGGTTCCGTTTACTACAGCGTCAATGGTGTTAATACCTGCCACAAATTCGGTGGTCTGCAGATCGATACCATATTTTTCAAAAATCCCCTGCCAGAGTCCAACCTCAGTGGCATACTGATCAAGCTGTCCCGTCATTACCGCATCTCTTACGGTTACCAGCTCTCCACTGGATGATGAAGACGAAGAAGCTGCTGTAGATGTATTTTTCTGTTTACTTGTATCTGCTGAATTCCCGCAGCCTGTGAGAGTTCCCAAAACAAAAACCGCTGCCGCTGCAAGACTAATCATTCTTTTTTTCATACTCTATGTCCTCCTCTTTTCGGATATTTTCCTGAGCATTTTTTACTCTTCTTTTTTCTCTTATGCTTTCCTTATGCTTTCTTTACACCAAAATGTTTCAAAAATGTCACTCCGAATAGTTGAAGCAGACGATCTGCAACAAATCCAATCAATGCCAGAGTTACAATTCCAGCAAAAGCCCAGGCTGTTTTGTAATACATTTTCGAGCTCTGGATCAGATATCCAAGACCATCATTTCCAACAAGCATCTCTGCCGCAATAACACAAATGATACTGCTGCTAAGGCCAAGCCGAATGCCGGTGAAAATATTGGGAACCGCCGAAGGCAATACCACCGTAAAGAACACCCGCAGTCTGCCGGCCCCCATACAGGCGGCGGCCTCCATAAGGGAGGCATCCACAGATACTACTCCTGCAATGGTATTTACCAGCACCTGGAAGAATGCTGCATATAAAATCAGCGCCACTTTGGAAGTATCATCCACACCGAACCACATGAGAAACAGTGAGGTCAGTGCAATGGCCGGAATAAAACGAAAGAGGCTTAAAATCGGCTCTATAATCCAACGGATAGGTTTAAAATGTCCCACCACCAGGCCAATAGGGACCGCCGTTACCACCGCCAGGCCCCAGCCTTTTAGCACGCGGCTTACGGAGGCTACGATATCCGCCCACAGGGTACCGTTTAGCACCAGCTCTTTAATAGCTCCCCAGGTCTCCATAGGACTCGGAAGAAAAATCTCATCGTACTGCAGGGACCCAAGACCCCAGATTAGAAAAACAATGAGCCAGGATACGATTCCTGTTTTAATAATTTTCAGAGGCAAGTCAAAGCTTCCACTCTTTTTTGTATTTTCTTGTGCTGCCATGAATTTCTCCCCCTTCCTATATGTAGTACATGCTGGATACATCCAGCCCCTTATTTGTCAGTGTTGTAGTTGTATTTTCATCAAATACATACATTTGATTGATCACTACCCATACTTGATCCCCGCTTTTTAGGGGTCCATTTACCAGTGGGGAGTTGGTCCTTACGCTGATTCCTCCGATATCTAAGAGGACCTCAAAATAATTGCCTCGAAAGATACTCTGTTCCACTTTAGCCTGTTCATAGATGGAACTTTCCTCTGTGATATCTTTCGGATTTTTGATCTCTATAAATTCTGGACGGATAATGGCTTTGGTGCCTGTCCCTATGGAATCAAATCCTTTTAATTTTCCATAATCTTCTACAATCGAAGACTTTCCAATAAACTGAGCCACGAAAGGAGTCTTTGGATGAAGATATATCTCCACCGGATCTCCCATCTGTTCCACCCGGCCCTCGTTAGTGATGATGATCTCATCTGCCACCTCAATGGCCTCGTCCTGATCGTGGGTCACGAAAATACTGGTGATACCGATCTTATCGATGGTCTCTCGAAGCCAGGTGCGAAGTTCCTGTCTGACCTTTGCATCGATAGCTGCAAATGGCTCATCCAAAAGAAGCAGTTCCGGATTCGGTGCCAGGGCTCTTGCCAGGGCGATTCGCTGTCTTTGTCCACCTGAAAGCTGATCCGGATATCTTTTTTCCAATCCCGGAAGTCCCACCAGCTCTAAAAGCTCCGTGACTCTTTCTTTTATAAATGTCTTATCTTTTTTCTGGATTTTTAATCCGTAAGCGATGTTGTCATATACGGTAAGATAAGGAAACAAGGCATAATTTTGAAATACAAATCCGATCCCCCTCTGACTGGAGGGCAGATCATTCACCACGTTTCCATTGATACAGATATCCCCCGAATCCTGATGCTCAAGTCCTGCAAGCATTCGAAGAATCGTCGTCTTTCCACTTCCTGATGGTCCAAGAAGTCCCACAAGCTTTCCCTTTTCGATGGCAAAGCTCACATCTTTCGATGCCTGAAAATTTCCGAAGGATTTATTGATGTTTTTTAATTCGATATACATAGCTTACTCTCCTGTATCAAACCTTTTCTTCCTTGCGGTTTATCATAGAGGATATAAGCCAATTTGAAAATTTTATAAGTTTTATCGCCTGTGATAATTTTTACTTATCACGACAGTTATATCCGATATCCAGCAGAGTATCTATCTGGTATTATCAGGGTATCTACTTAATTTTATTAAACTTATCAAGACTCTTCCTGATATTTTTCCAGTTCTTCCAGATAGATTTTTGCGATGTCACTTAAATTATGATCTTTTCTTATGATATATCCAATGGTCAAAGGGTCCTCCTCCTTCAACTTGATGGACACAAAGCCATCCTGAAGCGTCAGACTGTCGATCATAATTCCGGTTCCTATAGAATATCCGTTAAGCTTTGCCAAAAGTTCCGCCGAAGTCGCCCGGTCATTGGTTTTGATCAGCTTCTCAAATTCGTAATCTCCCAGGGCCTCTTCTGCGATATAAAAATCCCTGTCACTGCACTGATCAAAGCTGATACACGGATACTCCCTCAGATCTTTGAGAGAAATTTTGTCCTTGTTTGCCAAGGGATGATCCTTCCATAAATATGCAAAGGTTCCCCTCTTCATCAGAGGATGAAACTCCAGCTGATATTCTCGAAACAATTTCCTTAAAATATTTCCATTGCTTTTTGAATAGGCAAGAATACCAATTTCACTTTTTAAATCCTTCACATTGGATAGCACATCTTCGGTTCTGGTCTCATGAATAGAGTACAAATATCCCTGAGAGTCGAATTTCTTCACCGTATTTACAAAAGCATGAACCGCAAAGACATAATGCTGCATGGACACAGAAAAATGCTTCCTCTTTTTATTCTGTTCCATATATCGATCCTCAATAAGCTCATACTGGCTGACGGCCTGCTTTGCGTAGACAAGAAATTCCCTGCCAGGTTCCGTCAGAGAAATCCCCTTGTTATTCCGATCAAAGATCTTGATCCCCAATTCCTCCTCCAGTTCATGAATGGTAGCAGAGAGGGCCGGCTGGGTGACAAACAATTTACCGGCGGCCTCACGCATAGAAGCAGATCCCGCGATTGCCAAAACATATTTTAGTTGTAAAATTGTCATGCCTCTCACTCCTAACTGTATTATTTTCTGATTTATTTTTACAAAAAATTGTATCACCAAAGATTTTTGCTGTATAATCAGAAAATTCTATTTACAAAGATAAAAAAAAACTATAACCTAACATTAGTGAATATTTTCTATACCTCATAAGAAAGCTGTCGTATAAATGATCAGAAAGCAAAACAGAAAATCTAACGAGCAAAGAGGCTACACCCCGGACAACGGGAATGTAGCCTTTTTTATTTCATGACAATAGACAGAGCCTATTTGTTCTGTTATGATTAAACATAAAAAATTAAAGGAGATGATGACTAGTGAACAAAAAATTTAAAGAATTATTCTCGTACCTTTCCATCATAGTGGGGGCACTGTTAGCCAGTTTCTCCGTAGCCTGTATCTTGCTTCCCAACGATGCCATTGATTATGGAACTGCCGGAATTGCCATGATTATCAGCAAACTTACGGGATATAACCTATCCCTCTGCGTATTTGTAGTATTTCTGCCATTTCTGATCGCCGGTATTCTTCTTCTTGGAAGATACTTCTTTGCAAAAACTTTTGTCGGTTTTATCATATATACCATTGGCCTTGCCTGTTTTGAAGAAATCCCCTTTGAACTAAATACAGAACATTTTCTTGCTGTTGCCTTTGGAGGCATCCTTCTAGGTATTGGTCTTTCCCTAATCCTACGGAACGGGGGCTGTATTGACGGATCTGAGATTCTGGCCAATATCGTTGTTAGCCGGATATATAAACATACCGGAAGAGATTACAGTATTTCCAATTTCCTGGTTGCCTTTAACATCTGTGTATATATCGCAGTATTTGGACTCATCAACCGGGACGCTGCTCTTCTCAGTCTCCTGGTATACATTATAGCCACTGCCATCATCGATCACTTTACCGATCACTACGAGGCCATTAAGCAAGTAACTATTATTACAAAAAATCCGGATAACCTGATCAAAGATATTAAGGAAAAGCTAAATAAAACTTGTACGATCATCAACTCCTCCGGTGTCATTGCCGGAGAAAATACAACTCTCATTTGCTATGTGAACTACTTCGAGCTTCAACAAATGAGAAAGATTATTTCTAAGAATAAGGGATCCTTCAGTACGGTTTCTACCATTGACGAGATTTTACGATAAATGTAATTTTTCATCTGTTGAGATTCTGAAATAAACGTATGCATCGGCGCCGGCTGAGATCCTGCGGCAGAGCTAATGAAAAGGGAAGAGGCGACACCCAATGTCATTTAGTTAAGACATTGGGACGTCACCTCTTCCCGTTTTCTTTCGATATCTTTTTTATAATCGTTTTTTCGCAAGACATTTCTTTGCAACTTCAGCAAGCTTATTTCCATCCAAAGGTTTTGGCACATGGGCACTCATTCCCGCCAGCTGATTCTTTATAATATCATCCGCAAATACATTGGCGGACATAGCTATAATCGGAATGGTATTGGCATCCTCACGGTTTAATGAGCGGATTTTTCTTGTGGCATCACGTCCGCTTAACTTCGGCATCATGATATCCATAAAAATCACATCGTAGTACCCCAACAGGGAATGTTCAAACATGGTTACTGCTTCCTCCCCATCCCCGGCACACTCTGTGATCATTCCTTGATCTTCCAAAAGGAATTTTATGATTTCCATATTAAGCTCATTATCTTCCACCACCAAAGCTCTGAGCCCCTGTAGGGATACAGGCATACAGTCTTCCGCTTTTCCTTCTGCCTCAAGATCAGCGATTTTTAAAGGAATACAAGTTACTGCCTTTGTTCCCACGCCCTTCTCGCTTTCTAAACGAATGGTTCCGTTCATCTGCTCCGCCATTTTTTTTGCAATAGATAGCCCGATACCGATTCCCTGATACCTGGTACGACTTCCTACATCTTCCTGAGCGAAAAGATCAAAAGCGTGTTCTAAAAATCCGGGACTCATACCAATCCCCTGATCTTCACAGACAAAAGAAAATCTTACATACCTACCATCTAGGGGTTCTTCTCTGCACCATACAGAAACAGTACTTCCACCAGAGGAAAATTTAATTGCATTGTCTGCAATAATTTCTAAAATCCGCTGTACATACACGGGATCCCCCAACACATACCGATGCCGGATATTGCTTTCATTCCAGTCGATATCATAGCGAATATTCTTCTTAGCTGCCTCCATCCGGGCCGACTCATTGGTTCTTCGCAAAAGATTTATGATATCGATCATAGTCTCCTGAGGTATCATCTGATCCGTCTGAAGTTTATTCAGCTCCAGAATATTTCCCACCATAGTCACAAGATAGCCCGATAACTCCTTAATCTTACATCTGGTCTTTTTTTGAAGCTCCAGATCCTCCGGAAACTGGTCTGCGATATCCAGCAGCCCAATAATCCCATTAATCGGAGTTCGTATGTCATGACTCATATTGGAAAGGAATCGGCTTTTATCTGCCACTTCCCGTCTGGCCTCTGCAGCCTTTTGAATGATCTGTAATTCTCTTCTTTTTTCCTCCGTAATCTCTCTAATAGCACAAAGAGCATGAGTTACATGACCTTTTTCATCCTTCTTCTTTATAACCAGACGGGCCTTATGCCACTTTCCATTTTTCATACGATATTCCATAGAAAGAGTTTCCTCTCTCTCCAACCGCTTCGCCATAGTAGATATATCTACAAATGCAAGAAAATCCTCCAAATAAGCATCGTCCACTAAGGTTTCACAATTCTGCCTTGTACTTCCACTCATGCACCCCTCTCGTTCTATATTCTCAGGATACTTATCATATCCTGTTACCACTTCATATGAATCATTCTCCAGATCAATTCTCGAAATATAATAATAACTTTTACCCAAGGCAGAGATAATCTCATTCCTTACTTCTGCTTCTTTCAGCGCCTTGCTTAGTTTTTCCTTTTCTTCCTGTAACTTTTCCACTGTTTCTGCAAGTTCATCGTTAAGCTTTTTTACCATGGCATAAGTATCTCCTATGCCCTCTTCCGGTGTATCCATAGGATGAGTTGCATTTTTCTGTTTCTCCGTTATATTACGCACCGCCTTTCCTTTAAGCATCTGCCTCATAGGCTTTTAGCTATCTCTGACATCAATAGCCTCTCTCCTTCGGTCGATACCGAACATCAGATACCGTATATACAGTAACAAAGGCTTCCGGATCTTTTCTGATGATATAGTCCATCAGCTTCTGATATTCACTTCTATCTACAATGGTGATGATCTCTCGATACTTCTGCATATTATAAGCCCCTATTGCCTCATAAAAGGTAGCTCCGCTGTGAAGCTCATGCAGAATAAAGTTACGCATCTCTTCCTCGTGCTTTGTGATAATACAGACTCTCTTCTTGACATTCTGTCCAAAAATAAAATGATCCAATACGATACCGTTAAAGTAAGTACCTAATACACTGAGAACCACCGCTTTTTTGTCATAGATCAAAGCAGAGGAAAGAGCGATGCATATTCCCGCAATGGACATAGACTTTCCAATCTCAATGTGAAGATACTTATTTAAGATCTTCGCCACAATATCCAGCCCACCGGAGGAAGCATTCATATTAAACAAAATGCTAAGCCCAATATTTACCACCAACACATAGCACAGCACATCCAGTTCGTTACTTCCTGATAAGGATTCAAAATTCGGAAATAGCCTCTCAAATATCCACAGGTAGATTGGAAGTAAAATGCTGGTATATACGGTCTTTGTTCCAAACTCTTTACCGCAGGTTATAAATCCAATCAGCAACAATACCACATTCAAGATCATGGTGATCTCCGATATCGTTAGCGGTACAAAATGTGACATAATAATGGCCAGCGCCGATACGCTACTGATGGATGTCTGACTGGGAATCATAAAGAAATAGACGGCCACAGCGATTAACCCCACTGCTATGGTCATAACTAAAATTTCTTTTAAACTATCCCCTGTAAAACCTATTTTCTTTTGTTTATTCATTTCTCGTCCCCCAATGATCCATGAATTTTTGATTCTTAATATTTATTAAGGCTTGCTTAATTATACTCTAAATCAGTCTTCAGGCGCAACTAAAAGGAAGCTCTAAAAATGTCTTTCTTCCACTCTTGCATCTATGATTTTTTATGGTTAAGATAGAGATACTAGATTACCGTAGACTTTAAGAAAACTTAAGAAATACAAAGGAGACGAACACTTATGAAACAAGATTTTTACTATCCTTCTTCGGACAAAAAGACGCAGATTCACGGAATTGTCTGGGCTCCGGAACAACCTCCCAAAGCCGTTTTGCAGATTTGTCACGGTATGGTGGAATACATAGACCGTTACGATGAATTTGCACGTTACGCGGCAAGCCGGGGATACTACGTGGTAGGCAACGACCATCTAGGCCACGGTGCTTCCGTAGTCAGTGATGATCAGCACGGATATTTTGCCCACCCTAATGGAAATGAATGTGTCATAGCAGACATCCACAGACTCCGAACCATGGTGCAAAAAAAATATCCGGATCTTCCCTATTTTATCCTCGGACACAGTATGGGATCTTTCTTAACCAGACAATATATCCAAATTCACGGAAAAGGACTGGCCGGTGCCATCATCATGGGAACCGGATCTCAACCCGACATCGTGCTCCATATCGGAAAGTTGATCTGCCGCACCATCGCACAATTTCGCGGATGGCACTACCGCAGTGCCTTTGTAGACGGCATGGCCTTTGGGGGCTACAATAAGCAGTTTGAACCAGCCCGAACCCCAAATGACTGGCTTACCAAGGATACTGCCATCATAGATGCCTGCATCGGCAATCCCTGGTCTACCTTCCGCTTTACCGTCAATGCTTATTACCACATGTTTCGGGGGATTCAATATATCCAAAAACCTGTCCACATTGAACAGATACCCAAGGACCTTCCGCTCCTCTTCGTAGCCGGAGGGGATGACCCGGTGGGAAATAACGGAAAGAGCGTGATAAAGGTTTATAAAGAGTACAAAAAAGCCGGCATCAAAAATGTAAAGATCAAGCTATATCCTAATGATCGCCATGAGATTTTAAATGAGACAGACCGGGATGTGGTATATGAAGATCTGCTTCATTGGCTTAACCATTTAGAAGAAAATAGAAAGGCATAATCTCGCCATATCCAAAAGTCAACAAAATCACCAACAATAAGTAATCGTTGGTGATTTTGTTGACTTTGTAATTCTATTATCGAGCTCCTCTTCTTCACAAATATCAATGATATTATGTTATCTTTTACTCAAGCCCTTTTTGACGGCAAAGCTCTCGAAGCTTTTTCTCCATATCAGCATCAGGCACTATTAACTGTCCGTTATTTTTTGACATCTCTTTCTTTGCGTCTTCCTCGTAATAGTTTTTATTGCCTTCAAATATAACCTGATTGACTACCTTTTCTCCTTCCCAGTCCTTCTCTGACACCTTCTTTCCTGTTTTGCAGTCATATCCCCTCAGCCCAAAATAACCGCTTCCAAGCTGGCGCATAGTGGACATATTTGCACTATCGCTCTGTATCTTCATATAATCTAAAAGATCATCCTTATATTTAGTTCTTTTAACCTCCGCATTGATGATATCCATAACACTGTTATAGGCGCTCTGCTGCAACGGATAAGTCATATATTCCCAACGGAATTTATGAATCATATTCTTTTCTGTCACATCCTCCTTGGTATAGTGGGTCTTTTTCAACTTCAAAAAGATATATGCGATGGCTGCAATTCGGTCTGAACCCACCCGACTGGTAAACAGGTCCATAAGTCTTTTGTTCGTTTCGAAATTCTTACGGGTCTCCTGCGTAATATTTCCTTTTGCATCCCTCTCATAGATTAACATCAGATCTCTCAGTCGTCCAGGTCCACACGGCATAGGATTTATTCGTCCTCTTTCATTCAACTTCGTTTCGTTAAAGTACTCATCAAAATGAATTCTCAAATCCTTCTGAGTCTTCTTGCTTTTAATAATCTGTTTCTGAATGCAACGAGCCGTATCAGCTAGATATTCCTCGGAAATCACATCCGGCTGCCAATTGGCATCTCGGGTCTGTAAGTCCTGTTTCAGTTTATCCTTGTATTCCTGATCCCGATGAAGCGTTTCCACTCTTTCTCTAAGTTCCCGTTCCATCTCTTCATCAATGTCTGGATCCTTCGTCTCTTTAGCCTGACTCATAAGTAACTCGGCCATGTTCTGATTCAGGACACGCTTTTCTTCATCAGTATCGGTAAGCACCGAGCCATCGGCACCTTTGAAGCCGTAGGACATTAGATAGTACTCTGTCCCACTCACTAAGTTTAGATATTTGGCATTTGTCACAATTTTCTCCATGTATACCAGCTGAGCCGGCACCTCCAACCCGTTATTTTCGTAGCGATGTCTTTCCATCTCGAGCAAAGTGCTTAGGCCCGTATAAAAGCCACTGTTTGCCACTACCTTCTCATAGTTTTTTTCATTTATTTTTTCATTTAACTGAAGCTCATTAAACCGCTGATAGATCTTCGCTATCATTGTAAGCCGAAGCCCTTTATCCTCTGACTTGAGAGCATTGATAGTCTCCCAGTTATCTTCATAATTGTTCCGAGTATTTGTCGTCACCTCTCCAAAGTCATTACGCTCGTAGGGAAGAAGGATATCCACCCAGCGCCCATTCAACTTATCTCCGTTGATTCCCTCAAGCTCTTTTAGCTCCTGAGAATAATTCATCCTCAGATCTTGACTGATGGCATCACGCTGCTCTTCAGAGTCCCGGAGCGCTGTTACAACAGGTTCCACTTCCAGCATACTACCGGTCAGCGCAATAAGTTTTGTGACTCGATCCATGCGTTTTCTTCCTTTAATGGTGCCATAGTGTTTCCTATAACGACGACTGGCATACCACTCTAAGTTGCTTAAAAGGTTCTTCAGAGCCACTACCTGGGCCTTCCATTCAGAGTTACTGGTCTTTGCGCGTTCCTCGGGTTCCTCCTTTATCAATTTCTTGTAGTCATTCGCTGCATTCCATACACCTGAATATGCCGGAGAATCCGTTCTCTCCTTTCGATCCGCCAAAAGCTCATCGATGCTTTGTTCCATTTCCATAATATTGGCATTCTTCCGAATCTCTTCGGAAGCCTTGTCTCTCTCCCGCACCCCACGCAGAGCTTTTTCTGCCTCCTTTTCCAGTTTTTCCCAATTCGAACTTTCGCCTTTCTCCAGATAGGCTTTCTCGTACTTTCTGTAAAGGTGTGCACTTATTTTTGCAAACTCATCATTTTTCTGCACCCAGGCCTTATTGATTCGCTCCTTCATATAGTTATTAAAGGCCTTCATCTTCGGAAGATTTTCCGTTTTGTTCAGATAATCAGCTGATTTCTCCAGATTCCTCAAGATTACCTCATCCTCTTGATCATCGATTAGCAGTTCAAACTCTCCCACCTCCGTCTTAATAATCTTATCAGCCTCGGAAACATCCTTATATTGTTCCCATAACGGTGTCCATTTTTTCTTCTCTACCTGCTTTTCTCCTTTTGCTTCTCCTGGCATAGTAAAACCTCCTTTTTCCTATTGATTCTCGAGGGGTTACGTATCTTCCCAAAGCTCCTGCTTTTCTTTGTTTTTTATCAAAATTTTGTATTTATTACTTGCTACTTATATATACGATAAACTCAGCAAAGAAGGCTAAAGATTTTTAGAAAATCCATATCTGATACCTTGATTTTAAAATGTTCTGGTCATTTTATGAATGCTCCTATGTTGTTAAAGTAAACCCATCCAATGAACAAGAGATCAACAAAATCAATGACGAAAGGATGGAAAAATTTATGGCAACAACATACTACTTCTTACCAACCAGAAACTTATTCGGAGAAGATTCCGTACAGGAAGCCGGAACCTTATTAAAAAGCTTAGGCGGGAAAAAAGCAATGATCGTTACGGATGCATTTCTTGCCACCAGCGGAATGGCTGAAGACATCCGGGAAATTCTAACAGACGCAGGTGTTGAAAGCGTTATTTTCGGAGGAGCTGAACCAAACCCGAAGGATACCAACGTCGAAGATGGATTAAAAGAATTCCAGGCAAATGCATGTGATTCCATCATTTCATTAGGTGGTGGGTCCTCTCATGACTGTGCAAAAGCTATTGCATTAGTAGCATCCAATGGCGGAAACATCAGAGATTATGAAGGTGTGGACAAATCCACAAATCCGCTCTGTCCAATGATCGCTATTAACACAACAGCCGGTACTGCATCAGAGATCACACGTTTCTGTATCATTACAGACACTAGCCGTCACGTTAAAATGGCAATCGTAGACTGGAGAGTTACTCCACAGATCGCTATCAACGATCCAAAGTTAATGGTAGGAATGCCGCCATCATTGACAGCCGCAACAGGAATGGATGCTTTAACTCACGCTATTGAAGCTTATGTATCTACAGATGCCAACCCTCTGACCGACGCAGCTGCTCAGATGGCCATTACCATGATTACCCAGTATCTTCCAAAGGCAGTTGCCAACGGCGTATATATGAAAGCCCGTGATAAAATGGCATATGGCCAGTATCTGGCAGGTATCGCTTTCAACAATGCTTCCTTAGGATACGTACATGCAATGGCTCATCAGTTAGGCGGATTCTACAACCTTCCTCATGGTGTATGCAACGCAATCTTGCTTCCACACGTAGAAGAATTTAACTTAATCGGAAATGCAAACAGATTCAGAGATATCGCTAAAGCTATGGGCGAAAATATCGATGGGCTCTCAACTATGGAAGCCGCAAGAAAAGCCATTGCTGCCATCAGACAACTTAGCAGCCAGGTAGGTATCCCAGAAAATCTAAGAAGCTTAGGCGTTAAAGAAGAAGACTTCGAAATCATGGCAGAAAATGCTATGAAGGATGTATGCCAGCTTACGAATCCTCGCAAGGCTACCAAAGAGCAGATCATCGGCATCTTTAAAGCTGCTTACTAAACTTAACTTAACAGAACCAAAACATCCCTCCGTATACATGTCCTAGAAAAAGCCCTAACGACTAATCATCGTTAGGGCTTTCGTTTACTTCGTTTCCTCCAGTATGATTATCTTCTCGTAACGTTGTACCCAATAGTCCTTGTCGGCCTCGCCAAGTACATAAGTCAGAAGTTTTCGTACCCGCTCATCGTCGATGGCGATATCAATACCCTTAATATCCTCCCGAAGTTCCCGCACGACCTGTACCAACATAGCCAAAATCTGCTGTTTCTGCTTCCACTCCGGATCCACATAGATATTCAACAGGTTGGCCCGTTCCTTTTCGTTCTCCGGATTTCCAAGAAGGATCGCACCCCGCATTTTGCCATTCTCAATGGCGAAAACGCTATTTTTCGTATCACAGTCTCCGAGGAGCTCTTCCCGAAATCTCTTTGGCAGCTCCTTGCCCTGGGTTCTCGCATAGTAGCGCATCTCTCCCCGCTCAAGATGTGTATAAATCTTTCCATTGACGGAGCCAAACGGCTTCAAAGCCTCACTTTCCAGTAACTCCTTCCGATTGTAGGAATAGATGTGCCCATCCAAAATTACCGGTTCAAAGTTTGCCAGCAAAAGAAAATGCGTAAAATCAACAATCTCCTCACGCTCTCCCATCGGCATACACAAAATCTTCTTTACACCGCTCTCGCCAAGAATCTTCTCTGCCTCGTAGAGAAGTCCCATCGCGTACCCCTCTTCCCTGGCCTCCGGCACAGTATAGATGTAAGCCAGCTCCACGCTGTCCCGCTCTCCCTTTCTCTTCTGAAAGACCGCCATCGTCAGGATCTTACCGTCTTCCTTTTCCTCTTCACCAACCAGTAAGTAGCCTCTTTTGTTCTTTATATTTTCTCGTATCTCCTCGGGTAAAAATGTCAGTACCTCACCCAGCTGTTCTCCCGTCAGCAAATGGTAATTCATGTATCTTTTCTCCTTCCGGTTTGATTCTTTTTCCTGTAAATCCTTCTACAAACATTATAAAAATTTTACCCTAAAAAAACAAGTTCAAAACTCTACATAAGCCCTTTTTCACGGCAAAGCGCTCGAAGCTCATCTTCCTTCTTAACATCAGGCAATATAAACCCACCATTATTTTCGTTCTTCTCGTTCCGCACCTCATCCTTGAAAAACTTTTTTTTCAGCTCATATACTTGCTGCTTTACTGCCTTTTCACTTTCTGGCAGCTTCGTTCCTGTTACGTCATATCCATTCAGCTCAAAATAACCGTTTACAAGCTGGCGCATACTACTCATATTTACACTATCGTTCTGTTTCTTCATATAATCTAAAAGAGCATTACCTTTAGTTCTTATAACCTCCTCATTGATAATATCCATCATCACGTTATAGGCACCCTGCTGCAGCGAATCACTCTGATATTCCCCACGGAATTTATCAAGCATATTCTCTTCTGTCAAATCCTCATCCCTGGTGTAGCAGGTCTTTTTCAAATTTAAAAAGATATAAGCCATGGCAGCAATTCGGTCTGTGGCATCATGGCTGGTAACCAGTTGCATGAGTTTTTTGTTCGTATCAAAATTCTTACGGGTCTCCTCTGTAATATTTCCATCTTCGTCCCTCTTATAGATTAACATCAGATCTCTCAGACGAGTAGAAGTAGTCTTCAAAGGATTTATTCGTCCTGCTTCTTCCAACTTATCATCAACAAAGTATTCAGCAAAATTCTTTATCAAATCCCTCTGAGTCTCCTTGCTTTTAGTAATGTGTTCCCTAACACAACGAGCCGTATCCTCTATATAGTTCTGGCGCTGCGCCTTCCGATTGGTTTCTCGCTCTTCTCGCTCCTGTAATTGCTGTCTCAGATTCTCCCTGTATTGAGGTTTCTGACGGAACTGGTTCACTCTTTCTTGAAGTGCCACTTCCATATCTTCTTTAATATCTGGCTCTTCTGCCTTTTTAGCCATATCTAGAGCCTGCTTGGCACTTTGTCGAAATGTGACACTGTCTTTTTTACTAGACTTGGTATTCAACACCGCGCCACTATCTCCATCGAAGCCATAGGACTTCATGTATGCTTTCATACCAGTCATAAAGAACGCATATTTAGGTGATGTCACCACATTCTCCATATATGTCAGCTCAGGTGGCAATTCCTTTTTCATACTATCGTAGCGGTTCCTTTCCATCTGGAGCAGACTGATAATGGTAGCATATAAGCTAACCGCGTTTTTACTTGCTGTTGCGTTTTCGCTTCCTGTTGCGTCTTCACTTCCTGTTGCCTTCTTGTAGAAATCATTGATATTCTCATTTATATCAAACTTACTCAGCCGCTGGTAGATCTTCGCTATCATCGTAAGCCGGATCTCATCATCATCTGACTTGAAAGCCTGAATCGTCTCCCAGTTATCTTCATAATTGGCCTGGGTCTCCTTTGTCACCTTTCCAGTTTTATCACGTTCATAAGGAAGGAGGATATCCGCCCAGCGCCCTGTCAATGCACCCTTATTGACCTTAGAAAGCTCTTTTACATCCTCAGAAAAATTTTTTTTCAGATCATCGGCAATGTTATCACGTTTCTCCATGGTGTCCCGCATTAATGTTACAGCAGGCTCAACCTCCAGCACACTACCGGTCAGCGCAATAAGTTTTGTAACTCGATCCATACGTTTTCTTCCTTTGATAGTACCATAATGTTTCCTATAACGGCGGCTGGCATACCACTCTAACTTGCTTAAAAGCTTCTTCAGAGCCACTACCTGGGCCTTCCATTCAGAGTTACTGGTCTTTGCGCGTTCCTCGGGTTCCTCCTTTATCAATTTCTTGTAGTCATTCGCTGCATTCCATACACCTGAATATGCCGGAGAATCCGTTCTCTCCTTTCGATCCGCCAAAAGCTCATCGATGCTTTGTTCCATTTCCATAATATTGGCATTCTTCCGAATCTCTTCGGAAGCCTTGTCTCTCTCCCGCACCCCACGCAGAGCTTTTTCTGCCTCCTTTTCCAGTTTTTCCCAATTCGAACTTTCGCCTTTCTCCAGATAGGCTTTCTCGTACTTTCTGTAAAGGTGTGCACTTATTTTTGCAAACTCATCATTTTTCTGCACCCAGGCCTTATTGATTCGCTCCTTCATATAGTTATTAAAGGCCTTCATCTTCGGAAGATTTTCCGTTTTGTTCAGATAATCAGCTGATTTCTCCAGATTCCTCAAGATTACCTCATCCTCTTGATCATCGATTAGCAGTTCAAACTCTCCCACCTCCGTCTTAATAATCTTATCAGCCTCGGAAACATCCTTATATTGTTCCCATAACGGTGTCCATTTTTTCTTCTCTACCTGCTTTTCTCCTTTTACTTCTCCTGGCATAATAAACTCTCCTTTTTTTTAATTATCCTCTTAGGCGTTTGTAAAACGCCTGCCTTACTTTGTGTTTTCTATCGAAACTTTGTGTTTATCACTTGCTACTTATATATACGATAAACACTGCAAAGAAGGATAAATATATTTTAGATATTTTAGTAAATACTTATCTATATTCCTCGTTTTTTTGCTCAAAGAAATGACTGGCAGCAAGTACCAGTCATTCATTCTGCAATATTTATTCCAGTGCCGCCGCTTTTCGGAAGAATACAATTCCAATCACGAACAATACAGCGATCATTCCAACACCGATATTAATATTTCCTGTAATCTGGGAGATTACACTGACAATCGTCGTTCCCATAAAGGATGCGCCCTTTCCACAGATATCCATAAGGCCGAAAAACTCTCCCGACTGATTTGCCGGTATGATCTTTGTAAAATAGGATCTGGACAGTGCCTGCACGCCTCCCTGGAACATTCCTACCCAGACTGCCAGTACCCAGAACTGCCACTGATCATGCAGGAAGATTGCAAAGATTGCTACCCCAAGGTATGCCACAATACATACGGTGATCAAATTCTCTGCAGAATATTTCTTCGCCAAGCGTCCAAAGATAATGGCAAATGGAAATGCCACGATCTGTGTGAGTAAAAGGGCAAGAAGCAAACCTGTGCTGCTAAGTCCCAAAGCCGATCCATATGCCGTTGCCATATCGATAATCGTGTATACCCCGTCGATGTAAAAGAAATAGGCCAACAGGAACAAAAATACCTTCTTCTCTTTCTTTGCATTTTTAAGGGTTACTCCGATTCTCTTAAAACTTTCCGAAACCGCATGGGCTTTCTTTTCCACATAATATTTTTGATGATAAGTTTTCAAAAGAGGCAGGGTCATAAGTACCCACCATGCTGTGATGATAACAAACGAGATCATCATTGCTGTTTCCATGGTGATGCCCAACATTTCTGCTGCATTTAAAACTACGATGAGACACACAACAAAGGGCACACAACTTCCAATGTATCCCCATGCATACCCCTGGGAAGATACCTCGTCCATCCGGTCTTCCGATGTTACATCCACCAGCATGGAATCATAAAATACAAGGGTTACGGAATATCCCACTTTTGCAACCACAAATACTACCAGAAACGCGAGCCAGTATTTTGCAAAGCCAAGAGCCAAAGATGAGGCTGCTCCTATCCCCAATGCTACCATGAAAATCGGTTTTTTATAGCCCTTTGTATCTGCAAGGGTGCCAAACACCGGACCTGCCAGAGCCGTAATAAGGGTTGCAATCGCCACTGCATATCCCCAATATGCCAGGTATTGAACACTGGAAAGTCCTTGATTTCCGGCAATATAATTAAAATAAATCGGCAAGATTGTTGCCGCTAAAAGTGTAAATGCCGAATTTCCAACATCGTATAAAATCCAGTTTTTTTCCTGTCTCGTCATTTTCATTATGTATTTTCCTCCTTTTTAGGAAGTTCTGAACCAAAGGTATATTGATAAACCGGATCTAACGGTAACGTTCCGTCTAAAAACGACTTATATTCACTGATCAGTTTTCCTGCCAGAGGAATAGCCTCTTCATAAAGCTGTACCAGATGTCTGATCTGATCTTTACAGGCTTTATTCTTTTGATATTTTATAATAAAACCGTGATATTCATAATAAAGGCCTGATACCTTAAGTCCTGCATACAACGCCATTCGTTTTATCTTTCCCGGACATACAAAAAGACGGTCACAAAGAATCATTCCATCCAGGGATTTTTTTACATCCTTTGTGGTGAGTTTACGATAAAATTCTTTGATAACTGCCGCATTCCTTTCTGAAGGAATAATATGTTTCGTCAGTTTTCTTTGTACCGGATTTTCGTCATTCATGATCATCAATTCTCGGTCTAATTCTCCTTCCACCGCAATATGTGCCAGTCCTGTTTCTCTTACAGACTCCTCCACATATCCATGACAGGTCACATCCAGCGCAAAATGACAGATCACTCCGTAGGTGTAAGCCAACTGTTTTTCGTAATGTTCATGACTGTGAATCACTTTTGCCGCCCGAATGAAAAATTTCCCACCGGCCTCATCGTGCATCCTGCTTCCAAGTCTATTGACATAATTCTTTTTCAGTGGTTTGTAATAAAAAAGAATATCCGGCCCGTGAAGCCCAATATTAAAAAGTTCCGGATACTTATCTATCACTTTCCTCTCATATCCTGTAAGTTTTCCTCGAACCTGCTGTCCAAACATATAATGTGCATAAGTTGAAGGCATCGAATCCCATCCTTTCTTTCTCCATATCTGTCGATTATAGAGAACTCTCTGACATACCGCTATCGTACTTTCGTTAACCTCAGATAAAGGTTCTGTAAAACATTTTTATTTATAATCCATTGTAACACGTTCCCTTATTTTTCCATAGATATAACTGTTCACATATAAACAACTTGCGTAAGTACCCTTCAAATAATAAAATGATACCAAGGACTCAGGAGCAGGTCCACACGGTGAATTCGCTTGCAGGTGGAGGCTCTCCTTGAACCATACCCAAACATATAACTAACAGGGAGTTTAAAGATATGAAAAAGAAAATCGTTGCAAAATCACTGACTCTTGCCCTGTTTGCGTGCTTGACCACCGGCTGTGCCGGCACCTCAACCGACAGCGCAAAATCTGTAAAATTAGATCCCGATAATCCTATCACTCTCACCGTATGGCATTACTACAACGGAACACAACAAGCTGTCTTTGATGAACTGCTTAACGAATTTAATTCCACGGTAGGCACAGAAGAAGGTATTCATATGGAAGGCTACAGCTATGGATCTATATCAGATCTTGATCAGGCTATTACCAATTCTATAAATGAAGAAGTAGGTGCCAAGGATCTTCCGGCAATTTTTTCATCTTATCCGGATACCGCATATTCTGTAGAACAAAAAGGGAAACTTGCCGATATTTCCTCTTATTTCACAGAAGATGAGTTATCTTCCTACGTGGATTCCTATATCCAGGATGGTTACTTTGACGGAAGGGATGCCCTTTGCCTCTTCCCCGTTGCCAAATCCACAGAAATGATGATGATCAACAAGACAGACTGGGAACCGTTTGCAGAAGCAACAGGCGTCACACTGGATGATCTAAATACCACAGAAGGGGTAACCCAGGTTGCAGAAAAATATTATAACTGGACCGACAGCCTGACGCCGGATACTCCCGATGATGGAAAAGCCTTTTACGGAAGAGATTCCATGTCCAATTATTTTGTCATCGGCATGAAACAGATGGGGACAGATATCTTTGAAGTAAAAGATGGAACAGCAACCGTGAACATCGACAAAGAAAAGATTCACCGTTTATGGGAGAATTACTACGTACCATATATGAAGGGCTATTTTGCATCCTACGGAAAATTCCGTTCTGATGATGTGAAGACAGGAGATATCATTGCTTACACAGGTTCCACATCCTCAGCCTACTATTTCCCGGACAATGTAGAAAGCGATACGGATCTATATCCCATTGAGTATATCATGCAGGAAGCCCCGATTATGGAAGGTGGCGAAAATTACCGTGTACAGCAAGGGGCTGGCATGGCCGTAACAAAGGCAGATGAGAAACAGGAATATGCATCCTGTGTGTTCTTAAAATGGTTTACACAAAAAGAAGAAAATCTAAAATTCGTAGCAGAATCTTCTTACATGCCGGTATTGAAAGAGGCTAACAAGATGGACGTAGTAGACCAGGTACTTGAAGACGAAAATCTGGATGTCAATGAAAAGTCTTATGCGTGCCTTAAGCAGGTTCTTACAGATATTGACGACATTCAATTCTACACGTCTAAGACCTGTGAAAATGGTTATAGTATGCGTAAAGTATTAGATTATAATCTGTCCGATCGAATTACCGCGGACAAAGAAGCCTTAGACGCAGCCGTGGCTTCCGGAGCTTCAAAAGAAGAGGAACTGGCAAAATATATCTCCGAAGAATCTTTCGAAAGCTGGTACGAAGAGTTCTGTGATGCCCTTTCTCAGGCACAAACAAAGTAAAAATAATGGACATTGATAAAATGCAGAGAAAGCCAATGAAAAAGAAGAAAACCCTTTTGGGTATCGTCCTGATTCCCGTATTGCTAGTGGTTCTGGTTCAGGGATGTTTGCCTTTTATGACTCTTATTTTAAGCGGTATCAAACCCAGTCTGGAGAAAAAGACCATCGAAACCAATACCCATATGGTGGAAAAGAATCAGGTAATCTTAGAAAACGATATGGTGGAAAAATGGCGTACCATTTATGAGGAAAGCGATGAACTAAACGACAATCTAAGAAAGGTTCTGAATGAGAATCAGATAGATGTGAGCCAATTTCTATCTGCAGATGAAACGCAGCAGCAATATCTCACACGGGTATTTCCACAGCTGGTGGACCAGTTGCAATACGGCACCACCAGTGGTGTGTTTTTAATCCTGGGGAATGCCTCCTCCATGGAGCAGGAAGCAAACTATCACGGATTCTTTGTGAGGGATTCCGATCCACAAACCAGAACAGCCTCCAACACAGACCTTTTAATGGAGCGGGGAAGCAAACAGTTGTCACAGAGTCTATCCATTTCACTGGATAGTGCATGGACCACGGATTTTACATTTAACGGATACGGGAACCGAGATGCGGATAATTTTTTCTATGAACCATATATAGCTGCACAGAAACATATAAACAGCCGAATGGAAGATCTTGGCTACTGGTCCACACCATTTGTTCTGGAAGATCATTATATGGACAGCCACAAGATGATCACCTATTCGGTTCCTCTAAAATATAACGACAACATCTATGGTATATTAGGCGTAGAAATATCCTTAAATTATCTGCAAACCTACCTGTCTGTCGATGATCTTGACAGTACACAGAATGCCGGATATGCCTTAGTCATCAAGCAGAACGATGAACTCTATATGGTAGTTACCAGCAAGGGAACCCTGTCCAATGCGGCAGAACATGGTGGCACGATTAAACTATCTGCAAAAGCATCCAACAAACTCAGTAAAGTAAAGGATGCCCAGGTTGGTAAGCAGGATATTTATGCCATTCTTAAACCATTAAGTTTGTATAGTAATAATGTTCCTTATAGTGACACAGAATGGATGCTATGTGGTCTTGTCACAGAAGATTCTGTATACGGTCTTGGTACGAGAGTATATACCAGAATTTCTGTTGCTATTCTCATCAGTGGACTTTTGGCTGTCATTTGCGCCTATATGCTATCCCGTCATGTAACGAAGCCGGTATCCCTACTGGCTGAAAGCGTACGCGGCGGTGTGGAAGGCATCCGAAAATTTCCCGAATCAGGAATTCAGGAAATCGATGCACTCCATGACGTAATCGAGAATCTGACAGACGCCCAAAGAAAAGCTGAAGATCAGCTATTGGAGGAAAAAGAGCGATACAGGGTAGCTGTAGAAAGTTCCCAGGATATCTTCTTTACCTATCGGCGAAATGAGAGAACCTTGGAAATCGTTAACAGCCCGGGTAGCGATGGCATCTGGGACTTTAGAAGCGCTATTAAAAACACACATATTCATCCGGCAGATCAGGAAATTCTTTCGAAGGCATTTGCAGAAGCCACCGGAAATATTTTGATTGAATTCCGTATGCGAAGGGCAAAGGATCAGAATTATATCTGGATGGAGCTCATGGGAAATGTAATCAAAGACGAGGATGGCAACTTAAGCCGCGTGGTAGGCTGTGTCCATGATATCCAACAGCGAAAGCAACTGGAAGAAACCCAAAAGGAACAGGAAATGATGGATTCCACCACTTCCTTCTATCGCATGAAATACGGTATAGAAGCCATTGAGGAGGCAAGAAGCAAGCAACCTGACGGCGTGTTGGTAGCAACGGAAATCAATGGTTTCTCCGAAATTAACAAAAAATATAGTTTGGTATTTGGAGATTTGCTGCTACAGTGCCTTGCAGATGACATAAGGAAACGATTTAAAGAAGCAACATTGGACAATGCGATTTCTGTCCGTGTAGGGAACGATCATATGATCTTGTGGATTCCAACACAAGATGAATATGCGATAGGAACAGTTCTTTCTATAGTTCAGAAAGATTTCACAGCCATCATCAAAGAAGAATTTTTAGTTCTTGAGCTTTGCTGCGGTATCACACAGATTACAGAGCAAACAAAGTTGCAAAACGGCCTTTCACAGGCGACAAAAGCATTGCGATTTGCAAAAAACAAACCGAAACATTTGGCATACTTCGAGAATCTTACAGAGTCGGAAAAACAATCTTCTGCTCAAGTAGTATTTGAAGAAGAGAAACCATTTGAGAAGCTAAAGAGCCTGACCTTCACATCCATGGCATTAAACCTCCTGGATCGAAGTGCGGAGGTTCGCGTTGCTCTGGATATATTGGCTCTGAAGATGAGCAAGAAATACCAGTTGACCAATCTTGTAATCACGAAATTCAACCAGGAATATTTGGTTAATTCCAAAACCTACCATTGGAAAATTAGAAAAGAATATTCCGGTTGGGATGGTATTGTACACTGTACCGGAACCGAATATCAGACTTTCATGAAATTGCATGAGATGCAAAAAGTCACAGCAATCTCGGACGCCGACAGATGCAATCCGATCATCGGAAGATTTACCGAAGAAGGTCAAGGTGTTATCTTCCACATGACCGATGAGGAACGTTACTCCGGAAGCTTATTCTTAGCCGGAGTAAATATAGAAGAGATGCCGGAGGAGACAGCAAAGCAGATTGAAGAAATCTGCACGATCATCCAAAATAAATTAAATGTGCAAAGGCATGACCTTTCCGCCCAGGCCAAGTCAGACTTCTTAGCTCGTATGTCTCATGAGATTCGAACTCCGATGAATGGAATCATCGGTATGACAGATATCGCCTTAAAAGAAAATCAAAGCAAGGAGCGCATGCTATATTGTCTCCATAAAATCCAGAATTCCTCTAATTATCTGCTTGGTATTTTAAATGATATTTTAGATATGTCTAAAATCGAGAGCGGTAAGATGCATCTGGTATATGAGGAGTGTAATCTGAGAGTTCTGGCAGAAAACCTGGAGACCATCATGGAATCAAAACTTCAGGAGAAAGCGCTCCAATACTCCCATGAGGTTCTTCTGGCGCACGACTATTTCAAATGTGATGCACTGCGAATCAGCCAGATTCTGGTAAATCTCTTGGGCAATGCGGTAAAATTCTCCAATCCGAAAGGTCACATATACCTTAGAGTAAAAGAATCTTTTGTAGATGAAAAATATTCTGATATTTACTTTTCCGTAGAAGATGACGGAATCGGTATCGCACCGGAAAAGCAACAACTGATCTTCCAGAGCTTTGAGCAGGCTGAAGACTCCGATAACTTCAGGAGACAGGGAACAGGTCTGGGACTTGCCATTAGTAACCAACTGGTACATATGATGGATTCCGATATCCAACTTACCAGTGCTGTAAACGAAGGAAGCATTTTCAGTTTTACACTAAGGCTTGAAAAGGTTGAGCATCAAGAAAAGGATTCTTCAATAGGTAAGGTTACCGTTGACTTTAAGGGCAAACGAGTACTGGTGGTTGAGGACAATGATCTCAATATGGAGATCACCCGGACCATGCTAGAAGAATATAACATCCTTGTGGAGGAAGCTCACAATGGTAAAGAAGCTGTGGATCTTGTAAGCGAAAAAGATGTAGGCTACTACGATCTGATTCTTATGGACATTATGATGCCTGTCATGGATGGATTGGAAGCTGCTAGAAAGATTCGAAATCTTCCCAAAGCCGACATTGGCACTCTCCCAATCGTAGCAATGAGCGCCAACGCCTTTGATGAAGATGTACGCAGTTCCCTTGCAAGCGGTATGAATGGCCATCTATCCAAACCGGTAGATCTCAATAAATTAACTGAAATGATAATAAAGGTAATGGGTGTTACATAAGTGCTGGATGCCAGTGTGGAACAGATCGACAACTACGTTGGATGGCTTTGCAAGCCGGAAAGCAAGGCAGATGCAAAGATCAGAAATTATGCGATCAGCCAGCTGGGTAAGCTCCGTGAGATGGTCACCAGTGCAGTGGCAAAGCTGTCACCGAATCTGGCGCAGCTGCTGAAGCAATTGGAATTAAAACAGCCAGCCGTTCAGGACATTGGCAAGAAGGTCAGACCCTCTGTCATGGCGATGCTCCGGCAGAAAAAAGAGGAATCTGCAAAGCAGACCGAAGAACAGAAACGGCAAATCAACAGAAAACAGAACATGGAGCTTTGAGGCATTCGATGAAATACAACAT
>CAVKOU010000024.1:0-34077 GCA_963658085.1 bacterium
TGGTATGATACTTCCATCAACAGATGGAGGTGACTGTCATAAGAAAGGTAACATTATCAATGGATGAACAGAAGAAATACGAAGTAATCAAGGCATTGGCGGATCACCCGACGCCCAATAAGCAAAGAGCTGCCATCACTCTTAATTGCACGGTACGTCATATCAACCGTATGCTCAAAGGATATAGGGAGCAAGGCAAGGCATACTTTGTCCATGGCAATAGAGGCCGTAAACCTGCTAATACTATTCCAAATGAAACGCGCAGTCTTGTTGTTGATTTATATCGTAGCAAGTACTATGATGCCAATTTCGAACACTTCACTGAGTTATTGAGAAAACACGAGGATATCCATATCTCTTCTTCCGCAGTTATGTCCATTCTGGAGGCTGAATACATTCTTTCTCCCAAGGTTACAAAAGCGAAGAAGAAAAGAGTCAGAGAACAATTAGCTGCCGCAAAAAAAGCTGCCAAAACACAGAAGGAAGCAGATCAGATACAGACGAATCTGGTTGCCGTCGAAGATGCCCACTCTCGCCGTCCAAGAGCCGCCTATTTCGGTGAATTGCAGCAAATGGACGCGACTCCATACGAATGGATTGCAGGGCAGATCTGGCATCTGCATTTAGCAATAGATGACGCTACAGGCAGGATTACCGGCGCCTGGTTTGATACCCAGGAGACACTGAAGGGTTATTACCATGTTTTCCATCAGATCCTCACAACTTACGGCATCCCATATAAGTTTTTTACTGACCGCCGCACCATATTTACCTACAAAAAGAAAAACTCCCCATCTATCGATGAGGATACCTATACACAGTTTGCCTATGCCTGCAAACAACTGGGTGTTGAACTTGAATCCAGCAGTGTACCACAGGCGAAGGGACGGGTAGAACGCTTAAACCAGACGCTACAGTCGCGCCTGCCAATCGAGTTACGACTTGCAGGCATAACGACCATAGACACTGCCAATGAATTCCTCAACTCCTACATAAAGGAATTCAATGAGAAGTTTTCCCTTCCCATTAATGGTATCAAGTCTGTGTTCGAAGTGCAACCAGAAAACGAAAAATTAAATGTAATTCTTGCCGTTTTATGCGAAAGAACGGTGGATACCGGTCACTGTCTAAGACATTCCAATAAATACTATCGCATGATTGACAGCAGCGGTAAGCAGGTTCATTACCGCAAAGGAACAAAAGTAATGTTTATTCAGGCCTTTGATGGTCATCTATACTGCTGCGTTAATGATAAAGATATTTATGCGTTGGAGGAAATACCCAAACACGAAGCAAAATCAAAAGACCTAGACATGGACTATACGCCACCCAAGCCAAAGAAGACCTATATTCCGCCAATGAACCATCCTTGGCGTCGTCAACATTTTGGAAAGTTTGTCAAACAGCAAGAACATCATTGGAATGATTCAAAAACGTACATCGCCTAAGGAGCGGAGCTGTTGTCAAGAGGTACGTGGAATAATGAGCCCAAAGGCTCTTTATGCCGCGAAAGCCTCTTGACATAAAGCTCACGGATTATCCTTTTGCAAGGAAAGAAGGTCCAACTTCTTTCCCTGCCTTCCCGACGAGGGACGGGTGTGGGCAGAGCCCACAAATGTAACAAGCCCCAGCAAAAAGCCGGGGCTAATGTTTCAATTATTTTGGGACATTTTCCAAAATGCTTGACAACAAATGCTTAGAAAATATGTTCGATTTGCTTCTTATAACCCATTGACAAACACTTGTTCGGATAATATAATCTGAATAGAACAAATGTTCGCGATGCGTTTAGGGATGCCCTATATGATTAGCCAACGAATGATGGAGAATAATTAGGAGGAAGAGATAAGTGGAAGAGAAGAAATTGTATGCATATAATCAGCGATTAGAAGCCAAGAAAAGTATTGGAAATCCAGGAAAAGCAAGAAAATCAAAGAGACGACTGCAGAAGCATATGAGAAGCTTGTTTCTTTTTTCTATAATCTTTATCCTTGGATTTATACTTTTTTATAGAACCGGATATGCCAAGGACCTGCAAAAAAGATCGAAGGTGGAAACTGTATCAGATCATATAGAACCTACAACAAAGGATGCAAATAAACTTTATAAAACCATAGAGATCCGTCAGGGGGATTCCCTTTGGATCATTGCTGAGCAATATATGGATGAACATTATGATTCCGTTGAGGATTACATTCAGGATTTAAAAGATATTAATCACTTGGAAACAGATTGTATTGAAGAAGGTAATTATTTAACGGTGACTTATTATATGTAGAAGATATACGAATCTGCAGATAAAAAAAACGATACATTATAGATAATAGATAGACGTCGTTTTGCTGATCTGCAGATTTCTTGCAAATTCTGGCCGGAAGTAGTATAATAAATAGAGATAGATCTATACGACAAATCCTTGTTTTTCCAATAGATCCAACAATTTTTACAGGGAGTATTACTTATATGGCTACAGAAAAGACTTATCATGATCAAATTGAACAAGATTATACCTTACGTTTACGAGAAATTCTAAAGACGTTGCCCCCTTTTGCCAGGGACTATTTTCGAGCATTGGAACCTAGATCTTCTATAAGGACCAGGATCAATTATGCATACGATATTCGAGTTTTTTTTCATTTTCTTATGGAGATGAATCCAATTTATAAGGATTATACCATAGATCAATTTAAGGTTGAAGATTTAGAACGGATTGAGCCTGCAGATATTGAGGAATATATGGAATATCTAAAGGTTTATAAAAAGGATTCCCAGGAGGAATATATTACCAATGGAGAACGTGGTTTAAAAAGAAAAATGTCTGCCCTTCGAAGCTTCTACAATTATTATTATACAAGACAGGCTATTGAAAAGAATCCAACCCTCTTAGTTGAGATGCCTAAGCTTCACGATAAGGCCATTATTCGCCTGGATACGGACGAGGTTGCCCTTCTATTAGAATATGTAGAAACCTGTGGATCTAAGCTTACAGGACAGGCTCTGCGCTACTATAACAAGACGAAGGACCGGGATATTGCAATTCTTACGTTATTATTAGGTACGGGGATCCGTGTATCCGAATGTGTAGGTTTAGATCTAACAGACGTAGACTTTAAAAATTATGGAATCACAGTCACCAGAAAAGGTGGCAATCAGATGGTTGTATATTTTGGTGATGAGGTTGCGGATGCGTTACTTCAATATATGGAAGGTGATAGAAAATCCACAGAAGCCTTATCCGGCCACGAGAACGCTTTGTTTTTATCTACCCAAAGGAAACGCATGGGAGTTCAATCTGTCGAGAATATGGTCAAGAAATATACTAAGGCGGTAACACCCAATAAAAAAATTACTCCACATAAACTTAGAAGTACCTACGGTACGGCTTTATATAAGGAAACCGGTGATATTTACCTTGTGGCGGATGTTCTGGGCCATAAAGATGTGAATACCACTAAGAAGCATTATGCAGCTATTGATGATGATCGTCGCCGTCAGGCTGCTGGCGTTGTAAAGCTCAGAGAACCTTAAATTTACATGTAACTATTCATAGCCATGAAAATAAAAAATGCAGAGAATCGTCAATCAATTGTTCTATAGCAATCTTATGATTCTCTGCAATATTATTCTAAAATTTGTTCTAAAAAGGATGAGGATATTACTTCTCCGTTAGGGTTAAAGTTTTACACCTAAATTTTTTTCTTTTAACTCAATCAGAGCTTTAATAGCATCTACTGCTCCATCAATTCCTAGTATAGAACTGTTTAGGCAGAAGTCGTAGCTTTCTGAATCTCCCCATTTTTTGTTACTATAATAATTATAGTAACCGGCTCTCTTCTTATCGGTTTTAACAATCATATCCTTGGCTTTGGCATCGGAAAGATCAAATTGTTTTGCAATTCTTCGAATTCGATCATCTAGTTCTGCACGAATAAAAACTCGAAGAACATCCGGACGATCCTCCAATGCGTAATCAGCACATCTTCCGATCAGAACACATGGACCTTCAGAAGCAATTCCTTTGATCGCATCAAACTGTGCCAAGAAAATCTTATGATTCAATGGCATATCTAAATATCCAGATGCATAATTGTTACCGAAGGAATATGTATCCATAACCAAGGAATATAAAAAGCTGTTGGTTGGTTTCTCATCATTGCTCTCGAAAAGTTCCTGGCAGATACCACTCTCTTTTGCTGCACGATCTAGCATTTCCTTATCATAGAATTTGATTCCTAACTCCTCAGAAAGCTTGGTTCCAATATCATGTCCACCGCTACCAAATTGTCGTCCGATGGTAATTATAGTATTTGTTTTTCCCATAATGCTTCACGCTCCTTTATAAAAAATGTTTTCTCTTTCCTTTAGCTTAACTAGTTGCATATATTATAAAGGAATTCGAAGCAAAAGTATACTAATTTAGAAAAAATGTAGAAGAATTTCATTTAATTTAATAAAACTAGTTGTTGTTTTCCGACAATATTTGGAGTAATTTCGTAAAATAGTCAGGCAAAGGAGCATTTACCTCTAAATACTCTCCGGTTCTTGGATGGGTGATTCCTAAGGTCTTGGCATGGAGCGTTTGCCCCTGCAGGGAAGGAAATGGACATTTCTTAGGTCCATAGACTTCATCTCCTAAAATGGGATGTCCAATACTTGCCATATGTACACGTATTTGATGCGTTCGCCCAGTTTCTAGTTGACACTGAATATAAGTATAATTTCCAAAGCGTTCAAGTACCTGATAGTGAGTGATGGCATCTCTGGAAATTTTTGCATGGATACTCATTTTTTTTCGATCCTGAGGATGGCGTCCTATAGGAGCATGGATGGTTCCTGTATCTTCCTTCAGATTGCCATGGACAATGGCTTCATATACTCGTTTAATAGAGTGAACCTTTAATTGCTCTGAGAGGCTCTGGTGAGCTATATCATTTTTACAGATTACTAAGGATCCGGTGGTATCCATATCAATCCGATGGACAATTCCAGGACGCAGTTCTCCGTTGATACCGGATAAGTCATTTCCGCAATGATACATTAAGGCATTTACTAAGGTTCCGCTATAATGACCTGGAGCAGGATGAACTACCATCTGTTTTGGTTTATTGACAATAATAATATCAGAATCCTCATATAAAATATCCAATGGGATGTCCTCTGCCAGAATCTCTGGATCCTTCATCTCAGGAATTTCTACAGAGATCCTATCATCTGTAGAAACCTTGTAATTAGACTTTACCGGTTGCCCATTTACCAGCACATCCCCCTCTTTAATAAGCTTTTGAAGAAAAGATCTGGTATAATCTGGCATCTGTTCCGAGAGAAATTTATCGATACGAATATTGTTATTTGGTTGTTCTACTAAAAATTCTGTCAAAATCTGTCTCCTTATAATAAAAACCGATCAGTAGGATCAACATAAAGGCTGAAACAGTAACATAAATATCTGCTACATTGAATACCGGAAAATCAATTAATTTAAAGTAAAAAAAATCTACCACATAATTGAGTCTTGCACGGTCAATGAAATTTCCTATAGCTCCGGATAAGAGGAAGATGCCACAAATTCTAAGAGGTAAGTATTTCTTGTCCATAGGTAGTTTGTAGTAAAAATAGGCAACTACACATACAATGACGATGGCACAGATGTAGAAGAAAAATCTTTGATTTTGAAGAATACCAAAGGCAGCTCCTTTATTTTCCAAATATTCCAGTTGAAAAATATCTTTTAGGATCACAAGTGGTTCGTTTCCCTTAAGGTTCATAACTGCAAGGTGTTTTGTGAATTGATCTAATACAACCAACAGAAAGGCTGCAAAGATAGATATAACATATATTTTTATAGGCTTTTTCTCCATAGGATAATCTCCTCTTCATATTTTAATATTTATTATTCATATTTTAATATTTAATATTTATTATTTGAAAGTAATCACTAGAAAAGTAAACACTAGATAAACACTAGAAAAGTAATCATTAGAGATCAATTATTAGAGATTAATACATGACAGTTTATTAAACAAAAACAGAGCACCAATCATAAGACCTGCTGATGCTCTGTTCAAATTCAATATACAATCTCGAAAATTAGTATCTAGATGTCATAGATGACTCATTAAAAGAAGTATTCAACAAATCCTGTAAATCACCGGAAATATCTACGTTAGTTGGTGTTACCAGGAAAATATAGTTGGAAATCTTCTGTAAATTACCGCTGATGGCAAAGGCTGCACCACAGGTAAAATCAATGATTCTCTGAGCAATCTCCAGATCTAAACCTTCCAAATTGAGGATTACAGTTCTTCCACTGAGTAATGTCTCGGTAATTTCTCTGCCATCATCCACTGCTGTTGGCTTAATCACACAGACTTCCATATTCACAGGACTTCTTCTGGTAGAAGTAGCCGGTCTCATTGGAGTTACTTTATTATTAAATCTTGAAGACTTAGATGCAGATGGCGCTTCAAATTCTTCTTCCTCATCAACTGCTTCAGACTTTGAAGATTTACTACCACCGAAAATACCGCCTAGCTTACTAGCGACTGACTTCTCTTCTACTTCGTCATCATACTCATCATCAAAGAAATCATCATCGTAGTCTTCATCATCATTCAGCTTTATGATATCAAGAAACTTATCTAATACTCCCATTCTAAATATCTCCCATCTTATATTTATACTAGAGCATAATCCCGTGCACCAAAAATGCCGGTTCCCACGCGAACCATCGTAGCACCCTCTTCTATGGCAACCTGGTAATCATTTGTCATACCCATAGACAAAACACTCATGTTAATATTATCAACGTTTTTCTTTCTTATGTCAACAGATAATTCGCGTAATCTTGCGAAAATTGGTCGATTTTCCTCGGGATCTGACACAAATGGAGCGATTGTCATAAGGCCTTTTATCTGCAGATGTTTGAAATTTTTCACCTGCTCTATAAAATCATCTACTTCCTCCGGCATCAAGCCAAATTTAGATTCTTCTTTTGCTACATTCACTTCGATGAGAATATTCGCTGTGACTCCCTTTTTTTCAGCCTCTTTATCGATAGCTTCTGCCAAGCGAAGAGAATCTACAGAGTGGATCAGATCCACTTTATCTACAATATATTTCACCTTATTGCGTTGCAGATGTCCGATCATCTGCCATTTAATATCCGTAGGAAGCACTTCATATTTATCGACTAATTCCTGGACCTTATTTTCACCGAAGACACGGATTCCCTCATCATAAATCTCTTGAAGCATCTCCACCGGCTTTGTTTTGCTAACAGCGATTAAGGTGACGTCATTTCGGTCACGACCGGTCTTTTCACAGGCTTTTTTAATATTTTCTTCTACTTGAGCTAAATTTTCTTTCAGCATTGTACTACCTCGATTCCTTTTTAAAATACAATTTCATCGTCTTTGACAGTTGCTCCTTGTAGGGCGATACGGTCATAATTTACGATTCCATAGACACTGTCGGATTCTACAATATAATATCCATCACTTTCGCATAAGATATTTACAGGTTTGAATTCGGCATATCCCTTGTTGATATTATAGACACCTTTAAGAGTGGCTGTTTCTGACACGGTGTAACTGTCCGTGGAGTCGGCTTTTTTTAGAGTTGCATTTTTATTTAATGCATCTGTACTGAGATAAACCAGATTACTTTCGCTGTCGGAATAGTAAATATTTGCACTTACAAACTCTGCCGTGTCGGTGCCATTATCTACTAAAACTCCCGTGGAACTGCTATTTCCTCCCTGGGTAATATATTCCTTAGGTACTGTATAAAAGGTCTTCTCAGTCACAGAGGATACAGGAATCTTAAGTCCTGATTCGTCTGTGGTGATCAGTTCAATATCCGCATAGCGACTGGTAGCATATTGAACCATGGAATTATCAAAGGATAAGATGGCGATATTGGTAGTGCCATCCTTTTTTAAACTTACAGTGGCCCAAAAGGTTTCGGAAGTGTCAGGAAATTGTATCTTCACACTGGAGGCATCTGCAAGTTCCTTTGCAGTATCTTCGGAGATTACAATAGCGATGGACCAATTGTTGTCCTTTACTACTTTGTATATTGCAGTTCCAGATGTAATCTGGGTATCATCCTGTAAGGTTGTGCTTTGATAGCCTTCTTTGTTGATCATAGATTCTGTGACAGTATCCGTCGTAACATCTTCCATGCCATCTACTGTATATAAAACAATACCATCGGTGGTGGCATTGTAGGTCTTCACGGAACTGTCCGCAGAAAGGTCGGCTAATTGATTTTGTTTGCTCTCACTACTTTGTCCAGATAAGGCATTATTAATATTATCTTTCAAAGAATAGACGTCTGAAAATCGATTGGAATTATAATTATCATTATAGGATTGAATTTTAGAATAGATCACAATTTGCTGATCTGCCGTCAGGGTCTCCGCATCTGTAGTGCTTTTGCTATCAAGGTTCAAAGCTGAATCTGACAACGTATATACGCAAGTCTGTGCTCCGACCTTGCTTCCTTCTAAAGCAAAATAATTAATATATCCATCCCCTTCGGACTTTACAACAACCTCATTTCTTATGATCAGACCGGTATAGGTTTGATCTTTTAGAATTGATCCATCCCGAACTTCATAGGCCGTTACACGGTTGCTGGTAAGATAAGCAAGCAGTGTAACCAGAAGATAAATGAAAATAACTCCGAATATAACCATTCCCACATTAAAATGAAATTTTTTATGATACACCTGAATGTTAGAATTGTTTGTCTTACTCACAAAAAAATCTCCTTATTGTTCCAAAAAAGGAATGCTTTTAAAAGCATCCCCCTTTTATAATTGCTTTTAATTTGTTGTTAAGGACGGAATCGCTCCAATCAAAGTCGACATATCTGTATATAAAATGGACTTCGTGGAGGCTCCCATAACAATTGTAATATAGGAATGCCCATTGTCGTCTTTTACAAGAAGAATCAAACAGTTTCCGGCCTGATCGGTAGTTCCTGTCTTTCCTCCAACTATGGTCATGCCATCTGGTACCGCCTCATATCCTGTTTGATACCAATTGGTAGGTGTCCACTCTTCTGTCCTGGTAGATCCATCAGAATTTGTAATCTCTACAGAATGGGAGTCCTTATTTATGATGTCAAGGAATTCCTGATGCTTGATGCATTCGTTAAAAATCAGATAGAGATCATAAACCGTGGAATAATGGGACTCATCATGTAATCCGTTGGCGTTTACAAAATGTGACTGGGTTGCGTAAAGTTTTGCGGCCCTCTCATTCATCATTTTGGCAAATTCCTCAGTACTACCTGCAATATAATAGGCAATCGTAGCTGCATTATCATTTCCTGATTCCAAAAGCATTCCATGTAAAAGATCTTCTAAAGTCAGTTGATCTCCGGCTTGTAACCCACAAGTGGATTCATCTGTCGCAAAGGAATCCGCTGCCGTCTCGGCAGGAACAGTGACTACGTCGGACAGATCACAATTTTCAATGGCTATAAGTGCCGTTAAAATTTTTGTGGTACTGGCTGGATATAGCTGCTCGAAAATATTATTGGCATATAAAACCTTATGACTATCTACGTCAAATATAGCAGCTCCGGTAAAGTCATAGCCGTCGGGCTCCCCGTCAAAATCCACATCAGTATCTGTGATACAGTAGCCTGTGGTGAGAGAAACTCCGGTATATACGGAAGTATTATAAGTTGTTCCTTCATAGACTCGAACTACTTCCTCATAGTCTTTTGTATGATTCACATATAGAAATCCACAAACAGCTACCAAAGCCAACAATAGTAGAGACAAACCTAAAGATGTTTTAGAAGAATTCTTCCGTCGCCTTCTTCTCTTCTTTTTCTTATTGGTACTATCGGTACATTTCACGCCAATCCAGATCCCCTCTATCTAATGCTAATATGATGACCTCAGCGGTAGCCAAATTGGTGGCCATAGGTATATTGTAGGTGTCACAAAGACGCACTACGTCATTTACATCCGGCTCATGGGGCTTCGGATTGGTAGGCTCCCGCAGAAAAATAAGCGCATCGATATCATTCTGAGCAATCTGAGCTCCAAGCTGCTGGGTTCCACCTAGATGCCCCGCTAAATATTTATGTATGTTAAGGTTTGTAACCTCCTCAATAAGACGTCCGGTTGTTCCTGTGGCAAACAATTCGTGCTTGCTTAGGATGCCACGATAAGCGATACAAAAGTTTTGCATCAATGTCTTTTTGGAATCATGTGCGATTAAACCGATATTCATCCTTTTCTCTCTCCTTAATCCAGTTCTATTTTTGTTGTAATCCAACATTTAAAACGAATCCGATACCAATAAATAAGCTAACCAGAGAGGTCAGTCCATAACTTACAAAGGGCAATGGGACTCCGGTATTTGGCAAGATCTGTGTTGCTACGCCAATATTTATGAAACTCTGAAAGCCTATAAGGCCTCCAACCCCGCAGGCGATAATCCTCCCGGCTAAATCCCTGGCTCGAATTCCTATCAGAATACATTGTATCACAATTAATAATATTAAGGCAATAACTATACAACTTCCTACGAAGCCTAGTTCTTCCCCGATAATTGCAAAAATGAAGTCGGTCTGAGGCTCAGAAATAAAATTACCATTCTTTACAGAGGTTGTAGTATTGTTTTTTAATCCCTTTCCGGTTAATTGTCCGGAACCAATGGCCATTACAGAATTTTTTTGCTGATATCCTTCATCTGAGGAATATTTTTCCGGTTCGATAAATGCTAAGATTCGTTTCTGCTGATAATCATGCAAAAATGGCTGATTCGGCTGTACAACAATGCTCAAGAAAATTACTGCACAGGGAATCAAAATCAAAAGAACCGTTCCAATAAATTTATAACTTAGTCCTGCAATATAAATTAACAGACATAAAACTAAAGCGGTACAAATCGTAGTGGAAAGATTGGGTTCAGCAACGATCAAAGCTAAAGGAATTCCACAAAATATCGCGTATTTTATGATGGTCCAGGCATCATTTATATCATCCTCATGTTCCATCAAAAACTTTGAAAAGAACAAAATCAAAAGAATTTTTGCAAGCTCCGATGGCTGGAAAGTGGTAAATCCAAGGTCAATCCAACGTGTAGCACCATTGGTTTCTGTACCGATCACAAGTACGGCTGCCAAGCTTAAAATAGTAATACCGTAGAAGGTCCAATAAAAGCCCAGAAGCCAAATGTAGTCTATCAAGGAAACTATGATCATCAGCACAAACCCAATGATAACACCCATCATCTGCCTGGATTGGTAAATTTCCTTGGCACTTCCTACCACGAAAATGCCTAAGATAGAAAGAGCCAAGACAGAGATCACTAATCCGAATTTGTAATTTTTCAATTGATAAGGCTTAGTAAATGATTTAAATAATCGCATCATTTTTCTCCTTAAAATATGAAACTTCAGGTTTCGTGTCCCACGTTTCTTAAATTATTAATCATGGGAGCTGGTGGTGGAAGTAATATTCGCAGCTGTTCCGGTAACAATATCACTCTCACTGGATAATCCATAATAATACTCTAAAATATCATTTCCAATTTGACAGGTATAAAGGGAAGTATAACCATTTGCAATACGTGTAGCAAAAGCTGTCTGCTTCGTATTGTTCTGGTTTGCAAATCCAATAAATAATGCGTGATCAGGACTGGTTTCGCTTTCCTGAGCAGTACCTGTCTTTCCATATACTGCCACATCACTGGCATTTAAATTCGGGAAGGAAGTTGCATCTGCAATGGTGATTACCTGCCGCATTCCCTGATGGACAGCATCCCAGGTAGAGGAACTTACATCTTCAATTGTATTCTTCACTTCAGGAGTATAATCCTTCACCACATTTCCGTCAGCATCCGTCACTTTGTCTAAAAGGCTCAAATTATAAACGGTACCTGAATTCGCCAAAGCAGTGGCATATCTGGCTAATTGGCTGACAGTATAGTTGTTAGTACCCTGTCCAATAGCAGATGGAACTGAGGAATCATCAGAAATCTGTGGTTGCGATTCTGGAATTTCCACTCCGCTGGTCGAATCAAAACCAAATTCTTCCGCATATTTTTTCATTTTGGATAGACCAAGCTCGCTGTTATATTCTGTAGTGGTAATGGCTTTCCCATCTTCATCCGTGGTTTGTACTTCTTCCTGACTAAGATCCCATCCCACTTGATAGAAGAACACGTTACAAGAATTCTGTATAGCAGTTACAACATCCTGAGAGCCATGTCCACTTGGATAACTCCAACATTTGGGATTCGGAGTTACGGCAGTAAAGATACCATTACAAGCAATGGTAGAATTTAAAGAAATAACACCCTCTGTCAAACCAACTATAGCTGTTAAAGGTTTGTAAGTGGAACCAGGTGCTGTTCTCTCCTGGGTAGCATTGTTATAAAACGGTCTTGAGGAATCGGTTACTAAAAGGTTATAGTAGTCAGAATCCATATTATTTGCAAGACGGTTATTGTCATATCCTGGATAAGATACACAAGCTAAAACCTCTCCGGAGGTAGGATCTGTCATAACAAATGATCCGGTACATGGCTCTAATCCCAGTTGTCCGGGAGTGATTTCTAAGGAAGTGATCTTGCTGGTAATAAAATCATAGGCTGCAAGATCTCCAGAATTCAATTTGTTATAAGTAGCATCATCCTGAGCCAGAATTCCTTGTTCATATAGGATCATACAGATCTGTCTGCCGGTAACCTCACCGGTCTTAAACATATATTTATAGATCAGCTTATCAAAATTGTCATCTGTCTTTATCTCATCTGCGATGTAATTTACCAAAGCTTCATAAGTTTCACTGGAGTCTGAATAGCTTCCCTTGGAAGATACATAATCCTTAAGCTGCGAGGTATCTATCCAATTCTGTGAGATGGCATAGGTAAGATAACTGTAAGCGTTAATGGATTCATCGGTGGTCCATGCAATATAGGTATCATCGGTGGTGTCAATAGCATCGCTCATAAGAATACCGGTCTCGCTGGTCAATAGATCAGTCACCAAATAATTAAGATAAGCCTGCATTTCCCTAGGCTGCTCCTTGTAAGCTGCACTTCCGGAATCTTGTAAAGAGGAAATGACAGAATTCATCACGGACTCTTTTTTTGATTGGAAAATAGCTGCTACTTCCTGCTCTGCCGCCTTGGCATCGCTCTCAGAAAAATGACTCATATCTACGATCTCATTATCGATGAAGGCATCATAGATATCACCGACAGCAATTTTTACATCGGAGCCATCAGAGACAGAAGTTTTGTCAAAATCCAGATCCGAAGTCATCTTTGCCAGAATGATCCCTGCAAGTTCCTGTTCAATCACCTTATAGGCCACCTTTTGCAAATTGGCATCTATGGTTAGATAAACATCATTTCCAGCTTCCGGATCACTTCCTTTTACGGTATCAATGACTTTACCAACGCTATCAACATAAAGCTTCTCATCTCCGTTCTTTCCTTGAAGCTCTTTATCCATCACCTGTTCCAAACCAGATTTTCCCACTGTGGCGGTCATCGTATACTCTTCTTGTTCCTCTTTGCTTAAAGCATCATATTCTTCCTGTGAAATTTTTCCGGTATAACCAATGAGATTTGCAAAGCAATAACTATCATTGTATCGTCTTAAAGACTCTTCTTCGATACTGATTCCTGTAAGGGTATCAGTATTTTCCATGATATCTGCCACTGTTTCGTTGCTGACATCTTCCGCAATGGTGGTAGTGATATACTTCTGATAACTATTTAGAGACAATGCATAGCGGACGTTTATCATTTTTAAGATTTCTGATCGATCCATCTTCTCCTGATCAAGTCCATATCCATAGGTATCATCTGTACAGAGATAATCGATAAGTCCCTGCGCAGTGATGCTAGATTGTTTTTTACTTAATTCATCAATAGTTTGCTTTCCATAAACGTCAGCAATAAAACGAAGTCGTGTAGTCTTGTTCTCACTGGAAAATTTGTATTCGTTATTATTGTCCAGAATGATACCAAAACTATTGATAATCGAATCTCCATTGGATTCTACAATATCGATAACAGAGGAAATGACTTTATTTAACTCTTTATTTTTCTGCGCAATGGTGTCGTATTCACCGGAATCCTCGATGGTTACAGAATAAGCCAAAGCGTTGTAAGCTAAAAGATTCCCATTTCGATCGTAAATATTTCCCCTGGTTCCGGATACGGTTCTTGTTTTTTGAATCTGCAGCTTATAATCCTGTGCATAGGATTGACCCTTTACAATTTGCAGATAAAAGACTCTCTGAATCAAGATTGCAGAAAGAATACAAAAAACCACTACAATGACAAATATTCTTGATTTTAATACTTCTGATACAGCGCCCTTAAAACGCCTCCATAACTTAGACAAATTTACTTGCACTCCTTTGTTCTTCTGCTTCTAATTTGCGATTAACCTGTAAGATAATCTGATACATTACCAAAGTTACCAAAACCGTATAAACCAATTCAGGCATAATGGTATGGATCAGATAAAATCCAAATGCAAAGGTTCCCTGAAGCATATACAGACAAACATAGTTGATCAATCCAAATATAAAATCGCTCACGGCAATCAAGGCAATGGGTAATTTCACATCTTCATCAAAAAACATTCGTCGAAAGGTTCCATTTAAATATCCAATGACTGCATAAAGCAACATAGAATATCCCAGCACATTGCCCCAGAACAAATCGGCAAAAAGACCACTGACCACTCCGACAAACATTCCATGCTTACGTCCTCTCATCAGTCCTAAAGAACAGGTGAGGATTAACAAAAGATTTGGTTTGATGGAGCCAGGGGCAATTTTTGTAAATAGGGTACATTGTAACAAAAAGCTAATAACTATCATAAGAAAGGTAACAAATTTTCTTTTCATATCATAGATCCTCCTTTTTGTTATATTTTCGTATACTTTATTGTTCTGCGGTTCCGGTTGTTTTTGTATCTTTAGTACTATCAGTATTATCAGTATTATCAGTATTATCAGTATTATCAGTACTTTCAGTACTTTCCGTTGCTTCAGTACTTTCAGATGTTTCTGTAATCTCTTCTTTAGTGGTTGTGATTACCAAAACCTCCTGGATATTGGTGAAATCTACCGCCGGTGTAATATAACCGGATCTTGTAAGGTTATTGGAATCTACATTAATCTCGCTGACATATCCGATCAAAAGTCCCTGAAGGTAACGATTGCTGACATGGGAGGTCACCACCTGTTCTCCCACCTTGATCTCATTGTCATTATTAGCAAGCTTTTCAAAGCGGATCTTTCCGTCATCCATCAACTGCAGATCTCCCTGAACGATACAGGTGTCTGATGTGGAAAGCATCATACCACTAATATTATTAGAGTCATCGATGATGGATCGGACTCTGGCATAGTTTGGTCCTACCTCAGTGACGATTCCGGCCAAACCACTTCCGGCTAATACATTGGAATTGATTTTCACACCATCCTTGCTTCCTTTGTCAATCGTAAAATCATCAAACCAGTTGCTTCCGTTATTGGCAATAACGCGGGCACCGATTTTCTCGTAATCCGCATAGTTGGAGTCCAGTTTGTAGAGTTCTCTTAAACGTTCCAATTCATATTGATCTTGATTAAGCCTTGTATTATCTATAGTAAGTTCATCTACTTTAGACTGCAATTCTTCATTCTCAGCCTTCATCTCTTCCATCGTTTTAAGATTATCAGAAATATCACTGATGTATTGTCCTACATAGGCAATTCCTTTTTGCATTGGAATCACGGTATAATTAGCAACAAATCCCAGGGGACCTCCACCACCGGTCACTTTCCAAATTCCTCCCAAAAGAACACAGAGAATCACCACAAGGAATAACCAATATTTACTTGGGAGAGTTGCCTGATTCTTGATCTTCATACTATCTCATCCACCTATAATTTTCTTCTACCATTGAGTAAGCGAGTTTCTTTAATTCTTTTGATTCCATGATTTTCTTAAGGCCCATCACAGAGCAAATATCCGGTTCAACGGAAGTTCTGGTTTTGATTCCGGTAGATTCTTCGATATAAGTCTCTAATCCTGCCGTATGAGCCACGCCTCCTGTAAGAAAAATACCATTCTCCTGAATGGCTTTTCGAACTTCAGGAGGAATTCGTCCAAGAAGGGATTGAATACCCGCTACACATTCTAACAGAGGCTCTTTCATGGCAGTTCGCACCAGATTAATAGAAATGGTTTTCTGCATGGGCACACCGGTAATAAGGTCTCGACCTGAAACGGTCTGTACCTCATCGGATTCACTTGTAAGTACACCAAAGTCTTTTCTTAATTTTTCAGCAGTATGCATGCCAATCAAGAAATCATGGGTATTTCGTACCAAATTTACAATGGCTCTGTCAAAACTAACACCGCCAAATTTCAAAAGCTTATTGTATACAAGACCACCTTCAGCTACTACAGACTGCTCGATGGTTTCTCCGCCGAAATTTACAATAATCACGCCCTTTGTATTTTGTACATCGAGGTTAAGACCAATTGCATCTGCAATAGAACGCTCTACAATATTGATTTCTTTTGCTTTCGCGTTGGAATGTACCACCAGATCAAAGAAGGCTTTCTTTTGCACCTCGGTAATATCTGTAGGTACGGCAATGACATACTCTGCTCCTCTTGAATACCTTCTGCCCTTCTTTAATAGACTCTGCAACAGGTATTGCATGTCATTAAATCTGGAGATTACCCCTTCTTCCATAGGAAATACCACTTCAATCTTTCCGGGAGTTCGCTCATACATGTCATAAGCTTCATCGCCTACTGCCAAAATTTCTGTCTGATCCTTAATAGCAATGGCATCTTTCTCTTTCCAAAAGGTATCTTCATTTTTATCATAAACTTTGATCTCATAGGATCCCAGGTCAATTCCATAAATATTCTTAGCCATTTATTATAATCCTTTCTCCAGCAGGCCCTCCTCCCGAAAACTTATGTAGCAATTATCTCCAATTACTACATGATCTAAAAGATCGATTCCGATGAGCATTCCTGCTTCACGAATCCTTTTGGTTACCAACACATCCTCTCTGCTGGGGGTTGGATCACCGCTTGGATGGTTATGTAAAATAATAATGGAAACTGCATTTTTTTGTAATGCTTCAATAAATAATTCTCTCGGTGTGATTAAGGACGCATTGACGGTTCCTTTGGAAATATCCGTCTCTCCAATTAGCTTGGTTTTTGAATTTAGCATTAAAAGCTTCATGATCTCTTGCTTTTCGTGTCGCATTTCTTCCATATAATAGTTGGCAATGGTTTCCGGATCTGAAAAACAGATTGCATCTGAATATGTAGTTTTCGATAAGCGTTTTGCCAATTCGGAGATACAGGAAATCTGTACCGCTTTTACCTTTCCTACACCTTTTATTTTTAAAAGTCTGTTTAAACTAAACTGATGAATTCCTAAAAGTCCGGATTCTCCGGCATCGTATAGAATACGTCTAGATAAATCCAGGGCGTTTTCACCTCTGGTACCGGTACGTAACAGTACCGCCAAAAGCTCTTCATTTGACAACGAAGCTGCTCCTTTTTGCAGGCACTTTTCATACGGACGTTCCTCTTTTGGTAACGCCTTGATTGTAGTTGTTTGGTTCATTTAATCCACTGATTCGTACGACATCTTCAGAACTTATAAGAAACGATAAATGATAATAGCCAGAACAACCCCTATGATGCTAGCAATGCTGATATTGATGGAAAGTCCGAAAGTTAATACTAAAACTCCCAAATCCAAAACAATAGGATCATTTAAACCAAAGGACTGACCATAGGATAACCAGTTCAGTGCTGATACGTCTTTGGTAAGGGTTCCGATAAACCCGCCAATGACAATTCCAGCTAAAAGCATCAAAAATAAAGCCCAGGCGTTTTTACTTCCTGTTCCTCTCATAATTTATAAACTCCTCCTCGTTTTTAACAGCTTGCTTAACCCCTTGAAAGTAGAATTTAAGCCTGCTGTTTCTTAAAAACTTTGTATATTTTATCACATTTGCCAAAACGTGTACAGACGTATTGAAAGAGAATGAAAAATTAACAGAATCATCACATTTTCCGGTAGCGAGTCATAATGGCCTCTGCCACCTTCATTCCGTCCATAGCTGCAGATGTGATTCCGCCGGCGTATCCTGCTCCCTCGCCACAGGGATACAAACCTGCGATTGAACTTAAGAAATTCTCATCTCTGGTAATTCTTACAGGAGATGAAGTTCTGCTTTCCACCCCTGATACAATGGCATCTTCTCTGCCATAGCCAGATAAGCGTTTGTCAAAGGAATGGATTCCCTCTTCTAAGGCATCTCCGATTTCTTCCGGGAAAATATTGCGAACGTTGCTCCATACATAGGGCCCCTTCATTTGAGGCTGTAAAGAGCTTTCCATTGTCTCCTCTGTCGGATCTGTGGCCTTATTTTCACAAAAATCTTTAAAACGCTGCACAGGAATTTTTCCATTACCGGCCCTATAGGCCTTTTCTTCTAGCTGTCTTTGAAACTCCAGACCTGAAAGAACACTATCTCCGGGAAAATCTTCCGGAGTTACAGTTGCAATCACAGCACTGTTGGCATTCTTTCCGTCTCTCTTGTGATAGCTCATTCCATTGACAGCGAGCCTTCCATTTTCAGAAGAGGCATTTACAACATAACCGCCCGGACACATGCAAAAAGTATAAACCCCTCGACCTCCAGAGGTTTTCGCCGAAAGCTTATAGGCTGCTGCCGGAAGGTCCTCATGTCCCGGTCCGTACTGAGATTCGTTGATCATGCTTTGAGGATGCTCGACTCTCACACCTACCGCAAAGGATTTTTGTTCCATAGGTATCTCTCTTTTAAGTAGCATCTCAAAGGTATCTCTGGCGCTGTGGCCGATGGCTAAAACTGCCAGATCCGTTTCCAGTTCATAGCTTTCTCCGGAGACAGTATCTGTCACCTGCAGTTTAGAAAGCGTTTTTTGCTCTTTATCCTTGGCATAAATAATATCCGTTACCTGGGAATAAAATCTCACTTCCCCTCCATGAGCAATGATATCCTGGCGAAGATTCTTTACAACCTTGGCCAATACATCGGTTCCTACATGTGGCTTTTGCTGATAAAGGATTTCAGGATCGGCACCTGCCTCCACAAAAAGCTCCAAAACCTTTTGATTCCTGCCCTTTGGATCATGAACCAAGGTATTTAATTTCCCGTCGGAAAAGGTTCCGGCTCCCCCTTCCCCAAATTGCACATTAGAATTAGGAGATAATTTTCCTGTAGCCCAAAACTCTTCTACGTTTTTTTGTCTGGTATCTACATCCGCACCTCTTTCAAGTAAAATGGGACGAAAGCCATTTCTTGCCAGGAAATAACCGCAGAAAAGTCCCGCCGGACCGGTGCCAATAATCACCGGACGGTGTTTCAAGACTTCTTCTCCACTAGCGATAAACTGATAAGTTATGGGGGCCTCTATATATTTTACATTGCTATTCTTACATTTTTTTATAATTTGTGCCTCCTGCTTTGCCTCTACACAAACGGTATAAACATAAAAAAGTTGAGGTTTTTTCCTGGCATCTATGGATTGCTTTTTGATTCCATAGGAAATCAGCATTGTTTCAGGAATCCGTAAGATTTTTAAGATTTTCTTTTCTAGATCTTTCTTATTGTGATGAATATCTAGTTTTAATTGACTGATTTGAATCATTTTGCTGCATCCTTTCCTGCCAGATATCCAGTCGCCCATGCCCATTGGAGATTATAACCTCCACAGATTCCATCCACATCCAATAGTTCTCCCGTAAGATAGAGATTTTTCACGTACTTGGATTCTAAGGTATCGGGAGATACTTCCGTGGTTAGAATACCTCCGGCGCAGACCTGGGCTCTGGAAAATCCAAGCGTGTCTTCAATCACAAATTCCTGGTTTTTAATGACAGACATTAATTTTTTCCATTGCACTTCTTTTACTTCTTCTATGGAAATGCCTCCAGGCAAATGGGCTTTCTTTAAAAATTCTGTCACTAATTTCCCATTAAAAATTCCGGTCAAAAGTTCAGAAAGCTTACGATCCTTTGAAAGTTCTTTTTGTTCATTAATCCACGCCTCTAATTCATCTTCACTTAGATCCGGAAGAAAATCCACGAACACTTTTACCGGGATATTTTCATAAAGAGCCTTTGCTACATAGCGACTGATCTGAAAAATCGGGATTCCGGAGAGACCGTAGGCTGTTAATTGAAGTTCCCCGGTATCCCACGCAACCACCTCTCCCTGTATCAAGGCAGACACTTTCGCCTGTGTTCTGACACCGGAAGCTTTTTTAAAAGAAAAATTCTTCGCCTTTAAAGGTACCAGAGAAGGAACTACCGGAGCAAGGTGGTGGCCAAGTGAGCAGGCAAACTCGTATCCACTTCCATCAGAACCAAGCTCTGGCTGTGCTTTTCCTCCACAAGCTATAATCAAAGCATCTGCATTTATAATTTCCTGCTCTGTTTTTATTTCAAAAAAGTTTGTCTTATGTTTGATTTTTACGACTTTCGTTCCCGTTTTTATGAGGACCCTTTGTTTTTTCAGCTCTTCTACCAAAAGATTTACAACGGTCTGAGCCTGATCAGATCTTGGATAAATATAGCCATCCCTTGATTTTGTCATAAGGCCAAGACTAGCAAAAAACTGAATAGTATTTTTTTCATCAAACAGTTTTAGAACCTTTGAAATGATCTCTTCATGATCAGTTCGAAAATAGGAAGTCTTCATGTCGGTATTGGTGAGATTGCATCTTCCATTACCTGTTGCTAATACTTTTTTCCCCAACGCATCCTTTTGCTCTAAAATATAAACCTGTACATTTTTATTGGACCTGGCAGCTTCTATGGCTGCAACCATTCCAGAGGCTCCGCCTCCAAGGATTACAATTTTTTTCATAAGTTTTATTTTATCAAAATCTATTTAACAAGTTGTTCCTCTTTCACAACACCATCTCGAATTAAATGCTCTAAAGACATAAGTATTCCTAGTTTTGCATGAGGTGCTGTAAGACCGCCCTGGAAATAAACAGCATAAGGCTCCTTGATCGGACCGTCGGCACTTAACTCGATAGAGGATCCCTGAACGAAGGCACCTGCTGCCATAATTACATCACTGTCATATCCCGGCATTGGCCAGGGTTCCGGTGTTACATAGGAATCAACAGGAGCTGCTGCCTGAATTCCTTTACAGAAGGCAATGACACCCTCCGGTGTTCCAAGTTCCACCGCCTGTATAATATCATGTCTGCTTTCGGAGCCATTAGGCACCACATGGTAACCTAACTTTTCGTAAATATTTGCAGCAAAGATCGCACCCTTTAGGGCAGATGCCACTACAGTAGGCGCTAAGAAAAGACCCTGATAGAAAGAGCGCATTACATCTAAGGAAGCACCTACTTCTCTTCCGAGACCCGGAGATGTCAACCGATAACCACAGTTTTCAATCAAATCTTCTCTTCCCGCAATATAACCACCGATTGGAGCAAGGCCACCACCGGGGTTCTTAATAAGCGATCCAACTACCATATCGGCCCCTACGTCGCTGGGCTCTAGTTCTTCTACAAATTCTCCATAACAATTATCTACCATGCAAATAATGTCTGGTCTTAAAGATTTTACATATTGGATTGCTTCTCCGATCTTCGCTACAGAAAAGCTTGGTCTTGTCTGATATCCTTTGGAGCGCTGAATGGTCACCAGTTTCGTTTTATCTGACAATGTATTTTTAATTCCCTCAAAATCAAAGGAACCGTCTTCTAATAAATCTACCTGTTTGTAGGTAATACCATATTCTGCAAGAGAACCATTGGATGGTCTTATTCCAATCACTTCCTCTAGCGTATCATAAGGCTTACCGGCTATAGAAATCAGTTCATCCCCCGGTCTTAAGTTTGCGGCAAGAGCCAGGGAAAGCGCATGGGTTCCACAGGTGATCTGAGGACGTACCAGGGCAGCTTCTGTGTGAAAAATAGAGGCATAAACCTTCTCTAAGGTATCTCTTCCATGATCATCATAGCCATATCCACTGACATAGTTAAAGCAGGAAACATTTACGCGGTTTTCCTGCATAGCATGAATCACTTTCAGCTGATTGTACTCAGCCATGGTATCAATGGCTGCGAATCGCTCCTTTAAGGAATCTTCAATTTGGTTTCCGAAATCAAGTACAGATCTTCGAATACCAATTTCTCTATAAATATTATGCATGTCTGGCATATCAAATTCTCCTAACTATAGTTTCTACAAAGCGTCCATAATCTTTGTTTTTACGATGGCGCACTTTGCATCAAATTCTGGATTTAAGGAGGGTATCTCCAAAATAATATCGGAAGCCTCCCTAAAATGTTTTAAATCATATAAAAGAGAAGCCCGGTTCAGATCATAGAGGGCCAACTCTCCCTGAGTTCTCACAAGGGGTTTCAACCTTAGTAATTCTCTGTAAGTGGATCTGGTATCCCTAGTAGTCTCATACACTCCCATAAGCGTATTGAGTCGTTTTACAAATTTAGAGCCTGGTTTGAATCGTTCAAGCATCTTAAACCCTCCGTTTTTTGAATCATATCCTCTATAAGTGCTTCATCATTCTGATAGGTCTCTTTGTTCAACCAGATCACCTGACGTTCTCTTCGAAACCAAGTAAGCTGTCGTTTGGCAAAATGTCTGGTATCCCGTTTAATCTTGTAAATGGCTTCTTCTAAGGAACTATCGCCTTCTAGGTATTCTAAGATTTCCTTATATCCTAATCCCTGCATAGAAACCATGTTTCTGGTGCAACCCATTTCCTTCAGCTTTTTTACTTCTTCCACCAAACCGCTTTCCACCATTAAGTCTACTCTCCTATCAATTCGATTGTATAACGTTCTCCTGTCATCTGTCAGCACAAAATATCGAAAATCATAGGGAGATTCTTTGGCTCTTTCGGTTTCGTTATGTTCGGAAATAGGGGTCCCGGTTTGCATATAAAATTCTAAAGCACGAATGACACGCTTTTTGTTGTTAGCATGAATCGTCTCAGCAGAAGCAGGATCAACTTTTCTTAGACGTTCATGAAGCGCCTCTAATCCATTTTTTTCTGCAAATTCTTCTAACTCTTTACGAATGCCGGTATCTTCATCATTATCCGTAAAATCAATATCGTAAAGAAGTGCTTGGATATAAAAGCCGGTCCCACCTACTACAATGGGAATATGACTATGGCTGTAAATCTCTTCCATGGCTTTTTTTGCCATCTCCTGAAATTTCACTACATGAAATTCTTCCTTGGGATCCAATACATCTACCAGATAATGAGGAACCCCTTCCATCTCTTCTTTTGTAATCTTTGCCGAGCCGATATCCATATAGCGATAAACTTGCATAGAATCTGCGGAAATAATTTCTCCACCAATGGATTTTGCAAGCTCAATAGAAGCTTTTGTCTTTCCGACAGCCGTAGGCCCTGTTAGTACTACTAATGATTTCTTCTGCATTTATACAATCCTCTTGAATTTCTTTTCCAGTTCCCGCTTACTCATAGCAATAATGGTAGGTCGTCCGTGAGGGCAATGATATGGATTATCCAGTTCTAATAACTCTGCGATCAGCTCATCGATTTCTTCTATAGAAAGACGCATATTCCCCTTCACAGCTGCCTTGCAGGACATAGATGCAATCTTCTCATCGATCAGATCCGGTGTGGCATTTCGGTTTACATCTGTGGACAGGCTATCTAGCATTTGCATCAAAAGGTCTTTTTTTGCAATGCTAAATAAATTATCCGGTACAGCTCTCACAGCATAGGAATCCTCACCAAATTCCTCAATCTCAAACCCAATACGGGTGAACTGCTCCATATAGGTATTTAGAAGCTCCGCCTCCTGCATGGATAGATTTAAAATAATAGGAGGTGAGATCATCTGGGATGTATATTCCCTGGTTTTCATACTCTTTAGGGTTCTCTCATAGAGAACTCGTTCATGGGCAGCATGTTGATCAATAATATAAAGGTTATCTTTAAATTCTACGATCCAATAGGTATCAAAAGCCTGGCCAATGATCTTATATTCCTTCATGGACTTCTTAGAAATCAGTCGTTCTTCAAACAAATTCAGCTGCTCTCCTGAAATATTTGTTTCCGGAGATGTATCGGATATTTCAGGCGTTTCAGGTATTTCTGATACTGGTTCCGTCGGCGCCTCTTCTACTGACTGAGATAATAATTCTTGTGATGTTTCTACTACCGATAGTTCCGTTACAGGTGATACAGGTAATTCTTCCGAGATTTTTTCAGTTGCCGCCTTCTCCTGGGCATGTTTTTTATATACCCGGTCTCGCATTTTTTCCAGGAAGTAGTTTAGTCTGTCATCTTCTGTACGAGCACTCTCCTGTTTCATATGCTGAGAACTTTGAGAATTCTGTTCCATGTAAGGTGACTTTTCTTCCCTCAGGAAATTTGCATTCTTCTCTATCCTTTGTACAGAAAAGGATGCAGTATCGGCAACTTTTTTTGTCTTGTCTCCTGCTGTTGTAACAGAATCTACAACCCTTGCAGTAGTTTCTTTTGTTTTGAGATCACAATCCGAGTTTTGGTTTTTTGGTGTATCAAGCTCCACCCGGGGAATCAGTTCCGGTTCTCTTAATACCTCATAGATCATCTGATAGACGCTGTTGTAAATATCTTGCTGGTGGTGAAAACGCATCTCCATTTTTGCAGGATGTACATTTACATCTACATCTTCCCCGTCTACCTCCATTCGAAGTACACAGAACGGGTATTTGTGCTGCATTGAATAATCTTTATATCCGTCCTCAATGGCCCTCGCTATGGTATTGTTTCGGATATATCTACCGTTTATGAAATAATTTTCATAATTGCGATTTCCACGGGAAATAATTGGTTTTCCAATATATCCTTTAATAGAAAGGCCTTCTTTTTTGAAGTCTGCAGGTAGGAGGTTTGCGGTAATCTCTCTTCCATATACCTGATAGATTACGTCTTTTAACTTGTTATTTCCAGAGGTCTGCAGCTTGGTCTGTCCATTGTTAACGAATCGAAATGAAATCCCAGGCTGAGAAAGAGCTAACCTTGTAATAAAATCTCCCACGTGACTTGCTTCGGTCATAGGAGTCTTTAAAAATTTTCTTCTGGCGGGAGTATTGTAAAAAAGCTGACGGATGATAAAGGTGGTTCCGTCTTTCGCTCCCGTTTCCTCAAAGCTTACTTCTTTTCCTCCGTGGATCACATAGCGCATACCAAAGTTAGAATCCTTTGTTTTGGTAATAAGCTCCACCTGAGAAACTGCAGAGATACTAGACAAAGCCTCCCCGCGAAATCCCAGAGAATGAATATGGATAAGATCCTCCACCTGTCGGATCTTACTGGTGGAATGTCTTAGGAAGGCATTTCGAATATCCTCCGTGGCAATGCCGGACCCATTATCTGTAATCCTCATATAGGTAATGCCACCTTCTTCGATTTCTACAGTAATGGCGGTAGCTCCGGCATCTATGGCATTTTCCACCAGCTCTTTGACTACAGAGGCCGGGCGTTCGATTACTTCTCCGGCAGCTATCTTATCGATTGTAACTGTATCTAATACCTGTATCTTTCCCATAAATGATCTACCACCTGTTCTTTAACTTGTTCTGGAATTGATATAAAGTATTCAGTGCGTCGATTGGTGTCATGTTGCTGACATCCAGGTCCCGAAGTTCCTGTAAAATATCATCATCTTTTACTGTATCAAAGAGAGACATTTGTGCCAGGTCAACGTCGTCATAATGTTTCGGCTTTCCTTTGCTTCCGACTTTCTTTGCCGGCTCCAATCCTTTGGAAGCGATATCTTTAATTCTTGTAGTAACATCTGCTTCCACCAATTCTTCTACAATTTCTTTGGCTCGGTTGGTAACAATTTCCGGTACTCCCGCAAGCTTGGCTACCTGAATACCGTAACTTTTATCTGCACCACCCTTTACGATCTTTCGAAGGAAAATGATATCATCTCCCTTTTCTTTTACAGCGATGCAATAGTTGTTTACATTTTCAATCTTACCCTCTAATTCTGTAAGTTCATGATAATGAGTGGCAAATAAAGTTTTTGCCCCAAGTAACTTGCTATTACTGATATATTCGATGACAGCCCAAGCAATACTTAAACCGTCAAAAGTGCTGGTTCCCCGACCAATTTCATCCAGGATCAGGAGACTCTTGCTGGTAGCATTTCTTAAAATATTGGCAACCTCGGTCATTTCCACCATAAAGGTACTCTGCCCACTGGCCAGGTCATCGGAGGCTCCCACTCTTGTGAAAATTCGGTCTACCAATCCAATATTTGCCTTAGAGGCAGGAACAAAAGAACCGATTTGAGCCATAAGAACAATCAGGGCAGTCTGCCGCATATAGGTAGATTTACCTGCCATATTTGGTCCGGTAATGACTGCAATGCGGTCTTTTTTATCATTTAAATAAGTATCGTTGGCGATAAACATATCGTTGGAAATCATCTTTTCTACCACCGGATGTCTTCCATCACGGATATCAATGGTGCCTCTCTCATTGATCTTTGGGCGTATATAATGATTTCTCTCAGCTACCACCGCTAAGGATGCTAATGTGTCTATGTAGGCAATGGCCTTGGCGGTCTTTTGAATACGAGTCGTTTGACCGGCAATGGCATCCCGGACTTCCGCATAGAGCTGATATTCTAAGGCATATAGTTTATCCTCAGCTCCTAGGATCGTATCTTCTAATTCTTTTAATTCCGGCGTAATATAGCGCTCTGCATTGGCCAGAGTTTGTTTTCTTGTATAGTAATCCGGAACCAACTCCTTATAAGAGTTGGTAACTTCCAAATAATACCCAAAGACTTTATTATATTTAATCCTTAGGTTTTTAATGCCTGTTTCTTCTCGCTCCTTAGTCTCTAATTTGGCAAGCCACTCTTTTCCCTGAGTTTTGGCATTTCTCAAACGGTCTACTTCCTCGTTATAACCAGTTTTTATAATGCCGCCTTCCTTCATAGCAAGGGGAGGATCTTCCACAATGGCATCTCGAACTAACTTGCACAGATCCTCCATAGGATCTAAGTTCTCATATAATTCCTTTAAAAGAGGTGCCTGCATTTCCTCTAAAATGTATTTGATAGAAGGAAGCATGGACAGAGAGGAACAAAAAGCAATCAAGTCCCTGGGGTTAGCAGATTGATAGGTAAATTTACAAACCAATCGCTCCAAATCATATACAGAGGATAAATATTCACGGATTTCCTCCCTGGAAATCGCTGAATTCACCAACTCTTCCACTGCATCCAATCGTTTGAGAATAGAGTTTTTATCAATCAAAGGTTGTTCGACAAACTTTCTGAGAGCTCTGGCTCCCATTGCCGTTTTAGTTTTATCTAATACCCATAAAAGGGATCCCCTTTTCTGCTTATCTCTTAGGGTTTCACAAAGCTCTAGATTTCTTCTGCTGGAACTGTCAAGGAGCATATATTTTCCGGATGCATATACGGTAAGGGTTGTAATATGGGACAAGTCTCTTTTTTGCGTCTCGATAAGATAGCGAAGAAGCGCTCCGGAAGCTACGGTTCCACAGTCATAATCTTGAATTCCCAAGCCTTCCAAAGCTTTTACATGAAAATGCTCTTTTAAAGTATTCTTACAAATTTCCTCGTCAAAATACCAGGCATCCAAAGAATATACAACGATGCCGAGCTTTTCCTTTAAAAGATCCATATCAATGCCACTCATGAAGAAAGCTTCGTTACAGATAAGTTCTGAGGGCATGTATTTATAAATTTCATCGAAGAGCTTTTGGCTGTCGGAAACTTCCGTTACCAAATACTCTCCGGTGGTAACATCTGCCACAGATAGTCCAAAATGATCTGCGGAATATACCACGCACATTATGAAATTATTTTTTGTCTCATCAAGATACGACATATCCAGATTCGTTCCCGGAGTGGCAATTCGAACGACCTCTCGTTTTACAATACCTTTTGCAGTGGCAGGGTCTTCTACCTGCTCACAGATAGCCACCTTATATCCTTTGGATACCAGGCGATTTAAATATCCATCTACAGCATGATAAGGAACGCCACACATAGGTGCGCGTTCCTCAAGTCCACAGCTTTTTCCGGTTAATGTAAGTTCCAGTTCTTTTGAGGCTGTTACAGCATCATCAAAGAACATTTCATAAAAATCTCCCAATCGATAAAACAAAATACAGTCCTTGTATTCTTTTTTTGTCTGCATGTATTGCTGCATCATGGGTGTTAATTCAGCCACGTTTATAAACCTCCAAATTTATCCTTCTAAAGAAGTTCTCCTAAATAATAGAAGCCTTTGCATTCTGTTAATTTCACATTTTTAAAGGATCCGATCATGCTCTCATCTCCCTTAAAATGTACTAAAAGATTGTTGCTCATTCGACCGCTTACCATAGATGGATCGTGATCACTGACAGTCTCTACCAATACCTCTACCGTCTTTTTCTCATGAACAGAGCAAACCTCTGCCGCAATAGTCTGCACTTCTCCTAGAAGTCGATTAAAACGCTCTTTTACTACATCCTCAGGCACCTGATTTTCCATGGTTGCAGCAGGAGTTCCTGTTCTCTTGGAATAAATAAAAGTAAAGGCACTGTCGTAACGTACTTTACGGACTACATCTAAGGTTTCTTCGAAATCTTCCTCGGTCTCTCCCGGGAATCCTACGATAATATCCGTAGTCAGAGAAATATCCGGAATCCGCTCCTTGATCTTAAGAGCCAGATCAACATATTGCTCTTTCGTATATCTGCGGTTCATAAGTTTTAACATACGACTGCTTCCGGATTGCATCGGAAGATGTAAATGCTTGCAGATTTTTTCCGATTTAGCCATAACATCGATCAAATCATCGGAAAGATCCTTCGGATGAGAAGTCATAAAACGAATACGCTTTAGTCCTTCAATTTTCTCGATTTCCTGCAAAAGCTCTGCAAAGGTCATAGGCTCCTCAAGGTTCTTACCATAGGAGTTTACATTTTGTCCTAACAGCATGATCTCTACAACGCCGTCTGCCACTAGATTTTCAATTTCTCTCACAATATCCTTTGGGTCTCGGCTGCGCTCTCTACCTCTTACATAAGGAACAATGCAGTAAGTACAGAAATTGTTGCAGCCAAACATAATATTGATTCCGGATTTAAATGGATACTTTCGATCGACAGGAAGATCCTCCACGATTTTGTCGGTATCCTTCCAAATATCAATTACCATATCGGAAGACTCATATCTGGTAACAATAAGCTCAGCAAATTTGTAGATATTATGGGTTCCAAAAATCAGATCGATATAGCGATAGCTCTTTTGTAACTTTGCCACCACCTCAGGCTCCTGCATCATGCAGCCGCAGAGACCAATCTTCATGTGCGGATTTTTCTTTTTTCTGGGCTTTAACTGTCCAAGTCTTCCATAGACACGGGTATTGGCATTCTCTCTAACGGTACAGGTATTAAAGATAATAAAATCTGCCTCATCTTCCTCTGCCTCTACATAGCCGATTTCTTTTAAAATACCACGAAGCTTTTCCGAATCTCTGGCATTCATCTGACAACCAAAGGTTGTGACGCAAAAAGTCAGAGGACGCCCAAGTTCCTCCGATTCTTCTTTAATATATTTCTTTGCTTTCTCTATAAAATAATACTGACGTTCCGGTTCTGTTACCGGAGCTACATCAGATAAATTGATGTCGTTCTTCATCATATTCATAATCGATTCCTTTCAAAGTCTCTATGATCCATGTTTTATCAATCTGCAGATCTTCACACATATCATCTAAGGATGTATAGAAATCCCGCAGTTTCATATTTGCAACACTTAAAAGTAACATAGGGTCTTTAGGGAGTGTCTCCATAAATTGCTTCCTCCGTTATGATCATCTCAGGAGAAATATCAAATTCCTCCCAAGGGATTTCCTCATATATTTGATACGAAAATGCAATGGCAATCTTTGTTAGACTTGGATGTTTCGCCAGATACCGGTCGTAAAACCCGCCACCATAACCAATGCGATGGCAGGACTCATCAAAGGCAACACCGGGAAGGATCATGATGCCTTCTTCTCCGGATGCCATTTTCAGAAGATCCTCTTTTGGCTCTAAAATTCCTTTGGTTCCCGGCTCCAAATCAGTAAAATCCTTGATTTCAAAAAATTCCATTTCTCTGTCTAGAACCTTTGGTACATAGACTTTTTTCCCTGAATTCCAAGCATTCTCTATAATGTTTCGCGTTCCCACTTCATGATTATAGTCCACATAGCAATAGATTTCTTTTGCAGATTTGTAGGCTGAAGTTTCTCTCAGGTGATCTGTAATCCGTTGGGTAGATGTTTCCCAGTTCTCATCTGTCATAGATTTTCGCAGTGCATAAACCTGTTTTCTAATTTCCTGTTTTCTCAAGCTTCGCTCCATACTTTTCTCCAAGATTGGTAATCGAACCGTCTTTTTCCTGAACGTCAATATTATCTAATTGACCTCTGAGATTTCTTCTGACAGCTTCAATATATTCTTTCCTAAGGATCTGCTGCTCTTTCAGTTCTTCCTCTGTAAGCCCCTCAGTCTTGGATTTGCGATAAAGTTCGTTGATCCTGTTAATTTTCTGGTCCATTTTTGTTTGTCTCCTGTCATTTTATCGTATAAATGATGTCTAAAGCTTATTCAATGTAGTTTCGATCAAAAGGCCTTCTCGTTCCGGATAATCGTATTTCTCGCTTTCCCGAATACAGGCACATACAAAGGCATGAGCCGCCTGAACACTTTCCAAGATGGAAAAACCATGGACATATTTAGCGATAAACATTCCATCGAAGGCGTCTCCTGCACCGTGATATTCTCCCTGTTCTTCTCCGTTACCAACATAAAGGAAGGCATTATTCACATACAGAATCATTCCTTTGTTGCAGTCGTCCTTCGGTACACTGGTGATTACAAGATTTTTCGCCCCTAATTCAGTCAGCTTTTCGCAAATAGGAAGAATCTGTCTGTGATCCGTAGGAACTTTATACTCTACTCCGGCCATAAAATAGGCCTCTGTTAAATTGGGAAGAATTACATCTGCATAAGGCAGAAGCTTTAAAATCGCCGCAGGGTAGTCATCGGAAAATAGGGAATATAATTTTCCCTGATCTCCCATAATGGGATCTACTACTACCTTGGTATCCGGAAATGCTTCAATAAAGTAAATAACATCTGAAAGCAGATCTATATTTCCAACATAGCCGATAAATATAAGATCAAAGGTAATCTTTTGTTCCTTGTAATGATCTGCCGTTTTTCTTAAATATTCTCCCGGAATTTGATGTACTGCAGGCGTTCCATAGCCTCCCGTATGGGTAGATAACAGCATGGTTGGAATCGGGCAGGATTCCACACCCATCTTTCCCAAAATCGGCATCATATTAGTTAAGGAAGCCTTGCCTATACTGCAAATATCATGAATTAACGCAACCTTCTTTACTGGTCTCATGATTAAAGTTCTCCTTGAATTAAATGTAATTTCTTACAGATTGAAAGAATCAGAGTTCCTTTTGGCATCTCTTTTAGATCTGTCTCGGTAATTCCTCCGATTAAAATCAGGCTTACACCATAGGCAATCATGGCAGCAAAAATTGCCAATACCGTTGCAATGGTCTCTCCTGCAAATAATTGGAAGATCAAGTGTACGACTAAAGCTACCACTCCCATAATAGCAGAAGCGATGGCGGGAAGTACAAAGGTTCTTCTGGTTTCCTGGACATAACCTACCTGCATTCTTAAGGTGTGATCATTTAGGATTGTATTTACTAAAGCAAAAATAGTTTTGCTCATAACAACTGCGTAAATATTCCATTGGAATACCACCATCATAACCACGAGGGCGATTACATGTACGATCAATGAGATAGCTGAATTTTTCACAGGAGTCATCATGTCGTCTAATCCCTGAATCACTGCGGTAGTTACCGTAGACAAGCTAAAGAATACCACAGATATGGCTCCAAGCTGAAGCATCCATGCAGCTTCCACATTGTCTCTTGTAAACAGTACATCTAAGATTGGTTTTGCCAGAACTAAAAACCCTACAGCACAGGGAATGGAAATTAACATAGTAAAGCGGACTACCGTGAAAATCTTTCCATGGATCTGCTTTCTGCTGCCGCTTTGGGCAGTCATCACAAGTGCCGGGATAAGGGACGAAGCCAGGGCACTGGCCACGGAAGTAGGCACATTAATAAGCGTCGTAAACTTACCGCTAAACATTCCTAAAAGACTGGCATACTCTGATTTTTCATAACCCTGAAATACCATAATCTTATTGAAAATAGCTGTATCCAAAAGGTCACTGATATTATAAACAGTAGCACTTAAAATAACCGGTATAATAGTTGCAATCAAGATCTTTAAGATCATGCGATATCGTTCTTCCTCTTTGGTACGATCCTTTCGCATTTGCTTCTTAAAGATTTTCTTATAAGCAAAGAAAATTGCCACAAGTAACAGTAAGGCAAAAAATGCACCGGCTACCGTTCCTATGGTTCCACCGGCTGCCGCATAGGAATAAGAATAGGAATTATCTCCCATCTTCTTTGCTACATTTTTACCTGCCTGTAACAGCATATAAGCTCCTGCTACAGAGGCAATGGCATTTACAATCTGCTCGAGGATCTGGGAAATTGCCGTCGGAACCATAGAGCCTGTTCCCTGGAAAAATCCACGGAATACTCCAAGAAGAGCCACAATCAAAATACATGGAGCCAGTACTCGAAGAGAGTAGGCACACATGTCCATACTTAATAGTGTCCCTGCGATAAAGTCCGCACCAAAAAAGATCAGTAGCGAAACGATACCTCCCGCTACAATAGCGAAAGTCAGAGCTTCACGAAAAACTTTATAGGCATTCTTATATTGTCCTTTTGCAATACGCTCTGATACAAGCTTTGAAACTGCAAGAGGCAAGCTGTAGGACGTAAGCATCAGCGCTACCGTATAAATAGAAAATGCCGCACTATAGTATCCCATTCCCTCATTGCCTGCAATGTTATTTAAAGGGATACGATAAATCAATCCGATTACTTTCGTCACTACCCCGGCAATGGCGAGAATTGAACCCTGTACCAGGAAATTCTTTTCTTTATTCTTTGTCATATATAAACTCCAGTTTCTATATAGATTCCTCTAAAACTATTACCATCAAAGGTATCAGCGCAAGATTTGAACTAGTTCCATAATCTCCCGCTGTTTTTCTTCCATGACTTTTCTTTCTTCGTCTTCCATATGGTCATAACCGAATAAGTGTAGCATAGAATGTGCAATTAAAAAAGCATATTCTCTGAGGATGGAGTGACCATATTCTTCTGCCTGCTTTATGACTCTTTCTTTGGAGATCATAATATCTCCAAGAGTCAGTTCCCCGGTTTCCGGATCGAAGCATTCCGGCAGATCCTCCAGAAAATCAAAATTGCCCGGTTCCTCATACTCAAGCATTGGGAATGACAAAACATCAGTCGCCCGGTCAATGCCACGAAAGTTTAAATTGGTCTCATGAATCTCCCGGTCCATGGAAAGCAGCAAATTTACCTGAGCCTCATAGGGACATTCGATATAATCAAGAGCCGCCTCAATGACCTGGTTTGCAATTTTTTCGCAAGGAATATCTAACGTCAATTCCCCTTCTTCTTCAAAAAATAATGTCATGATTTTTTTCTCTTCTCTCTTTTTCTTGGAGCATTTTGTTTATTTTCATAATCTTCATAAGCTTTAACAATCTTTTGTACCAACGGATGTCGCACTACGTCTTTATTGGTCAGCTTACAAATAGAAATATCATCAATATTTTTAATGACATTCACAGCTACATCAAGGCCGGAAGTCTGTCCGGCCGGGAGATCCTTCTGGGTAGAGTCTCCGGTAATCACCACCTTAGAGCCAAAACCGATTCTGGTAAGGAACATCTTCATCTGCGCCGGCGTGGTATTTTGTGCCTCATCCAGGATGATAAAAGCGTTATCTAAGGTTCGACCTCTCATATAGGCCAAAGG
>CAVKOU010000025.1:0-33111 GCA_963658085.1 bacterium
CAGCCTGTACCATGCTTCTTTTAATCGTAGGATTTATCATTCTCTACAATGTATGTAGTCCGATTAATATATTTAGAGGATCCGTGTGGGGATTTTGCCTGTTAGGATGCGTGGCTTGCTGTCTTGTGATCCCTGAGCTTTTTGCAATTACAGGAATGTCCAAACAATGTGTCATGTTGTTTGTGGTATTCTCGGTAGCAACAGCGACAGTGCTTCGCTATCTGACTCTATGGAATGTGAAGATTCAGAATGCTGTTCGCAAGCTGAGAGAAAATAGAATTGAGCGGGAGAGTAAGAAACTGTCCGGAAATAGAGGAGCGGTTTCGTAGGAAATACGCATAAAAAGAACTATAAAAAATTAAAAAAAGAAGTATCACAGAATAGTTCCTGCGATACTTCTTTTTTATATGTTATTGATAATCCATGACCAGGAACATCGGCTTAATTGCCATGATCTCATCGTATTCTTCTTGCTCCACAACAACGGAGGAGTTTAAAGATTTTAGATCTTTTTTTAGAATAGCGAGGGCTTGTGAAACTGTATTTGCCCGGTTGCTTTTGATGATCTCCTCCATCCGTTTTAATACAACCGGATGAGCGTAATAGGCTGGAACCGGGAAGTCCGGATAGGTTTTAATATAGTCTTCCATGGACTTGATGGAAGTTTCCAGTTGTTTTTCGATGTAGCGCTTATTATTTTTTGCTGTAGGTAGTACGTTGGCTCCTGAGAATAAGAAGATAGCTGCCAGACCAAATAACAGGAAGTACAGTCCGAATCCTCCATGGGTTAGAATGGTATAAACTCCGTAAATGAATGCGGCTGCGCCAAAGAGTACGATGGCTAGTGCTACCCATTTATAGGCTGGATTGCTTCGTTCGTTTACCCGCTTTTTCTTTGCCGCCTGACTTAAGTCCAGATAAAGATCCGGGGATTCTTTTAAATAACTCTGAGCAGCCTCTAAAACATCCAAGGTTCGAAGTGCCTCCGGAGATGGATTTTGGTTTTTTGCTTTTCGTGCCAACCAATCTTCCTTTTCCTTCAATTTTCTTGCAGCGGCAATGCTTATGGTAGGAATCTCAGGGAAATTTAATTCTATGTGGGCCAGAATCCGATCCACATCCTCCTCGTGTTTGAAAGTACATTGCTTAAACTGCTGTCCCCCATCATATTCTACAACCAGATACGGAATAGATCCAAACATCCCTTTTCCGCTGAATCCTCCCTTGCTCATAGCTACTCGCTTGAAAATTCTTGTAATAGAGCTTATAGGGAGATAGTACATCCGGTCAATATAAAAGCTATTTAGATAAAGAGCTTTTTTTCCGATGCCACAGGGACCGATCTTTTCGCAATTTTTCTTATCTTCTTGTAATTCCAGATCTGTCAAGGATTCTTTTCCTAATTGAAAGGGTTTAAAAATCATAATTTCCTCGTGTAATAAAGTGATTAGCAACTATTCAAAACTTTGCTAAAGTAAGCTTTTGCAGTTTCGAATAGTTGCTAAATGATTAATTGTTACTGTGTTATTTTAAAAGTATTTATGCTTCTGCCGGTGCAGGTTTCTTGGTAGCGTAAATAAAGATACCAAGGAAGCATGCTGCTAAAATAATTCCAATTGGATATGCAATTGTGGTTGACAGATGCAGACACTCATCGGCGCTGAAGAAGTAAGTCATAGATACTGCACTCATGAAGGTTGCAGGTACCGCTGTAATCCAGAAGTTCTTCTTGTTGCGGAACAGGTACATACTAGCAGTCCAAAGAACGATCATTGCCAAGGTCTGGTTTGTCCAGCTGAAGTATCTCCATACGATGGTATAGTCCAAATGTCCGACAAATGCACCTACAGCAAGAAGGGGAACACAAAGAATCAGACGTTTCTTCATATCATTCTGGTCAATCTTAAACCAGTCTGCAAGAACCAGTCTTGCACTACGGAAAGCAGTATCGCCGGAAGTGATTGGGCAAGCAACAACTCCGATCATAGCCAGTGCCACTCCGGCAGTTCCCATAGTCTTTACACAAACATCATAGATAGCGGCAGACTGACCATTTGCAAGGATTGCGCTAAGTCCGGTATTTAATCCACCGGTTACCTCGTAAATAGAGCATCCTGCTGCAGCCCAGATTAAAGCGATTACACCTTCAGCTACCATTGCACCGTAGAATACGAAATGTCCTTGTTTCTCAGATTTCATACAACGAGCCATCAAAGGTGACTGAGTAGAGTGGAATCCGGAAATAGCACCGCAGGCTACAGTAATAAACATAAATGCCCAAATCGGTTTTCCGTCCGGATGCATGTTACCAAAGTGTGTCCAAATCTCCGGAATGGTATAAGCAGAATTCGTAAAGATTCCAAAGATAACGCCGATAGCCATAATGATCAGGCAGATACCAAAGATTGGATAAATACGTCCGATAATGGCATCGATGGAGAGGAAAGTAGCGATAAAATAGTAAGCTAAAATAATCCAAAGCCACAGCTCTGTATTGGTAATAGCTCCTGTCATACCATTGTTGGTTAATAAAGTTACGATAAGCCCGGCAGGACCTACGGCGAATACGGTACCAACCATAACCAGAAGAACAACGCTGAAGATACGCATGATATTCTTCATTGTATTTCCAAGGTAGATACCACATACCTCAGAGATGGATGCACCGTCATTTCGAATGGATAGCATACCTGAGAAATAATCATGAACGCCACCTGCGAAGATCGTACCAAAGGTAATCCAAAGGAATACGACAGGTCCCCACAAAGCACCCTGCATAGCACCGAAGATGGGACCTAGACCTGCAATGTTAAGAAGCTGTACTAAGAACAGTTTCCACTGAGGCATAACTACGTAGTCCACACCGTCGTTAATCCGAACTGCCGGTGTCTCGCGGTCGTCTGGTGCAAAGGTATTTTCAACTAATTTTCCATAGACAAAATACCCACCAATAAGTAACACTAAACAAACAAAAAAGCTAATCATAACAACACCTCCTAAGCTTTTGTTTAGCTTTTGTTTTTATGAAAATATTATAAAATTGTATGCGTCAAAATACAATGTGCACGAGCAAAACTTAACATTTCCTTAACAAAAAATTAGTAAATTGTGAATGGGAAGTTTTAAAGAAGGGAGAAGTGAGCTAAGACCATTCGATATTCATGCTTGTTGAGAAAAAATTGTCTTGAAAAAAGTACAAACTTAGGATAAACTAACGAGTGTGTTAGAAACGTCTAACACAAAAGGCTATTAGGCAATAGATGTAAAGGAGATTACTATGGATTATTTGCAGATTGAGAAAGTAATTGGAAGAGAGATTTTGGATTCCAGAGGAAATCCTACGGTAGAAGCTGAAGTTTATTTAGCAGACGGAACTGTAGGAAGAGGAACCGCTCCAAGTGGCGCTTCTACCGGTGAATTCGAAGCTTTGGAATTAAGAGACGGAGACAAATCCAGATATTTAGGAAAGGGTGTTACAAAGGCTGTTGAAAATATTAATACAGTAATCAATGATGCCCTTGTAGGAATCGACGCATCTGATATTTATGCAGTAGATAAAGCTATGATCGAGGCAGATGGAACAAAGGATAAGTCTAAGTTAGGAGCAAATGCGATTCTTGCAGTATCTATTGCAAGCTGCAGAGCAGCTGCTACTGCATTGGAGTTACCTCTGTATCGTTTCTTGGGTGGCGTTAGTGGAAACAGACTTCCGGTTCCTATGATGAATATTGTAAACGGAGGATGCCATGCTTTATCCTCAGGATTAGACGTACAGGAGTTTATGATCATGCCTGTAGGAGCTCCTTCTTTTAAAGAATGCTTAAGATGGTGTGCGGAAGTGTTCCATGCCCTTGCATCTATCTTAAAAGAAAGAGGACTTGCAACATCTGTTGGTGATGAAGGTGGATTTGCCCCTGCATTAAAATCAGATGAGGAAGCCATTGAGACTATTTTAGAGGCTGTTAAGAAGGCTGGATATGAGCCTGGAAAAGACTTCAAGATCGCTATGGACGCAGCTTCTTCTGAGTGGAAGAGCGAAAAAGGCAAAGGATACTACAAGCTTCCAAAGGCCGGAACAGAGTATACTGCTGAGGAGCTTATTGAGCACTGGGCAGCATTGGTTGAAAAGTACCCAATCATTTCTATCGAGGATGGTCTTGATGAAGAAGACTGGGAAGGATGGAAGAAACTTACAGAGCGCTTAGGAGATAAGGTTCAGTTAGTCGGTGATGACTTGTTCGTTACTAACACAGAGAGACTTGCTAAGGGAATTAAGATGGGTGCAGGAAATGCAATCCTGATCAAGTTGAATCAGATTGGTTCGGTATCAGAGACATTGGAGGCTATTAAGATGGCTCACAAAGCAGGTTATACTGCTGTATCTTCTCATCGTTCCGGAGAGACTGCAGATACTACCATCGCAGACCTTGCCGTAGCTCTTAACACTTGCCAGATCAAGACAGGAGCACCAAGTCGTTCTGAGCGTGTGGCTAAGTACAATCAGTTACTTCGTATTGAAGAGGAACTTGGAAGTGCCGCTGTTTATCCCGGAGTAGATGCATTTAATGTATAGTGTTAATTAGATGCTGGCGAAACGTTCGGGGGAACATATTTTTGGTTCGCAAACTTCTAAAATAAAGAAAAACAAGAAAGGAGTCGCTGGATATACAAGCGACTCCTTTTTATATGTAATCTTTTGTATTCATGCATTGATCTATACAGCAGGCGTTTCTTTGATACCAACTGCAGGTTCCGCAAATGTCCTTTACCATCTCTGGGGTGGAATCTCTTCGCATTTTCTGAATCAATTCTTTGTAATCGTATTCTTTCTCTTCTATATGAAAATACTGAATTACCTTCTGATCAAAACTTATAACATGGTCTCCACTGGAACATCCGGTGGAGGTTAAATTTGGACAGAGGCTGCATAGAATGTCTGGATGAAAAGTTATTTTAATTTTTGGGGACTGGGTTTGTCTTAATTCTTTTGTGATTGCATCCATATTTTTGACAAATTCCGGACTGTAGCCTCTGCCTTCATAGCTTTGCGTGCACATCAGATGATGGGGTCTTAAGGTAATCATGAAGCAAAGGTTAAGGATGCAGGAAGTCTATCGCGAATCTGCAATCCTAAGATTGCTGCTACAACAGCCTTGATAATGGCAGTTGGAATAAATGGGAGTACACAAGCTGTGATTCCGGTTACGACAGATGCCTGCATGATGAGACAGAACATAATCACACCGATGACATAATTGATGGCAGTTCCTAAAATTAAAAACAAAACGAACATACCTTTTTTTCCTCGCATTTCTACGCCAAGTCCAATAAGCCATGCCATGATTGGAAAGGAAATAATAAATCCGCCGGTGGCACCGATAATGTTTTGAAAACCACCGCTAAAACCTGCAAATACCGGAAGGCCGATAGCTCCTAATAGAACATATACTAAAATTGACAGGCCTCCACGCTTGGAACCTAACACAACTCCGGCTAAGGTGACTGCAAATGTCTGCATAGTCATAGGGACACCTAAAGGCATAGGGATGGAGATCTGTGCCAGGATACAGGTGACTGCAGCAAATAATGCAATGCTGCAAATGTCTTGAATGGAAATCTTTGAATTGCTCATGAAATAAAATCCTCGCTCTCGTAAATGATTTGTATTGTGCAAATATTGCATTAACTAGTGGATATTATACGTAAGAAAAACCGAAATGTCAACCTGTAAAAAGATAAGGGTTAACAATAAGCCGGCGTTTGTTCGTGGTCTCACAAATATTTATGAGTTTGAGCTTTTATGAGTTTGAGCTATAAGATGAAACTATAACTGGAGATATTTTTCCTATATTAGACAGAGAAAGAAAACTTTTGTAACATAACGTTGTTAACACAATTAGGAGGAAATAACATGGCATTTGATTTTGATAAAGTAGTTGATCGCAGAGGTACCAATTGTTTGAAATATGACTTTGCTTTAGAGAGAGGAAAGCATGAAGGGATTCTTCCTTTTTGGGTGGCAGATATGGATTTTGAGACTGCCCCGGCCATTGTAGAGAGACTTCAAAAGACGGTGGCAGGAGGTGTCTATGGATATACAGATACCAAAGAAGATTATGATCAGGCTATTATTAACTGGTATGAAAAGTATTTTCATTGGAGTCCTAAAAGAGAATGGCTGATTAAAACCCCTGGAGTCGTATTTGCTCTGGCAGCGGCAGTTCGAGCTTATACGAAAGAGGGAGACAAAGTCCTGATTCAACAGCCGGTATATTATCCTTTTAAAGAGGTAATTGCAGATAACAAGAGGGAAGTGGTAAGTGCTCCTTTAAGTTTGGTTGATGGACATTACGAAATAGATTTTGAAGAATTGGAAGAGAAGCTTTCCGATGAGAAAGTGAAATTATTCTTATTATGTAGTCCGCATAATCCGGTGGGACGTGTTTGGAAGGAAGAGGAGCTTAGAAAAATCGGTGATCTTTGTATTCAATATAACGTGATTACTGTTAGTGATGAGATTCATGGAGATTTCACTTATCCGGGATATACCCATCATGTATTTGCTTCTTTGGGAGAGAAATATGCGAAAAATTCCGTCATCTGTACTGCTCCCAGTAAAACCTTTAATATTGCAGGACTTCAGGTATCAAATATCTTTATTCCCAATGATAGTCTTCGCAGAAGATTTCAAGTAGCTGTAAATCAGGCGGGATATAGCCAATTAAATATGCTGGGACTTGTAGCCTGCCAGGCAGCCTACGAAGAAGGAAGAGAGTGGTTGGGAGAATTAAAAATCTATCTAAAGAAAAATTTAGATTTTGTACGAGAGTACTTGCATGAAAATCTTCCACAGATTCATCTCATTGAGCCGGAGGGAACCTATTTGATCTGGCTTGATTTTAGAGAGCTTGGACTTCCCGAAAATGAACTGGAAGATCTTATTGTAAATAAAGCGAATTTGTGGCTGGATTCCGGAGCAATTTTTGGAAAAGTAGGAGAAGGCTTTGAGCGAATTAATATTGCCTGCCCAAGGAGTCTCCTTGAGGAAGCCTTAAATAATTTGAAAACAGCCATTGGAGAATAAACATACATGTTGCGGAGGAATGATATATGGAGTATGCAATTGAAACACGATGTCAGCATCTGACTGACGAATTAAGAAAAGACAGAGCCTTTGGGGCCTTAAGTTATCCGATTTATCAGACATCAACCTTTGTTCATAAAGAGGTGGGAGTGTCCACGGGATTTGATTACAGCCGCTTGCAAAATCCGACCAGAGAGCAGTTGGAGCGCACAGTGGCATCCCTGGAAAAGGGAAAGAGAGCTTTGGCTTTTTCCAGTGGAATGGCGGCTATTACTGCTGCTATGGAGCTGTTTGTACCGGGAGATCATATTTTGATCGAGAAGGATCTCTATGGCGGCAGTGTCAGATTGTTCCAAAATATTAACCAGAAAAATGGACTGGAATTTACCTCCGTAGATTTCAGTGTAGAAGATCCAACCCCTTATATAAAAGAAAATACCAAGGCTATTTTCGTGGAAACTCCGTCGAATCCTATGATGCATGTCATAGATTTAGAGAAGCTCGGAACATTGACTAAGGAAAGAAAACTACTACTTATTGTAGATAATACTTTTTTATCACCTTATCTTATGAATCCCATAGATTTTGGTGCAGATATTGTAGTTCACAGCGGCACCAAGTATCTGGGAGGTCATAATGATCTGTTGGCAGGTTTTCTTGTGACGGCAAGAGAGGATTTGGCAGAAAAATTGGAATTCATCCTAAAGACGACCGGAGGAAATCTTGCTCCTTTTGACAGCTGGCTGACGCTTCGCGGGATTAAGACCTTGTCGGTTCGCATGAAACAGTCGGAGGAGAATGCTCATAAAATTGCAGAGTTTCTATTGGAGCAACCGGGAATTACGAAGGTCTTGTATCCGGGACTAAAAGATCATCCGGGACATGAGATAATTAAAAGACAGAGTCGGGGATTTGGAGCGGTTCTTACCTTTGAGGTAGATACCGTTGAACGTGCTCATTATATTTTAAATAATTTAAAAATTATTCAGTTTGCGGAAAGTCTTGGAGGAACGGAATCCCTAATTACCTATCCAAGAACCCAAACCCATGCAGACTTAAGCGAGGAAGAACGTTTGAGTGTTGGAATTACGGACCGGGTGTTGAGATTATCTGTGGGAATTGAAAATGTAGAGGATCTGATCTTGGATCTTAAAAATGTTTTAACAGCGGATGTCTAAATATAAAAAAGTAAAATAGCAAAATAGCAATTTTTTAGTGGCTTTGACAGTGAAAAAACATGGATTTTATCTCTGTGTTTTTTCTGTCAAAGCCGTCTTTTATTATGCAAAGGAAATTAAAAAAATTAACACCCATTTTACACAGAAATGTGTTATAGTATCAAAGTACGAAAAATAGAAGTTTTTAGATGAAACAGGCAAGAAGGGAGAACGAATTATGCGTAAGACGAAGATTGTATGTACGATTGGGCCTGCAAGTGAAAGTGAAGAAATGTTAAAGAAGTTAATGCTGGCTGGGATGAACACCGCGAGAATCAATTTTTCTCATGGTGGATTTGCAGAACAGGAAGAAAAGATTAATCGAATCAAGAGGGTTCGTGAGGAACTGGAACTTCCTGTAGCATTATTATTAGATACCAAAGGACCAGAGATCCGAATCGGTAAGTTTAAGGAAGGTCAGATCTTCATTAATGAGGGAGATCAGATTACCTTAACAACAGAAGATATTTTGGGCGATGAGAAGGAATTCTCAGTAACCTATCAGGAGCTTCCGGAGGAAGTAGTACCTGGAGATGTGATCCTTTTTGATGATGGATTATTGGAAGTAAGAGTTGCTTCAGTTGAAGGAAAGAAAGTAGTTTGTGATGTTGTATCCGGCGGAAAGCTTTCAAACCGTAAGGGTGTGAATATCCCGGGAAAGAAATTAAAACTTCCTACTATGACAGAGAAGGATAAAGAAGATATTGTAAATGGTGTAAAAGCCGGATTTGATTATATTGCAGCTTCTTTTATCCGCAGTGCAAAGGATGTTAATGAAATCCGTAACCTCTTAAAAGAGAATGGCGGAGAGAAGATTAAGATTATTTCTAAGATTGAAAATCAGGAAGGTGTAGACAATTTTGATGAGATTTTGGAAGCATCTGATGGAATCATGGTTGCCCGTGGAGATCTTAGTGTAGAGATTCCAATGGCAAGAGTGCCGGCTATCCAGAAGGAATTTATCCGTAAGACTTACTTACAGGGTAAGGTAGTAATTACAGCTACCCAGATGTTAGAGTCTATGATCAATAATCCAAGACCGACAAGAGCTGAGGTTAGTGATATTTCCAATGCAATCTTTGATGCTACCAGTGCAATCATGTTATCCGGTGAGAGTGCTACAGGTAAGTATCCGGTAGAGTGTGTAGAGCTTATGTCTGATATTGCAAGAGAGACAGAGAATTCTATCAACTACTGGAAGAGATTCCTTATGAGAGATTATGATTTGGAGAATAAGGGATATCGCAGTAATGTATATCACGGAATCGTCACCAGTGCAATGCATATGAATGCAAAAGCGATTATTGCATATACAGGAACCGGTGATACTGCAGGAATTCTTTCTTCCTTCTGCCCAACCTGCCCAATCTATGCAGTAACCAGAGATGAGCAGTTAGTAAGACAGATGAACTTAGAGTTTAATGTTTATCCAAGACTTATTAAAGAAGATATGAGTATTGATGACATGATCCAGTTTGAGGTTGAAAAGCTTCAGGAAGAAGGCATTGTTGGAGAAGGAGATACCATCATTGTTGCAGGCGGTGCTGAGATTCTTCCGGACTTAAAGGGAGCGAAGACCAACCGTGTCATCGGTGGAATTATCCAGTTATAAATAGAATCTAAGAAATAGACTAGTAGGAGGCATTCTGCTAGATAAAAATAACCCGGTGCAGAACGATGAGTTTAGCACCGGGTTTCTTAATGTCGATCATTCATATTAAATAACAATAGGAACTTTTTTATTTCTCAGACTCGATATATTTTTTGTTGATGTCTTTCCACATCTCGACATCAACACCTTGCCAAGAAAGTTTATCTGGATTGTAGTAAGGATCTTTTTTTGCAGACATCTGTTCCTCGTAATCCTTGTACAATGCAATAACTTTTGGAGAAAGAATCAGTACGATAACCATATTGATCCAGGTACAGCTACCAAGAGCTAAGTCTGAAAGGTTCCATGCAACACTGGATTCGATGTTACCCCAGATAAATACTAAGATTGGCATTGCAATTCGCATGATCCATGTGACTGTCTTACGAACCTTTACTTTATGATCTCCTTGGAAGAGATACATAGCTGCTGTTTCAGCTTCATAGTAGTAGCTGATCAGGCAGGTGAATGAGAACAGAGCTAACATGATAGCGATAAATGTAGGAGCGATGGAACCCAGGACCGTTCTGCAAGCAAGCTGTATGAAAATAACTCCGTTAGTACCGGCAGCAGCTAAATCTGCAAGCTCAGGAGCACCGGAACCTACATAACCAGATGCTGTATGGAAGCAGTCTGTAAGAAGGATCATAAGACCGGAAGCTGTACAGATGATAACGGTATCAAGCCAGACGCCAGCTGCATTTGCCATACCTTGTTTTACCGGATGGCTGGTCTCTGCAGCAGCTGCTGTAGGAGAAGCTTCTCCCATACCAGAAGCACTGGAGAAGGTTCCACGCTTAACACCCTGCTGAATAACAACTCCAAGGCCTGCACCGAATACGGAATTTCTGTTAAATGCAGAGGAGACAACTGTAACAATAAGATCCGGAATCTTTGTAATATTAACAATGATAATGATAACAGCTGCAATCAGATAAACTGCAACCATGAATGGCACGATAAGTTCAGCAATTTTACTGATACGTTTTACACCACCGATAACTACAACGCCTAAGATGATAGCAATTACTAGAGCGCTTACCCAAAGTGGAATATTTAATGCATTGTGAAAACCATCACAGATGGTAAAGGTAGCAGCTGCCGGCATAAATACTGAAGTACCGATCATAAGCACACCAGCCATGAATGCACCATATTTCTTCCAGCCAAGTCCTCGCTCTGCACAGTAAGCACCACCACCGCGGTACTCCCCGTCAATACGTGTCTTGTAGAGAACAGCTAAGGTACATTCTGCAAAGCATACTGCTGAGTTAGTCATACCGGCAACAATCATCCAGAAAAGTGCTCCGGGACCTCCGTTGAAAATAGCAACGGCAACACCGGCTACGTTACCGGTACCTACACGCATGGCCATGGTGGTACAGAATGAACCGAATGAAGAAATACCGGAATCAGAATCCTGTTTATCAATGATTCTGCTCCACATATCCTTGAAATGAACAAACTGGAATGCATGCAAGCGAACAGTTAAATATAATCCGCTGCCTACGATGAGAACAAGCATAGCAACGCTCCAAATGTAACCATTTAGAAAGTTGACAATGTTATTGATTGCGTCTAACATATTTTTCCCTCCATATCCTATAATCGACATCTTAAGTTTACCTTAAGAATGATAAAAAATCAACAATATTTACAGAACTTAGTCTGAAAATTCGCAATATATATATAAAGTATCTAAAGTGAAAAAATACAGGTATGAATTTCGTGGAAAAGATAAAAATTTCTATTTCTAGGTATCGGCCTCCAGAATCCGGTATCCAACACCGACCTCGGTAAAGATAAATTGAGGTTTTCCCGGGTTGGGTTCGATTTTTCGTCTAATATTTGCCATATTTACCCGCAGAATCCTGTTATCGCCGGTGACGTTGGGCCCCCAGATTTCTTTCATCATAAAATCGTAGGTTAAAACTTTGCCGGAATAGCGGCCTAAAAGGCTGACCAGGCGAAATTCATTTTGGGTAAGATTGGCATCAGTATCTCCTACAAATACCCGGTGCTTGTCATAATCGATCACCAGGGTTCCGGAAGCAAAGGAAAGGATTTGCTTTTCGCTGTGATAGTTGCTGGTGCCCCGGTAGTGACGGATGGCAGTACGGATTCTTGCGAGAAGCTCCGAGGTTCCAAAGGGTTTGCTGACATAATCATCGGCACCGGCATCTAAAGCATCCACCTTGTCTTTTTCATGACTTCTGGCGGAAACCACGATGACAGGCATGGTCGACCAGGAGCGCAGATCCTTTAGTAGTTTCATGCCGTCCATATCAGGAAGTCCAAGGTCTAAAAGTACAACATCGGGGCAGCGGGAACTTACCAGACGGTAAGCATCTTTTCCGGTGGAGGAAGTCATAACATCATAATTATTAGCTTCCAAAATAGTTTCCATAAATTTACTGATATTCTTATCGTCTTCAACGATTAATACGCGGTCTCTAATCTCCATTGTATTGATCCTTTCTTAGGGGTAATGTAAAAATAAAACGGGCGCCTCCTTCTTCACGGTTTTCTGCTTTCATGGTTCCGTGATGGGCAGTGATAATCTCTCTGCAGACAGAAAGGCCGATTCCCATATTTCGCTTATTATCTGAGGTCTCCTGATCTGCAGGGGTAATATTCCCATCAAAAATGTGAGGAAGGACTTTGGGGTCGATGCCTTGTCCGTTGTCTTCAATAAAAAATACAGCTAAATAGGCGGTGGAAGTAAGACGCAAGGAAATCTCATTGGTGGTCTTTCCGTGAAGGGCTGCATTTTCCATAAGATTAATAAGCACCTGTTCGATCAATGTGGCATCCATGGGAACTAGTAGTACTTCTTCCGGAATGTCCACAGAAACCTGGATGCTCGGAAAACGTTTGGAAAATTTAATCACAGCACTGCTGATGACATCCTCCGCTACTTCATCTATAGTATCAAGCTTAGCCTCTCCGCTGTTGAATCTTGTAATAGAGAGAAGGTTTTCCACCATGCGAACCATCCACTGGGCTTCTTCTCTGATATTTTCTAAAAGTTCCAGTTCCTGATTCTCTGTAAGTTTCTCCCGGTTTTCAATGATGCCGGCTGCAGAACCTGCTATAGATGTGAGTGGTGTACGAATATCGTGGGATACGGCACGTAATAGATTGGCTCGCATTTTTTCCCTCTCAACCTCCAGGCGAATCTGCTCCTGGTGTTTGATCTGAGTGGTAAGAGCGCTGATGAAAATAGAAACAGCTAGCATTACCAAAAAAGTAAGAGGGTATCCGGTGATGGTAAAATCCACCTGAAAGTAGGGATAGGTAAAAATGTAATTAACTCCTACTACCGCAATTACCGATGCTCCTACACCATAGCCGTATCCTGTAGTAAAACGGGAGATACAAAGTACCGCCAGAACGTAAATTAGGGGTACGTAGGTGTCTGTAGTATTCAGTGGCCGTAGCATAAAACAGAAAATGGTGGCCAGAGCTAAAAAGAGAAAGGTAATGAAAAAGTTTTTTAGTACTTTCATAAATTTCCTGCCTTCCATAACTATTAGAATCCTGAGGATTCTGAGTAGTTACAGTTTATCATATAAATAAGATAAGAGGCGCTAAGAATGCGCTAAAACAAAAAAGGCCGAATCCCTAAAATGCATGGATAGGGATTCGGCAAGAAAATGATGTATAAACTTTTGGCAAAGATATGAGATTGCTTCTATTGATACATGGTGTAGCCAAAACGAAGCTTGCGATAAAATTTCCAAATAATGACTACCGGAATGCCGAGGGTGAGAACCAGAGATGGAATTCCTCCAAGCAATCCCATAAGTACGATCATAATATAACTTAGCATAATAAATCCTCCAGTCTTAAATATTTCGGAATCAAAAGATAAAAAATATACCTTTGATTCTTCGATATGGAGGATAGCATGCATTTTTCTTTCTGGCTAGAAACAAAAATGAATCTTGGCGCTTACTTAACAGCGTAAAAAAGAAATTTAATCAATCATTAACATATGTTTCGTTTTTGCTAATAATTTTATAAAGATTCTTTAATCTTCGATTGCCATCTTTCCGACATTATCCAGAGCCTTAGAAACTGCTGGGATACACAAGAGAATTACAGTGATCAGTCCCTCTGCCAGCAAGTAGCTGTAGTTGTAAATGATCGGATAAACTGCTGTGAGGGATTTTGGAAAATTATCAGGCATATAGCTCATCCAGTAGAGATATCCACCTAAAGAGTGGAAGAATCCTCTGGCAATGACTGCAGCAATATATCCCTTTAGCAAACCTTTGTTTTTTCCGGCGAAAAAGCCGGCAACACCTAAAGCTGCGAAGGCGAAAATATAATCACAGCATACCTGGAAGAAGGAGAGGACATAGGGTTCCTGAAGAAATTGCAAAATACCATAGGCAAGACCTACCAGGATACCGGTTTGTACACCGTACCAGTTGGCGATGAGAACGATGAAGAGCATGCTGCACAAGGTAACACTTCCGCCCCAAGGGAGAGAGAAAATCTTAATATAGGATGTGACGAATGCTAAGGCGATTCCCATAGCAGAGAATACCAGCTGTTTAGTAGAAATCTTCTGGGATTTCGAATGCTTGCCGGCAAAATATACAGCTACCAAAAATAATAGGATCCCAGCCAGAATACTAATGACATATCCCGGTGTGGTAAGTCCTCCTTCTGAAGTTACAAAAATAGACATAAAAAAACCTCCTTATCTTCAGATTGAAAACAAAAAGGGTCAAATATGTGATTAAACAGCATCCCTACGTTGGCATTATCCAAATCAGGTTGTGGGTCGAAGTAAAAAAACTTCCTCTCAGCCAAATGGCTCCCCTTGTTATCAATCATCTTAAATTGTCTACACATATCCTAAACATGGGGGAGAAAAAAGTCAAGAGAAGAAGTCTGGTTGATTGCGATTTTAATATGAAAATGGTAAAATACAGTAGTTGTAGAGGAAAACATCAAAGGAAATGGAAGAAAAAATCGAGAGAAAGCTGGCGAGAGGGAAAATGATCTATGGATGATAAAAAAGAAAAAAATACAAAACCAAAAAAAGAAAAGAAACTTAGCGATTATAAATATAATAAAAAAGTTGCCCGTGGACTTCTGGGACGTGTGCGCTATAGTTTACTGCAAACCCAGATCTTATATTTGATTGTTTCCTATTTAATAGTCATGCCGGCTGTTCAAGCTTTATGGAGTTTTGCTCTATGGCTTTCTCCTAAGGGTTATGTTACAACGGATACCATAAAAACGGTTTTTCGTGCACCGAGTATCCTGCTCGCGATTGTAGTTATTGCAATAGGAATCGCATGGTGGACGTTGTATGAGTTTTCGTTGATCTTAAACGGTCTCGACTGTGCCTACCGGGGAGAGGAGATCCGGTTGCTTCCCTTATTAAAAAGAAGTGCTGGCTGCATAAAAAAAGCATTGTATCCAAGAAATTGGTTGGTCTTTATCTATGTGGCTGTATTGATTCCCTTTACAAATCTTTTTCTGAGCTCCAATTACATTGATCAGTTGCAGGTGCCGGAATATATTGCAGAGGCGATTGAAGATCATATGGTTACCCAGGTATTATATGGACTGGTAATTATAGTTGCCATGTTGCTGGTTTTAATCTGGATTCTGAGCTTGCATCATTTTATCCTTGGGGGAAAGGATTTTATAGAAGCTTGTAAATGCAGTGTGAGGTGGATTGAAAATCATCCAATTAAGAAGACCATTATGCTATTTCGATGGAGTATTCGATGTACCCTGGTTATGGGAGTGCTCCTATTGTTTCCGGTTCTTTTAGGTTTTGTGGCTTTATTGGTAATGGGGATACGAAATACAGATGTAATGTTGGCTCTATGGAGAACCTGGGAAATTATCGGAGCTCCTTTTGGAGGTTTTATCATTGGCTGCATTATGATGCTTTCTATATTTGCATTTCTCAGCGGCATCTATTATCAACAGGGAGATGAGACGAAAGAGAAGGAAGAAAATATTTCCGGATTGTTGCAGAAAAATAAAGATTATCGGAAGGGTGGACGCATTTTTATTCTTGTTACCTGCCTGGTCGTGGCATTATTTTTTGGAATGATCTCTACCGCTGCATTTTATTCTCCGGAAGTTGAGGAAAGTATTGTAAGTTATACCAATCCAAAGATTACAGTAACAAGTCACAGAGGATATTCGGCAGTAGCTCCGGAAAATACCTTGCCTTCCTTTGAGGCAGCCATTGATGCCGGAGCGGATTGTGCGGAATTGGATGTTCAGCTAACCAAAGATGGGGTGGTGATGCTGACACATGATACCAATTTAAAACGCACTACGGGGAAGGATGCCAATATCTATGATCTGACTTATGACGAGGTGCGTGAACTTGATGCGGGAAGCTTCTTTAGTGCAAAATTTAAGGGAACGAAAGTGCCTACTTTACAGGAAGTTATGGATCTTTGCAAAGGAAAGATTCGATTAAATATAGAGATTAAACCAAGCAGTGAGACACCGGATTTGGAGGAGAAGGTGGCTTACTTGATCGAGGATAATGGTTGGACGAATGATTGTACGGTGACTTCTCTTAGCTATGAAAGTTTGGGGAAAGTGAAGAAAGTGGCACCGGAGATTCAGTGTGGTTACATCCTGGCGGTGGGAGTAGGAAATTATTACGGACTAAAGAATGCAGATTTCTTTAGCGTGGAAGCTACATTTGTTAGTCAGAATATGGTAAGTGCACTTCATGCTTTGGGGAAAGGAGTCTCTGTGTGGACTATAGATAGGGAAAGCGATGCTGAGAAGGTGAGAGACTTGGGAGTGGACGATATTATTACCGGAGATGTGGAAATGATTCAGACAGTACTAAGTCAAAAGTCTGACTTTGAACAGCTGTTGGTGGATGGAGTTAATCAGATAAAAAATAGTAACTAACATATATTAGTTACTATCAGAAAAATATTGATAATTTATTCGAATTTGGGGGAATTTGGAAATCATGGAGAGGAAAAAAGGAATAATGGCGGCGTTTGGAGCTGGGCTTGCATGGGGGTGCACCAGTCCCATCGCCCAGTATCTATTTGATAGCAAGGGGATTGTATCTCAGTGGTTGGTCCCTTGCAGGTTGGTGCTTGCAGGAGTAGTTTTGCTTTTGTATGGCACTACTATAAAAAAGCAAAAACTAGTTGCAATTTTTAAGGATAAAAAAGATACATTGCGATTGTTTGCAGTAGGAATTTTGGGAATGATGGGAATGCAATATACGTTCTTTGCGGCAATTCAGGAAACTAACGCAGGAATTGCTACCATATTTCAATATTTAAACCCGGCCTTGCTGCTTTTATTTTATGCGCTGGTTTATCGGGTACTTCCCGGCGTGAAAGAAATCGTTGCGGTAAGCTGTTCAGTGCTGGGAATATTTTTAGTGGCTACTCAAGGGAATGTTCATGAACTTGGTATTTCCAGAATGGGATTTGTCTATGGAATAGCCCTGGCTGTCGCAACGTGTTTTTACGGAGTACTTCCGGGACCTTTGCTGAAAAAATATCCATCGGAGATGGTTTGTGGATTGGCTATGACAATAGGCGGAGTGGTACTAAGTATTGTCTTTAAGCCTTGGACAATACAGGTGCACATGGATGCAACCGTGCTGGTGGGATATCTTGTGATCGTGATCCTTGGGACAATCCTTCCATTTGTATTGTATTTGGCGGCGGTCAAGTATGTGGGAGGGGTTTATGCAGGACTGTTATCCAGTGTGGAACCAGTGGCCGCTACATTGACGGCAGCAGTATTTCTGGGAACGGCATTCCCGGTGATAGATTTGTTGGGATTTGCTTTAGTCTTGTCTACGCTTTTTATATTAAATGCAGGGAAAAATGAACAATTAAAATCTGCATGAAATTTTTTTGGACATAATTTGTCGTTTTTATAACCCTTAAAACAAAAATTTGACATAAAAATAAAATGTAAAATCCGGTTTCTGATTTCTTTTGGACAATATCCACAGAAAGCTGAATATATATAATTATTTTCTATAAGTATTATATAATGAAAACATGTGAAAAGATTGACAGACCACAGTCCCTCTTCTATATTTTACTTGTGTAGATCATATAGGGAGGTGCTTTGAAATGTCCGATTTTAAAGATTTTTTTAACGTAACTAACATTCTGAAAACCGCTATCATCCTTTACGCCCTTGTATTTTTTGTATATTTTGTAAAGGATTGTTTGGCGCACAAGGAAGATTTTAAAGGACGCAAATTTATTACGCTGTTGATTATCGGATTTGTAACCAATTTCTTTGATACATTGGGAATCGGAAGTTTTGCAACGACTCAGGCAAGTTTTAAATTTACGAAGTCTAGTCCGGATGAGATCATGCCAGGAACCTTAAATGTAGGAGATTGTATTCCGGTTATTTTTGAATTTGTTTTGTTTTTAGGATTGATTGAAATCGATTCTGTGACTTTGGTGGGAATGATCGCCGCAGCTATTGTAGGTGCAGTTGTAGGTGCCAAGCTTGTATCGGGATGGCCTATTAAAACCGTTCGTATCGCTCTGGGTACAGCCCTTCTTTTTATGGCTCTTTCCATGGCATGTCGCTTGATGGAAATCGGACCTTTTGGAACTGTAGGAACAGCTACCGGATTATACGGACTTAAGTTGTTTGTAGCAATCGTTGTTAACTTTTTCCTTGGTGCTCTTATGACCATCGGAGCAGGTCTTTATACTCCGTGTATTGCTCTTTGCAGTGCCTTGGGATTAAATGTAAAGACAGCATTTCCTGTAATGTTTGGATCCTGTTCATTCTTAATGCCATCCTGCGGTTTGGAGTTTATTAAGAATGGTCGATATGATCGTGTTGGTGCGGCCTGCCTTACCGGCGGTGGAGTTTTTGGAGTTGCATTAGCTTTCTTTATTGTAAAGAGCTTACCGCTTACGATTCTTACCTGGTTGATCATTGTCGTTATGGTTATTACTGCAATTCTTTTCTATAAGGATGCATTTAAGAAGGAAGCTTAAAATAAAAAGTGTCTATCGCGTTCGGCGATAGACACTTTTTTATTTTAGAGAGCTGCTTATAACTGGAAGAGCATCGTTGCAATATTAAAGTAGATTAAAATGGAGAAAGTATCTACTACAGTAGTAATCAACGGAGATGCCATAATGGCTGGATCAAAATGTAGCTTCTTTGCTGCTAAAGGTAAGATGCATCCTACAAGTTTGGAAGCCATTACGGTGCAGATCAAAGAAGCGGCAATTACCAAAGCTAATTTCGGATTTTTGTATTGGATCCAAATTCGTAATCCGTTAGATGCGGCTAAGGCAGCTCCCACGATCAAAGAGATGCGGAATTCCTTAAACATTACTCGGAAGATGTCAGAAAAATGTATTTCATCTACAGCGATGCCTCGAATGATCAAAGTAGAGCTTTGTGAGCCACAGTTTCCACCGGTATCCATAAGCATGGGAATAAAGGATACCAAAAGTGGGATAGTGGCAAAGGCATTCTCGTATTTGCTAATAATGTTGCCGGTGATAATTGAGGTAAACATTAAAACTAAAAGCCATGGAATACGGCTGGCTGCATGAGAGAGTACGGAAGTCTCAAAGTAAGCGGCTTCTGAATCTTTGGATTTAACAGATGCTGTAGCTTTGCTGGCAGTGCCCAGAATATTCTTTACAGCGTCCATTGAAAAATTTCTTTTCTTGTTGGTATAAGTTGTTCTGATCATAGTTATATCCTCCTGTTTGTCTTTTTCGTTTTGATAAGATGTTTTGGTAATAACTATCACTACCGGCTTCCATATTCTCACCTCCTTATGTGTGTAATAAAAAAACTCCGTCACTGCCTGAACAATGACGGAGTTTTCGAAACTCATCTGTAAAAATGCATCGTTCAAGCTTTAGCTTCGCAGGGCATAAACAATTGCATTAGGTTGCGCCTTCACGACACATCCTGCTAACCAACTCACCGTGTCTCCACGATCTTGCGGCAGCAATCTCCAGAATCTTTCGATTCAAAATCCCTGTGGTAACCTCACCTACCGAATGGGCTATTCAATTTGAATACGCTGTTATTGTATGTGTAGGGTTAATAATTGTCAACCCTTTAAAATGTGAATATTTCGTGTCTTTATACCTGGTTGCTCTTCTTTTCAACTTCCTGAAGCTTCATAGCACGAACCTTTAATGGGAGTCCAAATAAGGTAATGAATCCGCTGGCGTCGTTGTGATCATACATATCACCGGTAGTGAAGCTTGCAAGAGACTCGTTGTAAAGAGAGTACGGAGAAGTGGTTCCGGCTTTGATAATGTTACCTTTGTATAATTTGAATTTAACTTCACCGGTTACATATTCCTGTGTGCTTTCAATAAATGCCTGGATGGCCTCGCGAAGTGGTGTGAACCATTTTCCTTCGTAAACAACCTGAGACAATTTATTACCCATCTCTTCTTTTACTTCATAGGTAGCACGGTCTAAAACTAATTCCTCTAACTGTTGATGTGCTTCATAAAGGATTGTTCCGCCTGGAGTCTCATAAACACCACGGGACTTCATACCTACAACACGGTTCTCAACGATATCAACGATACCGATTCCGTGCTTTCCGCCAAGTTCGTTTAACTTGCGGATGATATCAGAAACTTTCATTTCTTCGCCATTTACGCTCTTTGGAACACCCTTTTCAAAGGTCATTGTTACATATTCTCCCTCATCAGGAGCTTTCTCTGGTGTAGTAGAGAGAACTAACATATGCTCGTAGTTTGGTTCTAAACTTGGATCCTCAAGCTCTAAACCTTCGTGGCTGATGTGCCATAAGTTACGGTCGCGGCTGTAGCTGTGACTTGCGTCAAATGGAAGATCGATGCCGTGAGCTTTACAATAATCGATCTCGTCTTCTCTGGACTGCATGGTCCATACGTCTGTCATTCTCCAAGGAGCAATTACCTTGATGTCCGGAGCTAAAGCCTTGATGGCAAGCTCGAAACGAATCTGGTCATTTCCCTTACCGGTTGCACCATGGCAGATAGCAACAGCATCCTCCTTGCGAGCAATCTCTACTAATTTTTTTGCAATGGCCGGACGAGCCATAGATGTTCCCAATAAATACTTGTTCTCGTATACTGCATGTGCCTGTACACATGGAACAATATAATTGTCACAGAAATCATCAACGATATCTTCTATATATAACTTGGAAGCTCCGGATAATTTAGCTCTCTCGTCAAGTCCCTCTAATTCGCTCTCCTGACCGCAATCTACGCAGCAGCAAATAACATCATAATTAAAGGTTTCCTTTAGCCAAGGGATAATAGCAGTAGTATCCAGACCGCCGGAATAGGCTAAAACAACTTTTTCTTTCATAGTAGAAGTCCTCCTAAATGTATAATTTAATTTTCATGGCAACTGCCAGGAGTCTCAAGAATAAAAATGTCCGTAGCAGTAGCTTCATAAGCTTGTAATGCAAGACTCACTATACACTAAACGAAATGAATATTCAAGATATTTTTCAGATAAACTTGCATAATATGCATGAATAATGTATAATTATGCAATACTGATGCATGCAGAGCACAGAGCATTTGTAGAAAGTCTATGTAAAGACTATAAGATGGGGCATGCATTGAATAAGAACCAACGGATACTGTCTTAGTGCTAGACAACCATAGGAAAGTAGTATAAGATAGAAAGTTGTATCAAAATGTTAGATAAAAACCTTATGCTAGGTTTGAGAAAATAGATGAAATTAGGAGGAAATCCATGATTAAGGCAGGAATTATCGGTGCCACAGGTTATGCAGGTGCAGAACTGGTACGTTTGTTAATGGGACATAAAGAGGTAGAAATTGTATGGTACGGCTCTAGAAGCTATGTAGATCAGAAATATGCAGATGTTTACCAGAATATGTTTCAGATTGTAGATGCAAAATGTTTAGATGATAATATAGGAGAATTAGCTAAGCAGGCGGATGTGATCTTTACAGCTACACCTCAGGGGTATTTGGCTTCTGTTCTTACAGAAGAAATTTTAAGCAATACCAAGATCGTAGACCTTAGTGCGGATTTCCGTATCAAGGATGTAGCTACTTATGAAGAATGGTATAAGATCGAACATAAGTCTCCACAGTTTATTGAGGAAGCAGTCTATGGACTTTGTGAGATCAATAGAGAGGATATCAAGAAGGCAAGACTGATCGCTAATCCGGGATGTTATACGACATGTTCTATTCTTACTGCATACCCTTTAGCAAAGGAAGGACTCATTGATATGAGTACTCTCATTGTGGATGCAAAATCAGGAACTTCCGGAGCAGGAAGAGGGGCCAAGGTTCCAAATCTTTTCTGTGAGGTCAATGAAAATATGAAAGCTTACGGTGTGGCAAGCCACAGACATACGCCTGAGATTGAGGAACAATTAGGATATGCTTCCGGCGAAGAAGTGTTGATTAATTTTACCCCTCATTTGGTTCCGATGAACCGTGGAATCCTGGCTACAGAGTATGCAAGCCTGAAAAAAGATGTTACTTATGAAGAAGTAAAGGCAATCTACGATGCATATTATAAGAATGAAAAATTTATTCGTGTGCTTCCTGAGAGTGTATGCCCAGAGACAAAATGGGTAGAGGGAAGTAACTATGTAGATATTAATTTTAAGATCGATCCAAGAACCCACCGTATTATTATGATGGGAGCTCTTGATAACTTAGTAAAGGGAGCGGCAGGACAGGCGGTTCAGAATATGAATCTTCTCTTTGGTCTGCCGGAGGATGAAGGGCTTTGCCTGGTTCCTATGTTCCCATAAAAGAGAAAATGAAAGTCTCATGCTTTTGAGACTGGAAGTATAGAAATGAGGAAATGAAATGCTGATACGTACAATGACCATAGACGATTTTGATGAAGTTCATGCACTTTGGATGCAGATTAAAGGTTTCGGAATCCGAAGCATTGATGATTCCAGGGAGGGAATCTCAAGATTTCTAAAAAGAAATCCTACCACCAGTGTGGTGGCAGTGGTGGAAGATAAAATCGTTGGAGCCATTCTTTGTGGACACGATGGAAGAAGGGGATGTATGTATCACGTATGTGTTGCAGAAGGCTACAGATGCCACGGAATCGGAAAGGCCATGGTAGTCCGATGTATGCAGGAATTAAAAAAAGAAGAAGTGAATAATGTAAGTTTAATTGCTTTCACCCAGAACGATGGAGGAAATGCATTCTGGAATACTATCGGATGGACAAAAAGAGAGGACTTAAACTATTATGACTTTGTATTAAATGACAAGAATATTACAGCATTTAATCAACAATAATAGAGAAAGCAAAATAGACAAATAATATCGGAGGAAAAATAAGATGGAGATCATTAAAGGCGGAGTAACCGCAGCAAAGGGATTTGAAGCAGCAAGTACAGCAGCAGGAATCAAATATAAAGACCGTACAGATATGGCATTGATTTACAGTCAGGCACCTTGTGTATCAGCCGGAACATTTACTCGCAATGTGGTGAAGGCAGCCCCGGTAAAATGGGATAGACAGGTGGTAGACAGCGGCGCTATGGTTCAGGCTGTCGTTGTAAACTCAGGAATTGCCAATGCATGTACCGGATCAGAAGGTTTCGGATATTGCAAAGATACAGCAGAGGCTGCAGCAAAATATCTTGGAATTTCAGCAGATGGAGTACTGATTGGTTCCACAGGAGTCATCGGAAAGCAGATTCCAATCGATCGCCTAACAGCCGGTATTGAAGTTTTGGCAGACAAGAAAAATGATACCATTGAAAATGGAACCGAGGCAGCTAAGGCTATTATGACTACCGATACCAGAGAAAAGGAATTAGCTGTTACCATCGAAGTTGGCGGAAAGACAGTAACGCTTGGCGGTATGGCAAAGGGATCCGGAATGATCCATCCGAATATGTGTACCATGTTAGCCTTCATTACGACAGACGCAGCTATTACAAAGGAAGCATTGCAGAAGGCCTTAAGTGAGGACGTAGATGATACTTATAATATGATTTCTGTAGACGGAGATACCTCCACCAATGATACTGCAATCTTGCTTGCAAATGGCTTGGCAGAAAATCCGGTGATTGAATATGGCAGTGAGGATTATAAGAAATTTGCAGAGGCACTTCATGCTATTAATGAGTATCTGGCTAAGATGATCGCAGGAGACGGAGAAGGAGCTACCGCACTTTTTGAGGTAAAGGCAGTGGGATGTGACAGCGTTTCTCAGGCAAAGATTCTTGCAAAGGCTATTGTTTGCTCGAATCTCACAAAGACAGCTATCGCAGGTCACGATGCCAACTGGGGAAGAATTCTTTGTGCTATGGGATATTCAGGTGCACAGTTTGATCCGGAGAAGGTAGATCTGTTCTTTGAGAGTGCCAACGGAAAGATTCAGATCATTGAAAATGGTACTGCTGTAGATTACAGCGAGGAAAAGGCAACAGAGATCCTTTCTGCGAAGGAAGTAACAGCCATTGCAGATGTGAAAATGGGCGAATGTGAGGCAACTGCATGGGGATGTGACCTGACTCACGGATATATTGAGATCAATGCAGATTACCGTAGCTAATTGTGAAAAATCCGGGAAGAATTTAGAAATTTCGTGAAGGCCTAAAATAAAGGTATAAAAGCCGTAAAGGAGACAAAAATAAAAATGGATAAGAATATGCAAAAGTATCTGGAAAAAGCAGAGGTTCTTATAGAAGCCCTGCCATATATTCAGCGATTCAATCGCAGGATTATTGTTGTAAAATATGGCGGAAGTGCCATGGTAGATGAAGAGTTAAAGGCGAGAGTTATTCAGGATGTGACACTTTTGAAGTTGGTTGGCTTTAAGCCTATTATTGTTCACGGCGGTGGAAAAGAGATCAGTCGTTGGGTAAATAAGGTGGGAATGGAACCTAAATTTATCAACGGTCTTCGTGTGACAGATGAGCCTACCATGGAACTGGTGGAGATGGTTCTTGGAAAAGTAAATAAGAGTCTGGTTCAGTTAGTGGAGGGCTTAGGAGTCCGTGCCATCGGTATTAGTGGAAAAGATGGAAAGCTTTTAACGGTAGATAAGAAATTGTCCCAGGGACAGGATATCGGATTTGTAGGAGAAGTAAAAGAAGTAAATGCTGATATTCTCTATGATCTTCTTGAAAAGGATTTCCTTCCTATTATTTGTCCGGTAGGTCTGGATGATGAAAACAATACTTACAATATCAACGCTGACGATGCAGCCTGCGCCATCGCCAAGGCTATGAAGGCCGAAAAGCTTGCGTTCCTTACAGATATCGAGGGAGTTTACAAGGATCCAAAGGATCCGGATACTCTTATTTCGGAACTTACAGTTTCGGATGCCAAGAAACTTATGGATGAAGGCTATATTGGAGGCGGTATGCTTCCGAAGCTCAATAATTGTATCGATGCCATTCATGCAGGAGTTTCCAGAGTGCATATTTTGGATGGAAGAATTCCTCACTGTCTCCTTCTTGAGATCTTTACCAATAGAGGAATCGGAACTGCTATTTTAAATGACGAAAGTCAGAAATTTTATACAGAAGAGGAAATCTAGAGTAAAGAGTTACTATAGGTTAATGCTATAGAAAATTGTATAGAGAAATGTAAAGGTGGAAAAAAGTTATGGCAAATACATATATGGAAAAATTTAACGACAATTTGGTACATACTTATAACCCGTTTCCGGTAGTGCTGGACCGAGGAGAAGGGGTATATCTTTACGATACGGATGGAAAGAAATATCTGGATTTTGCAGCCGGATATGCAGTAACTTCCTTGGGATATGGGAATAAGGAGATCGCAGATGCTTTAAAGGCACAGATTGATAAGCTGATTCATACTTCTAATTTGTATTACAATACTGCATGCGGAGAGGCTGCAGAAGCCTTAAAGGAAATTACAGGAATGGATCGCATTTTCTTTACCAACAGTGGTGGGGAGGCTGTAGAGGGGTGCTTAAAGGCCGCTAGAAAATATGCCTATAAGAAGAACAGTGGCCGTTATGAATTTATTGCTATGAAAGAATCTTTCCACGGACGTAGTTTTGGAGCCGTATCCATTACCGGACATGATGCTTACAGAAAGCCATTTGAGCCGTTGCTTTCCGGAGTTTCTTTTGCAGAATATAATGATCTTGAAAGTGTAAAAGCTTTAGTGACAGAAAAAACCTGTGCAATTATTTTTGAGACTCTTCAGGGAGAGGGAGGAATCAATCTTGCTACAGAGGAATTCGTAAAGGGAATTCGCAAACTTTGTGACGAAGAAGGAATCTTAATGATCTGCGATGAGGTTCAGTGTGGTATGGGACGTACCGGTGAGATGTTTGCATGGCAAAAATACGGAGTAAAACCGGATATTATGTCCATGGCTAAGGCCATCGGAAATGGTGTTCCTGTGGGAGCATTTGCTATGACAGAGGCAGTTGCAGAGTATTCTTTGGAACCGGGAGATCATGGCACCACCTATGGCGGAAATCCTCTTGCGTGTACAGCTGTGAAAAAAACGGTAGAGATTTTTAAACGAGAAGATATCGTTGGTCATGTAAAAGAAGTAGGAGCTTATTTGACAGAGCAGTTAAACAATCTGGAAAAAGATTTTGACTGCGTAGTGGCTGTGAAAGGCACCGGCCTGATGCAGGGAATCCAGATTACAAAGCCTTTGGCTGAGGTTACCAATGCAGCTTTAAAAGAGGGACTTTTGATTATCGGTGCAGGAAGCGATGTAATTCGTTTTGTACCGCCGCTTATTATCGAAAAAGAACATGTGGATGAGATGATTCAGATTTTAAGAAAGGTTTTTAAATCATTATAATTTGAATCAAAAAGCCATGGAAAATTGACGACATAAAAACCCCGCCAACTTCCCATATTTTTTGGGAGTTGACGGGGTTCTTGTTTTGTCGGTATATGCCTCTACTCCTCGTCTAAATCGGCAATCATTTTAACTTCGCTGACTGCCAAGGCAAGCTGAAGTTTGTTTTTTAGCCCGGTTTTTTGCAGCATATTGCTTACATGAAACTTGACTGTGGACATTTCAATGCCCATCTCAGATGCAATGCGTGGGTAGGACAGACCTCGAAGCAGATAACGAAGTACCTTCAGTTCCGTTTTTGTAAATTCCGTACTTTTCGCCAAGCCGATCTGGACGGGAGGTGGGGCATCGGGAAAAATGTGTTCGCCGGCCATTGTTCGTTGCACAATTTCCATTAAACGATTTTCCGTAGAATCCTTGTACCATAGGCTGTCTGCCCCGGCTGATTTGGCATTTTCCAGAACTGCACCGTCAATCAGTGAGGTTACAACAATGATTTTTATTTTTGGATATGTGGTTTTGATCTCTCGAACAGCAGTCAGACCGTTCTCGCGATTCTGTGTCTGCACATCCATCAAGACAAGATCAACCGGGGTGACCCGACATATCCCGATAGCCTGTTTTGCACCCGGAATAGATGCGACGATCTGATGACCATCTTCGACTGGAAAGTAGCTTTCTAACAGGCTGCGGATCATTGGCTGATCTTCAACAATCATAACTCTCATGGTCAGTAACCTCCTTTTCTGGCAGAGTAAGCAAAAGCGTAAAGTTAGGGATACTTTGAATCTCCATGGTACCGCCGGCTTCTGTTACACGGCGACGCAGCATGGAAAGTCCGCCGCCCTCCCGAATTTCTTCTTTCGGCGGCACACCGTTGTTGGTCAGAATAAGCTTTGTCTGTCCAAAGCGTTTCCTAAAGTGCACATACAGCTCTGTGCCATCGGCATGGCGAACACAGTTTGCAGCACATTCGGTAATTGCCAATGCTGCAAGTGACCGTATAGCTGACATATCGGAAACTTCCCCTTCAATCAGCACACGAACGCCCATTTCACTGCTTTTGCCCATCGCTATTTCTAATGGATCAGACTCGGCGCGTATCTGATTGGAGCGGTAAAGTACTGCAATGGACTGTTCAAAAAGTGCCGCACTTTCTTTGAGTGCCGTAAGGCTGCTTTGTTGGTATAGCGCCCGTCGTACGGCGAGAATGCTGTGTCCGATATCATCATGGACACGCTGCTTCATTTCAAGGGTCTCTTCTTCACGGATGATCTCCGGCATCTGCTCAAAAAGTCTTCGCAATCGGTCATTGACTTTTGCAAGTTTTTTATTTTCTTCATTCAGTTCGGTCTGTCGCCGCATCAGCTCCGTTACATCAAAAGCGGTGACCTGCGTATATCGAACCCCCGCTTTTGTCTTAATCTGCTCTTTTGTAAATCGTAGAGCACTGCCGTTGGAAAAACGAAAAATCTTAAGCTGTGGTTCCAGACAGTAAATGTCTTCGGGTGGCGTTTTCAGGGCACTTTCCAACTCCGTAAGCGTCTGCACGCCATTTTCTTGCAAAAGACCTGCTATGGCAAGCATTCGGTGGTTGATAAGCCGTACGATACCGTTTGTGTCAAAAAAGCAGACTGCAATGGGAAGGTGGTCAAAGCTCTCCTTGATTTTGTCCATATGCTTCTACCTCCAATTTTTCCAGTTTGTGGATGATATATTGTAAGCCATCCTCGTCTTGCATCCATTCCAGCGTAGGAAATCGTTCCGTTAAGTCACAAAGATCCTCCTTGCAGGACACACAGATATTAACTTCAATCCAATCCCTGATTTCAACGGAGATCAGAAGTGATTCCAAGGATTCAAGCCCCATCTCCACTACCGCTTCAAACAAGTCATAAATCTGTGTCGCCTGATCCATAGTGAGCAGGATTTCCCCGTCTATAAGTGCTCTACATTCCACATCGTACAGGGTCAGACTCTCTATGGACTCGTTAAAGCACAGCCGTAGTTCCTGCATGGAAATCCTATCTCGTTGTGCACCGACAAAAATCAGGTTATTCCTCCGCTTAATATAAGTTCCGATTACGATCGTCTGTCCAAGAAGCTTTCTGGCCTCGTTCTCATCCTTTGCTTTCTGTACTGCAGTTAGTCGATCGCGTAACATTACAATTTGCCTGGAGGTCTGCATCTCCATCATGTCATACAGGTGGTTTTCCTCCGACAGTCGCAGATGCTTTTCCCGCTGGGCATTCTCTTCTGCCAGAACGTTGCCCATGTCAAGCAGTTCATCATGTGTCAGTTCCAGCGCCTCACGGAGCCGGTTTAACTCAGAAATATCCTCTTCCCAGAAAACCCAGCCGCCGTGTAACGGATGTCGATTCAAAATCGTATCATTATCTAGCATGCTGGTATCTGCTTCCATTTGCTGCAGTACATCTTGGGGGATCGGCTCACCCATTGCGACGGAGATCTGCTTCAAAGAAAAGTCCGTATTTGTGATCTGAACCGGTAGCATGGCTGCCTCAAACAGTTCGTCATATCCCGTGTTGGACTGGATTAGACCGCATTGGATGCAGCCTTCAAAGGTGATGCAAATCAGTAGACAATGGGCGGCAGTCATGTCGCCTGCAAGCAACAGGAGGAACCGGATACCACGTATGTATGCAGCGGTATATATAAGAGAAAGACCAAGAGGAATCAGCGGCAGCAGAAGGATAGTTTTGCTCTGTGGGATGCGACATTTCTTTAGCATTATAGTAAAAGAAACAAATGCACATAGAACCAGCCACATCAGAACGATGTAATAACCTGCCTTATAGCGATAGTTAAGATCTGTCATAATGCCGGAAGGGAAAGAAAATACGCCTTGATGCAGGTCATTTGTCAAGACAAGGAGAAACAGCAGTATCGACGGCACATAAAGAAACTTCGTCCAAAGCGGCAGACGATATTTTTCCGACTTGCCAAGTGACATGCTTACAAATACAGCTACAACCGGAATGAACAGCATGGAAAAATAGTACCAATACCAGAGCCAGCGCTTAATATCCATGCTGTCAATGGAATGCTTGATGATTTTAAGCAGCATCCACAATGCCATCATCCCAATGATCGCTAACAAATACCGCCGAACCTGGGGTTGAATGATCCGTGTGCGGATGGAAATCCCCCAGGCCGTCAGTAGGAAGATATGAATTGCACCACGGAGTAGCAAAGCATTCTGGGGTAGTGAACCGTTTTGCGTAAGATATTGCAGAATCGCTGCAAATACAATGAGCGGCAGCACAATCAGAGCCGCAAGTATGTTTTTTTGTGTCGTCCTGCTCATATCATCCCCTCCGCTTTGGCAAATGCATTTTTTATTATGGTACCATGCAGGTGTTAAAAAGGCAATGTTGTCTGATCCTTCCACATGCAAAGAATTTGGGGAATAATTGCAAATCCTATCCAATCGGCGGGGGTATGATCCGGAACAATATATTATGATACAAACACAAGAGGAAAGGCGGTGGAAGAGCATATATGCGAAGAATTGTGTTAGATATGCAAAGTGAGATGTTTGCGGAAGCGGTCACAAAAGCACTTGCCGACAGCAATCTGGATTTTTTGGTATACCGCACTTCAAAACCGGAAGAGACAATCTCCTTGTGTCGCGCCTGCCATGCCAACGTGCTGGTAATGGAGGTTGTTCGGCAGGGAGTTTGGAAACTTAGCGAGAGAATCAAGATTCTCAATGAAATAAAGGACAGTGAAACCGGGATAAGTTGCAAGATGCTCCTGTTGGTGGATGAGAAGGCGGATGAGATGTTGGCTGCCGATGTACGTCAGGCAGTGAAGGATCAGTTAGCCGATAATTTCATTTATGCTTCCGTATCACCGGCATATCTCGCAGGTGTAATTGACACACTTTAGAAAAGAAGACTCGTGGGCATAGCAAACATTAAGAAAGGAAGTACAAACAATGGGACTTATTAAGGCAGCGCTTGGCGCAGCTGGCGGCGTGATGGCCGACCAGTGGAAAGAGTATTTTTATTGTGAAGCAATTCCGGAAAACGTGATGGCGGTTAAGGGAGTGCATCGTGTTTCCGATCGAAGCAGCAACTACAAGGGATCGGACAACATCATTTCAAGCGGCTCTGTCGTGGCGATTGCCGATGGACAGTGCATGATCATTGTCGATCAGGGCAAGGTCACAGAGCTTTGCGCCGAGCCGGGGGAATTTGTCTATGATTCCTCGACAGAGCCTACCATCTTCTCCGGTGACCTGGGTACAAGTATCCTCGATACGTTTAAGAACATTGGTAAACGCTTTACCTTCGGTGGTGAGCCGCCCAAGGATCAGCGCGTCTATTACTTCAATACCAAGGAACTTATCGGTAATAAGTATGGCACCCCGAGTCCTGTTCCATTTCGGGTTGTCGATCAGCGTGCGGGCATCGATATCGATATTTCTATTCGTTGCTTTGGTGAATACAGCTATCGGATCTGTGACCCGATTCTGTTCTATACCAATGTCTGCGGCAATGTCAGCGAGGAGTATACGAGAGATCATTTGGATAGTCAGCTTAAGAGTGAACTTTTGACAGCTTTGCAGCCCGCATTCGCAAAGATTTCTGACATGGGCATTCGTTATTCGGCGCTTCCCGGTCATACGACAGAGTTGTCAGATGCACTCAACGAAGTGCTTTCCGGAAAGTGGCGGAACCTGCGTGGACTTGAAATTGTTTCCTTCGGTGTTTCTTCTGTCAAGGCAAGTGATGAAGACGAACAGATGATTAAGGAGATGCAGCGAAACGCGGCATTTATGGATCCGACGAGAGCTGCGGCACATCTGGTCGGTGCACAGGCTAGTGCCATGCAGTCGGCAGCGAGCAATCAAAATGCCGGTCCGGCAATGGCATTTATGGGTATGGATATAGCTGGTAAAGCAGGCGGCGTGAATGCGCAGAATCTTTACCAGATGGGAGCACAGCAGCAAGCGCAGGAACCTGCATCGGCTTCAGTAACATCTGAAATGCCGGCAAGCGGATGGACATGCAGTTGTGGTCAAAGAGGCATTGTCGGAAAATTCTGCCCCGAATGCGGATCGAAAAAGCCGGAACCAAAACCTGCCGCTGACAGTTGGATTTGCCCGTCCTGCGGTGCAAGCGTAACAGGAAAATTCTGTCTGGAATGTGGTGCGAAGAAGCCGGAAGCACAGCCGGAGGGATGGACGTGCAGTTGCGGTGCAGTGAACAAGGGAAAGTTCTGCCCGGAGTGTGGAGCAAAAAAACCGGCAGGTGTTCCGCAGTATAAATGCGACAAGTGTGGCTGGGAACCTGCTGATCCTACGCATCCGCCGAAATTCTGTCCTGAATGCGGAGATCCCTTTGACGACGGAGATCTTACGTAAAAAGGTTGAAAATGGGGATGGATGTGGAAGTTAGGGATGGAAGTGAAACTGTGGGATGCCACAGAGAAAAAAATAAATTGCAAAAAATAAAGGAGTGACAGACTATGGGATTGTTTGATAAAAAATATTGTGACATATGCGGAGAAAAAATCGGACTGCTTGGAAATCGCAAGCTGGAAAACGGAAACCTCTGTAAAGCCTGTGCAAGTAAGCTCTCACCGTGGTTCTCCGATCGACGTAGCAGCACGGTTGAAGAGATCAAGACGCAGCTTTCCTACCGTGAAGAAAACAGAGAAAAAGTATCGGCATTTCATACAACGCGTACACTTGGTACCAATATAAAAGTGCTGCTGGATGAGGATGCGGGAAAATTCATGGTAACGGGTGCCCGTGATCTTACTGATGCCAACCCGGATGTTCTCGATTTTTCGGATGTGACCGGCTGCAACCTTGATGTTGATGAAAGACGTTCGGAGATCAAGCGTGAGGATAAGGATGGCAAGCAGGTTAGCTACAATCCGCCGCGTTATGAGTATTCCTACGACTTCTATATTACGATCTTTGTCAATAACCCGTATTTCGACGAAATACGGTTTCGGGTCAATTCCGGTTCCGTGGATATCACACCGGCTCCGGCGCGTCCCGGAATGACGGCAGGATGCAACCCGGAAAGCAATGTTGAGTACCGCAATTACAAAAAGCTGGGAGAGGAAATCAAGCGGGCGCTTACACAGGTTCGCAAGGACGTGCGCGAAAAGATAGAACAGGAAGCCGCGCCTAAGACAGCGGTCACCTGCCCATACTGTGGTGCAACAACTACGCCGGACGCTAGTGGTTGCTGCGAATATTGCGGAGGCGCAGTCTTAGAGTAAAATTTTTAATTGGCAAAATAATTTTAGGCAAGACTAAAAGCATACGAGGTAAAAGCTTATGAAAAAAAGAAAATTTTTAGCT
>CAVKOU010000026.1:0-33005 GCA_963658085.1 bacterium
CACTTGTTTTGGTATTAGTTGTATTGTACCATCAAACTATCTATTTGTATAATTTAATGATTTAATACGAATGTTTGAGAATTGGAATACTCTCAGGCTGCCATTACCATGCAGCAATTGTGTGGTTGTGGAGGATGAAGAAGAGAGAACTTCTAAAGAAGGCAGAAAATATTTTGTAATCCATCACTCAAAACAGAGCCAACAGATGATAATAGAAATTCTGAAACAGTATTATGAAGGCGTCGACCTTTAGACAATAAGAAAAATTTGATCAAATTGTCACTAATAAATTTAATAGCAACTTCAAAAACAATCACCTTCAAGCTACAATGAAACAAAAGGATAGCTTGAAGGTGATTTTGTATGGGAAAATATAAGAAAAGTGATGAAAATCTTTTGGCAGATACACCGATATCGACTGCTTTTGTCAAGCTTGCACTTCCGGCGATAGCGGCGCAGCTTATCAACATATTGTATAACTTGGTAGATAAGATGTTTATCGGACGAATACCGGGAGTTGGCAAGCAGGCGTTAGCAGGTGTCGGTGTGACAGCGCCTGTAATTTTGGCGATTTCAGCTTTTGCGGCACTTGTGAGTATGGGCGGAGCGCCGAAAGCGTCTATTTTTATGGGAAAAGATGATAATGAGCAGGCTGAAAAAGTTATGGGAAGCTGTACATGGTTGTTGATTCTATTGTCTGTGGTACTAACAGGAATCATGCTGTTTTTTGGTAAATCTATTTTGCTATTATTCGGTGCCAGCAGTGATACGATCATGTATGCCGTTGATTATATGAATATTTATTGCCTGGGTACTTTGTTTACGCAGTTAACGTTGGGACTGAATGCTTTTATAACCGCACAGGGAAAGACATTGATCAGCATGTGTAACGTGGCTGTGGGAGCTGTAACCAATATCATTCTTGATGCAGTATTCATTAATGGAATAGGTATGGGAGTAAAAGGGGCTGCCCTGGCAACGATCATTTCCCAGGGCGTATCTGCATGTTTTGTCATTCATTATCTTGTAATGGGTAAGAGTGAACTGCGGCTGCGTCTCAGAAATATTCGTTTCGATGGTCCTCTTATCTGGTCCAGCGTTTTACTTGGAGCTTCACCGGCGCTGATGCAGCTGACAGAAAACATGGTGGCAATCAGCTTTAATACGTCTCTACAAAAGTATGGTGGTGATATGGCGGTGGCATCTATGAGTATCCTTACCAGTGTCATGCAATTTGTTATGCTGCTTTTGCCGGGATTGGTGCAGGGCGCACAGCCGCTGTTAAGTTATAATCTGGGAGCGGGAAATATTCCAAGGGTAAAGAAAACATTTCGGTTGTTACTCATATGCTGTGTTAGCGGATCGTTTCTCATTTGGCTGATCTGTATGATATGGCCAGCCGCAGTTGCGTCCATATTTACCAGTGATGCGGCTTTGATTACCTATACGAACAGAAGTATGAGAGTATACCTGGCAATGCTTCTCATCTATGGAATACAGGTGGCATGTCAGTATAGTTTCGTGGCATTGGATCAGGCATCAAAGGCAATCTTTCTGACGATCTGGCGCAAGATCATTATACTGATACCGTTGATATTTATTTTACCGCATTTTGTGCCAGATGCGGTATTAGGGGTGTTTTTAGCTGAACCTATTGCGGACACTATAGCAGTGTGCACAACAGGTCCTATGTTTTATTTCTATTACCGAAAATTGAAGTGACGAAGTATGAGCAGACAAATCAGCCAAAAAATATTGGCAGATAGCCAGCCGATGCCGGTAGCGATTGCAGTGGCGGCAAGGCCGAAGTAAGGGAAGAAAAACCAGGTCAGGATGACACGAAGTGAAATCTGAAGAGTACTTCCGATTAAAGTCAGGACCATTTTCCCAACTCCGTTATAAGTGCCGGTGAAGGTTCCGCCGGTATAGCACAAAGGATAAAAAAACGAAATAAGTTGCAGGTATGTGATGCCGCTTTTTGCCATAATAGGGTGAGAAGCGGCATTTCCTAACATTGCCTTTACTGTAACCGGGGCGCTGAAGTATAAAATTATCGCGCAGAGTGTACCCAGTATAAACGTAAATCGAAGACTGCAGCGGAAGGAATCCCGGGTACGTGCAGAATTTCCAACGCTGTAATTCTGGGAAACCAGTACGGAAGTTGCAGCAGAACCACTGTCACTAAAGGAATTAGTGAATCCTTCAATACGTGTGGCGGCTGTATAGGATGAAATGATTTCGGTGCCACCGGTATTGATGGTACCCTGGACAAGCATTTTTCCAATATACAGACTTGCCTGATGAAGAGCAGTTACCATACTGCAACGAAAAGTGGTGTTTAATAATCCTTTATCGAATCTACAATCTTCTTTCTGTAATACAAATTCAGGATGCGCATGAAACAGATAACACAGACATAGCACCGCAGAGATTATTTGCGTAAATGCGGTTGCCAAAGCAGCACCTTTGATGCCCATTCCCATGTGAGCTACCAGGAAAATATCCAACAAAAGATTAGAAAAAACCGAAGCTGTAAGGATAAGAAGAGCCACAACGGTATCGCCGGAGGAGCGCAGGGCAGCCGCGTACATGTTATATAGAAATGCCGCCGGAAGGCTCAAAAAAATCCACCATAGGTAAGTGGAGGTATATTGCATCAGATTAGCCGGCGTGTGTATTAGGCGTAAGATTCCATTCATTCCCAAAAAGCCACTAATACACAAAAAGAAAACCAGGATGCATCCAAAGATCAAGGAAATAAAATGTTGTTTTCGAAGACTTTTGTAATCTTCTGTACCGTAATTTCTGGCAAAAAGAACAGATAATCCGGTGCATGATCCGACAATAATAAATAAAAAAAGATTCATAACCGTTCCGGCAATACCGATGGCGGCAAATTCCTCATTTCCGGCATATCGGGCAATAACAAGGGCATCGATCGTGTTATAAAATTGCTGTAATATATTTCCAAAAATAAGAGGCAGAAAGAGATGAAAAAGATGTCCGTAAATATTTCCTTCTGTCATAGTACGTGTGTGAGTGGTTTGCAAAATATGGTTCCTCCTGTAGGTTTGATAGTTTGATATAGCTTTAAAAGCTGTTTGTAGTTGATCTTATGAAAGCTTTAGGGCAGTCATACAACCCTTGACGTATAATATAAAACAGAATTAAAATTGAGAAAATCGAAAGTTTGGATAGTTTATATTGATAAATAATCAATGATAGATGATATAAAGATTGGGAAATTAGGTTTTTGAACATGAGAATAAACATTCAGGATGCAGGTGTTTGAGGAAAGGATTAAAGGAAGAGAGAAGAGATGGATTTACAAAGATGGAAAGAATTAGAAACAGTCATTAAATGTGGAAGTCTTACAGCTGCGGCAGAAGAACTGGGGTATACACTTTCCGGAATCAGCCGGAGTATGAAGACATTGGAAGAATCAGAAGGAATACAGCTACTTCACAGAGGAAAAAAAGGAATCCGTCCCACTAGAGAATGTGAAGATATTTTTCCATATGTGCAGGAGCTTTTGCGGGCATCAGAGCGGTTGGCACAAAAGACAGCGTCAATCAGAGGCGGAGAGGAAGGACTGATTCAGATTGGAACAGCATATCGTCATTATTATAAATGGTTGACGAAAGTAACCTCGAAGTTTCATGACCTACACCCGGGGGTGACATTTCGTATTTACACGGGAACCAGCACAGAATTTATTAATGAATTAGAGCAACATCAGATTGATTTTTGTCTGATCAGCGAAAGAGAAGGAGAACATGGATGGATTCCATTTTGCAAAGATCCATTGGTCGCTTTATTGCCGGAAGGGCACAAGCTTGCAAAAAAGAAAACATTTTCTGCAAAATCAGCTGAGACAGAAGCTTATATAGTGACCTGTCCGGGGCTGGATATCGATGGAACCCGTTATCTTGATAAGCATGGAATTAATCCAAATGTACAGTTTTCTACCATGGATATTCAGGCAACTTATGCCATGGCGGCGGCTGGAATGGGGGTAAGCATTACAAATCAGATCAACAGTCTGCCGGATTATGAGGGAGTATGTCACCGAAAACTGATACCGGAAGAAATGATAGAGATTGGGTTGGCATGGGAGAAAAATCAGACCCCTGTGGCAGCTAAATTTCTGGAGTTTATTATGACAGAAGGAATGCTACCAGAATAAAATCTGATGGATGCTTTTATTTGCCAGGTTAATTCACAGTTATAGAATACCTGAATATTAATAATAGACAAATCGATTGGACTTATAAATAAGGCTCCTGTATATTGAAAAAAGACGGTTAAAAACGTATCAAATTTATTTAGGAGGAAAAAGGATTAATGAAAAAAAGAAAAGCTATTCGAGCTATAGCACTGGCTATGTGTGCTACCATGCTACTTGCTGGCTGTGGAGGATCTGGAACAAAAGAGGGTTCTGATAATTCCGTAAGCACAGCAGCAACTGAAACAAAAGACGAGTTACACATCGCGGTATCGGCAAACCCGCCAACACTGGATGTACAGACAAGTAACTCTTCACTGGTAGGTGAAATTGCAGCCCATGTTTTTGAACCATTGTTCGCAATGGATGATAACTATGAACCGACACCGGTACTTGCAGAATCTTATGAAGTAAGTGAGGATGGTTCCGTATATACAATCAAATTACGTGAAGGTGTAAAATTCCACAACGGAAAAGAGATGACATCTGAAGACGTTGTTGCATCTATGAACCGTTGGGCTGAAAAGTGCTCAAGAGCAAGCGCTTTGATCGGTGGATCCGTATTTGAAGCGGAAGATGATTATACTGTTAAATTAACAGTAAATAAACCGGCATCCGATATCCTTATGATTCTTGCAAATCCATCTATGTTTGCAGCAATCTATCCAAAGGAAGTTGTAGATGCAGAGACAGAAGAAGGAATTACAGAATGCATCGGAACCGGCCCGTACAAGCTTACAGAATGGAAACAGGATCAGTATGTTCAGCTTGATAAGTTTGATGATTACAAGAACTCTGATAGAGCAACAACAGGTCTTGCGGGAAAGAAAGAAGCAGCAACACCTACTTTATACTTTGATATCGTGACCGATGTTTCTACACGTATGGCTGGTGTTCAGAACGGACAGTATGATATTGCAGAGGAAGTTCCGACAGATAATTACGAAGAATTAGCAAAAGATGAAAATCTTCAGCTTGACGTAGCAAACGGTGGAACACTGAACCTTTTCTTAAATACAACAGAAGGCATCATGGCAAACGAAGATATGAGACAGGCGGTGCTTGCAGTTCTTAATTGTGATGATATCCTTTACGCAAGCTATGGTAACGAAGACTTGTATGAATTAAATGCAGGATGGATGAACTTAAGCGATGCTCAGTGGAGTACGGATGCAGGAAAAGAATATTACAATCAGAACGATGAAGAGAAGGCAAAAGAACTCCTTAAGAAAGCAGGTTACAACAACGAAGAAATTACACTGGTAACAACACCGGATTATCCTGAGATGTATAATGCAACATTGGTTGTTCAGGAAGAACTTCAGAATATCGGTGTAAATGCAGTTGTAGAAAGCAATGACTTCAATACATTTATGGAACAGCGTTCAGATCCGAAGCAGTTTAGCATGTACATTACAAGTAATGCTTATGCACTTCTTCCGGTTCAGTTATCTGCATTGAACAAAGAGTGGGCAGGTCTTGATGCACAGGAAGTAACAGACGGAATCGACGCAATCCGTTTTGCTGATTCTACAGAAGATGCAAAGACTGCATGGGAGAACTTGCAGACATTCTTGTATGAAGATGGTGCTGCATCTGTTATCGGACACTATACTTCAGTGAATGCATTAAATGCAAAAGCAGAAGGATACGAATTCTTAAGATACGCACTTTACTGGAATACAACAGTTTCTAAATAAGCAAATGAGAGAACGACGGATAGCAGCAGCGTCCGTCGTTTTTTAGAAGGAGAAAAAATGTTACGATATATAGGAAAACGAATTTTGTCGCTGATTCCGGTTCTGATTGTTGTATCGTTTGTAGCTTTTCTGATCGTATATATGATTCCGGGAGGCCCGGCCACTTCGATTCTTGGATTGGAAGCAACAGCAGATGAAATTCAAGCATTAAATGCACAACTTGGTTTTGACAGGCCCTTTTTTGTACAGTATGGTGACTGGATTGTGGGCGTATTACATGGAGACTGGGGAACCTCTTATTTTCTGCATGAGTCTGTCAGCACTCTGATTGGAGAGTATTTTCTTCCAACAATCAGTCTTGCAATCTTTGCACAGATTATTTCACTTTTTATTGCAATTCCCCTTGGACTTATCGCAGCATACAAACGTGGAACAGCCATTGATATTGCAGCGGTTAGTGTTTCATTGATCGGATCTGCACTTCCGGGATTCCTCCTCAGTATGTTCTTAATGCTTGCATTCAGTGTCTACCATCATTGGTTTCCGGTTGCGGGATATGCGGATCTTTCCCGCGGACTTGGTGAGCATTTGAAATATCTATTTGTTCCGGCACTGTCCCTTGGAATTGTACAGGCAGCGTATCTTACAAGAATGATTCGTTCTTCGATGTTAGATGTACTTTATAAAAATTTTATCCATACAGCCCGTGCAAAAGGATTAAAAGAAAAGAAAGTTCTTCTTGTTTACGGACTTAAAAATGCGGCTCCGGTTATTTTAACAGCAGTGGGACAGTCCTTTGGTAGTCTGATTACAGGAACCATTGTTACCGAAACGATTTTCAATATTCCGGGACTTGGTACTTTGACCATGAATTCCATCAACCGAAGAGACGTCTTTGTTATTCAGGGAGTTGTATTGTTTGTAACTTTATTGTATGTATTAGTGAATCTTGCAGTAGATATTCTGTATGGATTTGTTGATCCAAGGCTTCAGCCGGGACGTAAATAGGAGAAAAATGATGTATTTTACAAGAAAGAGTATGTCTGAAGCCAGTGAAGCAATTTTCAAAGAGCAAAGACAGATTAGAAAAGAAAAGTTATTATCAAATCCGGGACTTATTATTGGGGCAGTTGGATTTATTGTGATCCTGTTAGCAGCAATTTTTTTACCGATGTTCAGTTCAGTGAATCCAAATGCAATGACAGTTACGGAGCGTTTTCAGGCACCTTGTGCAAAATATATATTTGGGACAGATGAATTTGGACGAGATGTATTCACTCGTTTGATGTACGGAGCGAGGGTGTCCCTTTGGGTAGGCGGATGCGTTGCAGCCTTTTCCTGTATCCTGGGTACAATTATCGGTATGTATGCAAGTTATTTTAAGGTTCTTGATCAGATTCTGATGAGAATCTGTGATGGTTTGATTGCAATTCCCGGAATTTTGCTTGCAATCGCTCTAATCGCAGCGCTTGGAACTTCCAGTTGGAATGTTGTGTGGGCTTTGACGATTGTCTATACACCGAGTGTGGCCCGAACGGTCCGTGCGAGCGCCATGGTCATTAAGGAACAACCTTATGTGGAAGCGGCAAAGGTACAGGGATTCAGTGATTTTCAGATTTTATGGAAACTGATTCTTCCGGGAGTGATCTCACCCCTTACGGTACAGGCTTCTTTTATTTTTGCACAGGCCATCATTTCTGAGGCGTCTCTTAGTTTCTTAGGTGCAGGTATTCCGGCTCCGGCAGCAAGCTGGGGAAATATGCTGCAGGACAGTAAGCTTGTATTTTCAAAGGCACCATGGACCATGATATGCCCGGGCGTTGCGGTGGTAGTCTGTGTACTTAGCCTGAATCTTTTAGGAGACGGGCTCCGGGATTTCCTTGATCCGAGAGTAAAAGGAGGAGCGAAGAAATAATGGAAAAGCAGTGTAATGAGTGTAAAAATCCTATTTTGGAAGTCAAAGATCTTCGGGTGAAATTCTCCGTTCATAAGAAATGGCTTCCGGCGGTGGATGGTGTGAATCTCTGTATTCAACCGGGGGAGATCATCGGTGTTGTAGGAGAGTCCGGATCCGGAAAAAGTGTTATGTCACAGTCTATTCTTCGTCTTCGTGACCATGATACCGCAGTACAGTATGAGGGAGAAATTTTATTTCAAAATGAAAACCTGTTAAAGCGTCCTCTCTCCAAGATGCGAGAAATTCGCGGAAATGATATTTCTGTTATTTTCCAGGATCCGCTGAATTCCCTAAGTCCGGTCCATACGGTTGGAAAACAGCTCAGTGAGGTTTTGCTTCTTCATAAGAAGGTTACAAAGGCAGAGGCGAAGGCTCGTTCCATTGAAATGTTGAAGTTGACAGGGATTCCGAATCCGGAGGATTGCATGAAAAAATATCCTTTTGAACTGTCCGGTGGTATGCAGCAGCGAGTGATGATCGCCATGGCACTTGCTTGTGAACCGAAACTTTTGATTGCAGATGAACCGACGACTGCTTTGGATGTGACGATCCAGGAGCAGATTTTGCATCTTCTTAAGGATTTAAATGAAAGGCTTGGGATGTCTATTCTCTTTATCACACATGATATGGGTGCGGTTGCAAAACTTTGTCATAGTATAAAAGTAATGTATCTCGGACAGGTGGTAGAGGATACTACAACAGAGGAACTGTTTGCAAATCCGATGCATCCCTACACAGAAGGACTTCTAGCCTGTATCCCGCATCTTAGAGTGGAGAGAGGCAAGGAACTACCAACGATTCCGGGAACTGTGCCACCCCTTACTAAGATTCCGGTTGGATGTCATTTCTGTACCAGATGTAAATATGCCAGTGACCGTTGCAAGAATACGCAGCCGCCCCTTGTGGAAGCAAAAGTAGGACACATGGTTAAATGCTGGAAGTATGCAGAGCAGAGAGTAAAAGAGGAGGTATAGACGAATGAGTGAATATTTACTGGAAATTAAAAACTTAAAAAAGTCTTTCCCTCTGAAAAACGGGAAGAGCAGCATTTTTGGAAAAACATCCCGAATGTGTGCAGTAGATAATATGTCCCTTTCTATCAAAAAAGGTGAGACATATGGATTGGTGGGAGAGTCCGGATGTGGAAAATCTACCACAGGACGTGCAATTGTAGGACTGACAAAAGTTGATAGCGGTTCTATTATTTATGACGGAAAAGATCTCTGTAAATTAAGCGAAAAAGAGTTCAAGCCGTTCAGGAAAGAATTACAGATGGTATTTCAGAATACCCTTTCGGCATTGAATCCGCGTCAGAGAATCGGAGATATTCTGGAGGATATTTTAAAGATTCATACTGATTTGGATGCGGCAAAAAGAAGAGAAAAGGTGGTAGATGTTCTGAAGATGGTAGGGCTTTCCGAAGAGCATTATTTTCGATTTCCCCATGAACTTTCCGGGGGACAGGTACAGCGGCTGGGAATTGCAAGTGCTCTTGTAATCGCACCGAAGTTAATTGTCTGTGATGAACCGGTATCTGCCCTTGACGTATCTATTCAGGCCCAGATTTTGAATACGTTGATGCAACTACAGAAAGAACTGGACCTCAGTCTTCTGTTTATTTCTCATGATATCGGGGTGATTCGTTTTATTTCAGACCGTATTGGGGTTATGTATCTGGGATCGTTGGTGGAAGAAGCCGATACTGAAGAATTATTTGCAAATCCTCTTCATCCTTACACAAAAGGATTATTTGCTTCTGTGCCGGATCCGTATATTGAACGAGAGGGATTTGCAGAGCTTTCCGGAGAACAGCCGGTCAGGACCGAAGAGTTCAAGGGCTGTGCATTCTCCACACGATGTCCATATGCGATAGACAAATGCAGACAGGAGGAACCGGAATTTCTGGAGGTGAAGCCGGGACATAAAGTAGCTTGTCATAGGGTAGAAGGATAAAGATATCCTCATAAAATGTGTAAAAAATAAAAAAATATGCTCACAAAATGTGAGAAAATGAGAAATACGGAGATATCCATGGGGGAATTAAACTAGCTTTTATTTGAAACTATTTGACGCACATCAAATAAAATAAGCAGGGGTTTTTATACCCCACCTATTACTTTACACTGTAACCATCAAAGAGACCTAAAAACAAAATTCTAGGAAACGGAGGAACTGGCAATGAAAGGTTTTAACACAGGTGATGGTTACATGGGATTTGTAGATGGTAAATATATCTTGTTTGCCAGCGAATCTGATTACTATGAATACATGCATGATTAAGGAGGAAAGATTACAATGGCAAAAATATTTATCACACTGACAGGAACAAAGCATTATTTTGGAAACGATTTTCTTAAAGAAGGAACGAAGATCAGACTGGAGAAAGAGCCTGATAATGAGTATGACAAAGAAGCAATTAAAGTAACTTATGAGGGCCTTGGAAAGATAGGATACGTGGCAAACAGTTCGTATACCGTTATCGGAGAATCCATGAGTGCCGGACGTCTCTATGACAAGATTGGAGATATTGCATATGCGAAGGTGGTTATGGTTACGGCGACGGGAACTATTTGCAAAATATGTAAAAAGAGTCTGGTAAGAGAAACAGATAAATAGAGAAATAGAGAAGTCTCTGTTCATCCATATAAACGAGCAGTGATAACATTCCTGCGGTATTGAGAAAAAACTTGATATCCGCAGGATTTTCTATATTGCTGTGGTCATATGAAAGAGTCAATGTTAATATAAAATCATAGAATTTATATCGTTCGGGATACGAATGTCAATTTATCAGGAGGAAACAGCAATGTTATTTTTATACTATCCAAAATGCTCTACTTGCCAGAAAGCAAAGAAATGGCTGGATGCAAACGAAATAGAATATACAGAGAGATTAATCAAAGAAGAGAACCCCACGGCAGAGGAATTGTCAGCATGGCACAAGCAGAGTGGGTTTCCTATTAAGAAATTTATCAATACAAGCGGAATGCTCTATAAAGAGATGAAGCTGAAGGACAAGATACCAAGTATGACGGATGAGGAAATCTATGATCTGCTGGCGACAGACGGTATGTTAGTAAAGCGTCCCATTATAGTTGCAGATGATTTTGTATTGACTGGTTTTAAGGAAGCTGAATGGGAAGAAAAGATGAGTTAAAACCTTATAGAAGTCAGAACACAAATTATGAGGAGTGATAATTATGACTCGGACAGCATTGATTACAGGAGCCTCTAGTGGATTGGGGCTTGAATTTACAAGAATATTTTCAAGAGAAGGTTATGATTTAGTGATCATAGCCAGGCGAGAGAGTATCTTATGTAAGCTAAAGAAAGAACTGGAATCTCGATATCATAATCATGTGGAAGTGTTTGCCTGTGATCTTTCAAAAACAGATGCGGCATTCGAAGTGTTTAAGTATACACAGGAAAAAGGGATTCAGATTGACGCACTTGTAAATAATGCAGGTTTTGCAAATTTTGGAAACTTTTGGACGATGGATAAGCGGAGACAGGCCAATCTTTTACAGGTGAATATTGTGACGCTTGTGCAGTTGACAAGATATTTTATGCCGGGAATGATCGATCGGCATTATGGAAAAATTTTAAATGTAGCTTCTGTTGCGGCTTTTGCCGCAGGACCGAAAATGTCACTGTATTACGCGTCCAAAGCATTTGTTCGTAGTTTTTCAGAAGCTATTGCAGAAGAAGCGAAAGGTACAGGAGTGACCGTCACAGCATTATGCCCGGGACCTACAGCGACAGGTTTTGAAAAAGCAGCTGAAATGAAAGATTCTAATATGTTTAAGTTTTTTAAACCAGCAAATGCAAGAGAGGTTGCAGAAGCTGGATATAAGGCTTTGATGAAAAAGAAAGTTCTGGTTTATTTCGGTATTTCTTCAAAGTTAATGAATATTGGTGAAAGAATTACCCCGAGAAGTATTTCCAGAAAATTTGCGAAAAAGATTAACGGATAAAATAAATGGATAAAAAGAATGTGCTATAGTTTCAAACTATGGACAACTGAAAATTATTTGTATTTTTAAGAACAAAAGAGTCGTGCTAATCTGTTTCCAATGAAAGAAAAACGGAGGAAACAGAAAATGAGTAAATATCAGACACCATGCAGATACGACTTTGTAGGAAGTTTTTTAAGACCACAGGAAGTAAAACAGGCAAAAGCTGATTATCAGGAGGGAAAAATCAGCGAGGCAGAAAAAGATGCCATTATCGATAAGGCAATTACAGAAGTTGTTGCAAAACAGAAAGAACTGGGATTCCATGTGATTACGGATGGAGAGTTCAGAAGAACCTACTGGCATCTTGACTTTATGTGGGGATTTGAAGGCGTTGGACATGAGCAGGCCGGAAATGGAGTACAGTTTAATGCAGAGATGGCAGCTGTAGAAGATACTTATCTGACAGGAAAAGTGAAAGCGAAAGCACATCCATTTGTAGAATATTTTAATTTTTTAAAGCAGTTTGAAGATGAAAATACAGTCGCAAAATATACCATTCCTGCTCCGGCACAGATGTTTCAACAGATGATTGTTCCTGGAAATTATCAAAACACCAGAAAATTCTATGCTACCAATGAAGAGCTGATTCAAGATATTGGAGTAGCATATCAGGAAGTAATCAAGCAATTCTATGAGGCGGGATGTCGCAACCTTCAGTTAGATGACTGTACATGGGGAGCAATCGTAGGAGATGCCGCAAAACAGAGATATAAATCATTAGGGTTGGAGTTGGACGAGGTAAAAGCCCAGCTGCTAGAAGTAAATAACCTTGCGGTTGAAGGAAAACCGGAAGATATGGTTATTACATCCCACATCTGCAGAGGAAATTATCATTCTACTTTCTTTACAAGCGGACCTTATGATTCAGTGGCAGATTATGTATTTGCAAAAGAGAATGTAGATGCGTTATTCCTTGAATATGATGATGCCAGATCCGGAGGATTTGCTCCGTTAGCAAAAGTATCACCGGATAAAAAGGTGGTTCTGGGACTGATCACAACAAAGACTCCTGAATTAGAAGATAAAGAGTCCGTGATCAAACGGATTCATGAAGCTGCAAAATATATTCCGCTAGATCGTTTATATCTGAGTCCACAGTGTGGATTTGCCTCCTGTGAAATTGGAAATAAACTGACAGAGGAAGAGCAGTGGGCAAAATTAAGACTGGTAAAAGAGATTGCAGAAGAAGTTTGGGGATAGACGTAAGATAAAAGATAGAAGACAAAAGATAGAAGATAAAAGATAAAAGATAAAAGATAGAAGATCAAAGATCTAGGATTTTCGTATTCTAAAAGACAGCAAAAAGGATCAAAATCATGACACTTCAACAATTAAGATACATCATTACAGTAGCAGAGACGGGGACTATTACAGAGGCGGCGAATCGATTATATATTTCCCAGCCAAGCCTGACGAATGCGATTCATGAACTGGAAAAAGAGATGAATCTGGTTATTTTTAATAGAACCAATAAAGGAATTACTGTTTCGAAAGAAGGAGAGGAATTCCTGGGATATGCAAGACAGGTGTTGGAGCAGGCTGCGATTCTGGAAGATAAGTATAAGGGAACCGGTGGTGGAAAGACGCAGTTTTGCGTATCCACCCAACATTATTCCTTTGCGGTCAATGCTTTTGTAGATTTGATTAAGAAGTACGGTCAGGATGAATATGATTTCAGTCTAAGGGAAACACAGACTTATGAGATCATTGAAGATGTAGCACATTTGAGAAGTGAAATCGGCATATTGTTTTTGAATGAATTTAATGAGGCTGTGATCAATAAGCTGCTAAAAGCGCAAGACTTAAAGTTTCATCAGTTATTTGTTGCACAGCCCCATGTATTTATCAGCAGAAAACATCCACTAGCAGAAAAAGAGATCATTACAAACGAAGAATTGGAAGCGTATCCCTATCTTTCTTTTGAACAGGGTGAACATAATTCCTTTTATTTTTCGGAAGAGATATTCTCTGTTTCCGAGAGAAAGAAAAATATCCGTGTCAGAGACAGAGCGACGTTGTTTAATCTTCTGATCGGGCTGAATGGTTACACCGTTTGCAGTGGTGTCATTGATAAAAAGTTGAATGGTAAGGATATTATTGCTGTTCCTTTAGCGGATGAGAGTGAGATGAGAATTGGATATATTACGCACAAAAAAGGAAAAATCAGCAGATTAGGAAGCAGTTATTTGGAGGCGTTAGAAAAAGTAGTGCCTGGAAATAATTCGGTTACATCGAAGAAGATCAGATAAATTATAGAGAACGATTGTTATATCATAGAGGAAGAATTTGGTAGAACAATTCATAAAAATAGTATATTCTTATATTGTTTGTAGAACTATTTGAGGATTTGTATTTGACGAAAACGGAGAATTATACTATGGATATGAAAAAGAGAAGGGATCAACAGATCGCATATATTGCAGATGAAGCGATTATGGCTGAACAGGCAGGGTGCAGAAAAATTCTGCAGAAATTGAACTTTGCAGATCGATCAGATTTTGATGGAATTGCAGAAATAGTAAAAGAACTTTTTGGGAAATCAGAAAATGCCTGGGTTAATCCGCCATTTTACTGTGATTATGGATCAAATATTGAAGTGGGTAAGAATTTCTTTGCAAATTATAATTGTACCATCATAGATGTAGCAAAAGTTAAGATCGGTGATTACTGTCAGATGGCTCCGAATGTAGCGATTTATACAGCCGGACATCCGGTTTATCCGGATACTCGCAATTCTGCTTTTGAGTATGGAAAGGAAGTCACCATTGGTGATAATGTATGGATTGGTGGAAATACGGTGGTTTGTCCGGGAGTACATATTGGAAATAATGTAGTAATCGGTGCGGGAAGTGTAGTTACAAAAGATATCCCGGACTGGTCTATAGCAGTAGGAAATCCATGTCGTGTTGTTCGTAAGATTACGGAAGATGACAGGCGCAAATTATTTCATGACGAAGAAATCGATGATGAAGCATGGGATCTGATTTGTAAAAGGGCTGCGGAAAATTAATCCGCAAGCCCTTTAAATTGTGAAACGAAAAGGAAAAGAAACATGAGTTTTTTATTAGGAATTATTTATCTGTCATTTATTAGCCTTGGTCTTCCGGATGCTCTGCTTGGCGCGGCATGGCCGAATATGTATCCGGAATTTCAAGTTCCGGTGTCCTATGCAGGAGCAATTTCTATGATTATTGCATTTGGAACCATCGTATCCAGTTTGCAAAGTGATCGTCTCACAAGGAAATTCGGAACCGGTAAGGTGACGGCAACAAGTGTTGGAATCACAGCGCTGGCGTTGTGGGGATTTTCCATCAGTCATAGTTTTCCTTTGTTATGTTTGTGGGCAATCCCGTATGGTCTTGGAGCCGGCAGTGTGGATGCGTCTTTGAATAACTACGTTGCGCTGCATTATGCCAGCAAACATATGAGTTGGCTGCATTGTATGTGGGGAATCGGTGCAACAATAGGACCATACATTATGGGGGCGGCACTTACTGGAGGCGCCACATGGAATACCGGATATCGAATTATATCTGTAATGCAGGTTGTGCTTACCGCGGTGTTGGTATTTAGTCTGCCAAAATGGTCAAAACAAAATATATCATCAGAGGAAACAATGAGTGGAAAGGTGCTGTCGCTAAGGGAAATAGTTGCAATTCCCGGAGCAAAGGCAGTCATGATCTGCTTCTTTTGCTATTGCGCAGTAGAGCAGACAACTATGCTATGGGCGAGCAGCTATCTGAATTTAGCAAAAGGTGTGGATGCGAAGACTGCCGCTTCCTTTGCCGGGATGTTTTGTATTGGCATTACCGTGGGGCGTGGAATTAATGGTTTCATCGCTATGAAATTAAAAGATAAGCAGATGATCCGCATGGGACAGACAATTATTTTAACAGGTATTGTTGTAATGATTCTTCCGTTTGGACAGGTTGTTTCGTTGGTCGGATTTTCATTGATTGGATTAGGCTGTGCGCCGATATATCCTTGTATTATCCATTCCACACCAGAACATTTTGGGGCAGAACGTTCTCAGGCGATTATCGGAGTACAAATGGCAAGCGCCTATGTTGGCACCTGCCTGATGCCACCGTTATTTGGTCTGATCGCTAATCATGTATCGATTCGTTTACTGCCGGTATATTTGTTAGTTTTGCTTGGACTAATGACGGTTATGCATGAAGTATTAGAAAGGACGGTGCAGTATGAGCACTGAAAGATGAAGTGACTTCAAAAACAAAATAAAACGCAGGAATTCAGGAAAGATATTCCTGAATTCTTGAATCTATATATTCCTGCATTTCCGGGACGCTGTGCTTGCGTGCGGAGGCACATTCCTGTGCCTGGCAATCGCAGATAAAACATTTTCGGAATGTAGGGCGTGACATTTTGATTCCTTCGGGATTAAGAACATCAATATCAAAAAGCCGTCCAAGTGGGTGGGCTTCTTCGATATGTGTCATGGCATCTTTTATTCCCTCGCTGTCTGTGCTGTCAATGGCAAGCAGCAATTCATTTCCGGTTTTTTCGTTATATTCTATCGATTCTAAAATCTTAATATCAGAAGCCTGCAGGAAAGACATGATATCTTGGACTCCGTCATGAAATACTTTTGTGATATCCGGGTTGGTTTTGATGGGGCCGGGAATATTCATGCAGAATGAGATTACGGTGGTATGGTATTTTTTTCGATATTCTTCTTGTTTTAGTGAGCGTCTCTCACGACAATCCAACATATCTGTTAAAACAACAGTTTCTCCATGTAACATAGAATCATCTCCTTATATAATTAAGTGTCGTAACTATTCAGAATCCCATTCGATATATAAAACTGCTTATCTGCCTGAATGTTAGCATTTGCGGGACACAGTTTGGCATGGTTCTGAATAGTCGCAAATTGTCTTTTGAATTATTTTTTGAATTATCCTTAGTAATGAATAACATTTTCGTGTTTTTGAATATTCTTTATGATTTCGTCAGCCTCTGGGCTTGTAAAGAAATTATAGGTGGTTTCCGGTACAATGGATTTTATGGAATCTACTTTACCATCATGTATAGCCTGGCGCACTGTTGAGGCGCTGATCGGCGTATTGTTATATTCCAAGCGTGGCACAATGATGCATTCAATATCAGACTTTGGCAGTTCCCTAGCCATAATTTCGTTATAGATGCCGGTTACCTGACTGGTTGGTTCTTCCCCAACATATCTTTTGGTGATGTTTAATGCCTCGGAAATAAGCTTGAAAATCGTGAGATCAAGTTCTGCATGGCCGGTTATTACAGAAGATTCATCTTTCTGAAAATAACTTGGAAAAGTTGCATTGCTGATAATATAGGGACCACTATCGTGGTAGCAGATATTTGGTAAATGGGCAGTTGCCTCCATGATTAGTTTCTTTCGAACGGAATAGGAAATTAGGCTTGCGTCCTCACTGACCATAAAAAGATGCAGAACATCATTTTCCGCAGCGGCTTTTTCTACAAGATAAAGATGTCCATTGGTAAATGGGTTGGCATTCATCACAAGGGCTGCAATATTTCCTGCAACATTACTAGCATTTTTATCCTGGTAGCCATTTTTAAGTTCTTTCAGATAATCAGTAAATCCGGTTCTACGATTTTCCATAAATACCAGTTGTCCATCGACTCTTGCAATCTCATAAAATCCCAGGTCTTTAAAAAACTTCGCTGTATCACATTTGGTATAAAGAAACAGATGAGTATTTCCCCGTTCGAACTGCACTTCGATCAAGTGAGTAACGATTTCATTCATGAGTCCCTCGCCCTGATGGCTGTGGCTGACGGCCATGCAGCGGAGGGTGTTTCCGAAAAGACTTCCGGTGGCGATGATATTCATATCCTCGTCATACATACCGCAGGTGTAATCCAGATTGGGGTCCCGACGGATTCCTTCTCCCTGAAGTAGCTTTTCAATCTGATCATTAGCATAACGATCACTAGGATATATTTTAGATATACTGTAAGATGACATGATTTTTCTCTCCTATGAATTCATGAGTTCATTAAAAATTCTTTAAAAGTTCTATAAAAGCGCTGACTTGCGGAAGTTCTGTTACATTACTGTTATACATAACGTAGGTAGAGCGGACAAAAGGTTCTCCGTTGTCAAAAGTCAGTGGCTCTACAATTCCATCAAAATCTTTTAAGCAAATCTCGGGAACGATGCTCCAGCCAAGGCCCCGCCGCACCATTTCTACACACGTAATAATATTATCTACAAAAATCCCATTACTCTTTGGTTGGAGATGGTTCTCCCGCATCCATTGGGAAATTTCCCGTTCAAATTGAGAATCTGTTTTTCTTCCGACATAAGGCAGGGCATGTAAAGAACGATCTGCATTACCAGAACTTCGGATTGCACAAACATTCTCCCGATTCAAAAGAATCTTTTCCCCTTTCCAATCATATTCTCCACGTATGATTCCTATATCGATTTTATTATTTACAATCTGCTGATATAAATTGCGGCTTTGATCTGTGGAAATTCGTGTAATTACCTGCGGATATTTCTGGTGATAAGCAGCTAAAAGCTCCGGTAACTGGAAAAGAGCATAATTAATAGAAACCCCCAGGTTTAATGTTCCGCAGATATAGCCTTTTTTGCGATCCAGTTCGTTTCGCATGATATCCAAAAGGCAGGCTGCCTCAGAAACTCGCTTTAATACGATCTCTCCTTCAGGGGTAAAGTGTACACCCTGTCTGGAACGAAGGAGAAGGGTAGTATCCAGCTCTTTTTCAATGGCATGTATTCTTTTAGAAAGGGAAGATTGGGTCATAAACAGCCGGTCAGCAGCATGTGTGATATTCCCTGTTTCCTTTAATGTTATCAGTAGTTCAAAATCTCTTTCGTCCATAATTAATACTCCGTGGCCGTGATGATATAAAACTGCTTATCTGTCTGAAGGCAAGCATTCGCAGAACGCAGTTTTGCGTGGCTTTGAATAATTGCATAATTCATAAATGGAATGAAAAAATGCTTTTTCTGTAATTATATGTGAAAGAATAATAAAAGTAAACAGGAATAAACATTCTCTAAAGGAATGGAAAATGATGAAAACTATGCCTTTTACAACATAAAAATGAGGTGCTATATTGAAGCCATAACAAGAATGCAACAGGCAATGAAGAAAGGAGCAAATATGGAAATTCAGAAAACAGCAATGGCTGGAACATTGGAATCCAGTGATGCACAAATTACAGTAGAACCGAGTGATAACCTTTCGGTTAACATTGAAAGCAGTGTTATGAATCAGTATGGTCGTCAGATTAAAGCAATCGTTTTAAAAACCTTAGAAGAGTTAGAGGTTGCAAATGCAAAAGTTACAGTTGTTGATAAGGGTGCCCTGGAGTGCACATTAAAGGCAAGAGTTGAGTGTGCTGTATATCGCAGCAGCGATTCATCCGATAAAAATATTGCATGGGGAGGTAATGTAAGATGATTTCACGTCCGAAGCCGCAGAAGAACAGATTAAGAAGAACAATGATGTTTATGAATGCACAGAAGCCAGGTCTGATCAAGGATGCATATATCTATGGCACAGACAGTATCATTTTGGACCTTGAAGATGCTGTTGCAGAGAATCAGAAAGATGCAGCCAGGTTTTCATTATATCAGGCATTAAAAAACATTGATTATGGTGACACAGAAGTAATCGTCAGAATCAATGGTCTTGATACTCCACACTGGAAAGAGGATATCCGTTGCGTTGTTGCAGCCGGAGCAGATGGTATCCGTATTGCAAAATGTGAAAGTGCACAGGATGTACATGATGTCGAAGAACAGGTAGAGGCGGCTGAAAAGGAATTTGGAGTTGAAGTAGGTAGAACTCTTTTGATGGCAGCCTTGGAGAGCCCAAAGGGAATCATGAATGCATATGAGATTGTAACAGCATCAGACAGAATGTTTGGTTGTGCGATTTCCGGAGGAGATTTCCGAAAGAGCATGCATGTCCGTATCGAAGAGGGCGGAATCGAAATGATGGTAGCCAGAGGACAGATGCTTCTTGCAGCCAGAGCAGCCGGTGTACAGTGCTTTGACACGATGTTCCCTAACATTGATGACATGGAAGGCTTTAAGGCAGAAGTTATCCAAAACCGTAAGATGGGATTTGATGGAAAGAGTATTGTTAATCCGAAACAGATTAAATTTGTTCATGATACATTTGCTCCTACTCAAAAAGAAATTGCTTATGCAGAAAAACTGTGCCGTTCCTTTAATGAGCAGGCTGATTCCGGAGTTGGTGTATATACAGTTGACGGTAAGATGGTTGATATTCCGTTCTTTGAAGATGCAAGACGAGTAATTGCACTTGCAAAAGCATGCGGCGTATACCATGGTGATTTATAAGAAAGGGGCAAGTGAAGAAGATGAAAAATGCAGTAGGCAGAGAAATTCCAGATGAGCTTCTTGTAAACGGTAAAGAAGTATATCAGGGAAAATATTACATGGATGGGAAATATGTAAAAAAAGATTCTCCAAAAACAATCCGTAAAGTTAAACCGGAAGAAAGCAAAATCTGTGCTTCTATTCGTGAAGCATGTGAAAAATGCGGCGCACATGATGGAATGACATTTTCTTTCCATACAGAACTTAGAGATGGTGACTATGTAGCCAGCATGGTAGCAAAAGTTTTGGTAGAGGAAATGGGCCTGAAAGACATAACGGTTGCAGCCACTTCCCTTGGAAATGCACAGGATGTAATCGCAGATTATATTGAACAGGGAATCATCACAGGGGTTCAGACTTCAGGTGTTCGTGGAAGAATCGGTGAAGTGATATCCGCAGGAAAGCTTGCAAAACCGGCAATTATCCGAAGCCATGGAGGACGTCCTCGTGCAGTGGAAGCCGGAGAAGTACATATCGATATTGCATTTCTTGCAGCGGCTTCTTCTGATTGCTGTGGAAATGCCAGTGGTATTGGTGGAAAGAATAATTTTGGTTCTATGGGATTTGGAATTCATGATTCCCATTTCGCAGATCATACGGTAATTGTTACAGATACATTAGTTGATTTTCCAAATGTTCCTGCTTCTATAAAGGGAATCGATGTTGACTGTGTATGTGTGGTAGATGACATCGGAGATGCAGCCAAGATTACAACAAAAGAAGCGCGTATTACCGATAATCCGAGAGAGCTTATGATGGCAGAAAATGTTGCAAAGGTTATCGCAGCATCTCCTGATTTCGTAGATGGATTCTCCTTCCAGACAGGTGTTGGTGGTCCTTCTCTTGCTGCAAATAGATTTATTGAGCAGTATATGGTAGAAAAAGGAATTACTATGAGTTTTGCCCTTGGTGGAACCAGCAGTTCTGTATGCCAGTTGATGGACAAGGGACTTTGTAGAAAGATCTGTGATACACAGGATTTTGATATGGGTGCTATTAACCATATCGGAACCAATCCAAATCATTATGAGACAGACCTCAGTGAGTATGCAAATGCTGCAAACAAGGGTGCATTGGTTAATAAGCTTGACTTTGTTGTACTTTCCGCATTGGAGATTGATACAAAGTTTAATGTTAATGTACTGACAGGATCGGATGGAGTACTGCGCGGTGCACCGGGTGGACATCCAGATGCAGCTTGCGGAAGCAAATGTACTATCATTGTTACTCCATTGACCAGAGGTCGTATGGCGACTGTATGCGAAGATGTTGTTACAGTTGTAACACCGGGAGATTGCGTGGATGTTTTAGTAACAGATTACGGAATCGCTGTAAATCCTGCACGTAAAGATATTGAAGCATATCTTGCAGAAGCAGGAATCAAGACTGTTACTATTGAATGGTTGAAAGATAAGGCATATAGTCTGGTTGGAACTCCGGATAAATTGGAGTGGGAAGACAAAGTGGTTGCAGTTTTGGAAGCCAGAGATGGAACCATCCTTGATGTAATCAGAAAAATTAAGCCATTAACACTAGATTAATAAGATACACAATTGATTTTTGCTATGGACTGCTCCCTGTTTGGGAGCAGTTTGCGAATACGGTTCGGTGTTGATACCAGTGTGATTTTAGGGGGCTTTCCCAGTAAATTGTTTTTGACATTGCTTGGAACTATGTTTTTCTTTTGTCTTCTGCAGGAGAATCATACATTGGAACTTTTGTCTAAAAAAATGGTTGCATTGGTAGGAAGAAAAACATTTTTGATTCCAATTATTATTTATGTAGTTTCTTATGTATTATCGGCAGCCGGACCGGGAGCCATTTCCGTACAATCTGTCATGATTATTTTTGCAGTCAGCCTGTCCGTACAGATGAATGCATCTCCAATTCTTATGGGAAGTATGGCAATTCTTGGAGCTGTAGGAGGAACCGCGTCACCGATTGCCTTGTCCGGAATTATCGTGACGGATCTTACGGAAGAGATGGGAATGACGGGAGTAGCTGGCCCTGTATTCTTAGGAATAAGCGTGGCGAATCTGATTTGCGCAGTTATTCTTTACATCGTTTTTAAGGGATACAAGATGAAATCAGAAGAGGCCGTTGATAAAAAGGAACTTCCGGCATTTAACAGATCTCAGGTGATCTGTATCATTGCACTAATTATTCTTGTAGTGGCAGTTGTAGTATTTCGCTATGATGTAGGGCTGGTATCCTTTGCCTTGGCTTTTGTATTATTACTCTTTAACGTTGTAAATGAAAAGTCTGGTTTAAAACTAATCCCGTGGAGTGTTTTGCTTCTAATCACAGGAGTTAGTATGTTGATGGCAGTAACAAAGGAACTAGGCGGAATTACACTGCTTTCCGATCTCTTGGCATCTATGATGAATCAGGTGACCGCGGCTCCTATTATTGGATTGACGGCAGGCTTGATGTCATGGTTTAGTTCGGCAAATGGAGTGGTTCTTCCGACACTGATACCTACAGTGGAAGACATTGCAGCAAATGTAGGTGGCAATGTGACAGCTATGGAACTGATTATGTCTATTGTCGGTGGAGCAACAGTTGCAGGAATCAGTCCTTTGTCCACAGGTGGAAGTTTAATACTGGCTTCCTATGCGCAGGAGACAGATGCATCGGATAAAGATCAGCAATCTGTTTTTATCAAACTGTTTGGAATCTCTTTCGGAGCGGTTATGGTTGTTGTGATTTTTGCTCTTGTGGGAGGCTTTAAGCTGTTTTGTTGAAAGGAGAATGCAGGATGAAATATGCATATGTAGGATGCCGGACTACCAAAGAAAGAGACGCCAGAGGAAAAGGTATCAGTGTTTATCAGGTGGATGATCGCGGAAATTGGGAATTGATCCAGATTCTTGAAAATCTGGTAAATCCATCGTTCCTTTGTATGGATCATACAGGAGAATTTCTTTATACCATTCATGGTGATAAAAGTGAAATCAGTTCTTTCTCAATAGATAAAGAAACAGGTAAATTAGCTTATATAAATACAGTATCTACAGAAGGAATCAATCCGGTACATTTATCCATAGATAAAAGCAACCGTTGGATTTTCGTTGCAAACCTGCAGACAGGAACTGTTGCAGTTATTCCAAGGAAAGAAGATGGAAGTCTCAAAGATTTAAAAGAGTTATATAAAATTTCGGGACGTACCAAAGATGCCATTTCACATCCGCATCAGGTACAGCAGGATGGAAACGGAGAATATCTGCTGGTTTCTTGCCAGGGACGAAAAGAGGGATTTGGACAGGTAGATGTATTTAAGATTGATTCAGAAAATGGAGTTTTAGACAGCACATGTATTGTTTGCTCCAGAGAGATCGCGGAGCCAAGACACTTTGTATTTCATCAGAATAATAAGTGGGGATATGGTGTAAATGAAAAAGATTACTCTGTAACCACCTATTATTTTGATGATACAAGTGGTGTGCTGGAAGCTAAGCAAATCCTGCCAACTCTTCCGGAAACTTACACAGGAGACGGATGGGCCAGTGGAATTGACATTACGGACGATGGACAATATGTGATTGTTTCAAATAGAAAGCATGACAGTGTTACCAGTTTTAAGGTACAGGAAAATGGATTTCTGAAATATTGTGATTCCATGAAAACAGATGGAAAGCAGCCGAGATTTATTATATGGAATGAAGACAGAAAAGCTGTAATTGCGGCAAATGAACTGACAGATACCATAGTAGAGATTCAACTTGATGAGACATCAGGAAAATTCAGTAAGCCGGTAAAAAAGGTAGACTCCGAAAGCCCTGTGTGTGTAATTTTCAGTAGATAGAATTCTCCCGTGTTTTTAATTATCTCCCAAAATAGCATTGATTTTGGGAGATAAAAGAAATATGGAAGAATAAGTAGAATCTCTTATATTTTTTTCCGAAAGTAAACATGATATGCTTCCATATCCACTGCCGGAAGGGGAATGATCTTAGTTCCTGTTGCATCTTTAAATACCATTTCTCTTCCAACGGGACGGATTCCTTCTAACGTCGGTGCGTCAAGAAATTCTGTCTCTTCCGAAAGGGCAGCCAGGATATAGGGGCCATATGCTAAATTTACAAAGGTTTGATCGGAGGTATTATCCAGTAAGCGAACTTCCATTGGAAGTTCCAGCTGGATGATATCTCCGTTTTTTATACTTTCTATGATCAGGTATCCCTCGGGTACTTCCGTGTCTGTATAAGCATTTCCATTTACAGAGACTTTGAAATTTTTCTGTCCCCAGGACGGGATATGGATTTTTAACGTTTTGCCAGGAATATTGTGACACTGGATTTTGATCAATCCTTCGGTATCATTGCTTTGTAAATCAATCAGTGCGTCGCCCTTCTCATCAAATAAAACAGAATCAATCAGTAAATTAATATATAGAGCCTCGTTATCATAAGCATAGATATTTTCCATATAACGAAATCGGCTTTCCATTCCGGTGCCATGACAGCAACTATTTTCTGTAAGGGAAATGTCTTTGCGCTGTCCGGGGCCAAGAGGCATAAAGTAGGTAGTTCCGCCGTCACTCTTGTGACTGCAACTGGTTAAAATATGGTTGCGGAGGGTATTATCGTAATAATCCATCAGATCCCCATTTAAAGTATACTTAAACAGCTGTGCGGTGAGGCGAAGCATATTGTAGCTTGCACAGCTCTCTGCAGCCTTTGGAGTCAGGTAGGCACAGGTGCTATTAGGGGCATGGAACATTTCACTTTCTCCCACACCGCCGATACAGTAAGTATGGCTGCTGGTTACGATATTCCAAAAATTCTTACTGATTTCAAACCATGCTTCATCGCCGGTTACACGGTAGAGTTCCATGGCTCCCATAATCTGGGGGATATGCTGGTTGGCATGCATATCTTCTAAGGCATCGCGATTCTCACTCATAGGATCGAAGAGTTTTTTGTTTTCAAAAAGCTTTGCGGCTTTTAGGTGATTCTCTTTTCCTGTCAGTTCATAGACTTTTACCATCATTCCAAGCATACCACCGAATTCCCCGGCGATGTACATGGACCACATTTTATTTCGCTGCTCATTGGAAAGTCGGGAGAGTCGGTTGTATACCCAGTCGCCTATTTTATCCAGCATATCTTTGGCGGTCTCATTTCCTGCAAGTACGTGACAGTCATAAAGGCCGGACATAATCTTGTCAAGGGTATAGTAGGGAGCCCAGATTTCCGGATACTTGGTATAAACTTCTAAAAGGTCAAACTGTTCTTCGGAGTAAGCACTTAAGAATCCATAATGATATTTGCCGGAATCCGCCAATGCCTGTTGGCATTTGGAAAGCTCCTCCACCATATAATTGATTTTATGAAGAAAATTCTGCTTTCCGGTTACTGCCCACGCCAGGGCGATGGCGGAAAGATAATGTCCGGTGGTATGTCCTTTTAGCTTACAGCTTTCTTCTTCCCAACCAGTCATGGGGGAGACACCCTTGGTATCTAGCCCTGCAACTTGCCTAAAATTGTAAAGCAGTTGATCATCATCGAGGTCTAGTAGATAAGAAATCATAAGTTGCTGATATTTATAATAAAGAGTCCCTTCTTTTAAACGTACCTGGGAAAGTGGAAAATAAGATGCTTTCATAACGGCCTCCGTATTTCGTGGATTTTTATTATTATTGTATCAGAAAAATTCTTTTTGAATAGCATATCCTTTATGGTTATAATGGGTTTATCAAGAAAAAGGAGATCGATCATGCAATTAATTACATTACACACGAAAAGAACTACCTATCAGATGAAGGTAACGGACAATCATTTTTTGCTTCATCTGTATTATGGCCCAAAGGCAGAGGGTAGCATGGACTATCTGCTGACTTATTTTGACAGGGGATTTAGCGGAAATCCCTATGATGCGGGAGCGGACAGGAAATTTTCTCTGGATAGTCTGCCCCAGGAATATCCATGTTATGGAAATGGAGACTACAGAAGTGTGGCCTTCAATATGAAAGACAAAGATGGCATATATGGTGCAGATCTTAGGTATGTTTCCCACAAGTTTGTACAGGGGAAATATTCGATTCCTCATCTGCCGGCTGTCTATGACGATGATGACAAGAACGTGACTTTTAATGATGCAAATTCTGTTTCAGATATCGAAGATATTGATATTACAAAGCCTTATACAGCAGAGATTCTGCTTTGTGATGACAGGAGCAAAGTGGAAGTATGCTTACGATATGGTGTGATGCCTGAACAGGATGTTATTACAAGAAGTGCAGTTGTTACAAACAAAGGAGATGCTGAAATCACTGTTACAAAGGCATACAGTGGAGTTCTTGATTTTGTTACAGGTGAATTTGACCTGATGCATTTTCATGGAAGACATGCCATGGAACGAATCGCAGAGCGGGTGCCGGTAACTCATTCCAACCAGAGTTTCGGAAGCAACCGTGGTACATCCAGCCATCAGCACAATCCTTTCTTCATTCTTGCGGATAAGGATACCAATGAGGATCATGGAAATTGCTATGGAATGTCGTTACTTTACAGTGGAAACTTTAAGTTTGAGGTAGAGATGGACCAGATCAATCAGACTCGGATGCAGATGGGTCTTTTGGATGAGATGTTTGAATACGATCTTTCCAAGGGGGAGTCTTTGTACACGCCTGAGGTGGCCATGGCATTTTCAGAGGAAGGTCTTACAGGACTTTCCCATATCTATCATAAGCTTATTCGAAACAATATTTGCAGAGGAGAGTATAAGCTTAAGAGAAGACCGATCCTGATCAATAACTGGGAAGCTACTTACATGAAATTTGATGGTAAGAAGATCATAGATATTGCCAGGGAAGCGAAAGAGCTGGGCGTTGAGATGATGGTGCTTGACGATGGATGGTTTGGAAGCCGAAATTCCGACAACAGCGGTCTGGGAGATTGGGTTGTAAATGAAGAGAAAATGGGTGGAACTCTGGCTGATGTCTCCAAAGAGATTCATGACATGGATATGAAATTTGGTTTATGGATCGAGCCTGAAATGGTAAATGAGGACAGTGATCTTTATAGAACACATCCGGATTGGGCATTTATAATCCCGGGCAGAAAACCGGTGAGAGCAAGAAATCAGCTGGTGCTTGATTTTTCCAGAAAAGAAGTGGTGGATTATATTTTTGAATCCATTGAAAAAGTAGTGGATACCCTGCAAATCGAATATATCAAGATGGATATGAATCGCAGTATATGCGATGTATATACCGCGGTAGAAGGCCGTCAAAATTATGGAAAGATTATGTATGACTACGTTCTTGGGGTCTACGATTTCCTGGATCGGATGATGGCGCGCTACCCACATCTTATCATCGAAGGATGCAGCGGTGGCGGCGGAAGATTTGATGCCGGAATGCTCTATTATACACCACAGATCTGGTGCAGTGATGACACGGATGCCATAGAGAGAATTACGATTCAGCATGGAACCTCTTTTGGATATCCGATCTCAACAGTTGGATCTCATGTATCTGCTGTTCCGAATCATCAGACAGGAAGAAAGACTTCCATGAATACCAGAGGCGTTGTGGCAATGGCAGGAAGCTTCGGATATGAGCTGGATCTGAATCTTATTTCTGATGAGGAAAAAGAGCAGGTAAAAGAGCAGATTGAAGATTTCAAAAAATACTGGGAGCTGATCCACAACGGAGATTACTATCGCATAACGGATGTGGAACATAATACAGAGGTTGCAGCCTGGGAATTTGTCAAAGCAGATAAAAGTGAGTGCCTGCTTAATATCGTAACTCTTACAACCCATGGCAACGCCCCGGTAAATTATGTAAAATGCAAGGGTCTTTCACCGGAAAAGACTTATATCTGTGAGCAGACGAAGATGAAATATTCAGGAAGTGCACTTATGAGCATTGGAATACCGGTACCAACGGTGCTTGGAGAGTATCAAGCATGGCAGATGCATTTTGTAGAAGCATAAAAGAATAGAAAACTAGAAGAATAGAAAAATAGAAGCATAGAAGCATCTTGATATGCTGATTGATAAAAATAAAAAACTGTAATACAAAAGGCCTAGAAGGGAGTATATCAAACTCCCTCCGGGCCTTTTGTACGTATGCTATGGAAAACATTTATTATGCAGGAACAACCTCCAACCAGTAGCCATCCGGATCCTGGATAAAGTAGATACCCATATCTGGATTTTCGAAGCAGATGCAGCCCATTTTTTCATGTAATTCATGAGCGGCTTCCATATCTTCGGTCTTAAATGCCAGATGGAATTCTTCATCTCCCAGATTGTAAGGCTCTGTGCGGTCTTTTAGCCAGGTGAGTTCCAACTCGAAATCTGTCTCATCATTGCCCATGTAGACGATGATAAAGGAACCGTCGGATGCTTCCTTGCGGCGAAGCTCGTGAAGCCCAAGGGCTGTTTCATAGAAGTTCATAGAACGTTCCAGATCAAGGACATTGTAGTTTTCGTGGCACATTGTAAATTTCATGATAAAATCCTCCTTCATGTGAGTGGGTGAATAAGTATTAACTAGTGTATCGTTTCATCGGAAATCGTTAAACGATCGCCATCCTGTTTGATACGGTGGAAAGTGGTTCCTTCCGGCACCGCATTTTCCGACAAATATTTGTCTATGATAGAAAAATCATCCCAGAAATGCATAGGGAATACATGCTGGATCTTTACATGGGAGAGCAGGTAGTTCATTCCCATGGCATAATCCGATTCCTGACGGGGATCTAAGGGGGTAAAAGCCAGAAATAATGGCTTATCCTTAAGATATTCAATTTCTTTTTTATAATCCTCAGCCATCTTGCGATTGTCGCCTTCCGGTTCTCCGGGCCAGGTCCACCAGTGAAGATCACCGGCATGATAGACATAGCGATCCTGATAGTGAATTAGAAAGGCACAGCCGCAGTCCGTGGAGTGCAGTGTGTGAATTACAAGTGGTTGTCCGGTTTTATCCGCCAATGTAGTGTCGCTATAGGTGGGAAGAAAAGTAACCTCCGGAAGAGAAAATTCGCTGTATTTTTCTGTACGCTTAAATGCATGTTTGATCTCGTTTGCAAAGAGATAGTGTACCTGTGGGTGATTGGCAAACAGCTTAAAAATCTCCGGATTATAGTGATCCGAGTGGCTGTGACTGCAAAACACAAAGAGCTCTTTGTGTGGATCAAGAGGGGGAATGTTTCCCTTGTAATAATCAAACAACCAGTAGCAGTGCTCCCATTCCAGGAGAAAGCCGCTATGGTTTATGTAAGTGATTTCCATAAGGTATGTCCTTTCAACTATTGAAGAAATAAAGGAGTACAGGTAATATCTGAATCCTTGAATTCCTTGAATTACAGTCTTGACTATGCAAAGTATTGTACAGGATTTATAATAAAAAAAGCAACCTATATTATGTTAAAGATATGGGGAAAGGTAGGATTATTTGCAGGAGGCAGACATGGAACATTTGCGTTGCGTGGTTGAGAGAATTACATATCAGAATGCAGAAAATGGATATACGGTTTTAAAATGTGCTGTGAAAAATTATACAGACCTTGTGACGGTGGTTGGCACTATGCCGGATACCCATGTGGGCTCTGTTTTGTCTCTGGAGGGCATGTGGAAGATGGATGCCAAATATGGACGGCAGTTTTCCGTGGAGAAGTTTGAAGAGACTTTGCCTGCCACGGTATATGGGATAGAAAAATATCTGGGTTCCGGTTTGGTAAAAGGAGTTGGACCTAAATTTGCCAAAAGAATTGTAGAAAAATTTGGAAAGGACACCCTGGATGTTATTGAGGAGTCGCCGGATGAACTTCTTAAAGTGCCGGGGATAGGGAAGGTCCGGGTGGACCGGATTAAAACAAGCTGGCAGGAACAAAAAGAAATTAAAAACATCATGCTGTTTCTGCAGAGCCATGAGGTCAGCACTTCCCATGCCACAAAGATTTTTAAGACCTACGGCAGTGAGAGTATTGCTATTGTTCAGGAGAATCCTTACCGTCTTGCGGAGGATATCTGGGGAATTGGATTTAAGACTGCAGATTCCATTGCACAGAAGATGGGCATTGATAAAGATAAATTTGTCCGATTGCGCAGTGGTATTTTTTATACATTGAATCGACTGGCGGAAGATGGGCATTGCTATGCCACAAGAGAGCAGCTGGTGGGAAAAGCGAAGGAACTGCTGGAGGTGGAAGAGCCGGAACTTGAAATTACATTAGACGAGATGATCCGCACCAATGATGTGATCCGGGATCAAGGGAGAGACCGAGATGATCAAGACAAAAATCAGGAAGGAATTTATCTTCCACCGTATTATTTTTCGGAAAGCGGATGTGCAAAGCGCCTGTTGAAGCTTATGTCCTGCGAAAAGAAGAAATCCGAGGATGTGGAAGCGATTTTAAAGAAGGTAGCCGCATCTTCAGACATTACTTATGACGAGATCCAGTGGCAGGCGGTAAAGACGGCCATTTCATCGAAAGTCATGGTTCTTACAGGCGGTCCGGGAACGGGAAAGACCACAACAACCTTGGGAATTATTTCCGCATACAAACAGGCAGGCTGTGAGATTGTCTTAGCTGCTCCTACGGGAAGAGCCGCAAAGAGAATGTCGGAGGCAACCGGCATGGAAGCGAAAACCATTCACAGGTTATTGGAATATAAGCCGCCGGAGGGATATCAAAAGAATGAAGAGCATCCGATCGAAGGGGATGTGTTGATTTTAGATGAATGTTCTATGATCGATATTATGCTGATGTATAACCTTCTAAAGGCTTTGCCTCAAAAGATGTCTCTGATTCTTGTGGGGGATATCGATCAGCTTCCCAGTGTGGGAGCGGGAAATGTCTTAAGAGACATTATTGATTCCGGCAGTGTTCCTGTGGTGCGCCTGACCAGAATCTTTCGTCAGGCCCAGGGAAGCAGAATCATTATGAATGCTCACCGGATCAATAAAGGGGAAAGTATTGATATGAGAGGCGGGAAGGATTCAGATTTTTTCTTTGCTACCAAAGAGAGCAACAAGGATGTGGTGGATACCATTGTTCAGTATTGTAAGACCAACTTGCCGAGATATTATCATGTGGATCCTCTGCAGGATATCCAGGTGCTGACTCCCATGCAGAGAGGGGAGTGTGGCGCTGTGAATCTGAATCAGGTGCTGCAGGAGGCCATGAATCCTTCAAAGATTTTTCTGCGGAAGGGTGGAACTCAGTACCGCCTGAAGGATAAGGTCATGCAGATTCGAAATGACTATGACAAGGAAGTATTTAACGGGGATATCGGAACCATCACGAAAGTGGACATGGAAGAGCGGGAACTGACGGTGCTCTTTGACGAGAGAGAAGTGGTCTATGACGTGACGGAGCTAGATGAGCTGGCTCTTGCTTATGCGGTAACTATCCATAAATCCCAGGGAAGTGAATATCCTATCGTTGTCATGCCATTTACCATGAGTCATTATGTTATGCTGCAGAGAAATCTACTTTACACAGGGGTGACCAGAGCGAAGAAGATTCTGGTTTTGGTTGGAGAGAAAAGAGCTGTCTACTATGCCATAAAAAATGAAACTACTACCGGAAGAAATACCTGTCTTGCAAGACGATTGCGACCAGAAAGCAAAGAAGCACAGGAGGTAATAAAGGAGCTTCTAAAAGATGTGGACGGAGCAGGGAATGAGAATGGAAGTGACAGCAATCATGGGGCAATCACTCAGCAGAAAAAGGAAAAAATGATCGTCTACAAGGGTAGTATACAGCCGTCTATGATCAGTGAAACACCGGCAGTTTATACAGGGAATTTGTGGAAACGTCTGTCCCAGTCCAAGTTTAGAAGTAGCTTTTCTCTGAAAGCAAATGACAGAAGTTATGTTTCTGAAAAGGGTATGGAGAAAGTACGGGAGCATGCTTATGATTTTATCAAAAAACGTCTTGCACCGGCAAATATATCAAATGACGGAAAACAGACACCTATGAGAGGACATCCGGTTTTTGTAGCACAGCATGCCACAGCCACTTGCTGTCGGGGATGTTTAGAAAAATGGCATCGTATACCGAAAGGACGGGAGCTGACAGACGGGGAACAGGAGTATGTTGTCAGTGTAATCATGGAATGGATTCATAGGGAAATGCATGAGTAGTTATCTGAATCCAGGAAATAAAGGATTTATCAGCTTATCCTGAGACAAAATGTCAACAACTTTTTAGTATTTTCCCAAAACAATCTCAGGTAAGTGCACCAGTACCCTGCGATCAACCCGCCATGCCAGCCAGATCCGCCAGGATGACGCGCTCCATCTTGCTATCCACGCTCTCTCTGGCGTCCTCATTGAAGTGAATCAGCACCGTGTAAGTTCGCCCTCCAACGTTGCACACGATGCTTGCAGGTCTCTTCTCGGACTGATCCGCTTGCACCATGCTTTCCACTTGTGCTGTGAAGTCGATTACATCCCCATCCGCCTGACAGCCAAAGCAGTGAAACCGCCTGTCTACCTTCATGCTGGGGTTCTTGTCCCTGTGAAACGGACAACAGGCCATGCCGTTACGCCTGACCTGAATGCCGTACATTTCAGCAGCCTGCCGTGTGGTTATGCTGTCTTTCACATCTTCAAAAATATTCATTATCATCACCTCTTAATTTTTTCATACTTTTTCCATCTAATGAGTTGATATTGCACTGCAAAATGGATATAATATAAGTGCAATCGTCATGAAAGGAGTTGATCATTATGGCTAAC
>CAVKOU010000027.1:0-2418 GCA_963658085.1 bacterium
TCTCAATTCCTACATGGTGGAGCTCATGCCGGATCAGGGTTTCTAGTTGTTTCTCACTAAATCCCTCTATATTTGGTTCATAAATCACAATAAAGAAATCAGCCGGACAGCACCAATCATATCTCTTGCTTGCCTTGTTGCAATCTCCACAGACCAATCTATTTTGGTTCTTCTTCGAGTCGTTGCTTGATAGGTAGACTATGGACGCATTCGAATTCTTAATATATTCAAATTCTGGCATTGTATCAATCAATCTTTGTCCGATTTCTGCATATTCTTCACTTATTGTCATTTCGTACCTCTCTTCATTAAAAAACACCAACCTTTCGGCCAGTGTTTTCCGGATAGCATCTGAATTTTACAGAAGGAAACGTGTTCGCCCAAATTTCCTTACTACCATTTTATAATGGCTTGACTTTGATGTCAACATTTATTCGAACTTTTGTTCTTTCTGCCGGAGTCCTCTCCGGCTCGGTTTGATTTTATAAATTAACGAATGCTTCAAATTCTGCTGAAGCTCTTTTATATCCCCATTCGTTAATGTGTCCTTCTAAGTTTTTCGCCGGTATTTCCTGCATGAAATTAATTGCAGATGGTGACACACCTTCAATAAATCTAACAGTCTCATTGTTTACACCTTTAATATAGATGTTCATATCTTCGTTCATGTATATCTGTCCTTTTTCAAATTTCATTTTAATTACCTCCGTTCTTTATTATGTTTATATTATAACGCGTATGCGTTATAATGTCAATAAGTTTTTTAAATTTTTTTATATAAAAAAGAGCTACCTATTTTGGCAGCTCTTCCCATTTAATCAAATCTTCAATTGTTACATCTAATGCATCAGCTACTTTCTTAAGCTGATATACGTCCCGTGGTATTCGTCTGTTGTTTTCCCAGTCATCAATAGTCCGGGACGGTACCCCAGACAGTTCTGCCAGTTGCTTCCGGTTCAAGTCCTTCGCCTGCCGGATCTGTTTTATGTTGTTCATACCCCGCTCCTATCTCTTGCCTCCGTTTTGCTCAGTCTTATTATATACGCACTTGCGTCGCTTTGTATATAGGTATCTTGCACAAAGATACGCTTTAGTGCTCTGTGATCTTTTTGATCTGCACCAGAAGCTTAAGGCCGGTGTTGTGCCGGTAGTGTACTACGCTCTCAGTCAGATTGTGATCTCTCGCTATATCCTCCCACTTGCGTAGATATATATACCTGTCCACCAGTATTAACTGTAGTGCCGGAGGTAGGTCTACTAATGCGTTAACGATCTCCATCTTAACATCATTAGCCTCCTGGATAGCTGACTCAACCCGTTCCTCTTGTTCCTCTAGCTTAATCATGGCATCGGATAGATCATTTAGTGATCCGCTACCGTGTGGCATATCGTCATAGACAAGAGCACGTGCATTGGTTAACTGCTCGCGTATCTCTGCGAGTTGCCACCTTAACTCTGTTACTGCCAGGGATAGCTTGCTGTAACTCCTTAGCCACTCTTTGACCTTATTAAGCTCTTGCCTACTCTGCGACATCCTCTTGATCCTCTCTCTTATCTCACCTAATCTCAACCGTCATATCCCTTTTGATAGACTCAAACGAGTGTGGTAGTGGCATCCATGCCGTTACTGTGATATCGATCTCGTCCAACGTCCTCTCTAATCCTAATGTCCACTTGCCATCCTCTTGCATATATCCCACATCACTTATTGGAGTACAGTTAGTATTTAACAGCACATACTCTTCCGGGTCCGGTAATTGGTCATTAACATCTATCCACCCTAGAGCCATCCTCCACGCTTGACTATACAACATTGACTTACTTTGTTTTTTTGCCATGTCTCCTCTCCTTGTCTCCGATATTTATTAACACATTTGCTATATCCGGCCTCTCGGCCATCAGTTTATTTATAAATCGTTGTGTCTCGTCCTCGCTCATCTGCTTGGCTTTGGCGCGCTCCTTATCCCTAATCTTAGTTAAGTTAGCACCCTCTTTAAATCTATTACATACCGCCACCGGGCATCCTCTCTCGATATCTGTTATTAGATAAAAGTTACATCCGGGGCGACCGCCATACGATCCATCTTTTGCGCGATATTGGCATATATGGCACAAATGCCTATCACCATTAAACCCGTCCTCGTCAATAGATATCACCTCTCCATTAATACCCTTGCGCCATCGTTGCACATATCGACGCACCGTTATGATGCGCACTCCGACCGTCCTAGATATCTCCTTTGCCGGAATACCTTGCTCAATCATTGACATTATCTTACTTATCTCGGCAGGAGTCAATCTCTCGCCAGGCTTGCGCTTGCACTCTACTGGCTCAGCCTTTTGTCTCCGGGCCGGCTTGATCCCATTGCGCTCGCGGTAGTTATGCAACCATGAGTGCACAGTATTAACGTTAACTCC
>CAVKOU010000027.1:2441-31401 GCA_963658085.1 bacterium
CTGTATAACCTTGCTTATAGTACTCCTCTACCTTTGCACGCTTGTCCGGCATTGCTCTCCTAGATCCTCCTACGCTCAATCCTCTACCTCTCTCTCCCAGTCCATTACAACCTTAATAATCTCAATTAGCAGTCTCTCTTTAGTCTCCGTCTTATGTCTATCCTCGTCATACTCTTGATGCAATCTAGCACTATTAGCACCATCCCTGTAGCACTCCGCCATAAATTCGAGATTGTATACATCCGACTCCGTGATAAACTCGCCATTGTTCTCCAACTCATATGCAAATACACTCTTGACCTTATCCATCACTATATCAGACTCGTATTGGTCTCTTGTGCCATTAAGCCACTTAACGCACACATCAATAAAGCACAACTTGTCTTGATACGTATAAGCCTCGGATGTCCCATCTGTATACTCACCAAATACCCTTGTTATCTCCTCTTTAAATCCCTCTGGTACTTTAAATACATCTGTCTCGTCAATGTCTACCTCATAATCTCTTGGTAATCTAATATGCATCATCTTGTTACCGCCTTTCTAGTCTTTCTAAGCTTTCTAAGCTTACCAACCGCCAACACCACTATTATCAGTGTTAGCCAGTTGGATTTTGCATTGTCTCTAATTTGTTGCAAGTAAACCACTATTAATCCTCCGGCAACTCGACTTTCTCACCACCAACATATTCGACCTTAGTTTCTCCTGTAAATTCATACTTCTTCATTTCTCCGCCCTCCGTCAATATACAATCTCATCAGGGGCCTCATATGCAACTCCCTTTACATCGTCGTCGTTAATCATCACAAAATGACCTTGCTCATACATCTCCCTTAATATCTGGTGGATACTGTATTCCGGTGCGACCTCGTTAATGCTCTCAGCCAATCGCATGACCTTTGTTACTGCCTCTTGCTCGCTCTCTGTAAGCTCTATTGCTCTCCTAATCACCATTGTCCCTCCTTACCGGATCACGTACTCTATCCCGTAATCCTCGCTTATAATCCTAGACATCCCGTCAAGCGTTAACTCGCCCCGGTTATACCTCTCTAGTTCCGTCTGCCATGCCTCCGCAAATCTCTCTAGGCGATTTGATCCAAATCCGAACTCGTTGTGTAGCGTCATCAACGCCAGCAACATAAACGCTTGATGCGATGACTCAATTAGCCTATCCGCATCGCGTCTATTAGCTACCTGTTGACGTTTGCGGTATCCCATCGGCTTGGTATTAAAGTATTTGCTCATTGTCCTCCTCTTGATGCCACCAGGCTAGACTCCCGTAGGCATCCCTTTTAAAATCCTCCATCGCTTTAGGATCTACATGAGTCTGTAGGTGCTCATAGTCACTGTCTTTTATGACCCTGATGTTATGCCCTGTAAGCTCCGGATCAAATCTCTTGTTGCTCATCCTCTTTGTCTCTCCACCATGCTCGCTCACCGTATGCCGTCCGTCTAAACGCCTGGCAAGCTCTTGTCCAATCGCGTCCGTACTCGGTGCGCTCCTTTTTTGCTTTTTTTAGCACAAAAAAATTGTGAATGTACTGTAACTGCTCCTCTTGTGTCATTGTTGCTCCTCCTTAAATCCAAACGCCAGGCACTCGTTATCTATTCCCAATTCGCCCAATTTGCGCCAACATCCCTCCATACTGCTCTCAGCCGTGTGCTTGAGAAATAGCTGTCCTACAAGTTGCGACGGAAAGAGATAGAATCCGAACTCCTGTTCACTTTCGAACAATCCCTCTAGTGCATCCGCTCCATGAATGCTTATATACCAGTCCTGAAATGACTCGACTATATCGCCAATCAAATCGACACAGCCGTTATAGATATCCAGGTCGGAATGTCTAACTGGCTCAGTGCGTTGACTGCCTATCATCATCTCTACTTTTTTGCTCAAAATCATTGCCCCCTTTTATCTTGGTTAAGCTTGGTTGATCAAGCTTAGCTCTAGTGATGTTATGTCGTACTCTCTCTCCCTAAAATTGCTAAATTTGCTCTTACTTGTCCCGGATCTAGCTGTTGGTTGACTCTTGCCATCCTCGTCGCGCTTGATCCATCGATTGACTGCGCTCCGCCAGTCCGTCATAGGCGTCTGGCCAACCGTCCAACCCTTAGAGGCGTAGTAGTCAACAAACGACCCTGCCTCTTTGGTGGCGTAGCTCGTCCCTTTGCGCTCAGTCATGTACTCCGTGACCTGTGCGCGCGTGGGCGGAGCGAAGCTCTCTCTCTCTCCCTTATCATTAACATTATCATTATCATTATCATTTACATTTACATTATCATTTACATTTACATTTACATTAGGTTTTGAGTTTTGCGTAAAAGTCGAAACCATAGGTTTTGCATTTTCGGAATTATCCAAAACCATAGGTTTTGCAGTTTCCGCATTTTCCAAAACCATAGGTTTTGCATTTTCGGAATTATCTGAAACCATAGGTTTTTTCGTTTTAGGGCGACCGCCCTTGCCACCATTCTCGCGCCGTTTGGAATTGGCATCTAATTGAGGCTTAATCAGCGCAAAGATAACCTTAGTTATCCCTGTGCACTCCTCCGGCTCAACTCCGTCTAATCCGTAGTTAAGTATAGCTTGCATAGCATCCTTATACTGCTCCGGAGGTAGCTCGCTCAATGCCTCCGCAAATGATCTATAAAACACGATACTATCATTCATTTGTTTTGATCCTCACTTCCACTCTCGGTCTAATCTTATCTATATAAAAGGAGTCGGAAAATCCTATGATCTCCCTCCACCCGTCGTTGGCTAAAATCCCCTCTTTAACAAGTGCGTCCTGGATAACCTTGCGCCCAAAGGAGCTTACATTGTCCAGATCGCGCCTCTTGTTAGGCTCGTACCAGCTATATTGCATGGTCACCGGCTTATTAATAGTAACCTTAAGTTGCTTGCGGATTGCGATCCGCGCTATTTGCTCGTTATGCCCTTTAAGCTTAGCTCCGGCATAAGCGTTGCTCCGGCAGGCGGAGATATAATCATTTAGGTTGTCCAACTTGCCCGGAATTATTAATAAATACTCCATCCTCTCGCCACCTCTCAAATGTCTGCCTCATGCTTAATCGTTTAAGCTGTATCGTCCTAGCTCGTTTAAGCTCCTTGGCACAATATTGATTAAGCTCAAACGCGTCGACATCATCAGCCGGGTCCGGCCTATAGTAGCCATGCCCTACATTAATGATGCAATCGCCATGCATATTGGCGTCCTCGACCATCCTCCGGAGCATCCGATCAGTAGCAGAGTTACTAGGCCGTGGTAATGCTCGCTTGTGTCCGGTGCTTATTTGATTAAATAAATACTCAGCTCCCATAGGCTCCTTTCTGCCGGTGGCCACGCTCACCGGCTCAACACCTTGCTTGTGATACATTGGTGCATTTAAACGCTAAGACAGTTAATATAGTTAATAGTTGCTTGCGTGGCCAAATTAATTAAGTAGTTACAAGTAGGACTTACCAAATGTCCTCATAAAGTCCTCCCTGCTGCCATGATGGCTCTCAAAGTGTCGCTGTGCCATCCTCTTTAAATCCCTGTCCTCGAATCCATTAGGCTCGTTGTGGACTGCGTGTTGTCCCCATGTGTGACAACGGTTGCATAAGGGCACTACATACCCGTATTTGTCGGACGCCTTGCGACGGCTCCCCGGGAAGATGTGGTGCATAGCCTCTCGCGGTGCTCCGCACAATATGCAATGGTCTAAATCGTCAATCAATACACTCCTCACCGATATTAACCTTATACCTCTCTAAATACTCCCGGATCTGATCCGGTGTCGCTGTCTCAATCTCTAAGTCCTTAGCCTGGTCTACTACTATATCTATCAACCTAGCCATCTCCTTAGTATTAAACGTGCTTGAGCCTCTTAATAGGTAGTATTGCCGGACTCGCTTACCCTCCATTACAAAGGTATTAGATGTGGGATATAGGTGATAGGATTGAGCATGATCGGCCATCCTCTCACCTGCCTCTGTATCCGCCACGCATACGCTAATGACATTGCCCTCGTCATCTTGATCCAGGTAACCGCACTCCCTTAGATTAAGGTTATGTTGATAAGCTGAGTCTATGCCGGTTGCCTCGCATATCTTGCCAAGCAACACCCAATAATAAGAGTTAGCATTTAGTGACCGCTTTTTAAAATTGCGTTTAAACGTAATTTTAAGCTCCTTGCCCCGGAGCGACTCAAATGATTCGAGGTGGTTTTGGGCTGTCCTTAATACTAATATGTAGCCATCCTCAACATAGTCTCTGTAGCATCTCTCGATTTGCCCAATCAACTCGATCATTTAGCGCACGCCCCTTTGACCTCATCAATATGAGTCATGATATTGCTAAACTGTGACACCGTGGCATCATCCAACTTAGCTAACTTGTAGAGTGCTAACACCTTATCCTCGTCAATGCCGTTTTTATCAAACAAGCTCCGCAGGGTGTTAATATGCGCTTGTGTGATCCTCTGATACTCTGATGGAGTCGCTTGTTGCTCCTCACTCTTTGCTCCGTAGGTATAGACCGGCTTGTTGTTAGCTGTGATCACGAGTCTATTAATCCTCCGGCTCGCATCGTATCCGATCTCCGTGACCTTAAACCGGTCATAGCAAGCATACTTTTGACCGTTTTGGACAACCTTACACTTGTCCGGTGTGATCCATATAAAAGGCGCGGTGTAAAGCTCGCGACCTATGCCCCAGTTAAAGCATGCTCTTTTAAATGAGTCGGAAGCCAGTCCCTTTTCTCTTTCGGTATTGCTCTCCGTTCCGGTATCCTCTTTGGAGATCCATTGGCTCTTATCAGTGTCCCAGATCTCAACCGTACAATTTGCATTATCCCTTGAGTGGCTACGTTGCCAATTAAACGCCCCTACAGTCTCGTCTAAGATATTCATATCGCACCTGGCGTCTTTGTAGAGTAACAAGCTTACGCCTGAGCTCTTAGCCTGTGCTACTCGGCAGTCTATCTCATCTGCCCTTAGTAATCTAAATTCCATATTACCCTCCTTGCGTTCTTCTACTCCCTGTGATATCATAAGGGAGTAATCTATTACACATTGTCCGCTTTTCAGGCGCCTAGCTTTGGTCATTGGCTAGGCGCTTATTTGTTGTTGATGGATGGCAGCAGTAACAGCACTATGATGATGCTTGGATATACTCCCACGGTCATGCATGCCCACATCCAATCACGGTAGCAATATGCCAGGAATGCAATTGTCATTAAATCAAATACGATAACTAAAACGCATGCAAATATGATTGCATCTCTAACCTTTCTCAGCAGTCTCTTTAATTTCCTTCGGTTTTTTTGGCTCAAAATCACTACACTCCTCTCCTCTTGTCCTGTCCGATGGTCCACATCGGTAGTATCTCTTACACTTGTCTCTACAGCTAATCAAATCATTCTGTCGCATCCGCTCCCCCCTATTCCGGCATAAGCTAACGCCTCGTAAGGATTAAACGGCGGGACGTGCTCCCTTGTCCGCTCGTCAAGGAGCTGTCCTTTCCTGGCTTGCCAATCGATATACACGCCTATATGTACCTTGCGTTTGTGAAAGGGGTAGGCGTATCGATGATGCTTTGCGTTAAACTCTTCCAGTCCCTGGCATTGCCTTTGGACGGTATGCCTATCGCAATCCATCAGCTCAGCGATTGCACTCTTAGACAGATATACGCTCTTTATCTGCATCCTCTTTCACTTCCTTTGCTCTCTCGGCTAATGTGTCAGCCTTCCCCTCTAAATATCCCTTCTCACGCTCGGACATCGTAGGGAGTACTTTCTTTAGCTTTTCTAAGATTCGCTTTTCATCCTTACTCATGTATACACCTCCTTTGTGATTACATGACTATTATATGTGATTCTGTGACATATGTCAACAACTTTTGTTGATTTATTCAACTTTTATTGATGACAAATGTGCTAAACTGTGTTAGACTTACCTTATACAAAGGGAAAGGAGTAATGGACGTGAATACTAGGATTAAAACGCTCCGGAAGGAGCTAGGCTTAACGCAATCGGATTTTGCAGATAGGTTAGGATTAAAGAGGAATACTGTAGCTACTTACGAGATTGGGCGCAATATCCCATCTGACGCGATTATATTGGCAATCTGCCGGGAGTTCTCCGTCAACGAGTCCTGGCTGCGGAATGGCGAGGGCGATATGTTTACATCGCGTCGCAAAGATGACATGATTGCTAAGATGTTAGCCGATGTACTCGTAGACGAGGAGTCATTTAAATACCGCCTGATATCCGCACTATCTAAATTGGATGCGGACGGATGGAGTAAGATTGAGGAGTTTATAGACTCGATCGCGAGCCAGGATGACTAAATAAGGAGAGAGTAAGCACTTGCCTACTCTCTCCTTTTGACTACATCCACTCCTTACATATGTTATAGATGATCCGGAGCAATCTCTCATTATGGCATCGCATTAGCCACTTGAGGATCTCGCTTTTGTAAAAGTCCATCTTGTCACCTCCTATCTGTACCAGTCCCGGCACAGAATCTACTTAATAGGAGGAGTTTTTGTAATACAAAAATTAAATTCACTTAAATCTTGAAATCACGAAATCATGAAATCATGATTTAAGGAAGAAGATGGAGAAGAGGAAGAAAAAAATAAAGGCGATAGGAATAATCCTATCGCCTTTACAGATTTTTGCTCGGAAAAAACAAAACCTACAAGTAAATGTACTACTCTTTTATTATATCAAATTTAATCAAATTTGCAACGCTTATATCTTACTAAGCATTTATATAGCATTTACTAAGCATTTTAAACTTAAGATAGCAACTTAACACTTTTAAACTCTGCATTATCACGCTCCCGCATTTGCTCCGTCACGTGGAAGTATACTTGCTTGGTTATCTTACTGTCTGAGTGTCCCAACCTCCGGGAGATAGCCTCCAGGCTAACTCCCTGCGCAGCCATTAATGCTACGTGAGTATGTCGTAGTATATGCGTGGTGGTCTCGTGCTCTCGATCTAGCACGCTCCGGGCCAATGTCCGGAGGTATTTGTTAAACGCGTAGTATTCGAGTGGCGCCCCATCTGCTCCGCAAAAATAGTAGGATGATTTAGCGCCAGTCTGTAACAGCATCTGCCTCCGGTTTAAATCTATCCGCTTGCAAAGTGTCAATAGCTCGTCTTGTATATAGATAGATCTTTGTTTACGCGTCTTAGTCGCGCCAAGCTTACCAGTTACCGCGCTCAGTGATCCTCTAATATGGATAGTCCTATTAGCTAAGTCAATATCGTCAACCTGTAGTCCTAACGCCTCACCGCATCGCATCCCGGTTAGCGCCAGGAACTCGGTCAACTGTTGCCAATGCACCTCTCCCATAGCTCTGATAAACCTATCAAGCTCCTGCGACTCCAAGTATTTGTCCGCGAGAGTCTCCAACCTCTCCTCGTCCTCGTAAGGAGTAAGCTTGTCCAACCATGTTATGTCTAATATATAGTCGTTCCGGTACGCCCATCTAAGCCAGGCTTTTAGCCTGGTCAAATGCTCGTTAAGAGTGCCGTTACTCTTATCACTGGCGTTAAATCTCTGCCGGACATATCCGGCTGTCAACTTATCCACCAGGGTATCAGCTCCCAACATCTTAACTAAGGTATTTACAGCAAATTTGTTCCGGATTTGCGTTTGCTCTGAGACTGTGCGCCTCTGATCCGCGCCATAAAGCTCCGCGAGCTTACTTAAAGTCATCGATTCCGGTGACGCAGGAGCATACATATCATCAATCTTTAAGTCAAGCAAAGCTCTGGCCTCGCGCTCCTGTGTCCGGCTGTACTTGCCTCTCATGGTTACAGATATCTTAGTTAATTTCCCCGTGTAAGGGTCTTTGACCCTATCCACGTATTTGATACTGCCATTTCTCTCTTCTTTCCACATATTTAGTTGTCCGCCTTTCTGAGGCTAGTGTAACATTTTCGGGAGCCTCTGTAAATTTGATTCTTTTTTTAAAAGTGCCCCCTAAATGCCCCCCTAAAACAAAAAAATCTCGGAAACCCTTGATTTTAAAGGATTCCCGAGATTTTATCAATGCGGATGGTGACCATATTTTAATTGGTGCAAAATGGTATATTTGGAGCATTTGCGCCATTTAGAGCACTTTTGGCGTTTAAAACTGGTGTCTTTGTAGCCAAATTTTGCCCCCTCAAATGCCCCCTACTCGATATACATTTGGATTGCCTGGATACCTAGACTTAATCCCTCGGTGCCAAGTAACGCGCCATCTTGCTTACAACCGCTCCACCCGGTCTTTTGGACGTGGGCGCGGTATTTAATATGGTGTCCATCTAGTCCACTAACGATCTTGACAGCAATCGCCTCGATGCGCTTGCCCTGTCCGGTGGTGCCTAGAATCTGATCATGATTATCTGCCGTCACAGTATACACCTTGTCACCTATACTTTGCAAATGCAAGGTAACCTCTAGCTTTGCCCCGGCAGGGAGATCCCGGAGGTCGATTTTTAACGCCTCCATTCTCTTTCCAAGTCCCGTAGTCCCGGCTGTTTGCCCATCAGCCACCGAGTCAAGCCAACCATAGCTCTGCACGTGCGCTCTGTAATGCAATCCGGTGTTATTAAGCTTGTTGCCTGCCTTTTGAGGATTAACTTTTGTAGCACTACCACTAAGATATGCGTTGATCCGTCCGATGCAATAGCTCTTGACTGCATTAACGTCATTGCCGTGGATCTCCATTGTGCGATGTGGGCATGCGGTGCTCGAGAACTCTCTGTGTAGCTTAATAGTATTAGCATTAGGAGTGATACCGTATTGCTTACACTTATCAGCTATTAATTTAAATGCCCTCTCCTCGTTACTTTTAAAAGTATTGAGGTCTCCCATGCTCTGGCAAATCTCAACGCTCAAATAGTTGGTATTGCCGTTAGTGTTACCGCAATGCCAAGCACAATACAAATCATCTTCTGCCTGTACAGTTCCGTCAGAACATACATAATAGTGTGCAAAACCGCTCTCTTTATCATGTGTTGGCAACCAACCCCTATAGAAACTAGCCGTTGCACTCTGACTGCCAGCGTCATTATGGATACAAATACCAACTGGGTTCTTACCTCTTCTTCCAGCTACACCACCGCAAATACTCATGTTGATCATCCTTTCTATTTCTTCGATTGCTTTTTCTATCATTTCAAAAAAGCTAGATGTCCAAATTGTCGAACACCTAGCGCCTTTCTATCTACATTAAACTGCATTAAACCACATTAAACCACATCAATCAGCACTAATCAACATTAACCTCCGGCAATCCGGCAATCGATGTTAATACGCTCAGCACTCCGGCAAGTACTGACGCGGATACTACCATACGCCAATCAACTCCGGAGATCAGTGCAGCGCTACCAATTGTAGCAATTGCCGTCTGTGCAAATGTCTTGAGTGCCCTAATTCCGGCACACGCCCACCACTCTTTATTTAATAAATACTTGCTTAAATATGTCATCTTTCATCCTCCTTCTTCTTAAAATGCAACTCTTCGATTTCCTCTTTCATCTTCGTAACCATCCCATTTCCGCCAAGCTTATGATATGTGTTGTACATATCGTTAAAGTTCTCATAAGCATAGGATGGTATATTCCCCTTCCGGGCATACTCCGAATGGTACTCAATGAGCTTTAGGCGCAAAAGCAACATCATACCTTCCGCACTTGCGTTCCTCACGTCGGTCTCTTTGGCAATGCGTTCCTCTCGTTCTGTTGCGTCCTTAGCTGCTTTCTTTCTTTGTTCTTTTAGCACCCAAACGATGTAGCCGAGCGCAAAAGGCAATGCCACATCATATGTCTTAGAAGCTATATTTATTAATGTATCAATCATTTTTTCTCTGATCACTCCCACCTTTTTCCTTAGGCTCGACACGATCCGCATACTTCCGGCATGCGTACTCGATGACGTCAAGATCTGCTTCGATCTCCTCCAGGCTTTTAGTTGGCGTCCCCTTTATCAGGAAGATCAGATCATAGACTGCCGACCACAATCTGGAGATAATCTGTAACTTTGTCATTTATCGTCCTTCCTTTTCCTGAAAAGATGGTAGTGTGGCTTCTCTTCGCCAAATAAGAGCCACCGGATCAGATCATCCAGGAAAATCCCGAATGCTGATAAGAAAAACCATAGCACCGTAAATTCCGGGCAAATCTGCCCCAGAATGTTTCCGGGCATATTGCTGTAATCCCACATATTCAGCCCCAGCCACGCATTCAGGATCAACCCGGAAGTAAACTCAATCGCCGTGATCCCGAATGCAGCTATCAACTGTTGACAGATCAATGGCATGCACCGTGATCTTTCGTTAATCGCTCCGCAAATGATGAAGCATAAACCTCCGCACACTGCCATTGCCGGAAATGAATATCCCCGGAAGATTACTTCCAGGGAATAATAAAAAACTCCTCCGATCAGGAAGAGCGTCAGGTACTTTATGAAATTTTTCACTATGCAATACCTCCAGATGCAATGATCTTCATGTAATCTTTCAGGACTTCATTTTGGAACTCCTCCGGAACAGATGCGCCCCACTGGATCTGTTCAAAGTCCCCAGGCTTCGTGATGGATTTAATCCACATATTCATAGCGTTACAGTATGTGGTGTTATACGACACATAAAACATTGCCCGGTCAACGATATTCTGCATATCCGCAGCGGAGAAATATTTGCAAGGCTGTCCGTTTTCGTGATACTCTAACTTCTCCTCTCCTGCCAGCAACTGCATTTTCTTCCCGAACAGATTGATCTGGTCTTTCTCAGTCAGGCTGAAATGCTCTACTCCGGAAGACGTACTCACGTCCACTCCTGCATAAATCGTCTGCTCACATGCAGTGGCGATCTCCTGGTATTTCGCTTTTCTGGCATCCTCCAGGCTCAGATCTTCCACGTTGGAAGGGTCCGGAACCTCTTCAGCTTTTGCAAACCAATAATCAAAGTCTGCCTCAATCTGTTCCTGTGTCAGCTCCCCTTTGTAATGTAACTGCACCTCGTCGCATTCCCAGACTTTGTATTTGTTCTTCTTTCCGTCCTGGATTTCTTCTTTCTCTACCAGTTCAATATTCTTGCGCAGGATCGCATCTGTCCCGGAAAACACCGGGTAGGTCTCAAGCGGCTGCGGCTTCGATAAGTAAGATTCTCTTCTCATATGCAATTTCCTTTCCGTGCTTACTTGCACTGTATGAGCACAATTTGAATAGTTCGTCAAAGCAATACTCCATTCGGAATTTCAGACTGTTGTTGTATTTCACCCACCCTTTATAGGCGGCGATTCTGCAAGCTCTCCACCACGGGACAAATCCCATAGCTTTATAGTCCATCCAGGCTCTGAGCACTTGTCTTCTGATTCTCCGGAATACTCGACCACGTATGATCGTATATTTTCTCCGGACTACATAGCCCATCATGTCAACTCCTGGCGTTCTTTTCTTGCTACCATTCTTTCTTGCTTTGTGGTTCTCTCGTTCTTCTTCAAACGATGCTATCTGGTAAAACTGCCAGATATTCTTAATTTTCAACCCGAACTTATCATGCGCCCAGGTTGTAGCTTTTTTCATGGCTTTCTTCAATTTCGACACATCCCCGTAAATCGTGAAATCATCTGCATAACATACGATTGCATACACAAGACGGTTCCGCTTGCCCCTGCGTATCTGAGCTTGTTCGTAGATATATCTCAGCACATAGGACATTACGTAGTTGAATAACCATGCAGGAAGATAACCGCCAATACAAAGATGCCCGCCCGGATAGTTGTCCATCAACGCCCCCAGGAACCATAACAGAACCTTGTTCTTGCCAATATCCCTATTCAGCATCTCCATGACTACCTCGACCGTTACCGATGGATAAGCTTTTGTGACATCCCCTTTTATGGCTACTACTTTCCCATGAAACTTTCTCCTGAGCAGGCGTTCTATCTTCCGCTTCCCGGCTATCCCACCCTTGTTTGGGATGCTCCCGTACTGAACCGGAAGAATCTTTGCTCTGAAAAGCGTTTTCAGAGCATATACTGCGATGTATTCAAATACCTGCTGTTCCGGGGATTCCTGGCAGATATCCCGGAGCTTATGTGTCAGTCCGTCAACTCTTTGAAACTGCCGGATTGGTTTTAATTGTAAATCTCGGTTGATTATGCGCCGTGTCAGCATTCTGGACACTTCCGATTCAGCTTCCAGAGTTCTCTTGAAATCCTGATTCAGCCGGTCTTCTATCAGCTCACGTTTCGTGATCTTCCCAGTCTTGCACAACAGATGCTGGAAATCTTTTCTGCTCCGCTTATTTCGAAAGCATTCCACAACAGCAACCTCATTGAACTTCCAGTCTTCTACGTCGACTTCTGCCGGTTTGCAATACGTTTTCAAATCAACCTCCTTATTTTCATCTGGTTACTTCCGTGGCGTTCCCCGTAGGTACTAGCCTCGTGGGTTTCAAGTTATTTTCGCAATACGCGAGGATTATGCAGTGCAATGAATTTTAAAATACTATTTCCAAATGTACCAGTTGCTCCCAGAGAACCGAGCCAGTGAGCGTTACCGACCGAACAGTGCGAACCGCGACACGCAACACCAGCGTGACCGCCGCTGCTCAAGCCGCCGAAACACCACGCCGCACGAACGCCAGACGACGCCGGAAAGCGACCGAAGCCAGCTCCCAGACACCGCATAACCCTAAAAATTATTTTATTTGCAAATAAGACAATCAGAGTAAAAGGGGCTTACTGCCCCTCTTGCTCCGCAATTCACCCCGTTTTTAACCCTCTGAACCAGGTGCTCCCAGAGAACCGAGCCAGGGAGCGTAACCGACCGAACAGTGCGAACCGCGACACGCAACACCAGCGTGACCGCCGCTGCTCAAGCCGCCGAAACACCACGCCGCACGAACGCCAGACGACGCCGGAAAGCGACCGAAGCCAGCTCCCACTCCGACGCCACTTCCAGTGGCTGTCGTAGCCTCCGGCCAGAGAACGTCATCATCAATAATGTTGTCCGTGATATACGTCCACGCTCCGGTTGTTCCTGCTGGATATACAAGATGTGCTCCCGTGATCTGCTCATAATTTTCATTGATTGCAGATCCAACTTTTGACTGATCGTAGCACTTGAAGCAGTCAAAATTGTAGTTTCCGTCTGCATCCGTGCTCCACTGCCATAATTCATCAGAGACAATCAGATAGGATCCATTCATGAACTCTACGCCCTGGATCATTCCAGGTTCTTTTCCGGAAGTCGGGCTGTATCTGCTACCATCTCTACCAAGTACGTTATCATTCCATCCGGAATAATACGGGCTTGTAGAAAGATAAGTGCTTCCAGCTGTTGTGTCGAATGTCTTTCCGCCATTGTCCACATAGACAGCGGAGTAATCTGTACCATCAATGTTCACGGTCTCAATCGCTGTAATCAGCTTCGCATCAAAGATGGAGTAGTTGCTTGCTGTGTTTCGGTCTGATCCGCTCTGAACTCCCAGCATCACGGCAGACCCTACAAAAAGGTTTGCCGCCTGTTCAGTAGTCAGAATCACACGCTCCACACCTGTTTCACTAACTGCAACCGTATACTGGAAGTTATAACTTGTGCAACCTTCGATTTTTCCGGAATTTCCTTTGCATCCATATTTCAGACGCATCATGGCATCCAGGAACTTAGGAAGGGATCCGGAAGCTCCGGAATACTGTGTTCCTCTAGCTCTCCATCTGGTTACGCCTGTCTGGTGAGATGTTCGGTTTGCTGGTTTTAATCCGGTTCCGCATGTGATACCTCCATCCGCATCAATTCCGGCATAATATTTCGGATGGGCCATGTACTCATGCACTTTCCCGGTTCGATCGGTTCCTTCTTTCCATCTCTTGTACCCCGGTGCTGGTGTACATCTGGTTTTCAGGTATTTATAATCCTCATCCTGCCATTCCCTCTTGTATGTGTTCTTCTGGAGCACCCAGCAGAGATGTTCCCCAGATCTGACATCGGCAGTATCATCAATGTGCTCCACGTAAAAAATCTCATGGGAGCCATCTGTATTCTTCTCCGCTGATACTTCCAGACACCAGAACTGAGGGAGGTGTGCAAATGGATCGGAACCGGATTCGGACGCTGTGGACGGCGTACATACCAGCCCGGCAGAATCATCCGTCAACTCTCCGAGCATGGATGTGCTCTTAGAATATCTCGGTGTAGTTACTCCATGCACTCTGGTATCAACCAGTACACGCCCAAACCAGCGTTCCAACATTTCCGCTTTTGTATAGAATTCCGGATTGTACTGAAATTTCCACCACTCAGCGAAGAGGGCATCTACTTCCTCCTTGGAAGCGACCGCTGCAACTTTCTCCTTGTACTTTAAATCTGCCTCACCAGCCACCTGATCCCTGTGAACTTTGACAAGTAGTTGCATTGTCGTATCTCTAGGGATATTAATTGTTTCACTCATTTTACTCCTCCTATGCGCTTAATATAACAACATCAAGACCTTTATCATCTTCGTTGACCTTAAACGCTACCGAATTAACCTGGCTTATTAGAATCTCTGTTGCTTCGTTTGCCTTTGCGATAGCATCTGCGGTATCTGTCTGCCTCTGTTCTTCATTCTGTGCTCGCGACTCTTCACTTTCTACCCTGGCATTTTCCGCCGTAACTCTGTCGGATTCTGCATGTATTCTTCCATCTTCAGCAGATGCCCTAGCAATTTCAGCCGTTGCTCTAGCCTCTTCCGCTTTGTTTGCATTTTCCGTAGCCTTGTCGACTTTCCCGGTTGCTTCCACTGCATCGGATGCCGCTTGATTCGCCGATGCAGCCGCCGTTGATGCCAAACTAGCCGCCTGATTTGCGTTGGAAGCGGCTGTATTTGCCGCGGTCACAGACACCTGAATATCAGAATCCACTTGTTTTGCGCTATCCACTACCTTTTGCAGTTCAGACGCCTGTGTTTTAGCATTCGTTGTGGCCGTCTCTGTTGCAGTTTGCTGTGTCTTAGCAATTTTTACTGCCGTTTCTATTGAGGTCTGCTGCGCTTCCCCGTTTTTTATAACTGTCTCTAGATTAGTCTGTTGTGTCTTCCCGTTGGAAATGGCAGTCGTTAAATTAGCTAATGACTCATTAACTTCCTCCGTTTTAGTGTTGATAGCCTCCACTTGCGCTTTTACAGTAGTTGCGGAAGCAGATACCTCGGTCTTGATGCCATCATAGCTTTCGTTTTCTTCGTGGATCTTCTCCATGCAGGAGATAAAAGCACTTCTCACTTCTTCTCCGTAAACAGCATTCCTTAACTGTTCAACTTCCTTTGAGATATCCGCCATTTAGCCCACCTCCGTTTCTTCTTCATTTTCCAGAGGCGAACCCGCTAATTCTTTGTTAGGTTGCTCGAACGTTTGAATTAATCCCGCCTTTTCTTTTTCGAAGGTTTCTTCCATTTCTTTTAGTTTATCTTCATAATAATCCTTCATTTCCTCGTCATGTCTCGCAGTATCGTCTGCAAGCTCATTGGCTGCATTTGATCGGATCTCAGCAAGAATTCCGCTTAGAATACCCTCTACCATAAAAATAGGTAGCCTGTAAGCAGTCATAGTGTCTCCTATTTGCCTCGCGAACGCCTGCTTTGCATCAGCATAAATCATACTAATTGGTTTGTTTGGTGCTTTCTTCTGCTCTTCCATTTTCCTCTTCCTCCTGCGTCCTTACTGTAGTCACTGTAACCGCATTGTTTTTTGCTTTTTTTTTGGGTTCTTCGCCCTTCGGAAAAATAATATCCATTTTATCTACCTCCTAAGTCCAGTATCCAACAATTATCCCGTTATATACTCTCAAATACGAATAAGTGTAGTTATCTCCATTTATGTTTTGTACAATTCTTATAGCTCCAGTATGGGCTCTATACCCACCTGCGGAAATGTCACCGATTTTAAAATTTTTTAACGTATGCCAGTTCCCGATAAGATCACACCCCAAATTCACCCCATATTCATCATAGATACTGTTTGCGCGGTTGAAGCAAATCATAGATGTATAGGATGTATCCGAAGCATTCGCTTTTTGAGCAAAAGCCATGTACTTTCCTCCGTTTTCCAGATGAAAAGTAAGCCCTTTATGCGAGGTGTTCCCCGACCACTGACCGGTTCCGATATTTCCAACGTAGTAACCATCCCTCCAGAAGTGATTGCCAGTTTGATCGAACACAGCGCGTTTCTTCGAGTCCGATATACTGGAGTCATAAATAGCAATCGACCCGGGATTGATTTGAACATATTTAGAATTGTGGTTGAACGCCACTATTACATTGTTGTAATACTGTGTGATATAGGAACCCATATCTCCTTTGCTCACTTTGGAAGTAATATTATCCGCATTTACTTTGATCGAAGAGGATAGAGTGGCTTCTTGCGCTTTTGCTCTGGTTACTTCCGCGCTGATACTGTCCGCGTTAACTTTGAGTGAAGAGGTCAGCTTGTCCTCCGCACCCTTTGCCCTAGTCACTTCCGCGGTAATAGAATCCTTCAAAATTGACAATTGGGATTCTGAGTATGCAGACATATATCCCAGGATCTCCACGTCCGTGATATACACCGTGGTGTTTGATACGATATTATAAAAATAAGTATAGAAATATGATGGCGTTGCATTAGCTGTGAACTCGAACTGTGTCCATTTGTTGCTTAACTCTCCAGCATTGGTATAGAAATAGCTTCCGTCAATTTTTACTCGAATTCTTGCAGTCGTTGCATCTTCGGTATCGCATGCTGCCTTGAACCTTACAGTAACAGCGCCTTTCTTCTCCCACGGTTTTTGGTACCAATAGATATAGGATGACAAAGATGTATATTCTAACTTTGCGCATTTCTTATTATTGAAAGTGGCTTGAGTGATTTGTGACGCGCTGCTTCTACTCCATCCATCAAAAGGAGCGCTGGAATCTGAGAAACCTCCGTTACTGCAGTAATTATGTTGAGAGTTCTCATAGATTTCTGATACAGACGCTGATACTTTTCCAACTTCTACGTCTATTCTGGAATTCAAATCATCTAAAAGCTCTTGCATATCCCTCAAGCATCGAATATCAGTGATATATAAGATATCTCCGGAAGATCCGTACACCGTGACTGCTACATCTTTAGACGCTGCCGTGATTTTTACACTTTTGCTAAAAGTATGGAATTCATCCGCCTTATATCCGCTCATGTACCATGTGTTTTTGTTTGTCGAAAATCCGCATTGAATATAGGACGGCCTATACTGTGATCCGTCTGGGTATGCAGCCGATACAGCGGTCTTGTAATTTCCTGCTTCAAGCGCGCCAAGGCTCTGAGTTAGTGTTACTGTTCCAGCCCCGGTAAATGTTAATTTGAAAGCTTTTTTATTTAAGAACTCTGATTCCTCTACCTCGCATATGCTCTTTCCCGAAACTGTTGTAGTGGAAATTGTAAATTCATCAAGTTCCAGCGTCTCCTGTTCACCGCCAGTAATATAATTCTTTCTGGCTACTGTCTCTTTGACACTCCGTACAGATAACGAAATCTTATTTTCCAAATTCGTAATGGAGTTTTCAATGTCCTCTCTGGCTACTCTTACTTTATCATCGGCGTATTCATTCGCTGCTGTCTCACTCTCTGAAATCTTCGTTTCTACAGAAGTTTTATACCCTGCATCTAGCGACTCGGTCTTGACGGAATTTGCAAGGAGCATTTTCCCGTTAATCTTACCATCCATTGTTAATGCTACGCCGTCAATTGGTCCGTCATAGCCTTGGCTATAATGTGCCAAACCTCCAAGCCCCCATCTCCAAAGATTGCTAGCCTTCTCCATATAATCCACATCATCAGCCACTACAAATTCATTAGGAGTGTGTACGGCATACCCGCTAGCAACCTGCCTATTTATAAGGTCTTGCGCGTCTCTAAGCGCCGCTTGTAAGATTTCTGATTTGCTAGGCAATGTTTGTATAGTTTCTTCTATTCCAGCGGTGGTTTGACGATTTGAAGAGGTGTAGGACGCTACGCTTGTTTCATCTCCCAAAGTAACCGTGTTATCCTTAAAACTGGTGATATATGTTTTCTTTTTGGTTAGCGGAAACTCTTTATCCAAGCCATTAGGAGTGGAAACGCACTGGATCTTATTGCCAACTTCAAACCGTTGGAAGGATTCGTCTGTCAAATTCAAATCGATAGCTTTTAGTTCCAAGACCATCTTCTCAAACTGAACAGACTTCAGATATTCCTCGCCCTTCTTTTTCAGATTCTCCGGAAGTGTCACATCGTCCCAGGTAACTGTCTTGTAGATCTTACCGTATTCTTTTACTGCACTATCATCTGTGACATAATCAACGCCACCGTTTACGCTTTCTATTGTGAGACGCTGATCTGAGATGGCTTCCAAATTCGGATCTTGGTCTTCCTCGTCTAGCTTTGCTCCTAACGGAATGACGCATGTTACCAAATCAGATGCATCTATGTTCCTAGAAAAATCTAGCAGATTCTTGCCGAACCGAATGCCTTGCGTGTTTTTACTGTAGTAGTCTGTGTCCGATAAGTAATCTAAAATTCTCAGTCCGTCTTCATGCCGGATAACCAGGTGTCCTCCCAGTCTGCTGATTAACTTTTCTTTGAATGACGTTCTGGTATCTTCGTAGTTGGAGTACCGGTAAAGTGAATCGTTGGAATCCGTGACTGTTACTCTTCCGACGACAAACTGCTTTCTCTCCTCTACCTGCGAATTATGAATATCTATCAAATCCTGCACATAGGCTTTGACCGAAATATTGTGATAAACCTTAGGTCTCTGGATACTGTCGCACAGGAATGCCAGTTCGCCTTCAACGAAAACTTTCTTTGTTCCGGAAAAGTCTTCATCGTCATAAAGAACCCGGCCATAAAACTCCGGCTCGTCGTCCCGATAGATGATAATATCCGTAGTCAGTTTCTTGACTTTTTCGTAGTAAGGATGTGTCGGATACACAGTAAAAGACGCCGAACCATTGATATTGTCCCCTATCTCAAAATAAGGATTTCCACCAACCGTAAGCGCCTTGACTCGTGTATCGTGTATTGTGTATTCCCTTCCATCCACAAAGGCTTTGATTGTATACATCTACAACATCCCTCCTCTGTGAATCAGTGTAACCTTGCCTGTCCCCTGGAAGTACAAATCATTTGTCCCCTGGTATAGCATTAACTCGTACATGATATTCTCGCCTGCATATATTGAGTAGGTTGAATTTCTATATTTCACCGTCATTTCGGCGTCCGATACAATCCGCAGCGTCTCGTTATAATTAAAACCGTCAAGAGTAACCTTTTGCCACGTCGTAGCAGCGTTAATTGTTATATCCGACGTGTTTCGTGCGACCCCATCAATAAAACTGAAGGTATCCCACTTCCACGGCTCGTCTGACGACGCGACACTAATTTTATATGGCTCGCAAGTGCAAGTAATAGTAATCTCAGCAGTTACGTCATTAGACTTTTCTGTAGAAATTGCACATCTTCCAACATAATAATATCCAGGATCCGTATCTAAGATGATCCGTTTTTCTGCGCCCTGAATACTTGAAGCAATCTTTCCAATAATTGCGCTCCATCTTGCATACGTGCAATTTCTGATTCCGAATGTAAATTTAAGCTCTCGCATTTCATATCTGACACCACCGTTTTGCGTTTCTGTCAAATCAAGATCCCCATTCATGCCCGGAACGCTCACGTATTCAGTCTTAGCCACCGGAATTCCAATGGAAATTCCTTTTAATTTTAAGCCCCAGTCGCGGAACGAATGGGCTTCACCAAATGTTATACCTATTCCCGACATGATCAACCTCCTCTCTTCTTGTGCGTGTCAAGTCTTGCCATATTCTCATCAATAATCGGAGTCGTTGCATTTCCAACTTCCCTTCCGTCCAGATCTACGTGGATGTGAGTTTCGCCACTAATTTCCACAGTGGTATCTCCGTTTTCAAATACGCCTTGTTTTTCGGTCTCTACCTTGTACTGTGTACTTACTTTCTTATCTACCGCAATCTTTCCGGTTTCCACATTAACAGCAGTTTGCATCCGCTTTCCAAGCGTCTCCATTTCATCGTCCATCTGTTGATACAGATCCGGCATTTCTGCTTCGATACCGACTCCGATTCCAGGCGGGATCCATTTACCAATTTCATCCGCAAAAACTTTAGACGGCGAATGAATGCCAAGAACATCTTTAACGCCATCTACGATTCCTGAAAAGAATTCGCTGACTTGATCAGTGAACCAGCTTGCCGCGCCACAGATTCCGTTCCATACACCAGTTACAATATTAGAGCCAACGGTTAACATTTCATCCGGCAGGCCTTTTACAGCATTAATGACCGCGTCGAACAATTTACCGGCTGCGTTCTTACCTGCGCTCATAAGATCACTCCCCCACTCTTTTACTTTATGAACGGTATTAGTTAACCATTCCCAAATGTTTCCAGGAAGCTCCTTGAAGAACGAAACAATGTTATCAAGAGTGTCTGATCCAATTTCCTTTGCCTTATCAATAAGATTAGAACCCCATTCACCCATCTTATCAAAGGCATTACAAAGCCATTCCCAAATTTTACCAGGCAATTCAGAAAAGAACGTTACAATGTTCTCTATCATTTGAGGAACATTCGTGACAATCCAATCAATCGCATTTGATCCCCATTCACTCAGCTTGTCAAACGCATTACAGAGCCAATCCCAGATCTTACCCGGTAGTTCAGAGAAGAATGTTACAATATTCTCTATCATTTGAGGGACATTCGTCGCGATCCATTCGACTACATTAGCGCCCCATTCAACCAGCGTGCCAATCACAAATCCTATCGCATAGCCGATTTTGTAGGGCAAATCCGTGAAGAACTGTACAATAGCGTCAATAATCTGTCCTACAGTTTCTGATGCTGTTTCCAACATCGACGCCCCCCACTCGACAAAGCTTTCAGCCAAAGAACTTATTGCTTCTATAATATTTCCCGGAAGGTCTTTAAACCACTGGATCACAGATTCTATAAACTCTCCGATATTCTCCAACACTCCGGCAAACCATTCGGCTATGGTTGCACCAAATTCTGCCAAATTCTCCGGGAGATTTGTAAACCACTCGACAATCTCGTTCCAGTGCTCTTTTATTAACACTATCGCTGTCGCTACTGCTGCCACGATTCCGGCAATTGCCGCAGCTACAAGCGCTGGTGCTCCTAAGATCACAGCTCCTACCGCAGCCAATGCGACACCGACCACCATCAATACCTCGTTTATGGCATCGAATCCATTTTGTACCATATCTACAAAGTTCGTAACGGCCAATACTACTCCGGCCACTACAGATGCCACACCGCCTATTACTGCCCCGAACTCTGTAAAGAATCCAACAGCACCTTGTACAGCTGTCCCAATGCTTGTAAATACACCAGCAACCGCAGGGAATTCTAGCGATAATACTTCTAATAAAGTACCGGCTCCGCCTTGCCAAAGGGCGAACCCTTCTACAACGCTACCGATCACTCCGGCAATCCCACTAATTCCGCCAGTCAATGTGCCAAGCACCGAAAAGAGCGAACTCAGTGGGGCAATGATACTCTGTGCAACGCTCAACGCTGCTATAGATCCGGCAATCACTCCAATTGCATAACCGACATCTTCTAGTGTGGCCGGATCGGTCTCATTAATCACTTCAAATAGCCCAGATACTACATCGACAATCCCTCCAATGATTGTGCTAGCAGAATCTATAAAGCCTCCAAGAAATCCTTCAATTAACGATGCAACGCCGGGAAAGTCTTCGCTTAAACCCTCGCAGAATCCCGCTACAAAGTCTTTCGCTGCCTGGATGATTAGAGGCATATTTTCTTGGACAGCATCGCTAATTTTTCCGATCATTTCACCGAATGACTCGCCGATTTCTTCCGAATGATCGCTTAACGCCTGCAGGAACTCCGTAAATAGATAAATTCCTGCAGACCACATATCGCCAGACAGATTCAAGATAGCCGTTACAAGCTCAGACACCAATGTAGCTCCGGCCGTTGCGAATTCTTCCTTGTGGTCCATAACAGCATTAATAAATGTGGTTACAAGCTCTTCTGCTGTATCGATCAGTGTCGGTGCTGCTTCCACTGCCATCTGTGCCAGTTCAGCAATGGAGTTTCCAAACGCTACAATCAGACCATCGAAGCCGTTCTCGGCCATAGCCTCATTCATATCTTCCATCATGTCAGTGACAACTTTAACCGTTTCTTTTAGAGGTTCTTGCACCTCTTCGTATAAGGCGATACCCACGGATTCCATTGCACTCTTGCAAAGGGTTATCGCTCCGGGCAAGTTGTCGTTCATGGTATTAGCCATCTTTTCGGCTGCGCCATCTGCATTATAAATAGCATCTTCTAGCTTCTGATAGTCTGAGTCAGATGTATTTATAATAGCCAGCAGTCCACTCATGGCCTCCTGTCCGCCAATAGTTGACGCCATCTGCGTTTTTTGTGCCTCTGTCAATCCGCTAAATCCAGACCGTAAGTCTTTCATAACCTCTTTTAGAGATTTCATTGAGCCATCGCTATTTGTCAGCGATATCCCTAATTGATCCATAGCCGTTGCAACGTCATCTGTCGGATTGGACATACGGCTAAGGATTGACCGCAGTGCAGTACCTGCTTGACTCGCTTTAATACCGGAGTTTGCCATCAATCCAATTGCTGTAGCACAGTCCTCGACATTAAATCCTAATGCTCCGGCCACTGGCGCGACATATTTAAACGTTTCGCCCATCATCGCTACATTTGTATTAGAATTTGATGATGCTTGCGCCAGAACATCGGAAAAATGTGTTGCATCTGATGCCGATAAACCGAATGCCGTCAATGCATCGGTTACGATATCAGACGTGGTTGCAAGATCCTCTCCGGATGCAGCCGCCAAATTCATGATACCTTCGATACCATCCAGCATGTCCGCAGTCTTCCAACCGGCCATTGCCATGTATTGGAATGCCTCAGCGCTTTCAGTAGCGGAAAACTTGGTCTTAGCGCCCATCTCCTTTGCCTTCTCAGACAACTGTTCTATTTCTGTCACAGATGCTCCGGATATCGCCTGGACCTTGCTCATTCCCTCTTCAAAGTCAGAACCTACTTTGATAGCAGCCGTTCCTATTCCGGTCACCGCAGTCGCGGCGGCTCCTAACACTGCTGTAGTTGCCTTGATAGCGGAGCTCGCTATTCCGGAAAGTTTGCTTAGTCCGCTTTGAAAACCGGATGTATCTATACTAGTATCAAATTTCAACGTACCATCATAGCTCATGTTCTCACCTCGTTTCTTAGGTCAGATCATCGGCACATAATGGCACTACTTGATCTGTTTTCCTTTTTTTATTTTTAATTCAAATTGGGCATGGCAGTTTCTGCCTTTGCACGAAACAATCACACCCTCGCATTCCGATGATTCTCCAAAGAACATCGGCATTTTATAACCGCACATCGGACATTCAACCCGAATCGCTTTGTCCTTTACTTCTTCAATAGCAAGTCACCTCCTATAGCAACCCCGACAGGTCACCGCCATTCATAAGGGCTTCTGCTATTGCATCTACTTTCTCTTCCTCTCCGGCTGATAATGGTAATGCATATAGTTCTTTCTTTCTGCGGTAAAAATCTCTTTGTTCTTTCGTCATGCCGGAGCTAATATCAATGCTCCGGTATTCCATAATCTTACTAAATTCCAAATCAGAAGATAATGTTCGAAGTAATGCCTTAAATTTCCACCAGTGTAGATATTCCACGTCTTGCAAATCCATGTGATATTGCGTTAAAAACGCAGAATAGATGTAGTCATCATCATACTCAAAGGAATATACCATCTGCGTTCCTGATGGCTCCTCTGTTGATCCGGCTTTTTTCTCTCGCCACCGTTTCCCACATGAGTAGAACCACAGCAACCCGTCAACCGCAGCATTCAGATTTCCCGGAACTTTCGGATAAACCAGCTCTAATCCCCTCATTGCTTTTTCTGTATCTGAAAGCTCCGGATCTTGCATCATCATCTCAAACAGGACGAAGGTGCGGAAATTCGTTTCTATCGGATATACCTTGCCTTCGATCTCTACCGTTTCCGGGAGGTAATCTATGAGCATATTGTGATTCACGAATTATCACGACCATGCTTGTTTTTTTTGCCATCCTGCCTTCTTTGTGCCCGATTCATATCGTATTTGTTAACAATCGAATTTACTTGGCCTTTCATCTTCCCTGCTTCAGCGGACACTATTCCAAAAGCATCCATACAGATTGCTAAATTGTTCTTGCCTTTAAATAGCTTCTCTGCTGTACCTGTCCCAAATAATTCGTCAAAGAACTCTTTTACAATCCCGCACATTTCACGGATGCCATCTGCATTGGACATTCCTGATCCTTCCTTTAAATCTTTGGAAGTCTTCAATACCTTATTCATGGCGCTTTCATATTTTTCCATCGTGTCCGCGTCGAACAGATCAAGTTCTAATTCCTGATTGCAAATTTTCAACATGCTCATATGTCTCTACCTCCGTTTTCTACGCTGCTTCAAATTCTTTCGTCTGTGTATTAAAGTATCCGTCTGTAGGATCTCCGACTGCATTAAGATTTCCACTCATGCTCTGCTTCTTTTCTCCGGATACTCCGCTGACTTCTGCAGATACCAAGAATTTTCTAGCCGCGTATGTATTTTCTACCGCTGTCGAACCATTCTGTTTCTGATCCCACAGCTCCACGCGACAATATTCAAATTCTGCATCGCTGCCAGTAAGATGATTTCTTCCAACGTGGTATAATGCATTAACTGCATCCTGACTCTTAATAAGTCTAGCCTCGAATGCGAATACGGATGTGTAGGAAACCACAGAGGAAGATGAAGATGGTTCACACACATACTTCTCTGATTCGCTCTCAGCTCCAAATGTTTCGTCGAGTGTTGTAAATCCAACACCCATCAACACCCAATTCGGTTTCTCAGATGTTCCAATATTTAAATAATCTGCAAACTGATGTCTCTGTACTACTTCTCTTGTATTAGTTGCCATTTAATTTACCTCCTTGTAATACAATAAACGTAAGGAAATTTGATACCTTGCATTTTCCATTGTTCCATCGTAGATATACCCGGGCGAAAGAACTTCAATTTCTTCTGGGATCATACCTTCCGGCATTTCCGGAAGATTCCCTTCCATGCTCCGTTCCTCCACCCAGTCTGCCAGCTCCTCGTAAAATGTACTGTTCTCTATGTTCTGCAGTCGATCCATGCTATAGAATTCCCTGGATCCGAACTGGAACTGATATTGCCTTTCCGAAGAACCATCTACGTATCTTTGAATGACCGGATCAAATATTCCGGTTTCTATCGTGTACTCTATTGGGTCTGCTCCCAGCGCATCCACACGGAATGCACCATCTTTTAAGAGAGGGCAGCCCAAGAAGTACTGTGTTATACCCTCAATAATACTATTCGCCGCCATGTCACCTCCTGCTTATTAGACCTTTTTTGCACCGTTTAGGATATCTTCCTTTTCTGCCACCTTCATACGTTCAAACCAGTGTGCTCCACGGTTCGCGTCGTATGATCTTGTGTCTGCCGTGTCGTAATATTGTTTTGCTGCATACGGAGCTGTATAATTCACTTCTCCGCTTCCGATGGTCGTCCCTAGCGTTCCAGACTTCTCTAACATACCAGTCCGGAACGGGACTCTGGGACTACATCTTCTCAGTACTTCGGAGTCGACAAATTTCTGCTTTTGAGAAAAATTTGCATTTCGTTTTGTAGCAAAGTCTGCATTCCACGTCAGTTTAGCATTCCCGCTATTTGTCGAAACGATAGTTCCCTGCGGCACTGTGATCATCTTCACTCCCATTATGCCCCTCCTATCCTCCAATGCTTCGTTGTGTCAGATCCTCTAACAGTATTGTCGGCATACTCAGTGATTGTATAAAGCCCTTCGCATTCTTTTCGCAAATGCGCTAAGTCTGTGATCTTATCGCCATACTGTCCCCTAGCAATATAAGCGCCTTTCTGAATAGTCCAATAGTCTTCTATTTCTTCATCCGAAAGTTTCCCGTACTTTTCCTCGATTACATACTGCCTGTCGTTCTCTGTCGTAGCTGTATACGGTATCCGCACTGTACACTGTGCATTCGATGTTCTCACCGTTCCGGTGGCTGATTGCCCTTTGGTTTCATACCACGACACTCCCTTAATGACAGTTGTATAGAGTTGCTCCCTGCGATCGGTTCCAATACGCGTATTAAAGATTGTGATATCACTGTTTATTGTCATACTTTTCAACCACTCCTCTGTACAATAGCCCTGTATTTGCTAGGTATGTATTGACGGTCTCGTGCATTTCCTTCCGAAGAGCTGTGTCGCTTGTAGCATCAACATAGCTGACTGAATAACCATCATTCGATTCAGACTTTACAGAATTTTCCTTTTTACTCCATTGAAGTGATACGGAATCCGCCACACTGCAAATAGCCTCTTTTATGGAGTCGGTCAATTCTGACAGCTTTAAGATTCTTCCGAACGTCACTTGATTCACGAAAGCTTCAGCAAATTTCTCAGCACGTTTAAAATCCTTTTCCGTTTTAATGCAGATTCCTCCATACTCATTTTGATAGTATTCATAATCTACATACGGGCTCGTGATAGTCTCCATCTAAGTACTCCCTTCTGACAAATATTAGGCATTGTGCAGATTAATCATTAACCTGCACGTCCTCCTGCGTATTGTCCTCTTTTTTTACGGTTTTTTTCCCCTTTAAAGAGCCTTTACTGCCCTTCGCGTCTAGGTTCTCGAGATTGTATCCCATGCTCTCGTAGTATGCAGCCTTACTTTCGGGAATTCTGCAAGAGCTCCCGTTTTTCGTTGCTAAATACATAGGGCCTCCTTATTCAGACTTAAGTACAGCGAATGGGCATCTCTTTGTTTTGTCTTTCTTAAGAGCATTAATTGGATTAGGAATCTCCCAACCAAGTCTCATTGTAGCTCTGAGTGCCACCATGTCGTTCTGCATAAGGTTGTAAGCAATTGTGCCATCTGTGTTCTGGACAACGCCCTCGGTGAACAGCTTAAAAGTAATATCCTGTCTGATAGAATATACAAGCTGACTGAAGTCGCCTGAGATCATAAGCGCCTTAGACTTATCAAAAGACCCATTGTTAGGGAATGTCATTGCTGATCCATCCAGCGAGTAGGTTGTTCCGCCCTGGAGATCGCTCTTGAAAAGTGGAGCTCCTGTTGTATCCTTTAACCCTCTCAATTTAGCTCTCATGGAAATGTCTGCCATGTGTCCGTTAACAAAGTAACCGCAATCCTCTACCTTAGCAATCACTCCATCCTCCGCCATGATCTTATCATAAAGGGAGTCGGTAGCTCCTAATGTAACAACCGATCCGGCTGTATTTGCTGTAGATACGATATCATTTCTCCAAGAGTCCGGCTTGTTTACTCCAAATAACACAGCTTCGTCGATAACCTTACCAAATGCCTCTGTTACTCTAGGCTTAACCTCTGCCCAGATATCATACTCAGAGTCGTCAAGTACTGCCTCTGGAATTGGTACAATAACAGCGATTTCCTCAGCTGTAATAAACTTCTTATCCCACTGCTGTTTCGTGGTCTGCTTCTGCCCATTGTCTCCATTAACAAAGTATGCAATCGGCAACATATCGAGAACAGGCATTTTATACTGCTTGCTTGTCATATTTGCTAATTTGCGTCCCTGAGAAAGCACAGCACTCTGTGTAATAGTTCCCTGGATGATTTCAGTCGCTTCCTGTGTCGGAATAAGAGACTCTGCACCGGCTCTATCGATAATATTTGCGTCGGTCTCAAAAATTCTTAAATTCATTCTAAATTTATCCATATTTTCCTCCTAATGTCTTGCTGCAGTTCGAATCCTTTCATTAATGGAAGCATTCATATCCCCTCCGGATCCTTCGTTTGAGTTGCCAGCCCCTGTAGATACTCGGTATCCATTGGAACCTCCGGCAAATCTCGGATTATCCTTAAGAAATAACTCCGCTGCTTTTTCGAATGTTGTTTTATCGTCTACTAATTTGGAAATCTTAAAGGAAACATAATCCAGATCGTCACTTCTTACGCCTTTTTTCGCAAGAAAAGCCTCATTTTTCATACGCTGGACTTCACTTTTAGAATCCGCAAGATCTTTCTGAAGCTGTGCCACGTCTGGTTGGTTCTTCCTCTGCTGTTCCTTGTATGCACTAATTGCTTGCGTCACCTGATCTTCTGTCATTCCTTGCTGTTGGAAATAAGACTTCAGCGCGGAACGTTCTGCCCTCTCCGCTCTTGCTGTAGCGATTTCTTCAGCCTGTGCATAACTAAATGTTCCTTGATTTCCGGTTTCTCCGGTATTCTGGCCACCGTTACCATTTCCGGCATTTCCACCCTGTCCATCAGAGCCAGCTCCGCCGCCGTCCTCGAAGAGCTGTAAAATCATTCGTTTCTTCATGCTTCCCTCCATCTGAGTAGTCACCAAAGCTTTTAATGCCTTCATGTATTGGGCAAAATAAAAGCACCCTTTCGGATGCTAGTTACTAAAGTTAATACAATTATATTCCTGGTTAATATCTGTAAGTCCTAAGAACCACGAATCAATCAAGAGCTTTCCACCGTCTGACAGTTTCTCCCACTGGATCACAGTCTTTCCACTATATATATCCGCCTGGATTTCATCCCCAGTTAGATCTTCTAGCGAATTGATCAAATTACATGTTAGAGCGGACACCGCAGCACAGGCGCGATCAATGCCGTTCTGGTCCTTCCGTTCAGCATGTCCGGACATGTGGATACTATTCTTTGTTATTTCTACATTTATCATGTTGGCTCCTTAAAGATATATATAAAAATACCACCGGTCACATTCGACTAGTGGTATGCTACGAAATCAAATCTGTTATTCCTTTAATATATCCGGCATCTAA